>NZ_JBXGLH010000005.1:0-378167 GCF_056892285.1 Haladaptatus sp. HS23 | reverse complement strand
GAGCAGTTCTTGGTTGAGCATAGACACCAAAACCACGGAACTGCTCGCTTCTTAAACTGGCCTAACTAGACAGTGCCAAACGGCGACACATTCGATACTGATTGCCTTTTGGTTGACATCCTTCCGCAGCTAAAGACGCGGACCTCCCACACCCATCACGGGGTGGTTTGTTGGGATGTTTACGGTTCGCACACCGACGAGGTGCTGGCACTGCCACCGTACCGTTACTCCTATCTCGTCGGTTTCCCGGACGGGACTCGGAGATACTTGGGTATTTTGTGTCGGTCAGCGTGTCCGAGGGATTACGTTTTTGATGCGTCAAACACCGAGTCAACTGCCAGTTTACGGACTGTCAGAACCCGATGAGGTATCATCGGATGGACGGATACAGATACACGAGGAAAGCACCTAAGACGTTACTGTACAGTGAAAGTGACCAAAGATGGATTCATCCACACCCTCAAAAGCGTGGTATTCTCGCCTGCAATTCTATAAGCAACATCCAGCAAGTATTCACGACATCCAAAACAAATTAGACTATTATGAAAAAGTCTTTCAAGACCAACTTATCACGATAGTCTGAGCCATCCTCTAATTTTAGCTCTTACCTACAATTAGCAATGTAAATAGAACAAAGGAAGTGCAAATAGTCGAATTCTATATGTCCACACAAGCTGCTGTGTTCGATCAAGAACTCGACGAAACTATTCACGCGCTCTTCGAAGACGCAGACTCCATTCTCATCGTCAACCCAGCACCGGCCGTGTTTCGAACGATTATAGTGACAGCAGCATCCGTCGATGATGCTCTTCCTACCCTGCAGGTGCTTGCAACACCCGATGTATTGAAATCGTCGACGGAGGATTTCATCCTTGCAAGCCAGATTGCAGACTTAATCGATCAGGACACACTGGAACTTCGCATGACGACTAATATCGCACGAAGTTCTTTGCTGGTTAGTGACGAGCAAGTCGTGACGGTCATATCATTGGATGACGAGCTAATTGGGATGCATTCGGAGGACGGAGAGCTAGTGGAAAACATCCAATCAGCCTTTTCAGGCGATTGGGAGGATGGCGAGACATTCAATTTGCGAACACCACCCCTTTCGCGTGTCCGAGAAACACTCAACGAGGAGTTCGGAGACGAAGTCGAGGACGACTTTATGATGGTTTTCGAATCGGTTGAGAGGATTCCCGGTGAAGACGATGAACTTGATGAAGTCACTATCGCGCTGTTGGTTGGTGCGAACAACGAGCTCCTCCTCTATGATATCAGTAAGTGGGGCGAAGACACAGGCGTGGCAAGTAAAGCGACGTTTTCGCGAGTCAAAACCCGACTCGAGGACCGTGGTCTGATAGACACGGAGAAGGTGCCAATCGATGTCGGTCGTCCCCGACTTCGGTTAGTTCTCGTTCCAGATAATCTGGAAGATGTCGAACATCTCGCCGAGCAGGCGACCGCATAGCGTGGTCTAAAGAGTGAGCAGAACGTTCGATTCAAAATAACTCGTCTTGAGGGTGCTTTCGAAGTACTCGGTCTAGTTTACTTGCAGAAAGGCACGGGAATCTTTTGTTTATCTATTATACAAAATAAAAACAGTAAGGAGAGACATCAGCGAGATAGTGTTAGTTAAGCTGGTCATTAACCAAATACTATCCACTCGTAGTATGAAGTGTACCCGCCGTCGGTATGCTGCTGACACGAGGTACACTGAATTAGCACGGCTCCACCGGTGCCGAAGGCTCTGGACTGGGCTGGCCTCCCAGTACTAATCGACCACGCCTTCCACGAAAGTTCCAATTCGTGGATTCAATGCTTATCAACTGCTTGAGCACAAATTCCGAGGCTTGTCGGTGGACCCGTCGCGTGGTACCCAATGTGTACGGGATTACTCTATCCCGAGTGTCAGGCGTTCACGGGTTACCGATCCCGACTTCGAGGGTGGTTGACTGGCAGTCCGTGACTGACAACGCTTAGGGCTGTCCAATTACTTCAAACGAGGATGGGACGAGACACGTAACGATTGGGCACTCAATCGAGTATCGGCTTTCTCACTGACCTCAAGAGTGGGGGTATCCGCCTTGATCGCCGATGAAAAATGTGGGTTTCGATTGCCACATGCCACGCCCAGGGTACACTCAATAGAGAGGCTCGTCGGTCACACGTCAGACCCCACCGTTTCCGCTAATACGATTACATAACTCAATAAGAAATTTGAGGCTAACACTCTCCCCCCATTGCTTCCAGTAAAACACGGAAGAGGCCGGAAGAAATTTCTGCTGTAGATAATTTCACTAGTATATATACTCTAGTAACTGAATTTTCCCGATCCTACGGAGTAACTAGAAGACTAAGGCCATAAAACTTTCCACTCATTTAGAGTTTCTCAAAGAAGGGCAGACACTTCTGGAACAGTTTACTGGAAATAGTGGGGAGGGGGTGTCCCGAGTATCTACACAATTTCACCTACCCGCCTGCTGCCGATCTCCTTCTCTCGGCTAATTAGTGGAAACGGTGGGGTGGATTCTACTTATAAACAACCATTTACTGGAAATACTGGAACATGGTGGTTCATGCTCTCGGTCCCTTGAGAACTTGTTCGCGTGGCATTTACTGGAAATGGTGGTGTCAGTAGCCGCATTGTGACCTCAATTTTTACTGGAAATGATGGGGTGTCTTGGTAACAGAATCGTCAATTGACTACCAAAGAGGCGGTTTCATCAACGTGGAAACTGTCGATTAGAAGAAATGAACTCTACAGTGAGGTTGTCAGTAGGAAGCTTCGCTCCTTAAGGCGAGTGAGGTTCTCACTACTGGAAATGATGGGGTGTGAATCCATTACTGGAACTCACACCCACTAGTGGTTATACTGGAAATAGCGGAAACGTCGGTGGAAACAATTATCATACATGGCTAACTTAATTTGAGACCAGAATGGCTCCTCGATTCCAACCGGATGATACGCTCTACAAGCGACGGAATACACTAAAAGTAGAGTACGTTCCTGACGAGATCGTTGGACGAGACAACGAAATTGAAGAGTACGAAGCCGCTCTACAGCCGGTGATCAATGGGGAGTATCCCGACAATATTTTCATTTACGGGAAGACAGGGGTCGGAAAGACTGCGGTGACGAACTTTCTGCTCAACGAATTGGAAGACTCCGCGGATCACTTTGATGTCGATATCTCAGTCGTCACTGTCAACTGTGACGGTCTCAGCACGAGTTATCAAGCCGCAATCAGCCTGGTTAACAATTTCCGGGAACCCGAACATCATATCGCCGAAACCGGCCATCCACAATCTAAAGTCTATCGCCTTCTCTGGAACGAACTTAACAAACACTCGGGAACCGTCCTGATTATCCTTGACGAGATCGACCATATCACAGACGATACGTTCCTTTATCAGATTACCCGCGCCGATAACAACGGCTACATTGACAATATTCAGCTCGGTCTTATCGGCATTAGTAACGACTCGACGTTCCGAGAGCATCTCGATGCAAAGGTGCAGTCATCGCTCTGTGAAACAGAGATTTCATTCCCACCGTACGGAACAGAAGAACTCCAAAAGGTGCTCGAACAGCGAGCCGAAATTGCATTCCATCAAAACGCGCTCGAGGATGGGGTGATTCCACTCTGTGCAGCGCTCGGTCGACAGGACGGTGGTGATGCTCGACGGGCAATTATGCTCCTGCGGAAAGCCGGCGATCTCGCTCGAACGGAGAATGCAGAAGCAGTTACGACCAACCACGTCGAACGTGCACAGGAGAAACTCGAGGCCCAGCAGAGCATGGACATCATGCGCGATCTTACCGAACATGAGCAACTCACCTTATACGCACTGATAACACTCGCCGCTGAGAACGCAACCCCGGCCCGCTCACGTGTTGTGTACCAGCGTTACAAGGAACTCTGTGAATTTCAGGGACGTGATCCCCGCACAGCCCGTCGAATGCGGAGTTTCCTCTCTGATTTCGAGATTCTCAATCTTACTCTTTCCCAGATGGAACACCGTGGCCAAGATGGCGGCACGTATCGCGAACACGAGGTCAATCGTGATATTGCGACCGTCGTAGACGCACTGCAAACGGTCATCAGCGAGTTCGGCGCTCACCGGAGTATCATCGAGTATCTCCCTGATTCCGGTGAGGAATTCACTGCGATGTAGCAATTTGTTTGAATTCAAAACGGGCGAATCCTCAAGTCAATTTTTAGTCATATAGCTCTGCAACTCAGCGATGGAAAACTGGCGTCTGTCGTCCCGACCGTCGATTGCTTGGAGGCCGAGATCGATGGTTCATTGCTAAGCATTTCTTGGATAACCGAGGACGCCTTCGTCAGTGCAATTACAACTGTAGCAAGTCTGAAGGCGACGATGTCAGCCACACTAACGGAACCGTTGACCAGTTCTGCAAGAACAGCGTTGTCTGCCGTGGCATAGGTGATGATGAGTCCTATAAAGCCGTTGAACACACCATGGAGTAGTACAGCAGCGAGGACAGATTCGGCGCGAACGACACGGGTCGACACACTCACGAGTACAAGAGGATGTTCCGGAGGTCGAGATTCTTGCATACCGTGTCGAGGAGATCTTCGCGGAGAAGTTTCAAGCGATTTCTCAACGAGATTCTGCTCGAGACTACTACGACCTCTATCATTTGGAAACCGAATCAGTCGATATTGATTTCGACACAGTCATTCCCGCCTTTGGGGCGAAATGCAACCATGACGACTTTGTTGTCAACCTCGGCACCGGGTTACCGACGGAACAGCGTGAGGATGTTCTGCAACAGTGGAAAACCACACTCTCCGACTTGAGGAGTGAACCACCATCATTCAATATTGTCTGGAAGACGTTGGACTCGGCGGTCAGCAATGCATAATCGGATTTAGGGCGAATTCTTAACTTCCTGAGCTACAAAGGCACTCCTGGTAATGAATTCACCTCGGGATTCCGAGTACACACCGTTATCACCACTGGCAACGGAAGCACTGTCACATCTCCGTGCTCGCTTCGATTCGAACGAGTCGTTCACCTACGAGCAAGCCGATCGCGTACTTCAGACACATGACATGGAACCACTCCTCGTCGAAGATCTTCTTGAGACGCTCTTACTTCGGGGGTATCTATTTGAAGTCGACGACAAGTTACGGATCACAGAGTAAGCTACCACGGCCTAAAGGCCGTGGCATTCACCATGGACTCCCGCTCTAACCAATGGTGGTACGGCTGTAACCCCGTTCGCGTTGATCATCCCGGTGTTCAAGCGCACGCCTACGGGTGCGCCTCCTTCGCCAGCAGTTTGCTTGCCAAGGAGTCTGTAACCGATGTTCTTCGCCGCATTGTAATCTGCGTGGTTCGCGTAGCCGCACCTCAAGCACTCAAAGTTGTCCTGCGACGAACGGTTGTTCTCGTGAGTGAACCCACAGGACGAACACCGACGCGAGGTATTCGCTGAATTCACCTGCTGAACCGAAATACCGCGCTCTTCGGCTTTGTACGCCGTGTAGTCGTAGAGGCGGCGGAACGCCCATGCGTGAAGTCGTTTCGCGCCGGGCATTCGGTCGCGGATATCTGTGAGGTCTTCAAAGGCGATATGCGAACAGTCGCATTCGTCGGCTTCTCAACCAGTTCGTTCGACACGCGGTGAAGCAGTTGCTCGAAACGGCCCGTCTCTTTCAGACCGACCGCTTGCATATTCTCGTGAGCGTTACGCGAGCCACACTGTTGGAGCGATGCACGACGCTTTTCATATTCGCGGTGCCAGTGATCAAGTTCAGATGCCGACCAAAACACGCCAGTCGATGTGACGGCGATGTTTTCGACTCCAAAGTCCACGCCGAGAACCGTTCCGTTCTCGCGTGGTTCGGGAGCGTCCACGTCAGCCTTTGTTCTGACATGAAGATAGAACTCGTCCGTGGTTTCGCGGTAGTGAAGCGTCGCGCCGGTTGTCTCGTAGTCGTCGGAAAAGAGGTACTCAGAATGGGGCGTCTCGCGTTCGTCGTCAGGCAACACGTAGTCGGCGGTGATTCGACCGTCAACAGTCGAAAGCGACGCGTAGTCGTCGTGGAACGTCGCGCTCCGCTTGTCGTATTCGAGGAACGGCGACGAGAAGTGCGGAAGACTCGCGTTCTTTCCGCGTTTCCACTTCGTCACGACGGATTTCAACGCGTCTGCCGCGCGGCTTCGTGCTGCTTGAACGAGATTCGCGTGAAGTTCCGTTGCACGACGAACGTCGTCGTACGTGCGGCTGTTGAGTTTGCCTTTGCTCGTTTCGACGTAGCCGTCGTCGTTTTGAGCGTTCAGAACGACGTAGTTGGCGGCCCATCGGAACTGTCGAATCGTCTCGTGAAGAAGGTCGGTGTCGCTTTCGGTCACTTCAAGTTTGACTTGAACAGTTCGCCTGACCTTCATACATCATATATGACGACTATGTTTATAACGGTTAATATACAATCGGGAGCAGTCCCGGCAGAGAACGGTAGTAGAGTAGTCAAGCGGACGCGCTTCCTCCCGCGCCTAAAGTCGCGGGTATCCGTGCTGTGGTATCTATGACTCTTTGAGTCGACAATATCCATACTGGGTCCGTCATTATATGGCTATGACTTCCTTGAGATCATGTCTAATCGAGTGTCTGAGGACGACAGTATAGCTGATAACCAGAATAACACCCATATCGGGGAGTAAATATAAATCAGATGCCCGGAAGTGAGAAGTATGACACTCACTACTCATCACTGCAACCGAGAGGAAGAAGGCAAGAACACATCGACCCAGCCTCAGCAAAATCAATGCCCAGAATGTGACGCCGAACAGTTGGCACACAGTGCTGATCAAAATGAGCTTGTCTGCCAGAATTGCGGCTTGATTCTCGAGGAATCACATCTCGATCACGGCCCTGAATGGCGCGCATTTAACCAAGCTCAAAAAGACGCCAAATCCCGTGTCGGTGCACCACTTACCCAGCGGATGCATGACAAAGGTCTAACTACAGCGATCGATTGGAAAGACAAGGACGCCAATGGACGATCAATCTCAAATCGAAAGCAAAGACAGATCAATCGGCTTCGAACGTGGCAACAGCGGATCCGAACTAAAGACGCAAGCGAGCGCAACCTACAGTTTGCACTGAGTGAAATCGATCGCATGGCGAGTGCACTTGCCATTCCAGACCCAACCCGGGAAATTGCGTGTGTGATTTATCGGCGCGCCTTATCCGAAGATTTGCTTCGTGGACGGTCGATCGAAGGTGTCGCCACGAGTTGTCTCTATGCCGCCTGTCGACAAGGCCGAATTCCACGGAGTCTCGACGAAATGCTCCGGGTTGCACGAATCGAGGAGAAAGAGTTGGGTCGAACGTATCGATATATCGCACAAGAACTCACCTTGGAAATCGAGCCGTCGAATCCGAAAGAGTTCGTTCCACGATTTTGCTCCAAGTTAGGAACGAGCTCAGCCGTTGAAAACAAAGCGATTGAGATTCTTGATCTGACACTGGAGCAGGGCCTTCATTCTGGAAAATCGCCCGTTGGCTTCGCAGCTGCAGCAATTTATACAGCGTCATTATTGTGTGATGAGACGTACACACAATCAGAGGTGGCAGAGGTCGCTCAAGTAACTGAAGTCACCATTCGAAATCGGTATCAAGAGCAGTTAAACGCCTTCAATAAAGCGTAGCCAAATTCAAATCAAAATCACAAGCAGGATCACAAGGAGCGAATTTGCATGTGGATTTTGTAGGTTACAATAATATACTAACCACAGAATTTGACAAGACGAATCGACTGCAGACGACGGAAAGTAAACGCCTTCGAGACGTTTACTCGTCAGGGTGGATGACAGACAAACACCATGAACGGTCGGTTATGAGGCTATACCACGGCAATTGGCTATGATTGACCCATATTAATAGCAATACCGATCAGACAGGAGGAAGTGACTACTATACGATTGAGAAAAGTGCCAAAGATGAGGTAGTCACAAGGTCAGTAAGACTGAGAAGCTATGCTCAAAATTACTCTTTCAAGATAATCACTAGTATAGTTGGTCAAGTGACCCATACAGTTCCTCGTTTTGAATATGAGTACAAAACTGAGCACAGAGCCGACAACACTCGGTGGCATCGCTGAACGTCCGAACGCTAGCATCCCAGCGGGCATGGACTGACGCGAGCATTGCACTTCGAACCGCTGGCTCTGTGGCAACCATCACTCGTCGAGTTTGTTTCGAGGGTGTTGTAGTAGCCGCCGGCCCCTGCATTTCGTCAAACGGCAGTAAATCTTCGAGGACGCTGCCGATTTCAATCCCAACTCCAAGATTGTCGCCAACTTGTGGAGCAAGAAAAACAACGACATTACTAGCACGAGCAAAGGCAATGCTCTGTGTCGCAGCATCCATCTCGTCCAGTGGTATTCCCACATCGATTGCAAGAAAGGCATTGAAGCCGCGGTCTCGAAGACAGTCACGAGTTCGCTGCAGCAACTCTAAAACCTCGTCTTCAGAGTACGTACCAGAAGCGGTGTCCCACGTCGCAAACGATGGAACACTTGTGGTGCCATCCGCATCCTCCGGGAGAAGTGCAGCAGCATCGAATGTCCGATATGGCCCCATCAGATACACGAGGAACTGCTCACGACGCACAGGAGGAAGGGCGTCCGAGTCGTCCACTTCGCGGGGAAGGTGATCGATAATCCGCTGGCGCATTCGATGAATAGAACGATACCAGCCTATATAAATCCCGGAGTTCTTGGGAATATTCTAGTCGAGAATGGCTAAGTAGCTGGAAGAACAATTGTGTAATAGAGGAGATCAGAAATGTCCGGAACCGATAACCACTCCGCGAAAAAGGTGCGGCAACCAGAGCCACCGCTCCCAGAGGAAAGCGGACTAACGCTCGAAGAGTACCTCGCCATGCAACAGGCGATCGGTCATCCAACTCGGTTTCGTATTCTGCGGACGCTGGTCGCCAACGACGAACTGAGTGCCTCGGACCTTAAAACAGCGGTTGATGTCGAATCCCACAACTACCACTACCATCTTGAGGAATTAGTTGACGTCGGCCTAATCGACAAACGCCAACGACGGACACCTGACAGCCAAGGCTTCTACACATACTATCGACCGACAGGAATGGGTCGGGGAATCCTTGAGCACGGCGTTGAGGAGCTCATGCGCCGTGAGCGAGAGTTCAATGATGTGTATTCGTAGTAACGCCACTGTGTAGACTTAGCTACCTACGTAATCACGTAGTTGATAATTCCTCTTCGGCAAATACTAATCGGAAGTATAACCACCCCGGTATCCACTTCTCGATCTGTACCCTATTATTCGAGACCAAGATCTCAGGTGGCACTGTCTAGTTAAGTGGTTTTGTTGTTGAGTGGCGTATCAGCGCCTGTAACGGGAGTAGCGAACGAAGCATTTTGTCTCATCATAACTAGGGTTTCGGTGAAGTAGCCAAATTCCGTCTTCTCACAGTGCAGCTGATCTCGACAGCAAGAATCAGCCACCTACGATCGGTAGGTGAAACTTCGCCAATCGTACCGCTATCGCTTGTTTTTCCTCATCTAGACAGTGCCTCTCAGGTGATGTTCTATATCATCTGACGTATTTCATCCTGTCGTCGACGCTTGATTTGCCCACCTATTTTAGCCGGGAGACTTGAGACCTCCGTATGGACGAGAAGAAACAGGCCACGTTCGGATCGGATGGGGACCTTCGAACCGACGACGAAGCGGCAAACGAGACTGACGATGGGGAGGGAGCAACGACGAACGATTTCGGTGATGAGTGCGGTGAGAACGAGACCAAGTCCGGGGTGAACCGGTATACCGTCTCCAGCTTGCTTCAAAAGGCGGTCAGACGGTCTGACGAGGAGACGGCAGCGTGGGCCGCTTGGGAGCTTGTGCGGTCCGGCTACGCATGGAATTTTTGGGATCGAATCAACCTGTACGTAGTCGAGGACCTACGGGCTGGTCACGAAGTGGCACTCACGATAGACCGTTACGAGGAATTGGCGCGTGAGCGCTGGTCGGAAGATTCCTGGCGGGGGCGGCTGTGTGCGGTGCACGCTGCGCTAGCGGCGGCCAGGGCGACCTCTTCGCGCGAGGCCGCACATGCGGACGATTATTTTAGTGAGCTATCGGCCGAACGAGCCTCCGCGTATGAAGAGGGACGAGCACCCCGCTTTGATCACCCAGCGGACGATCTCGAAATAGATGGGAAGTACGACGTCGCGTTCGACCAGCATACGTACGAAGGAAAGAAGCGTGGCCGCGGCGGTGCCTTCTTTAGAACGCATGGGGCCCGTGTCGGCCCTGAAGGGGAACCGGAACTCAGTCGCCGATGGCGTCTTCGGAGTATGAAGTTGGAAAATAAGGACTATACTGATGAGCAATTGGCCCGTGCAGTTGCTCCGGTCAAGGCCGAGGACAGGTGGTCGAACGACGAATCTCGCAACGATTGATCGGCCTACAGGCACATCAGAGAATGGCACTGTCTAGTTTAGCTCCTCCTCGACGGGCGTTCGATTGTTGAGCGATTGATGCGGTCGTTGATGAAACAGCAGTTAGGGAGATGGGTTTATCCGACACTACCGACCCGGTAAAACAACGGAAAGTCTCCGGTTCAGTCTAAATTCGAAATCGCTTCGTCGATATCGAAGTCTTGAGTGGTTTCGGATCCTTCCTCTGTACGATCGACCTTCTCTTGATCCTCATCGATCTCTACTTCCGGCCCCTCTTCCTCGGTGAACTCCGTGTTTACTCCCCACGGCATGTTATTTTTCCCCGACCTGAATGTACTCGGGTTCTGGATCCATTGTGTGCTTCTGAAGCGGTTGTTTCTATTGAATCCTCCGGTGGTGTCGTGATAGCGATGAGAGATACAGTCACTATTCAACAAACCGTTTGTATCGGCTGCTAAGGATCCCAAGGAACCGACTGATTCAAAGCGGTCTGCCACCAGTGCCACCTGAAGGAATTATCTCCCTTGACCATCGAGAGGATCTATATGCAGTGGTGCGACCAGCCAACAGGATCATCAGGGAGCGAGGATCTGAAGGTCCGGAACCGAAGTTCGAAGGGTGATGTAGTGTGACCAACGACCGTCTCCCGGCCGAACACCTCCCGCCGCTCGCCACGCTTGTCGACGAGGTACTCGCCCGCGTCGGCTACGAGGTGGCGGCCGCCACCGACGCCGTCAACGACGCTGTCCCCGGCTACGGCGGTCTATTCGACCCCGCGACCACCTCGACCGAGTTGCGTCGCGCGCTCGAAAGCCTGCTAGCGTCGGGACTCACCCGACCACCTGTCCCCGAGTCGACGAGCGACACATTCATTCTCTATGTTGACGGCAGTTCACGCGGCAATCCCGGCCCAGCGGGTGCGGGTGCTGTCATCATGGACGCTGCGGAAGACCAACTCGCCCGTCTCGGCCGACCCGTCGGCTCCCGGACGGGGAACAACACCGCCGAGTACATTGCCCTCCAGCTCGGGCTCTCCGAACTGTTGGTTCGCTACGAACCACGCAGGCTGGAAGTGCGCATCGATTCGATGACGGTCATCAGAGACGTTTGGGGCGGCGATGACCCGACGGAACCGGGCGTCAAGACATACAGCGAGGCCGTCGCGGCAGCGCTGTCGAGCATCCCGGAACACCAGTACACGCATCTGGCCGACAGCGACCCGAACCCCGCCGACGCACTGGCGACTGTGGGGGCCGATCTCGCGGCCTTTGGACCGAGATAGTGGACAGCAGGCTGGTGGCGGATATGTGATTGCCAGTGACACCGAACGTGGGTCGCAGTTCGTAAAGGTCTTCAGCGGTGTTGGAGCGCTACTTCAGTTTCCGGTGAAGTAAGCGGAGTTATAATTTTCCCCCGACACCAGCGAATGATTCATATGCAGTCTGACGAAACAGTACGATATGTCGACACGAAGTCAGCGTTCACGGTTTCGCGTTAGTATCTACGTTATCGCGATCGTTGTCCTCTTGTACAGCGTCCTTATCGTTGGACGTCCTCTCGTTGGGATCTGGTTGATTACAGCAGTGTTTTTACTATCACTGGTGTGGCGGGCTGTCCGGGCACTAGAACGGATTGCATCGGCAACGGAACGACTTCATACCCAACTCGATGATGCTGGCGAAGGTTGAGAACGATAACGCCATACGAAACGGAAAACTAGTGTCAGTTCGATTTTGCGGCCTGGAGAGCGAACGGCTTCCTTTTCATAGTAAAGAGACCATCTAGTACGCCGCGGGGAACCGCAACTTCGATTGCTTGCGTTCGGTTAGACTTTCGGATGCCCCCGTCGCTTCCAATAGAACTATACGAGCTTACATGCCTGTCTCTCACATGCCATATTGTCACGGTGACGAACTCGCAGCTACCTACGCTACCGCTCGCGAGAACGGGTACGGATTCTTCGCGAGCAACGTCGTTCAATCCGACATCATGGTCGGACTGCTCCGAGGTGCGCTCGATGCAGACGCCGACCTGGTGTTACAAGTCAGCCGTGACGCATGCGGGTTCTACGGCGACGGGGATGCCTCCGCTGGCCTACGTGCGTTCGGGTCCTACGTCGAGAACCTCGCCGAGTCGAAGAACGTCAACGTCTTTCTCAACGTCGACCACGTTCACTTGCCCGACCAACGACCATTCCTCGACGACGTCGTTGCGTCCGGCGTACCGTCCTCGGTGATGGTCGACGCCTCGGACCGCCCGTTCGAGGAGAACATCGAACACACCCGAGAGGCCGTCGAGGCTGTCCGTGACGGTTCGGAGGAGATGCTGGTCGAGGCCGAACTCGGCCGAGTTGCGGGTGAGGAGAACGGTGTCGAAACCAGTCCGAACGAAGCCTTCTATACGGACCCGGACGACGCCGTTCGGTTCGTCGAGCAAACCGGTGTCGACCTGCTCGCGGTGTCCGTCGGTACGCAACACGGTGTGGCGTCCGGACGCGATTTAGACGTCCGACCGGACGTGGCGGACGAGGTGAATACGGCGCTCCACGAGGCGGGCCACGACGTCCCGTTAGTGGTTCACGGATCGTCGGGCGTCGCCGACGAACAGGTCGCGGAGTTCCTCGATGCCGGCGTCTGTAAGTTCAACAAAAACACGCGCTACCAGTACGAGTTCGCTCGAACCGCCGCCGATTTCTACCGCGACCATGCGGACGCCATCAGACCGCCGGAGGAGACGGCCGCGGATCGCGCCTCGTTTTTCGCGGACGGCGAGTGGTCGCCGGACAAGACGTACTTCCACCCACACGTGGTCGCCGACGAAATCCGCGACCGACTGGCCGAGGTGATGGTCGATCTGGCGGAACTCACCGGGTGCGCCGGACGGAGTCGAATCGCGGACGTCCACGACGATGAGTGAACCCCTGTTAGTCGGCGTGGACACCGGCCTCACGAACACGAAGGCGGCGGCGTTCACGCCGGATGGTGAGACGATTGCCGTCGCCACGCGAGAGACGCCGAGTGGGGATGGACCCCCCGGACGTGACGATCAGGATCACGACGCGTTGTGGGAGGCGGTCGCCGACACCATCGCGACGGTGACCGGCGACGATGCGGTCGACCCGGAGTCAGTTGCAGGCGTAGGCGTTGCCGGTCACGGTCACGGGTTGTACGCGCTGGACGCCGACGGCAGCCCCGTCGTGGGTATCAAGTCGACGGACTCCCGAGCAATGAGCCGCCTCGAAGAGTGGCGAACTGACGGCACGCTCACCGCGGCTACCGACCGACTCGGCTGGGAGCCGTTCGGGGCCGATCCGTTCAGTCTGCTAGCGTGGTTGAAGGCCGAACGCCCGGCGGTGTACTCGAACGTGGAGACAGTGCTGTTCTGCAAGGACGTCATCACGCACCGGTTGACGGGGCGTCTCGGCACGGATACGATGGAAGGGAGCGTTTTCTACGGACCCGACGGCGACTACGACCCGACGGTGTTCAACACGTTCGATATCTCCGAGGCGTTCGACGCACTCCCGAGGGTCGTCGAGAGCACGTCGGTCTGTGGCGAAGTCACGGAGTCGGCTGCCGCGGCGACAGGTCTCCCGACGGGCACGCCGGTTGCCGCGGGACTCCACGACGTGGGGGCGTGTGCACTCGGTGCCGGAGCGATTCGTCCCGGGCAAGGCGTCGTCATTCTCGGAACGTGGGGACAAAGCGTCGCCATTCTCGACGACCCCGACGGCGGAAAGACGGGTCTCCCACGACGATTCCTCGGTAACTGGATTCGCTACCGCGGTATTCGTTCGGGAACCGCGTGTGTCGACTGGTTCGTGGACGAGTTCGGTGACGGGTGGCGCATCGAAGCCGACGAGCGGGGCGTGAATCCGTACGTCGTCTACAACGAAGCCGTCGCGGACGCTCCCGTCGGGGCTGGCGGCGTGATTTTTCATCCGTATCTTTCCGGGTCGACCGACTATCCGGAGGCACGCGGCGGGTTCTACGGATTGACGCTGGACCACTCCGGTGAGGAACTGCTGCGCGGGGTTTACGAGGGCGTCGCTATCGCCCAGTGCACGGGATTAGCGGACCTCTCGTCGGGCGTGTCCGACCTCCGACTGACCGGTGGAGGAGCGCGAAGCGAAGTGTGGTCGGAGATGTTCGCGGATATCCACGGCAATCCCGTTTCCGTTCCGGACGGCGACGAACTCGGCGCGCGCGGGGTGGCCCTCTGTGCTGGCGTCGCCGCGGACCTCTACGAAGATTACCGGGAAGCGGCGTCGGTTGCGGTCGACGTGAACCGAACTCACGAACCGGACCCCGAAACGGTCACCGACTACCGTCACCTCGTGAATACCTTCGAGCGCGTTCGGGAGGACGTCCGTCCGACATGGAAACTGTTGAATAGGGACGGGTAGAAATAAAACCATGATAGAAGATACCAACCGTGATGGTCGCTCCGTGACGTGTCTTCTCTGTGGAGATCCACAGCAACCGAGCGAATACATGTACGAGGAGCTTGGCGGCCTCGAATCGGAGGGCGTCCACTTCGAGGAGATGAACTGGCTCGGCACCGCCTCCCCGACCGAGTTCCGAAACGTGACGATGGACATGGAGGAGGTCGGTCCGAGCGGTTTCGACGCCGACGATATACTCGAAAACGCTCGTGAGGGCGTCGAGGTGCTGGTCGTCCACAAGGCACCGGTGTCGCGGGAACTCATCGAGGCAGCCGAGGACTTACAGGTGGTCGCGGCGGCCCGTGGCGGCACCGAAAACATCGATGTCGCGGCCGCACACGAAAACGATGTAACCGTTCTGCACGCACCCGGCCGCAACCGGAACGCTGTCGCCGACTACGCCATGACGATGTTGCTCTCGCGCCTCCGCGGGGTTCCCTTCCATCACGACGCTATGACCGACGGAGAGTGGAATCAGGTTTTCGACCCCGATAAACTCCCGCCGGACATGGAACGAACGACGGTCGGTGTCGTCGGGTTTGGAAACATCGGTCGGGGTGTTGCCCGCCGTCTCGATGGGTTCGACAGCCACGTTCTCGCCTACGACCCCTACGTCGACGACGACGCTATCCGCGAAGTGGACGCAGAGCCCGTGACGCTCCCGGAGTTGTTGGAGCGGTCGGACGCCGTCACGCTCCACGTCCGCCTCTCCAAAGAGACGAGTGGCCTCATCGGACGTGAGGAGTTCGAAACCATGCAGAACTCGGCGTTCCTCGTCAACACTGCCCGTGGCGGCCTCGTGGACGAAGACGCACTGGTCGATGCGATCAAATCGAACCAAATCGCCGGTGCTGCACTCGACGTATTCCAGCAGGAACCGCTCCCCGACGACGATCCGCTGCTCACCTGCGACGGGGTCGTTCTCACCCCACACGTCGCCGGGTCCACCCGTGACGCCGTTCTTGGAGGCCCTCGCATCGTCGCCGCCAATCTCGAACAGTGGCTCACTGACGAGAAACCAACCAACGTCGTCGGGTCGGCGTGACACCTTCCCCACGCTCAAGCGATATTCCACACGGTGGGGCTCGGTGAACGTCCGTACGAAAAGTTCGATTCCAACCGGGAAATCCCCGTCCGTTCACCGGTCCTGAGAGCGCCGAATTCTCGCTTGATAGCACTGTCTAGCCGAGGAGCGAACAGTTTTGGAGACGATTGGTATGCACGGCCGAGAACCGTTCGCTGTTGCCCGGAGCCATCACGGCTTGTATTCTTCGGGTAATTCGTGAGTCCGAATTTCCGCCATTGACCGCTCGCTGGGTTGCAGAGACGCTCACAGTTGAGTAGACGGCCGCTCGTTGGCGATTGAGGACTCAACGAGAACAGGGGAATATGCGGAGAACAGTCACGATTATCGGGTAGAGTCGAGACTGTACGCTCCCGGATGATCGGGCTCTTTCCACCCCTCTTTGCCACTCCATGATTCGACGTCGAGACGATAGACGGCCGTCCGATCGACGGACTCCCGCGCTATTCGCTCATAATCTTCGCCTTCGGTCAGCTGCGGTGCAAATTTCTCCATGAACTGCTCGAGAACCGCTCGTTTCTCATCTCGATCAGCGAGCAAATCGATGGTTCCGTAGGCGACCACACTCGAGTACTCGACGGTGAAGTTCACCGGTTCGTCGGCCGGGATATACCGCCCTTTCTCACTCGTTGTGAAGGAAGCGCGCGACTGGTCGTCGCTCTCCACGAGAGCGTGGGCACGTCCCGCTTGTGCACCGTGGAGGTAAATCACACCCGTATCTTGATCGTAGACGAAGAGTTGTGTCACGAGATGCGGGATGTCGTCATCGATGAGACCGAGCACACCTGTTTCCTGGTCGGAGAGAAACTCAGGTATCCATGCCGGATCATCGATCGCCTTTCCTTGATAGCGGATAGAATCAGTAGCGTTCTTGGGTGTGTTGTCGGTCATCTCTACTGTAGCGGATAGGTACGATAAAAATAGTTTTGAAAGTTTTGCGAGATGATCGGTGCGTTGCACCGATTTGAGAGTCCTTCGAGAAAGGCTTCGACCTAAGAAACCGCGGTCAAGAAGATTTTCTGTATACTGCTCGTGATCAGGCAAGCAAGGGGGAGTGGAGGACGGAAGAATCGATTGGCACCGAAGGGAAGTACTGTTGGAATTTGGTTTTGAGAGATCGGTCAGAATTTCTTTTTCCGGGGCGTTCATTGATTGAGACGGCTCGAGGAAACTCAGCCACCACCACCACTGTCGATGTGAAGTCAGAGGCACATCAGTCGTCGACAGGGTCGTGAGCGGTAGATACAGTTCACATCGGCTACCCGACTGTCATCCAACCCGCAACATCTCTCAATCCGGCCCACATGGGGGCTTGATCCCGCTGTCATGCTCCCGACGTAAACCTCCCGGGCCGGATTTCCATCCGAGAGAACACAAAAGACACTACCGGCAGTGAGCACGAGTTCGATGTGACCGCTCCGGTGAAGGAAACGTTTACCCCACTGTTGTCGGCGTGGAGAAGTTCGTGGTCACTCGTCGTCTTGCAGCGCAGTTGCAATCGCTGTGAGTTCTGCCTTCCGAAACGCGTTTGACGTTTGTTCTGGGTTATCATCGTCCAGTTCGCCGATTTTCCAGAGGATACCAGCCCGCATCTGGGGTTTGGAGGGCAGATTTTCCGTGTCGATATCGTAGTTTACAGACGTACAGAGTGCTGCAAGGGCTTCTTTGGTGAAGGCTGTCGATTCCATCCGTTCGTATCTTCCGACAGCTTGTCGGATTTCGTTGCGGAGTTCGTTGACGGTTTGCGTCATAGAGATACTGGTGATGGGAATCGTCCTGTAAGTTCTGGTTTCTGTTGTGATGAAACGATCCTCGTTTCGACTACAGTACGGTTGTCGTAAACCACCTCTCGTGCACGCCGTCTTCCTTCCGACGAATATCGGTCATGCCTACTGCGGCCGTATCTGTTCTCGGGGGCAGGCTAGATTCACGGTAAGGTGCCAGTAGTCGTACCGAGACCGGAGGTGAGCTGTTGATGGGTCTGAAGCCCTGTCTGAAAGCGCTGAATTATCTTTGACTGATGTTCCGGACATGCTACGGGAACAATCGCCCCATCTTGGACTGGAACTATGGATTGGGCCGCAGAATACGACGCGAAACGACAGCCAGGACACGAGATACCACCAGCGGGTTGGTGATGGAGGAGCGTCGCTGTGTCGTTAGAGGTGAGTCCACAGATCGAAGTGAACTGTTCGAGATGGTCATTACAACTGAGAACGGGGATGCGGAGATGATCCAAAAGGAGAAATGATACGGCCTGCTGGCTATCAGGTTCGAGAGCGGACTGGCATGCGTCACAATTGATATCTGGATAATCGTCGGTGATTTCCGACTGTGAGTGCTGGAAATCTGGTGAGTGCACTATGTTGTGTCGTAGACTGCAATGCGGATAAATAATTGGGTGTTCGCCATGGTCAGAATTGAAAAGTCGAGTTCGCAGTACACTCATCAGGATTTAGGAGACTACACTATGCTAGTATACTGTACGAGCTTTGTTGCCAACCCGGAATCTATACAGGGAAACGAGTGACTCGAAGGGTCTACAGGTTGATTTAAGCGAGCAACTGCAGCGCAACACTATACATCATTCCCACTGATTCCTCACCGATGTCTGTTGCAACTCGTTCGACTTCTGTAGCCAAGCATTCACCCACTTCGGTCGGTAGTTGTGAACTCATAGAGAGTGTCGCATCTGTGTGAGCCTCGATGTGGCTCGCGGTCCAGGGAACTGGTTCCAATAGGATTCGTTTGCTGTCGAAGTTCCATCCATATCCCATACACAGTCGCCGAAGAATCTCCTCCGGATAGAAGGTCAGCGCCGGTTGACCTGTCGCTAGTTCCGTCGCAGCGTTCTCCAAGGCAAAGAGTTCACGTACGGCGGCATTATCCGGTGGTGGTTCGTAATCGTCGATTATGAGATGGCAACCGGGTGCTGCAACCCGTGTCAACTCTTCTATGACGGGTTCAAGTGATGCAGGCTCGAGCAGGTTGAAAAGCCCATGAGCGGTGATGAAATCGACCGAGTCGGTTGCAATCGGGAGGCTACAAAGGTCTGCTTCCACGATAGCGGTGCGTTCAGCTTCGGCGCTATCGATCCGGTCGCGAACAGCGTTCGCGTGTTCAGGGTTATTTGTGACAGCATAAACACGAGTGGCACCGGCAGCGAGCAAACCGGCCGTCATGTTACCGAATCCTGCCCCGGCTTCGAGGCAGACCGCACCCGTCACCGAGTAGTCAGCGAGGGCAGTCGTAACGGTCAGGGGGATATCCATAGATGGGTCGACAACGAACTCTCAGTGGTCAATGGTGAAGCTGTTCAGGAACGGGACTCTGGTCGTGGCGTAGTTGCTCGATGAGTGATCGCTGGGCAGCTTCCTCCAGACCGTCATAGCGCTCAGCCGCATCAAGTACCATAGCGACCAACTTTGGGTCGCCTGGATTGATAACACTCGTTAATCCTTGTGCTGCTGCGAAGTCGAATCGTTTCTCGATTTCAGCAGGGGTATCGACTGGATCGTACCAGTTCGCGTACGGGCGATCGTTCTCAGGGAGTTCGTCGGTCGAGGGCCATGGTCCCTTTGCGAATGCTTTGATTCCGAGCGTTCCAATGTCCGCGTCGCTTGCACGGTCGAGTACCGCTTCGTAGTTGTACTCGTCGTCATCCTTGCCTACCACCACTGGGTTCATCGGGAACATCACAGTCTCGAGGTCATCGATGCGTTCGATGGCGTCGAGGATGAGTTGTGGCCCCCCATGACTCGTCAATCCAATGTGGTCGATGAGTCCTTCGTCCTTGGCTTCCCGAAACGCTTCGAGAGCGCCTCCCTCGTCAGTTATCGTTTCCAATTCGTGGTCGTATTCGAGACCGTGTATTTGATAGAGGTCGATGTGCTCGACGCCAAGTCGGTTGAGTGACTGTTCGAGTTTGCGTTTCGCTCCTTCATATCCTCGTTCCTGTGTCTTACAGCCGAGAAATATCTCCTCACGATGCTGGCGGAGTTTTGGCCCTAATTTGAGTTCTGCATCTCCGTACGTCGGCGCGACATCGAAGTGGTTGATATCGTGATCGAGCATGAGTTCGACCATTTGGTTCGCTCCCTCCTGCTCGAGCCAGTTGAGCGCGATGGCACCAAACGTCATGATGGAGCTGTCGTGGCCAGTCGTACCCAAAGAACGAGTTTGCATAGTAATTGATCGCCGTCTATCCACAAAAGCGTATGTCTCGGAGGGTAATTCGCCTTGGCTGAGCAACCAGCGTTTAGCGGTGAGACTGAGGTATTGTTGAGACCGGGGTAGAGTGTGTCCTTCGCGGCAGCGAGAACGGCCGGTTCGGCGAGTGAAGCTGCCATTGCTACAGTTTTCTCAATCTGTAGTCATTAAACTAGCCGTTCGAGAATCTCATCTGATCGGTCACGAATACCGAGTCGCGTACGGAAGTTGAGACTGCTCACATCTGTCCGGATGACATCGCGATTCATGGCTCGTGGGTTGGATCTCTCCGCGCTTGAGGCCGAAACCGTCCTCCAAGAACTTCGTGAGATCCTTCTCGATCTGGAACCCGAAGTTGACACTGAACCAGACAGTTTGTAAAATCACGATTAGTAAAATCACGATTTAGATAATCGCCACGATTATTATCTACTGGCTCAAACTATCCGTATGGCCCCATCGCGGTTCGTCAACCGAGAGAAAGAACTAGACACGTTACGATCGCAGTTTCAACGTGATACTGCCGACTTGAGCGTGATTTATGGACGCCGTCGACTCGGCAAGAGCGCACTTGTTCGTGAAGCGATCGGCGATCGTGATAACGCCGTCTACTGGCAGGCAACCGAGGAAACACCTGAGGCGCAGCTCACTAACTTCGTCGAGACGGCGAGTGAGGTCTTTCCACTTGTAGCTGATATCCAACGCGATTGGGAAGCACTGCTTCGTGCTCTTGGCCGGAAGAATGCAATCGTTGTCCTCGACGAATTCCCTTATCTCATTCAGTCGGATGATGCGCTTCCATCGAAGATTCAACGCGTGTGGGATCTGCAGCTCGAAGAGACGGGAATGACGCTTGTCCTCGTCGGTTCTTCCATCAGCATTATGGAAGACAAAGTTCTCAGTGGCGGAAGCCCGCTGTACGGTCGTCGGACAGCCGCAATTGATCTACCACCGCTTTCACTGGCCGATGCGCGGCAGTTCTATCCAACTGATGGTCCTGATACGATGATCCAATATTGGGGTGTTTTCGGTGGGACGCCTTATTACCTACGGGCGCTCACACAGTCAGCGTCGCTTGCAGAGAATATCCAGTCTCATATTCTCTCTGAACATGGCGTTCTTCACAACGAGCCGGAGTTCTTACTCCGAACGGAATTCGGACTCCGGGAACCTCAGACCTACTATACAATCCTTCGAGCTATCGCCACAGGGAAGCGAGAAGCAAACGAAATTGCAAACTTTGCGGGGGTCGATTCGAATACGCTTGGGTCCTATCTCTCGAAACTCCGCCGTCTTCGATTGGTCGAACGGGACATTCCTGTGACGGCAAACCCTACTGCAACACGTAAAAGCCGATATCGGTTGAACGAACCCTTGTTCCGATTCTGGTTTCGCTATGTCTACGGACAAGAGGAGAAACTCGTTCAGATCGGTAACGATGCCTACGAGCAGCTAGTCGAACCATCGCTCTCTGACTATATGGGATCGATGTTTGAGATCGTATGCCAAGACGCGCTTCCTTCATTAATTCCAAAGACGTACCATGGAATCGGGTATTGGTGGCACCGACAGTTCGAATTAGACGTCGTCGGTCTCGCGAGTGATGGGACACTCGTCGCTGGCGAGTGCAAATACACGTCTCGAGAGATGGATGAGGGCGATTTAGCTGATCTTGAGCGGAGTGCAGCACAGATACAGTGGACACCAGAAAACGGCGGTGATCCTACGATACACTATTGTTGCTTCTGTCGATCTGGGTTTTCAGATGAGCTTCAAGCTACGGCCGAGGAACGTTCCGATATCTCACTGTTCACACCCGACGACATCATCACCCAAATCAGGAAGTAATCAGCTCGTTTCCTTTGTGCTACTTGCTCTCTAATCTTAGGATTGATATTAAGATCACTCTATCAGGCCGGTTACGGACATCGTTAAAACGATCAAGATTCTCTGAGGCTCTTCTTCTCTCGCAATTCACCAGAGGTTGATTTCTCCTACTTCGATGACCGTGGAAGCTAAAGTTAGAATCGATCTTAAGATCAATATTCTCTATCGATTTCCCACTTCCGCATCGCGCGTTCGAACCGTTTCCTCTCGCCGGACGGCAGAGTAGATCCAGTTATAGGGATGCTGTCGACGTCGATTCGAACAGCATGTCCTCGAACATCCGGTGAAACGAGGCGGTGTCGAACGACTCGATAACGGTCGTTCTGGCCTGGCCGTCCGTGACGTCGTCCTCGTCCACCAAGGTGTATCCACGAGTCAGGCCTTCCCGCTCGTCAACGTCGACGTGGTACGTCGCGGCCGATTCGATGAGATCCGGTTCGATGAGTGCTGCCATCAAACCAGCGTCCGGTTGCGTCGTCATGTCTCGTCCCTTTGACTCCTTGTTGAACTCGCGGACGGGGGCGGTTATCTCCGCGAAGAACGATGCGAGTTCGGTGTTGGGACCATTGTCGATTTCGGCCAGCAGCTCGGCGTCGAATACAGTATCTCGGACGGTGACGCCCCAATCGAAGAGAACGATATCGAGATCACGAACCACCCGCTTTGCGGCATCGGGGTCGACCCAGAAGTTGAATTCCGCGGCGGGGGTGACGTTGCCGAGGCAGTTGACGTTCCCGCCCATTACCCACACCTCATCGAGCAATTCGTTCAGGTTTGGCTCTTTCTGGAGTGCGAGCGCGACGTTCGTCAGTGGTGCAATACAGGCGAGCGTGATTTCCCCTGGATTCTTACGAGCCATTTCGACGATGTAGTCCGCTCCGTATTGGTCACCGGAGGGGATTTCGGTATCCGGGAACAGGTTGCCGCCGAGTCCGCCTTCGCCGTGAACGTAATCGGCGTATTCGTGTGTCTTCATGAGCGGTGTTCGTGCGCCTTCGTAGACAGTGACGTCTTCGGCAATGCCCGCCATGTCCAGTGTGTACTTAGCGTTCTCCACCATGTACTCGAATTCGACGTTTCCGGTACAGATGGTAACGCCCTCGACTTCGATGTTCTCGCCTGTCGCTGCGAGGAGAAGTGCCTGCGTGTCGTCGCCTGCCGTATCGGTATCGATAATCACCCGTCGCGTGTCTTCGTTCATAAGGACGAGTACGGAGAGGTCTTTCAAGTAAGTGCTGACCGGATTCGTCGCAGATGACGACACGAGATACACAATCGGATAGTGAAACTAGTCGGAACAATACCACTAATAGTAAAAGAAATTACATAGTGACTTTGATGGTTTACTACGATTTCTGCAAGCTTGACATATATGAATGAAATATCCTATCCTCCGACTCGGTGTGAGCTTTCCCCTATATTATATATCGCAGTATGTGATTTATCGGGGCTCAATTACGCCGTATTAGTAAGGTAGGGTGGTATCCGACCGATTACATTGGAAGTGGCGGTGTCTTGTCTACTGCCGCATAATAATCGGAAGTAAAATAATCTCGGTACCCGCTGCGTTATCCATGTTCGACCGGTATTACTATTTGAAGATACTATACTTCGAGATGACTATTGATGAGACGTGTGTGGGTAGACCTCATTAAAGTTCTCGAAGGGAACGTTCCGGTGAACGGTTCGACGCGATCGAACGATTCGCTTCGATCGTCCCTATACGTTACAGAGTCAGTTGTGTAATGGGGCTTTGGGTGAGCGTTCAGTAGCTCTCCCGGCGATGTCGTTCAATGATTGTAGTGCTACGGAAATTGAGATCAGTCCGTCGCTGCAACACTACGGTCTCGACGGGTTTGTTACCAGTACAGGACTGTTACTGTAATATCATTCCGAAGCGCTCGACTGCGTCACCGTCGCGTATGACATTCTATACCTCGCGAGCCGTTGTCTTCATCCGTTTCCTATCGATTTCCTTGTAATTCGTCATGAATGGAATAACGATACTACACTGTTCGAAGGAACGCTATTACATTACTACTACTGTCATAGGTGTGGAATTGGTTCGGTCTACACCCCCGCATGTGACATTCCTTTTCGGGACGCTGTCTCCCCCGTTCATGTGTACTAAACGAAATTTTCGAAATAACGTCGTACAGCGCGAACCCGTTTCATCCACCTGAACGCTCCACGCGGGTACAGACCGACGAGAGGGAAAAACGTTCAAAGGAGCGGTCGGCGGCGGAAAAGGAGGAAAATAGTGCGAACACGACGCAATCAGATCGATGTCATATTGATTTCAATGATGTTGACGCTTCGTTGTATTCGGTCAGGCAACTCTTCGTGTAGACGGTCCCCCTTCATCCTACTCCGTGGTCCGATGATGCTGATGGCCCCCGCAACGGCGCGGTTCTGGTCGATTATCGGCGCGCCGACCCCGATCAGTCCCTGTATCGTTTCCTCGCTACTGGTAGCGATGCCCGTTTCGCGGATGCCGTCCAGTTCCTCGAGGAGTTGCTCCCGATCCGTTATCGTGTTGCTCGTGACTTCGTCCAAATTCTGCTGGTCGAGGATTTCCATCCTCCGCTCCTCTGGCAGATGGGCGAGTATCGCCTTGCCGACCGCCGTGTGATGGAGTCCCGACTGGTGCCCGACGTACAGCGGCGTTCGAATCGCCTGCTCCCCGTAGGCTCGGTAGAGACAGATTCCGACACCGTGTTCCTCGACGGTGAAGAGTACCATTTCCCCGGTTTCCTCGGCGAGCGCATCGACCTCCTGCTGGACGAGGTCGAAAATCCGAACCCGGTTTCGGGCGTGGTGAGCGATGTCGAGGAACCGAAGTCCGAGGTGGTAGGTGTCATCGTCCTCCTTGACGACGTATCGGCTCCCCTTGAGCGTCGAGAGGTGATTGTAAACGGTCGCCTTCGTGGCACCGATATGCTCCGCGAGTTCGGTGACGCCCGCTCCGTCCAACTCCCCGAGCGCTTCGAGTATCGTCAGCGACGTCTGCACCGCGTTCACGGTGTTTTTCGGCGTGTCGTTTTCCATGGGATGTAAACGAATACCACCCACTTAACTGTTCATCCCTGCTTAACAGCGGCGTGACTATGGTTCTCATGGGTGTCGGTGTCTTACATCACCCTCTCGGCGGTACGGTATGCTGCTTTTGCACGATTTCTCTTTCGTTCCGTCGAACTCCGTTGCTACTTCCAGCGTCGTTTCTCCCGGTTTTTCCGTTCGGCGTTCAGTACCGATAGACGGGTCCTTTTCCGAAATCATATTTCAGTTGTCAAGGAATGGCGTGCCAAACGTTCATATAGTACAGGACGAAGTGAGAGCCATGAACGGTCGAACTCCGGCGGTGATCACGAAATGAGCGCGGTACGAATCGGGATTCTCTCCACGGCGCACGTTCACACCGCCGCATACGCTACTATCGCGGACGAGTCGGACGGCGTCGAATTCGTCGGTGTCGCCGACGACGATGCCGACCGCGGGGTGACGTTTGCCGAAGAACACGGTACCGAACTCCGCGAAACGGACGAACTGCTCGATGCCGTCGACGGAGCAATCGTCTGCTCGGAGAACACCACTCACTCCGAATGGGTCGAACGGGCCGCGACGGCGGGCGTCGACGTGCTCTGTGAAAAGCCGCTCGCGACGACCGTCGACGCCGCCGTCGGAATTCGGGACGCGTGTCTCGATGCGAACGTCGACATCGGCGTGGCGATGCCGCTCCGATTCTCGGAACCCGCGATACGCGGCAAAAAGCAGGTCGAGAACGGCCGAGCCGGGTCCCTACAGTTGCTCGCGGGTACGAACCGCGGACAGCGCCCCGGCAGTTGGTTCGCCGACCCGACGAAGAGCGGCGGCGGCGCGGCGATGGACCACACCGTTCACATCGTGGACCTCGTCCACTGGCTGACCGGCGAACGCGTCGCCGAAGTGTACGCCCAGCACGACACTCGCTTCGAATCGCTCGACGTGGAGGACGTGAACGTCCTCTCGATGGAACTCACCGACGGGACGGCGTTCACCCTCGATGGGTCGTGGAGTCGCCCGGACGAGTGGGACTTCTGGGGGGACGCCACGCTCGAATTAGTCGGCACGAGAGGGAGTATCGACGTGGACTGTTTCGACCAGACGTTCAAACTCACCCGCGATAACGGTCCCCAAACGGGTATCGCGTCCGTCTACTGGGGGTCCGACCCGAACGTGGGCCTCATCCGCGATTTCGTCGACGCCGTGGGAACCGACCGCCGGCCCGAGATATCACCCGACGACGCGGTGGACGCAGTCGCCGTGGTCGAAGCGGCCTACGAATCCGCCGAGTCGGACGACCCCGTTTCGGTATCGTATCCGACTTCCAGCTAACGACCCTGCCGGTCGCACGCTCGGGACGGTATTTTTATGCCCTATCGGGTCTCCGCCGTTGGTATGGAGGAAATCAGTACCGACAACGCACCGGCGAGTATCGGCCCGTATTCACAGGGAATCAAGGACGGCGACCGGATTTACGTCTCGGGCCAAGGCCCGGTCGACCCGGAATCCGGCGACATCGTCGGCGACGACATCCGAACGCAAACCGAACGGACGCTGGAGAACGTCGCTGCCGTTCTCGAAGCGGCGGGGTCATCGCTCGACGACGTCGTCAAAGCGACCGTCTTCGTACGGGACATGAACGACTACGCGGACATCAACGAGATGTACGGCGACTACATGAGTGAGCCGTTTCCGGCGCGAAGCGCCGTCGAAATCGCCGACCTGCCGATAGACATCGGCGTCGAAATAGAGGTTATCGCGTCGGCGTAATCGCCTCGACGGGCACTTCGCGGCCCGTTTCGGCGCTCTCGTAAATCGATTCGATGAGTCGCTGCACGGCGAGTCCTTCTTCGAGCGTGTTGCGCGTGTGTTCCCGAGCGCCGCGTACCACGTCGGTGAAGTACGTCCACTCCTTCACGAATCCGTCGTCATCGGAAAACCCGAGTTCGACGTCGGAGAGCGCGTCCCGGTCCGTGGAGTACAGTTGCACGTCGGTTTCCCCGCCGTCGATGGTGGTTACGAGACCGGCGTCGTCGCCCCGGAACGCGAGTCGCTGTTCCGATTCGTCGTTGCAGGCCCACGCGGCGTGCAGGTCGATGGTCGTCCCATCCACTGTTCGGATGAACGCTCGGGCGTGGTCCTCGACGTCGAACACCCCGTCGTCGCGGGGACTTCCGCCCCACATATTCAGATACGTGTAATCGTCCTTGGTGCCGAACTTCGAATCGGTCGATGCGCTCACCGTCTCGATTTCCGGAAAGCCGAGGATGGAGAGTGCAAGGTGGAGGACGTGGACACCGGTGTCGATGAGGACGCCGCCGCCCGCGATTTCCTTCCGGGTGAACCAGCCGCCTAACTGCGGAATTCCTCGCCGCCGGATGTATTTGGCCTCAACGTCGTACACCGTGCCGAGTTCGCCGTCGGCGACCCGCTCTTTCGCGTCCTCGAACTCCGCGCTGAACGCCTTGACGAACCCGACCATGACTCGTCCGTCGCTTTCTTTCGCCGCTGCGGCGACCTTCTCCGCGGCGGCGTACGTATCCGCGAGCGGTTTCTCGACAAATACGTCGAGGTCCGCTTCGAGCGCGGTAATCGCGCAGTCCGCGTGCAGTGAGTTCGGAACGGCGACGACCACGACGTCGAGGTCGGATTCGTCTATCATCCGGCGATAGCTTTCGTACGTTTCCGTCGCCCCGAACGCGTCGGCGAACGCTTCACCCGCGTCGGCGTCGATGTCGGCGACCGCTCTGACGTTCTCTCCCAGTTCTACCAGTCGTTTGGCGTGAAAACGAGCGATGTTTCCGCCGCCGACGAACCCGATGTCTAACATGGCTTCAGTTACCGCCGAAGTACCCGGTTGTATTAAACCATTGGAGGGAACCGCCTCCCCGTTCTGATTATCGAACATCGTGTTCGTGACAGAAGTCAAGCATTCAAAGTTAAGTTCTGAAGCTTCGACATACCATACCATGACACCCGAGAACACACTACTTTCCTACCGCCCCGGATACGTAATCCGGCGGCTGGAGGTGGAGTGATGAGCGACCACGAACGGTATCATGACGGCGAGAAGGCGACGGCGACCGACGACCGAGGCCACGGTTGGACGCGGCCCGATTCGATTTGTGTTCGGGTCATCGACGCGGTGGTCGACACGATGGGAACCGATACGACGGAGATCGACCCGCTTTACGACTACATCAACCCCGACGCCCTCAACGACCTGTTCAAACCGAGCGAGAACGGTCGACATCGCCGGGGAGGACACATCGAGTTCCAAATGGAAGACCACCTGATACGTATTTCGAGCGAT
The DNA here is from genome assembly GCF_056892285.1 of Haladaptatus sp. HS23. Taxonomy (NCBI): domain Archaea; kingdom Methanobacteriati; phylum Methanobacteriota; class Halobacteria; order Halobacteriales; family Haladaptataceae; genus Haladaptatus; species Haladaptatus sp. HS23. Next base: position 349,714 of record NZ_JBXGLH010000005.1, on the reverse strand, counting down.
GGCGACATCGAGGTCCGACCGGTAGCCGACTAGTTTCTGTTCACGGGTACGGGCGTCCCCCGTTCCGCGGATTCGATAGCCGAAAGCGAGATGCACATCGCCTCGATGCCGTCCTCGACCGTGACGCACGGCGTCTCCTCGCCTCGGACACACGCGAGGAAATGCTCCAGTTCGAGTCGGTACGGGTCCTTCGTCAGGGGGACGTCGACGGGGTCGCTCGCCGGTGGTTCGCTCGTTTCCGCGCGTACTCGAATCGGGTCGACCGTCCCGCTGTCGAACTCGATGAGTCCGTCGTCGCCCGCGATTTCCAACTCGGTGGCGAACGGAACCTCGTTGGCCGTCGGCCAGCGGGCGTCCACGGTTCCTCTCGTCCCGTCCTCGAAGCGAAGCATCGTCGTGGTGTACTCGTTTTCGTCCCACGCTCGTCGACGGGTGAACACGCTCTCGACATCTCCGATAGTCCAGCGAAGGAAGTCGAAGTCGTGAATCGCGAGGTCGAGCAACACGCCACCGCTCACGTCGAAGTCGTGGAACCACGGATGGGTCGGGGAGACGGGCGATTGACGAAGCGCGCGGACCGTCCCCGGCGTGCCGATGGCACCGGCGTCCACCTGCTCTTTCGCCGCGGCGTACTCCGGGAAGAAACGGAGGACGTGGCCGGGAAGGAACGTAATTCCCGCGTCCGAGACGGCCGCTTCGATGGCGACCGCGTCCTCCAACGTCCGCTCGACGGGTTTCTCACAGAGGACATCGAATCCGCGCTCGGCGGCCGCTTCCACGAGCGGTCGGTGTGTCGCCGTCGGGGTACAGATGTCGACGGCGTCGAGGTCTTCGCCGAACATCCCTTCCGGGTCATCGTGGACGGCAGCGTCGGGTGCGAACTCGGCCGCGAACGCTTCCGGATAACTCGGTGAGCAGACGCCGACGACGTTCGCGCCGTCGATGTCGTCGTACCGAATCGCGTGAACCCGTGCCATGAAGCCGCTCCCGAGGATGCCTATCCGTGTCATGGTTCGTAACTCGCGGCATCCGGCATAAACGTTGTTTCCTCACCACTCGAGGACCACGCCCATCGCTTCCGAGCGGTTCGAGAGGAGGTGGTCGTATAGCTCGGGGGCGTTCTCCGCTGGTTCCGAGTGGCTGACGAGCGGGCCGGGGTCGACGGTCCGTTCGGCGACGAGGTCGAAGTAGAGTTCTGCGTGGCGCTTCTGCGTCCACGGCGCTCCGGGCGTCTCCCGAGGTGGGTGCGAGGAGTTGTGAGCGCCGATGATTTCGTAACTTGGCGCGTTACAGCGCTCGTGGAGGTCGATGGTCGAGGGACCGGTGGGACTGGACAGCACGACGAATCGACCTTGCTCCCTGAGCAGGTCGAACTCCGTCGGAATCACGTCCGGGTTCCCGGTCATCTCCACGACCACGTCCGCGAGGCGGCCGTCCGTTAGGTCCGTCACTCGTTCGTCCACGTTTTCGGCCGTCGAGTCGATACCGAGGAATCCCGATTCGTCGGGGAGGAAGTCGAGTCGAGACCGGGCGACGTCGATACCGACGACAGGGCGGGCACCCGCGAAGTGGGCGATTCGGGCGGCGAACTGGCCGAGCAGGCCGAGGCCGTAAACGACGGTCGTTTCGCCCCACGAGACGCGCCCGCGACGAATACCGTTCATCACGATTTCCGCGATGGTGAAGAAGACCGCCTCCTCGTCCGAGACGGTATCCGGGATGAATCGGCACTGTTCGACGTCCGCGACGACACGTCGCTGGTGAGGGTTGTACGTGGCGACGCGCGTATCGAGGAGGTCGTCGTCGACGTTTTCCCCTGTCTCCGTGATCACGCCGATGTTGTTGTAGCCGGGTTCGAAGGGGTACGAGGAGAGTTCGTCCCACCTCGACCCGGGCGGCGCTTCGCCGGAGAGAATCGCCAGTTCGGTGCCGGTGCTAACCAGGGTTCGTTTGGTGTCGATAGCCACTTGTTCGGGGCCGGGTTCCGGCGAGGGTCGCTCCTCGAACGCGACGGATTTCGGGCCGTCGAAGACGACCGTTTCGTTCGTCATACCACCGCAACGGACCCTGGGGGAGTTAACCCTTGGTGCCGCCAGTCCGGCACGTATCTGTCCGAAGACAGTATCGGAGTAACAATTAAGACCCACCGCCGTACATGCTGTATATCGATGTTAGATATCGGACTCGTAGGCTTAGACACGAGTCATCCCGAAGCGTTTGCGCGGTTGATCGACCAACGCGACGACGCGACGGTCGCCGCCGTCTGGGACGGCGGCGCGGTTCGGGACGACGAGTATGTGAGGAAATTCTGCGAACAGTACGACGCGACATGCCACCGGGACCCCACGGGTATGCTCGGGACGGTGGACGCCGTGATGGTTCTCACGGTGAACTGGAACACACACCGGCCGCTCGCCGTTCCCTTCCTCGAAGCGGACGTCCCGACGTTCATCGACAAGCCCATCGCGGGCCGACATGAGGATATCGACGCTATCGCCGCCGCGGCCGGTGACACTCCGCTCTTCGGTGGGTCCGCTATTCCCTTCCATCCGCGTCTCACGGCGTTTCCAACGGCACAGCCGAACCGAACGGTGTACTGCACGGGGTACAACGACCCCTTCTATTACGGCGTTCACTTGACGGACACGGTCGGCATGCTCGTGCGGGATACGTGGACGCGAGTGACCCCGAAGAACCGCCCCGGGTCGGTCGTCGATATCGAGTTCGAGAACGACTCGCACGTGACGCTGCAACTGGAAGGACCGAACGAAAACCCCGCGTTCGGGATTCTCGACGTTCACGACCGGACGCGAACCGCCCGTATCGGTTCGGGGGCGGACGAGTATCAGCAGATGTACGGCGACTTCCTCGACGCGTTCCTCGACTCGGTTCGCGGCGAGCGTCACGCCAACACCAGAATCCTGAACTCCGCGTCCCTCCTCCTCGCGGTCCAGACCGCGCTTCGGACGAATCAGGTGATCACCCCGACTCACACGCAACTCGAAGAGATGCACGTGGAAAGCGAGGAGTTCCTCGCGGACTACGCACCCTACGCGTGAGCAAAGCGAGATGGACGAGTTCACCGGGACACCGAATCGGCGGTTGTCATAGCGAATATCTCATATTATAGTGAGGTCCTTCGGAGAAAATAGTGGTATGTCTCCACACACCAAAAGATATAACACGGTCCCACTACCCTTCTACCTATATCATGGTTCTCGACCCCCAGTCCAACCACCGATTCCCCCCGTTCGGAACGGGATGCAGTGACCACGACCCGGCGGCGGTCTCGACCGCGACCGATTCGTGTCCCGTCCTTTCGGCGGGGGTGGGTGGTCGGCCATGACCACTCGGTTCGACGATGGAGACCAATCGATGACAGTGAGCGAAACCGACAGCAGGGTGTACAGGAGTTCGGACCCGATTCTCGAAGTACGAAACGCGACCGTCAGGTTCGACATGGAGCGGGGCGAATCCCGCGTCCTCGACGACGTGAGCTTCGACATCGAGCGCGAGGAGATACTGGGTGTCGTCGGCGAAAGCGGGTCCGGCAAGTCGATGTTCGCCTCGGCGCTCCTCGACGCCGTCGTCTCCCCCGGCGAACTGAGCGGCGAGATAACGTACTATCCCACGCCCGACAATCCGATAGACCTGCTGAATCTCAGCAAACGGAAACTGCGAAAAGTGCGGTGGGAGGAGATTTCGATGGTGTTCCAGGGTGCGATGAGTTCGTTCAATCCGACGATGGACATTCGGACGCACTTCGTCGAAACGCTGAAAGCACACAGCACGGACGTCGAAGAGGGGTTGGACCGTGCTCACGAACTGCTGTCGGACCTCTATCTCAACCCCGAACGCGTCCTCGATTCGTACCCGCACGAACTTTCGGGCGGCATGCAACAGCGGACACTCATCGCGCTGAGCATGGTATTGGAACCGAAGGTGCTCGTGATGGACGAACCGACCGCCGCGCTCGACCTCCTCATGCAACGGTCGATTCTTCGGCTTCTGAAGCAGGTACAGCAGAAGTACGAAATCGCGATGGTGTTCATCACCCACGACCTGCCGCTGGTCGCCGAACTCGCCGACCGACTCGCGGTGATGTACGCCTTCGAGTTCATCGAGTTCGGACCGACCGAGTCGATACTCCGGGACGCCGCCCACCCGTACACCCGGTCGCTGCTGAACGCGACGCCGAATCTGGCGACGCCGCTCGACAACATGAACCCGATTTCGGGGTCGGCTCCCGACCCGGTCGATACCCCCGTCGGCTGTTCGTACAACCCGCGGTGTCCGCTCGCGGACGGGTTGTGCCAAGAGGCGTCTCCCGACTTCCACCAGGTCGATGACGACCACCATGCGGCCTGTTTCCACTGGGACGAAGCGGCGGACGAAATTCCCTTTTCACTCAAGGGTGCGGAGGAGGGACGATGAGCCCCGACCCCGTGATTTCGCTCGAAAACGTGCAGGTCGATTTCGAGAGCGACAACGGCCTGCTCGGTGCCTTCTCGGAACCCGATGTGGTCAACGCCGTCAACGGCGTCTCGCTCGAAATCCCGGAGAAGAAAGTCGTCGCCCTCGTCGGCGAGTCCGGGTGTGGGAAGACGACGCTCGGGAAGACGGCCATCGGTCTCCAGCGCCCGACGAGCGGGAGCGTGAAGTACCGCGGGCAGGACATCTGGGAGGCGCGCGACGGTGGAGACGACGTCGAGATTCCGTACCGGGACATCCGGCGGTCGCTCCAGATAATCCACCAGGACCCCGGAAGTTCGCTCAACCCGAACCAGAAAATCGTTAAATCGCTCGGCGCGCCGCTGAAGAAATGGCAACCGGGACTCACGCGCGAGGACCGGCAGGCACGCATTTACGGCATGCTCAACAGGGTCGGCATGTCGCCGCCGGAGGACTACGCGAACCGCTACCCGCACCAACTGTCCGGTGGCGAGAAGCAGCGCGTCGTGTTGATTCGTGCGCTCCTGATGAATCCGGACCTCATCCTCGCCGACGAGGCGATCAGTGCGTTGGACGTGTCGCTGCGCATCGAGATGATGGAACTGCTGCTCGAACTGCAGAACCAGTTCGACACCTCGTTCGTCTTCATCTCCCACGACCTCTCGAACGCCCGCTACCTGACCGAGAAGTCGGACGGACTCATCGGCGTCATGTACCTCGGCGAACTCGTAGAAATCGGCCCCGCAGAACAGATACTCGAAAACCCGCGTCACCCCTACACGAAGGCGCTGCGCTGGGCGACGCCCGACCTGTTGCCCGGCGACGACGGCGAGGTTCCGCTACGCAACATCGACATCCCGGACCCGGTGAACCCCCCGACCGGTTGTCGGTTCCACACGCGCTGTCCCGAGGCCCGCGAGGCCTGCAAACGCTCGTCGCCGGAATCGCAAATCATCAGCGGCGAACACCGGGCCGCCTGCTTCCGGGAGGAGACGACCCACGAGTACTGGAACAGCCCACCGCTCGACGGGGCCGAGCAGTCCGGCGACGCGGAAACCGCGGACGAATGATTTCGTCCCGTTATCCCTGTTTTCCACCAATCCGGTTCAGTCCCGTTACGGTTCCCACTCGACTTCGGGAAACTCCTCCGCACCGAGTCGCGCTTCGGGGGCTTCGTCGATACACGCGCGGCCGGTCCAGTCGAGGTAGTCCCGGTACGTGACCATCCCGAACTCCGATTCGAGGTCGGCGACCGTCACGTTCTCCGACCGGGATTCGAGCGCGAACGTCTCGTTCCCCCGCGAATCGTGGTAAACGACGTCGGGATGGCGCGCCTGAATCTCTTCCACCGCTCGGCGGTTCGTGGGAATTCGCGTGAACGTCTTCCAATCGGTGTTGAGTTCGGCGAACGCGAAACGCGCCGTGCCGCCGCTCTCCAACTCCGCGAGTGGTTCCTGTCCCTCCCAGAGTCCGACGTTCCGAGCGGCGACCGCTCCGGTCGGGCGGACGACTTCGGCCGCGCTCGGGAACGCCTTCACGATGTGGTAGCCGTAATCGCGCCCCCAGTGACGGAGGCGCTCCTCGCCGCGGAGATGGCTACAGAAAAAGAGGAGATCGGTGCGGTTTCGGGCGTACTCGATACCCACCTCCGGGTACATGAGGTCGAAGCAGACCGCCGCACCGACGCGCCCGAACTCCGTCTCCCAGACCGTCGCCTCCCGTCCGGGGCGCAGTCCGTATCCCATCTCGCCGACGGTCGGTCGGAGTTTCCGATAGCGGCCACCGACCTCCCCGCCCGGGGTGATGAACGCCACGGAGTTGTAGTACTCGTCGCCGTCACGCTCCGTCATCGGAAGCAGGACGTAGCTCCCGAGGTCCGCGGCTTTCGCCGCGATGGCGTCGATAGCGGGACCCGGAATCGTTTGTGCCGCCTCGATTCGCTCCTCGCCGACGGTTCGTCGGTGGAGCATCTGTTCCGGGAAACTGACGAAGTCCGGGTTCCAACGTGCGGCCCTGTCGAGGCTTTCCAAAACGTTGTTCAAATTGTATCCGACCCTGTCTTCCGGCGGTTCCCCGAGTTCGTCGTCGGTCGGCACTTCGAGTGCGACCGAGAGGATGCGTGCGGTTCGCATGGTTTCCGATTCCGCGAAAACGAGTTATAGTTTCCGACGGGACGCCGTTCAGTCGGAGGGCTCCGACGGCGACGATACCGACTCCGGGAGCGGCGTCTCGTACCCACCGCCGTCGTTCCGTTCGAACTCTTCACGCACCGCGCGAAGCGTTTCGGGGTCCGAGAGGAGTTCCGCGGCCGTTCCCGCGAGGACTTTCGCGGCGTAGACCATCCCCTTGGACGCGAAACTCCCGTTGGCGGCGACTGCCTGCCACGAGTGAGCGTTCGTTCCGACGGGCCACGTCGCCGCCCAGAACTGCCCGAGCGGGACGATTCGACTGACATCGCCGACATCCGTGGACCCCGAACGCGTCGTGCCGGCGTCGTACGCGGGGAGGGGTTCGGTGTATAACGCGTGTGAATTCACCTCCTCGAACACGTCCGACGGGAGGTCAGCGAGTTGACCGTCTATCGTCTCCCGCGAGAGCGATTCCTTGAGGTCGGCGGCGAACGCGTGGTCGTCGTCCGTGTACGGAATCGCGTCGAGTCCCTCCATCCGTTCGGACATGACCTCGCCGATGGTCTCGTTCGGGAGGACGCCGTGACATCCGGTGAGGAACTCGCGCTCCACGTCGGTTCGCGTCATCGTCGCCGCGGACTCCGCGATGTCGTCCAGCCACGTCTGGATGTCCTCGACAGTCTCCCGCTCCGGAGCGCGGACGAAGTACCAGACCGTCGCGTTCGCGGGAACGACGTTCGGCGCGTCCCCGCCATCGACTATCGAATAGTGTACCCGTGCGTCGTCCGGGACGTGTTCGCGCATGTACTCCACGCCGGTGTTACACAACTGGACCGCATCGAGGGCGCTCCGACCCGATTCGGGGGACGCCGCGGCGTGTGCTGACTCGCCGCTGAACTCGTATCGGACCGAGTTGAGCGAGAGCGTACTCGACATGAAGGGGGAGTTGTATCGTCCCGGATGCCACGTCAGTGCCGCATCGAGGGCGTCGAAGACGCCCTCGCGGGCCATGAACACCTTTCCGACGAGCGTCTCCTCCGCCGGACAGCCGTAGTACGCGACGGACCCGTCGAGTTCCCCGTCGGCGATGGCGTCTTTGAGCGCGATTGCAGCGCCGACGCCCGCGACGCCTAACAGGTTGTGGCCGCATCCGTGCCCCGGTTCCCCTTCCTCTATCGGTTTTCGCTCCGCGGCCACCTCCTGTGACAGTCCGGGGAGGGCATCGAACTCCCCGAGGATTCCCACGGTCGGTTCGCCGTCACCGTAGCGAGCGACGAACGCCGTCGGCATCTCGCTGATATCTGTGGTGACTTCGAACCCTTCTCCCCGAAGCGCCTCGCGGAGTCGCTCGGACGATTCGTGTTCCGCTAACCCGAGTTCGGGTCGATTCCACAGGTCCCTCGAAAGTTCGGTCAGAAAGTCGCGTTGCTGTTCCACTCGTCGAACGACTGCGTCCGATTCCATGGGATGCAATGACACGACCGGCGAATAAGCCTTCTCCTACCTGCCCACCCACCGACAGAAAGTTTAATTCGACCGGGTGTGGGTATTCGTTCGTCGATGATAGACAGTCACTTTCACCTGTGGACGCAGGACGAGTCTACGCCGGAGAAACGAGCGGAACGAGCGGAACAGATACGCGGCGAGATGGACGCGCTCGGCGTGGATAAGATATGTCTGATAGGGAACGTCGGGACGACTATCGAGGAGTGTTACGAGTCCAACCGAATCGTCGCAAAGTACGTCGAGGAGTATCCAGACCTGTTCTACGGATGGGCGCGGGTGGACCCCGAACTCGGCGAGGAGGCGGTACGGGAGTTTCGCCGGGCAGTCGAGGAGGACGGCCTCCTGGGACTGAAACACCACTTCATGCCGACGACCACCTCGATTTCCGACCCGGCGTTCTTCCCGCTCGCCGAGGCCGCGGTGGACATGGACGTTCCCATCATCGCCCACGTGATGCAACGCCTCGACGTGGACAAGGAAAACTGGGACGAGAGCGAGGCGCACACCGAGGACGTGATGGCGCTCGCACAGCGGTATCCCGACCTGAAACTCATCTCCGCCCACATCGTCGCCGGCGGTGACGCGGAGTACCGAATCAAGAACGTCGAACATCAGGACAACGTCATCCTCGATATCTCGGGCAGCAACTGCGAGACGGACATGATAGAGATGGCCGCCGAGTACGTCGGCGTCGACCGCCTCGTCCACGGGACCGACACGTGGCTCCTCCCCGGCGTCGGGAAAATCGACGGTATCGATTTGACCCCCGAGGAGAAGGCGACCATCGCGTACAACATGGAGAACCTCCTGCCCGATTCCGTCCCCAACAAATACGACGAGGAAGAACTGGCAGAGCGTCGGGAGCAGGCTAAAATCCGGTTCGAAGAACGCGCCCAACCGCGCGAGGAGACCATCGTCACCGTGAACTCCTGCGTCGGCCACTGGCCGTTCCGCTCCCTCGATTCCTCGCCCGACGACCTCGTCTCGCTGATGGACCGAAAAGGGGTGGACCAGTCGCTCGTCTCCTCGTTCGAAAGCGTCCTCTACCGCAACTGCCACGAGGGAAACCGCGAACTCGCGGCGTCACTTCGTGGCTACGAGGACCGACTGATTCCCGTCGCGACCATCAACCCCGACTACACCGCTTGGCGACAGGACTTGGACGAATGTGTGAACGACTTCGGTATGCGCGCCGTGAAACTACTGCCGAACTACCACGACTACGACCTCGACGACCCGGAGACGAAGGCGCTGTTGGACCGCTGTGCCGAACTGGACGTCCCCGTCATCATCACCGCCGTCCTCGAAGACCAGCGCGGCCGTCATCCGCGAGTCCTGTTACGCGGGTACGAAGACGGCGGGTCAAGGTATTTCACGGAGGACCACATCGACGCCCTCATCGACTTGCTCATGTCGTGTCCCGAGACCGACGTCATCGTCGCCGACCTCTGGTCGAACGTCGAGCGCGTCCACCGCGAAACCTGCACGAAACGAAAGGAGGGCGTTCGATTGAAGAACGCGGTTCGAACCGGTCGGACGCTGTTCACCATCGACGACCTCTTCCTCTACTTCACCCATCAAGTGGCCGAAGTCGCGGCAACGGTCGGGCCGGACCATCTCGTCGTGGGGCCGAAACTCCCGCTCAGGATTTTCGACTCCTATTACAACTACGTCGAACATCTCCCCCTGGACGAAGCGGAGACCGACTTGGTGCGGAGCGAAAACGTCCGGTCGCTGCTCGAATGACGGTCGGTCGTGGGTGCGTTCGAATGCTGGTCCGTCGTCCGGTCGCTATTCGAACGACGCTCGGTCATCGAGGAGTCGTCCGAACGACGCTCAGTCGTCCGTCCTGATTTCGTCCAATCGCGGTCCTAACACCGACCGCACCGCGGAAACCTCGTCGCCGATTCGGAGTATCCGATAGCCGTCTTCGATAGCATTCCGCGCCTCTTTGACCCCGTTTCTGATGCCGCCCAGTGGGACGTTTTCGCCGATCGCGGCCGCTCGAACCGTCTCTATCGCGTCAAGTACGGTCGGGTGGGTCGTCTCGAACGGGTGGCCGAGCGAAATGGACAGATCGCTCGGCCCGACGAAGACGAAGCCGAGGTCCGGCACCGCGAGGATGTCGTCCACGTTTTCGACAGCAGTTTCGTTTTCCAGCATGACGCCGATACGGACGGTCTCGTCCTCCCGCGTCGGATACCCGTCCGGCGGGTTCCCCCACCGGGACGAATACCCGGCCGCCGCGCCGCGGTCGCCCGGCCCGCCGTCGTACGCGAACCGCCCCGCTCGGACGACGGCGCGGACCTCCCCTGCCGTTTCGACCCGCGGGACGAGGACGGTTCGAACGCCCGCGTCGAGGACCTTGCGGACGGTGTGTGGCTCCCGTCCAGGGATACGGACGAGTAACTCGGTTTCGGCGAGGTCGGCGGCGCGCACGAGGTGTTCGAGCGCCGCCGCGTCGTCCGCGCTCGGGCCGGTGTGTTCGAGGTCGACCCACACGAAATCGAACCCCAACTGTCCATACACTTCGACCAACGTCGGCGAGATGGCGGTCGCGCGCGCGCCGAGGGCGGCGTCGTTCGATTCCAAACGGTCGTGAATCCGGGTACGGGTACCCATGACACACACAGGCATGGAATGGTCCTAAAGATTGGTTTCTCCTTCGTGTCGTTCGACCAGTACGAAGGGCTAAATGGTGTGGTTTCCCACGTATCCCAATGACCGAGCCAGTGGAAATTCGTTCGGCGAGCGGCTGGGACGAAGTGGAGGAAACCGCCGCCCGTGCCGGACGCGCGTTCCCCGACGAGACGTTCGAACTCTTCCGACGGCGCACGATTGGCGCCCCGTCGTTGCCCCTCGAAAACACCTTGCTGTTGCTGGTCGACGGCGAAATCGCCAGTTCGCTCCAAATCTACCAGCGCCAGTGTTTCCTCGGTGGACGGCTCGAACACGCGGGGGCCATCGGCAACGTGATGACGATTCCGGAATACCGTGGGGAAGGCCACGCCAGTACGCTTCTGCGGTCGGCCGTTTCCTTTCTCGTCGAACGCGGCGTACCGGTTTCGTTCCTCATCGGCGACCCGGGATTCTACTCGCACCTCGGGTGGCGACGGCTTCCGTCCACGAAACGCGTCGCCACCGACCCGCCGACCCTTCCGTCACGCTCCGACGCAGACGCGACGTGGATTCCGTTCAACGAGGACTGTCTCTCCGAACTCGTGGACCTGTACCGTCGGTCGTTCGGCCAACGGGACGGGACGTTCGCCCGCCCGTCCGCGCTCTGGAACGGATGGATATTCCACGAACTGGTGGACCGAGACGACGTTCTGCTCTACGAGGAGGGCGGCGAGGTCCGCGGCTACCTCGCATACTCCGTGACCGAAGGGGCCGCCGTCTGTCACGAAACCGGGTATCTCGGCGCGGACGAGGAACGGTTCCGTGTCGACTGTTGGAACGCGCTCTCCGAGCGCGAGCAGGGACGCATCGTGTGGGAACCACCGCTCGGCGTCCTCTCTGACTCGCTCAACGACGCCGGTGTGTCGCGCTCCGAGGAAACGATGCTCGAGGCCACCGGCGAGGCCCCCATGGTCCGCCTCCACGACGGGTGTTCACTCGACGGAGGGAGAGTCGATTCGACGGGTGAACTGGCGAGTCGGGTCGCCCGCCCGGACTGGTTCTGGTCGACGCTCGATAAGTTCTAACCCTTCCACGTGACGCCGTTCGACCCTCTCACGCCTACATCTATTTATCCGCGCCGTGCACAGTGTCCTCATGGTCAATCGACCGAACATACTGTTCATCATGACCGACCAGCACCGAGGCGACTCCATCGGTGCCGATCCCGCGAGTCCGGTCGACGGTGATGGCAGACCGCTGATTCATACCCCGAACCTCGACAGTTTCATCGGCGACGGCGCGATGTTCACGCGCAACTACTCCCCGTCGCCGTCGTCCATCCCGGCGCGTCGAAGCCTCCTCACGGGTCAAACGGCATACGGAAACGGCTGTCCCGGGTGGAAGACGACCCCGTGGACGTTCGAGACGACGCTGCCCGGCGAACTGTCGAAGGCAGGGTATCAGACGAAACTCACCGGGAAACTCCACTCCATCCCGAACCGCAACCACTGTGGCTTTCAGGACATCGAACAACACGAGGGGTTGTTCGACTTCCCCGACGACGACTACACGAAGTGGATGGAACGCGAGAGCGACGGGAAGTTCGACGAGACGTCCCACGGATTGGGACGAAACTCGTGGGACCCCCGCCCGTGGCACCTTCCCGAACACTACCACCCGACGAACTGGACGACGAACCGCGCCCTCGACTTCCTGGACGAACGCGACCCGACCCGTCCGTTCTTCCTCAACCTCTCCTACGTCCGTCCGCACACGCCGTTCGACCCACCACAACCGTACTGGGACATGTACGCCGACCGCGACATTCCCGGTCCGTATCGGGGCGACTGGGCTGACGAGTTCTACGGCGAGAAGATTCCGACGTATCCGATGGCCCAAGCGTGGGTCGCCGACCTCTCTCCCACCATCGAACACAGGGCGCGAGCGGGATACTACGGCCTCATCACCCACATCGACCAGCAGATAAAACGCGTCCTCGACAAACTGCGGATTCGGGACGAACTCGAGGACACGTTCATCCTCATGTGCGCCGACCACGGCGAGATGCTGGGCGACCACTACCTCTGGCGGAAATCGTACGGCTACGAGGGGTCGGCCCGCGTGCCGATGCTGATGAAGTTTCACGAGTCGATGGATGCCGACCGCGAACAGGTCATCGGCCGGCCGACCGGATTAGAGGACATCATGCCTACCCTGTTGTCGGTGGCGGGTGCGGACGTCCCCGATTCGGTCGAGGGCCGCAACCTGCTCGAACTCGTGGAGAACCCGGACCGAACCGACTGGCGGGAGTGGTACCACGGCGAACACACGCCCGGAACCTACGACGTGGAAAACGCGAACCAGTACATCGTGGACGAGGGGATGAAGTATATCTACTATCCCGTGACGGGCGACGAACTGCTCTTCGACCTCACGACGGACCCCGGCGAGACGGTCGATTTGAGCGCCGACCCGGACGACGAGTCGGTAGTCGAGGAGTGGCGTGGACGGATGGTCGAACAGCTCCGGGGGCGGCCGGAAGGGTTCGTGAAAAACGACGAACTACAGACCGTCGCGCCGGAGACCATGGAAGACGAGTGGATAAACTAGTCAGGAAACCAAATCGAATCCCGCGTCGCGGAATTCGAGTATCGCTTCCGGCGCGATTTTCGCCATCCGAACTTCGTACCCGATGTTCTCCAACTCGGCGAGCGTCGGCACGTAGCCGACGTAGCCGTCCGCGTATCCGGCCAACACGAGCGTTTCGGCCGTCGCGCACGCGGCGAATCGGCGGCCGTGTTCGAGGAGTATCTCCCCCGGAATCCCCAGAATTCCGACCGGACCGACTTCGACGTATCCCACGCTCGCCGGGAGCCGTTTCGCATCCCAGTCGGCGATGGCGAGCAACGACTGGACGTATCGCTGGTTCCACCGCCGACTCGTGATGGCGTCGTCGTTCCCGTCGGCTTCGAGTCGGTCGATTTCGGCTTCGAGGTCGGCTAATCGCACCTCGATTTCCTCGCGCGGCGGGACCGACTTCAGCGGGAGGCGGAGTTCCCGACGGTCGGCGAGGAGTTGCGGGGTGACGATGGCGTCCGACTTCCCTGCTCTCGCGCGTGCGCGAATGACATCTTCTCCGACCGAGGCACCGACCTCCTCCATGTACGAGTACACCACCTCGCCCTCTCGTGGTTCGGACGAGTCTCGCGGGTTGATGTCGCCCGCCGCACCGTTGACGAACAGCACCCGTTCGGCCCCCGTCTTCGCGGCGACGTGGGCGCAGGCGTAGCCCGGCCAATCCGCGGAGAGAAGCGTCTCTCCCGGTGTCGTGCAGACGGGATGGCAGGCGAAGTTGAACAGGACCGTCTCGGTTCCCGATTCGGTCGTCACCACGAGCGCCGTGACCGTCGGGTCGACGGGACCGTGTGGCATCCGAACGTTCCCACCGACACCACCGGCGGCGCGGCGGTTGACCGGTACGTCCGTGTTTTCCGCGCACCCGACGGACATGGTGGCGGGTTCGAGTGCGCCGTGGGCGTCCGTCACGCTCCCGACGATGCCGTTCTCGATTTTCCGGACGGTTTCCGAAACGTCCGCTTCGACCGAAAGCAGCGGGTCGCGGTCGATGACCGGCGCTGGGACGTAGGGTCCGGCGTGGGTGTGGGTCGCGGTCAGGACGAGTTCGTCGAGGTCGATTCCGGCGGCGGACACTCGTCTCCGAACGCGAATCGAGAGTTCGCGGGAGACGTTGAGGAGGTCGACGCAAACGATGCCGACCGTCGTCGCGCCGTCGGACAGAACCAACGCCTTCGCCGACAGCGGGTCGTGAACTCCGGTCGAGAGACCGTCTCTGGCCCCGTAGCCGCTCATCGGGACCGGCGAATCGGGCGTGATATCGCGAGTCGCGCTTCCGGCACGGAACGTCATCGAGAAATCAATCCCACGAGCGCAGTTCGTCGGTGTTTGCCTGTATCTTGCGAATCGCGTCGGCGATGGAGCGGATTCCCGCCTCGTCGGCGAGGAGGACCGTGTGCGAGAAGGCGACGTTCTCCCGGCAGAGGCGCTCCGCGCCGGGGAGGTGGAGCGTCCGGTAGTTCGGGAGCACGGTATCCCGGGGCAACAGCGCCCGAACCTGTTCGCGGTAGAACGCCGGTTGTCGGTAAATCGGCATCTCGTAGCCGTCGCCCACGGGGACGCCCTCCGTGTTCATCGCCTCGATGAACGCGTCACGGCTCACCCCGTCGAAGGCGTCCTCGTCGTATCGGAAGTTGAACAGGCAGTATCCCCGTGCCGTGATTCGCTCGTCCCGCGGCTTGGTGGTGATGCCGTCGATGGAGTCGAGTTCCTCCCGCAGTATCGCCTCGTTTCGCTCCCGTCTCTCGTTTTCCTCGGGGAGCGTTTCGAGTTGGGCGAGCGCGAGCGCCGCCGCCATCTCCGAGAGGCGACCGTTCGAGGAGAGGGTTCGGTGGTGGTACCGCGTCTCGCCCTGCAAGCGACCGATGTTGTGCATCAAGCGGATGCGGTCGGCGATGACGTCGTCGTCGGTGACGACGATACCGCCCTCGCCGCTCGGCAGGGACTTGCTCTCTTGGAAGGAGAAGGTGCCCACGTCACCGATGGCACCGACCTTCCGTCCCTTCCATTCGCTTCCCTGTGCGTGTGCCGCGTCCTCTATCAGGAAGAGGTCGTTGTCCTCGATTATCGGGAGGATTTCGTCGAAATCCATGGGATAGCCGGCGAAGTGAACGCCGACGACGCCGACCGTCCGGTCGGTGATTACATCCTCCAGCGACTCGGGGTCGATGTTGTACGTCTCCGGGTCCGTATCGACGAACCGCGGGACGGCACCGACGTAGGGAACCGCGCTCGCGCTGGCGATGAACGAGTAGGACGGAACGATTACTTCGTCGCCGGGTTGGACGCCGCACGCGCGGAGGGCCAACTCGATGGCGATGGTTCCGTTGCTCACCGCGATGGCGTGTTCGGCGTCGTGATAGTCCGCGAATTCGGCTTCCAACCGGTCGCAGTACGTTCCGCCGCCGTTTCGGCACCAGTTCCCGCTTTCGAGCGCGTCGTTGACGTACTCCCTGCACGTGTCGGTTATCTGTGGCCATTCCGGAATCTGCAACGGTTCGGCCGCTCTCGGCCCACCGTTAAGCGCTAGCTCTGACATCGGACAGATGGACCTCAAAGGGCAACACGATAAAGATTGCCTCGGAAACGGTTTTGTACCCCTCCGCGAGAGGTAGATTCGATGCCAAAATTCGACGTTTCAGTTCCGACGTTCGACGTCTCGGTCCCCGAGGACCGACTCCGTATCCTGATCATCGGCGCGCACATGGACGACCCGGACCTGCGCGCTGGCGGCACGGCGGCGAAGTACAGCGCGCTCGGCCACGACGTGTTGTTCGTCTCGCTCACCAACGGCGAGGCGGGCCACCACGAAATCGGCGGCATCGAACTCACCCGCCGCCGCCGGGCCGAGGCGCAGAACTCCGCCGACGTCATCGGCGTCGAGTACGTCACCTACGACATCCACGAGGGCGAACTCACGCCGTCCATCGAGAACCGAAACACGGTGATTCGACTGATTCGGGAGTACGAACCCGATTTGGTCGTCACCCACCGCCCGAACGACTACCATCCCGACCACCGCTACACCGCCGATTTGGTGCAGGACGCCGCCTACATGGTCACCGTCCCCAACATCTGTACCGGGACGCCGCACCTCACGTACAACCCCGTCATCGCCCATCTCCCAGACGACTTCCGGAAACCGACGCCGTTCGACCCGGACGTCGTCGTTTCCATCGACGACGTCATCGACGAGAAGATGGAGATGCTCCACTGCCACGAGTCACAGATGTACGAGTGGCTCCCGTACAACATCGGAAAGGCGGACGAAGTGCCGGACGACGAGGAAGGACGCCGCGAGTGGTTGCGAAACCGCTACCTGCCCGAGTTCGCCGCCGTCGCGGACCGCTACCGCGACCTGCTCATCGAACAGTACGGAGAGGAGCGAGGACGGGAGGTTCAGTACGCGGAAGCGTTCGAACACTGTGAGTACGGCGGGCAGTTGACGGACGAGAACAAACCGGTGCTGTTTCCGTTCGGCCTCTGAACGGGACTCGGATTCCAGAAAAGCGGCTTACTCAACGGCGACCCACTCGTTCGTCTCAGCGGACTCGTAGGCGGCGTCGAGGATTTTCAATACGTCCAAGGCGGCGTCGAGGCCGACGGGCGGTTCGTCGCCCGACTCGCAGGCGTCGAAGAACTCCTCCATGAACTCCCGTCCAGGACGGCCGCCGTATCCGGGTGCCGGGTCGTAATCGTGGACGATGGTTCGGTGGGGCGTGCTTCCCCACTCGTCGCCGAACGAGTCGAGTTCGACGGTCGTCTCGCCGTCGAAGCCGAACTCGCGCCCCATCGGGTCCCAGATGCTCCGCCCGCGGGTTCCGTAGAGGTTCAGTTGCGTGTCGTACAGTTCCTCGCCGAGGTAATAGCCGCATTGGAGCGTCCCGAGCGCGCCGGACGCGGATTCGAGTTGAACGGCCGCGCCGTCCTCCACCGAGACGCCGGGAGCCCCGTGTGACATTCGTGCGTTCACGCGGATAATCGGCTCTTCGAGGAGCCACGTGAGCAGCTGTATCCAGTGGATTCCGAGCCATTGGAGGATTCCACCGCGACTCGCGTCCGCGTCGAAGATGAAATGCGACGTGTCGCGGTAGTCGAGCTTCGACGCCATGAAACGCGCCTCGAACGCCCGAAGGTCGCCGTAGAACCCGGTTTCGAGGAGTTCGTCCAACTGCTCCGTGATGGGGTGGCCCTGCCACGTGTAGGAGACGCCGACCGTCACGTCCGCGTCCGCGACGTGTTCGATGAGCGATTCGAGTTCGGCGGCGGTGCGCGCGACCGGTTTTTCGGTGTAAACGTGAACCCCTGCCTCGACGGCCGATTCGATGACGCCCGGCGTCTCCCGGTTCGAGAGGCTGATGACGACGGCGTCCACGTCCTCCTCGGCGAGCAGCGTCTCGGGGTCGTTGTAGACGGGGACGTCCCCGAGTCCGACCACGCTCTCCGGGTCGAACATCGGGTCCGGTTCGCACGCGCAGGTCACGTCGACGGGAAGGGTTTCGAGCGTCGCGAGGTATGGTTCGCAGTGGTGGTGGTTCAGCCCGATGTAACCGACGGTTTCGACGCTCATGCGAACGACGGAATGACCTCCTCGCCGAACCGTTCGAGGCAGTCGAGGGTGAGGTCCTGTGGCTGGCCGGGGAACTGACATCGGATGTACACCTGGTCCACGCCGAGGTCCTCGTACGTTCGGAGCTTCTCGACGCAGTCGTCGGGGGTTCCGATGACGAACTTCTCCTCTAATTCGTCGTAGTCGACCTCGACTTCGTGTTCGTCCATGTACGTCTGGCCCCAGCGGGCGTACATCCGGTAGAGCGTCAGCAGGTACGGTTCGATGGTGTCGCGCGCTTGCTCGACGGAGTCGCCGATGAAGCAGTCCCGCATCAGTATCACGTCGTTCTCCGAGCGGTCCATTCCGAACTCGTCCAACGCGTCCTCGTACACGCCGATTTGGTGTTTCAGGTCCTCCGTCGTGGAGGAGGCGCTGGCAATCCACCCGTCGCCGCGGTACGCCGCGCGTTTGATGGCGATGTCTGCGTGGCCGCCTATCCAGAGCGGGATGCCGTTCGCGGGCCGCGGGCTGATGAACACGTCGTCGAACGACCACTGTTTCCCGTCGTGGGTGACGCTTTCCTCCGACCAGAGGCGTTTCAGCAGGTGGAGCGACTCGATGAAGACCTTGCTTCGCCCCTTCGTCGGAACGCCGAACGGTTCGAGTTCGCGCTCGCGGTAGCCGATGGCGGCACCGAAGCGCATCCGTCCGCCGGACAGTTCGTCTATCATGGCGACGTACTCAGCGAGGTGAATCGGGTTGTAGAGCGCGGGCAACATGGCCATCGTGGACAGTTCCAGCGACTCGGTGCGCGCCGCGAGCGCCGACAGCGCCGTGATGGGTTCCACGAACCCCTCCTCGTGGATATGTCGCTCCCCGAGCGATGCACCGTCGAACCCGACTTCCTCCATCAGTTCGGCCTGTTCGTAGAGGTCCGTCGCGTCGAACTTGCTTTCCGGCGTGTAATACTGGTTCAGGAAGACGCCGAACTTCATGGCGACCCTACCGTGTTCGTGAGGGTGCCGACGCCTTCCACTTCGACTTCCACCGTGTCGCCCGGAACCATCTCGCCGACCCCGGCGGGCGTGCCGGTGAGAACCACATCGCCCGGCGCGAGTGTCACGAAGTGAGAGACGTACGACAGGGCCTCGCCCACGTCGAAAACGAGGTCGTCCGTGTTGGACGACTGGACGACGCTTCCGTTCAGCCGCGTTGCGATGCTCACGTTGTCGGGGGCGACCCCCTCGCCGACCGGCGTCACCCACGGACCGAGCGGCGTGAACGTCGCCATGCTCTTCGACCGATACCACGGGTTCGCGGCGTCGAGGTCGTCGTACTGGATGTCTCGCGCCGTCACGTCGTTTCCGGCCGTGAACCCGAAGATGCCGTCCCGCGCTTCCTCTGGACTCGCACGGGAGAGAGCGTCGCCGACGACCACCCCGAACTCGCCCTCGTAGTGGAGGTTTTCGACCTCCGGGTGTTTGACCACGGTCGATTCGTGAGCGGTGAGACTGGTGGGTGACTTGGCGAAGAATACCGGTTCCTCCGGGACGTCGAACCCGCCCTCCTCGGCGTGGCCGACGTAGTTCAACCCGATGCCCACGAGGTTCGTCGGCCGTTCGACGGGCGATTCGAGCGTGACCTCGTCCACCGAAAACTCCGCTCCGGTCGCGCGTTCGAGGAGCGAGTCCCAACCGTCGCCGTCGGCGAGGGCGGCGTCCAGCGACGCCGATTCGGTTTCTATCGTGCTGACGATTCCGTCGTCTACCACACCCAACTGCGTAGTCGACGCAGCTGCGTGCCGAAAGCTACAGATGTGCATGCCGTTCGACTCACCCGAGGAACCCATCGCTAATGTACCTTGTGATGGGTTCGAATACCACGGTCGAAAGAATCAGTTCCTGACCGGTCGGTCGTCGGCGTCGTAGATGGCCGTCTGGAACGTCGAATCCAATCCGGCGGTCAGGCCCCCATCGACTACGAGGTTCGTTCCGGAGACGAATCCCGACCGGTCCGACGCCAGAAACAGCGTGGCTTCCGCGATCTCCCTCGGACGCCCGAACCGACCGAGCGGGTACTGGTCTATCCACTCCTCCCGCGCCGTCTTTTCGTCCTCCTGTTTTTCCTCCGTTTCGGTCATCTCGTCCTCCCGGTTTTGGGTCTCGATGGTGCCCGGCGAGATGACGTTCGACCGAATCCCGTATCGTCCGTACTGCGTCGCGATGTTCCGCGACAACGACAGAATCCCGCTCTTGGCCGCGGAATACGCCGTGAGGCCGATTCCGAAGATTCCGTTCACGGACCCCATGTGAACCATCGACCCGCCGCCGTTTTCGACCATCACCGGGAGGAGTTCGCTCGCGACGAGGTACTGTCCCTTCAGGTTCACCTCGATGTTTCGGTCGAAAACGTCCTCGTCGATTCGGTGGAGGTTGTCGTCCCGAATCATGCCCCCCGCATTGTTCACGAGAACGTCGACGGTGCCGAACTCGCCCAGCGCGGCGTCGACCATCGCCTCGACAGCGGCCGAGTCCGTCACATCGCACTCGACGCCGAATGCGTCTCCGCCGTCATCTTCGGAGATTGCCGCCGCCACCTCGTCGATGTCTTCCTGTTTGCGCGAGCAGATAACGACGTTCGCGCCCGCCGCGGCGAAGTGTTCCGCTATCGCCCGTCCGATACCTTTCGATGCACCCGTGATTACCGCGGTTTTTCCCGCGAGTTCGTGGTCGCTCATGATTCTCATCTGATACAGCCAGGAGCGAGCTAATAACCGTTTCGCACCCCACGGAAAAACGAATCGCGGTTCAGATACGGTACGCGTCGAGTTTGTCGCGGTCGATTTCGACGCCGAGTCCCGGTGCGTCGGGAACGGTCATCGAACCGTCTCCGATGACGAACGGGTCTTCGATGATGTCATCCTCCCAGCCGTAGTAGACGGTGTCCGGCGGGAGCGAAAACCCGGGAATGCCGTACACTGCGTGGAGAATCGCCGCAGTGCGGACCCCGAGGTCGAACGCGCAGTGATGCGTGTACGGCAGTCCGGCGTCCTCCGCGATGCTCGCGGCCTGTCGTAGTCCCGCGATTCCGCCTAACGGCGTCATGTCGAGGACGGCCACGTCCACCGCACCGGTCTCTATCAACCCGCGGAGGTTGTGCGGGATGTAGGTGTCCTCGTTCGGGCCAATGGGTTGATCGATGCGTTCGCGCAGTCGCGCCAGCGAAGTGTGGGAATCGACGCGAATCGGTTGTTCCATGTACTGAAGGTAGATTCCGGCGTCCGACAGCGCCGCGCCGACCCGCACTGCTTGGTCGAGCGTCCATCCCTGGTTGGGGTCGAGTCGGAACTCCAATTCGCCGTCCACCTCGTCGTGCATCGCCTCGATTCGCGCCACGTCCTGTTTCCAGTCCCGTCCTGCCTTCGTTTTCAGGACGCTGTACCCCTCGTCCAATGCTTGGGCCGCCTTCGCCCGCGACTCCTCCGGGGGGAGGATGCCGAGGCAGTAGGCGAACTCGACCGTCCCGGCGCTGTCGTACTCGGTCACGTGATTTCGGTGTTTCCGCGAGGCCGAGTCCGGTGCCGTCCATCCGCCGAGCAGTTCGTAGACCGGCTTTCCGAGCGATTTTCCGACGATGTCCCAGCAGGCGAGTTCGATGGGAGTGAAAAACAGGTCGACGTTCGTGTACTCGATGAACAGGAGACGACGGAGCGATTCGGTTTCGAACGGCGAGTGACCTTCGACCATGGGCGCGATGCCGTCTTCGAGGACGGAGATGGTCGCCTCCGGGGAGAGGAACACGCGCATCTCGCCCCAACCCGAGATGCCTTCATCCGTATCGACGCGGACGAGGATGCGGTCCATGTCGGTCAGTTCGTTGTGGTTCGTCACGTACGGGGCGATGCCACCGTCTTCGAGGTCCACGAGTGGAACGTTCACGGCGAACGCCTCCACACCGGTGATTTCCATGGTTCCGAATGAGCGATAAGGGTCTTAAAACCCGTGGTCGCCACGACCGAGAGCTTCTTTTAACCCCGGCTGAGTACCCTGTACTGACGATGTTTGACTGTCACATACACACGGGGTTGAGCCCCGTTACGCTGACACCGACCAGTCCGCGGGAAGACCGCGATCGGTTCGCCGACTGGCTTCGTGACCTCGCACCGACGCTCGGAATCGACCGATTCTGTGCTATCATGCAGATGATGGGGACCGACGTCGAAACCTGCCGGAAATCGAATCGGACGATGGCGGCACTCGTCCGCGAAAACCCGGATTTGCTACACGGGTGGGCGCGGGTGAACCCCGAATGGGAAGACGCCGCGAGGGAGTTTCGCCGCGCTATCGAGGATGACGGTCTCCTCGGACTGAAACTCACCTACGAGGTGAAATGCGACGACCCGCGGGTGTTCCCGCTGGCCGAGGCGGCCATCGACATGGACGTCCCCGTCAAGATTCACACGATGCAGCGCGTCGAACGGCGCGAGGAACTGCCGAACGAATCGTTCAGCGACGAGGTGTTGGCGCTGGCAGAGGAGTACCTGGACCTGAAGATACTCGCCAGTCACATCGGCGGTGGCGGCGACTGGGAGTATCGAATCAAGAACATCCAGCATCAGGACAACGTCTTCCTCGACATCAGCGGAAGCGTGTGTGACGCCGGGATGGTCGAGATGGCCGCCGAGTACCTCGGAACCGACCGTCTCGTGTTCGGCACGGACAACTCGCTCTACAGTTGCGTCGGGAAACTCCACGGCAGCGACCTGACTCCCGAGGAGAAAGCGACCATCGCGTACAACATGGCGTCGCTCCTCCGCGACGACGACCCGTACGGCTATTCCGACGGCGAACTGGCCGACCTGCGGGAGGAAGCGGTCGAACGATTCCGGGAGTCGGACCGGGAGCGGGCGAGCGGCGACGTCGTGGACGCGAACGCGTTTCTCGGCCACTGGCCGTTCCGCGAACTCGACGCTTCGGTCGAGAGCGTGGTAGAAACGATGGACGAGACGGGAATCGACACGGCGGTGGTGTCGTCGTTGGAGAGCGTCTGTTACCGCGACGTTCACCCCGGAAACCGGACGTTGGCGGCGGCGATAGACGGCCACGAGGACCGGTTCGTCCCGTTCGCGACGGTCAACCCGCGGTACTCGGCGTGGGAGGAGGATTTGGAGGAGTGCGTCGAGGAACTCGGCATGCAAGGGGTGAAACTGCTCCCGAACTACCACGACTACGACCTCGACGGCCCGGCGGCCATCGAACTCGGCCGTCGCTGTGAAGACCTCGGCGTGCCCGTGATGCTCGTGGCGACGCTCGAAGACCAACGGGGTCGCCACCCTCGATTCGAACTCCGGGGATTCGAGGACTTCCGCGGCAAACCCGCACGGTGGCGGGACGAGCAGGTGGACGCCATCGTTTCGTTCCTCCTCGCGTGCCCTCGAACCGACGTCGTCGTCGCGGACGCGTGGCAGGACGCCTATCGAATCAAGACGGAAACGCTCCACGAGCGGCGTGCGATGGTGTCAGACGGCGAGTCCGGCGACCTGCTGTTCGTTCTCGGCGACCTGTTCATCGACCATCCCGGCCAGTTGGCGAAGGTCGTGAGCGAAATCGGGACCGACCACCTCGTCAGCGGACCGGGCGTCCCGTTAACCGTCTTCGAATCGGGTTACGTCGTCCCGTATCTGCCGGTGGACGACGACGCGGCCGACGCCGTCCGAGGTGGCAACCTCAGGTCGTTGCTGGGCTGAGTCCGGGACGCACGTTTATTATCCATGCCCGTCACGGTACGCTGACGACCATGACCCATGCAGACAGCGGTGCGGCGAGCGAGACGAGCAGTCACCCGTGGCGGGTCGGAACCGCGACGGCGACCATCACGCCCGGCGACGAATCGTTGCCGCTCGCGGGTTTCGCGGCCCGCGACGGCCCGATGGAAGGAATCGACCAGGACGTCCACGCGAAGGCCGTCGCTATCGAGGATGCGACGGGAACGCGACAAGTGATGGTGAGCGTCGAGATACTCTCGGTGCGGCCGTCGCTCCGTCGTTGGTTGGCCGAGCGATGTGCCGAGGAGTTCGACCTCCCGCCGGAATCGCTCCTTCTGACCGTGACTCACACGCACTACGCTCCCGCGTACGGCGTTCGGGAGGACGAGTTGGTCGAGGACGCGAACAACGAATCGCTCGAGGACGCTGACGAGGAGTCGCGACGAATCGCCGCGTATCGTGCCGAACTCGAAACGGCGCTCTTGGATGTAGTGGAACGGGCACTTTCGGACCTCGAACCGGCCGAACTCTCCCACACCCGCGGTCGGTGTTCCATCGCCATGAGTCGCCGTCGGCCGACGGAAGACGGCATCGCCTTCTCTCCCTATCCCGACGGCCCGACGAACCACGAGGTTCCGGTCCTCGCCGCCGAAACGGACGACGGGTTGAAGGCAATCGTCTTCGGCTACGCCTGCCATCCGACGTCGGTGAACGTCCACAACCGCGTCACCGGCGACTGGCCGGGGTACGCGATGGAGTTCCTCGAATCGGACCATCCCGACGCGACGGCCGTCTTCCTCATCGGGTGTGCCGGCGACCAGAAGGCGTACCCGCAGGGGTCGCTCACCCTCACGAAACAGCACGGCCGGACGATGGCGAACGCCGTGAACGCGGTCCTCGACGCACCGAGGAAACCCGTCGGCGGACCGCTCGAACGCTGTTTGGAGGCGACCACGCTGTCGTTCACGTCTCCCGACGCGGAGGGGAACGGCGGGGATAAAACGGTGGCGACGAAACCCTACCCGGTTCAGGCCGTCGGGTTCGGGTCGGACCTGACGTTAGTGGCGCTCGCGGGGGAGGCAGTCGTCGGCTACTCCCACCTCGTCGCGGACGAACTGTCGGGGGACGTCTGGGTCTCCGCGTACGCGAACGACGGTTTCGGGTACGTGCCAACCGTCCGCGTCCTGCACGAAGGCGGATACGAGGCCAATCGAGCGTGGGGTAATCCGGGCGATTTCGACCCGTCCGTCGAGGAGCGCGTCGTGGAACACGCCTGCGCGCTGGCCCAACGCGTCGGCGCACGTCGGGAGTAGGGTTCGGCGAGCGGTTTGTGTTCCATGTGAACGAAGCACTTATCATCACGGAACGGGCAATCCACCTACTAATGTCCGGAGATCCCTCGGTAGCGCCGGGTACTCGGTCGGTAGAACGGTCGCGAGAACTGCAAGAGCGGGCCAATCGGGTCGTTCCCGGTGGTTCACAAACCGGGAGCAAGAGTCCGACACAGTTCGTCCAAGGCGTCTCGCCGACCCACCTCGAACGCGGGAAGGGTTGTCGCGTCTGGGACGTGGATGGAAACGAGTACATCGACCACACGATGTCACTCGGGCCGGTGACGCTCGGCCACGATTACCCCGCAGTGACGCGCGCCGTCGAGCGCCAGTTGGCTGACGGAACGATGTTCACGCTGGAACACCCCCTCCACGTGGAAGTCGCGGAACTGTTCACCGAAGTCGTCCCGTGTGCCGAGATGGTCCAGTTCGCGAAGAACGGGAACGACGTGACCACCCTCGCCGCGAAACTGGCTCGGGCGCACACGGGCCGAGACGTCGTCGCGACGTTCGGCTACCACGGCTGGCCGGACGTCTGGATGTCGAGCCATTCGAACCTCGACAGAGGGATTCCGGACGCCGTCGGCGAGTACACGGAGCGGTTCGAGTACAACGACATCGCCAGTTTAGAACGGATTTTCGACGCGCACCCGGACGACGTCGCGGCGGTCGTGATGGTCGCGGCGCACCTCGAAGCGCCGCGGGGCGACTTTTTGGAACGGGTTCGAGAGCTATGTGACGAACACGACACGATACTCGTCTACGATGAGGTTCTGACGGGGTTCCGGTTCTCGCTCGGCGGCGCACAGGAGTACTTCGGCGTCACCCCGGACCTCGCCTGCTTCGCCAAAGGAATGGCGAACGGCTACCCCATCGCCGCGCTCGCGGGGCGGGAGGACGTGATGACGACGCTCGGCGACGACGACTTCATGTTCTCGACGACGTACTCCGGAGAAGCCCTCTCTTTGGCCGCGGCGAAGGCGGCCATCACGGTTCAGCGGTCGGAATCCGTCCACGAACACCTCTGGGAGCAGGGCGAGAAGATACAGAACGGAATCGGTGAGATGACGGAGTCGCTCGGCCTCGACTCCCGCGTTTCGGTCCCCGGATTCGCGCCCCACTCGACAATCGCATTCACGGACGAAAACGGCGACGCGGACACGATGGCGAAGAGCATCTTCATGCAGGAGTGTCACGAACGCGGCGTTCTCTTCGCAGGCAGCCACCTTCCCTGCTACAGTCACGCCGACGAGGACATCGAGGAAACGCTGTCGGTGTACGAGGCAGCGTTGACGACGCTGGCCGACGCCATCGATACGGACGACGTAGCGTCACGCCTCGACGGGTCGCCAGTGGGGGCGACGCTCCGTCAGCGAACCGGCGAAGAGGACTGAATCGGTTCGTCCCGTTGACCACCACGGGTCACACATCAGCGAATTCGTTTCACGATTTTCTGTCGGGGAAGCGTACAAAAAACATATTAATGCGTTTGTGAGTATCTCTCACCGGATTCATGAACTATTACGCTCGCCGTATCGGACAAGCGATTCTCACCCTCATCACCGTGATAACCATCACGTTCGTGATGTACCGGATCCTCCCCGGAGGACCGATGGACGTGATGCGGGCACAACTCATGTCGGCAGGTGGTCTCGGACTCCAGAAATCTTCCCGCAGTATCGAGGAAGTGAATCGACTCGTCCAGATTTACACGAACGTCGAACCGGACGTCCCGATTTACGTGGCGTACGTTCAATATCTGAAATCGATACTCTTCCACTTCGACTTCGGACGTTCGATATTCCTCAACGAACCCGTCTTCGACATCCTCTTTCGGGCGATGCCGTGGTCCGTGTTCGTCAGCGTTTACGGGTTGCTGTCGGGTATCACGATGACTATCATCATCGGCGCGCTGATGGCGTACAAAGAGGGCGGGCGCTTCGACAAGGCGATGACCACCGTCATCATCGTCATGCACTCGATTCCGTACTACGTCGGTGCCATCCTCATGCTGTCGTTCTTGGCGTACGACCTCGGGTGGTTCCCGACCGGCGGGCGGATGAACCCGGCGACGACACCCGGGATGAACGTCCCGTTCATGCTCGGTGTCGTCCATCACGGCGCGCTCCCGATACTTACAGGGTTCATCCTCGGGTTCGGGGGCGGTGCGCTCGGCATGCGCGGGAACAGCATCCGCATCATCGGCGAGGACTTCGTCCGCGTCGCACGACTCCGCGGCATCAGTAGCAACCGAATCGCGACGCGCTACGTCGGTCGGAACGCGCTCTTGCCCATGTACACCGGGTTCATGATGAGCATCGCGAGCATCTTCGGGAGTTCCATCATCATGGAGACCATCTTCCGATACCCCGGCGTCGGGTGGTACACGTTCGACGCGGTGATGAAACGGGATTACCCGCTGATGATGGGGGCGTTCATCTTCTTCACCGTCATTACCATTATCGGGATTCTCGTGGCCGACTTCACCTACGGGTTAGTGGATCCCCGTGTGAACGAAAAAGGAAAGGAGAGTTACTAAAAGATGACTGACAAACCAGAAATTCGATGCGACGGCGGGGAGACGACCGACAACTCCATCTTCGAACTGATAGACGACACGAATACGGAACCGCCGTCGGTTTCGGAACGCGTCTCTCGCATGTTCTACGAGTACGTCGTCGTCACCGGGAAGATCGTCCTCAGCGACGTTCGAACGGTTATCGGACTGTCGATAATCATGGCGATTATCCTGATGGGAACCGTCGGCCCGCATTTTGTGACCAAACCCCTAATCGGCATGTATCCCAGCGACATCGGGCCGTTCCAGAGCACGAAGTTCATACTCGGCACGGACAAGAACGGCCAATCCATCGCTGCTCAGATCGTTTACGCGACGCCTGCCATGTTGAAGATGGCGTTAAGTGGTGCAGTGGTTGCCACCGGAATCGGCGTCCTCATCGGTACCACGGCAGGCTACAAGGGTGGTAAAGTCGATACCGTTCTGATGACGTTCACCGATATCGTGCTGACGATGCCGGGTCTTCCGCTGATAATCCTCCTCGCGGCCATCTACCAGCCGAAAAACCCGTTCGTGGTCGGATTCATTCTCGCCATCGACAACTGGCCGGGACTCGCGCGGAAACTCCGTTCCCAAGTGCTGACCATCCGCGAGGAGTCCTACGTCGAGGCGTCCCGGACGATGGGGTTCTCTTCGAAGGAAATCCTTCGGGGCGACATCGTCCCCCAACTGATGCCGTACATCACCATCAACAGCGCGAACGCGGCCCGTGGCGTCATCTTCGAATCCGTCGGGTTGTACTACATCGGCGTGCTCCCGTTCACGACGGTTAATTGGGGCGTCATGATGAAAATGGCGTACGATAACTTTGCGGTGACCAACTGGCACCTCCGCGGTCACTGGCTGTGGTTCCCGATGCTCACGCTCCTATTGCTCTCGATAGGGCTCATCCTGTTCTCGCAGGGGATGGACCGGGTGTTCAACCCGCGTCTCCGGGCGCGTCACTCGTCCAAATCGCCGGACGATGACGGGGACGAACCGAGTAGCATCGCGCCCTGACGCTTCCCCCCTGGAACGGACTCGTTCTCTTCACCAAACCGACGGGTTTTCGGTACGCGACCGGGTATTCGTTGGTATGTTCGCTGTAGCCACCCCACAATCCGACACTCTTCACCCCCGTTCGCCACGGTGTGCGACCCTCGGGAGGCGACGGACGTGACGACGGACGGTAGTGCCGACGAGTTCTTCGACATCGAGGAGGAGGACAGTTTTCTCTTCCATCTCTGCGAGTACCGGCCACAATTCATCATGCTGTTGGGAATCTGTCTGGTCTTCCTCGCCCTCTCCGCCGTCTCCCTGGTAGTCGTCCGGCCGGGAACGGCCGCCTACGCCGTCACACTGTTGAACATCGCAGCGCTGCTCGTCTTCTCGGCGCTGTTCGGCGGCATGGTTCTCCTCTGCAACCGGATGTAGAAACAACGCCTTTCGATGGCTGTCGTGGTACGGTCGGAATGAAAAGGGATATCGAGTTCGAAACGTGGTGCAGATTACGGCTAACCCATGCAGGGGGATTCCCAGTCGGACTTCGCGCCACCGACCAGTATCACGCCACACATGGAGTACTGGCCCGCGTTGAGGTCGTAGTACTGGTACACGCCCCGCTTGGTGAACGTCTTCGAGACGGATTCTCCGCTCGGTACCTCCTCACTGAACGACCAATCTTCCGCGTCTCCGGTGTACGTGGTACTCTCGATTTGGTGTGCGGAGTCACTCGTGTTCTCCCAGTGGACCGTCCCTTCGACGTTCACTTCGATTTTTCCGGGGGAGAACGCTTCGGCTTGAATTTCGACCGTCTCCTCGCCGCCCTTCTGTTGAGGAACGTCCTCGTTCACCGTCTCCGTCGTTCTGACTTCGTCGAGACTCCGGCCGACACAGCCGGAGAGCGGAAACGCGAGCGCTGTCGCAGCGAGTAACCTCCGTCGATTCATACGGGTATCGTGGTATGATAGCACATTAAGCTTGTGTTCCGCTGGGTGCCGGGTGACTCGCGGCCGACCGGGTCGCACATCATCTCGTGGTCCTACCGGAAGGAGCACGCTCGATGGAGGCATCTTCGCGGGGTAGAAACGTTTATAGGTACCAACTCGGTTGGTTCGGTGTAGCATGAACAACTTAGTCATCGTATCGGCGTTCGGTGCCCTCTTGCTGCTCATCGGCGTGGTAGTAGAGCAAATATTCCACAACGGCATCCTCGCGGGCATGTTCGGAATTTGGGGTGCCACCGCTATCGGAGCGAGTATCCTCGTCTTCGCTGGGTTGCGGCTCGCCCAACTGTACGAGGACCGAACAGCACTCGATTTTCAGTGATAGAATCGTTTACACAAATCCCCGGGGATTGTCTTTCTCAATTGGTATCTCAGTAGAAACATGGTAGATGGATTGAGAAAACCTTATTAATGAGGAACATTATCCATGACTGAGGATGTCAAACAAACCCGCCGGTTCGGGGAAGAGTACGTCTCTCTCCCGACGGCAAATCTTAGCAGCTAGCTCCGGTATCGCAGTCGGCCTCGCCGGATGCTCGGGCAACGAATCGGAAGGGACGTCGACGAACGACGCCACCAGTACGAGCGAAACGAACGACGGGACGACGAACGGTACGACGTCCGGTTCGGGCAAGTTGGTGGACGCGTCGCCGACGCTCACGGTCACCAAACTTCCCGACGAAATCAACTTCAATCGTTACGCACAGAACATCGAGTTCTCGAACTGGCAGTGGGACTACCTTCAGTCGAACTACTACACCAACGAAACCTACAACTGGCTACTCGAGGATTTCAGTTACGACCCGGACTCCTTGGAGATGACGTACAAGTTCAAGGAGGACTTCTACTGGCAGGACGGCACGCAGGTCACGGCGGAAGACTACTACAACCAGCAGGAAATCGCCCGCCTCATGGACCCCGGGGCGAGCGACATCGAGAAGCACGTACTCGAAGACGACTTCACGATGGTGTCGAAGCGGAAGGAGTCGCTCAATCCGATCCTCATCAACGTCGAGGAGGGGCGACTCTGGACGCGGCGTGACCAGAACCGGGAATGGCTCGAAAAGTTCCAGGACGCATCCAGCGACGACAAACGAAAGAGCGTCACCAGTGAACTCATCGAGTCCAAAATCGGCATCAAAGAGTTCGCCGATAAGGGTCTCTCGAACTCCGTGTGGAAGCTGAAGGACTGGAACGAACAGGAGTACGTCTTCGAGAAGTTCGACAAACACCCGCACGCAAAGGACGTCGAGTTCGACGAACTCAACTTCATCGTCTCGAAGGGTGGTTCGACCAATCAGCTCCTGAAGAACGACAAAATCGATTTCGGCTCGGGCATCTTCCCACCGGACCTCGAGGACGTCGCCCCCGACTACCTGAAGACCGTTATCAACTCGCGGGCGATTCAGTCGCAAACCATGGTCTTCAACTACAAGAACGAGCACGTCGGCCGTCGGGGCGTTCGCCGCGCCATCACCGCGGCGCTCGACTTCCCCGCGATGGGCAAGCGTCACCTCGACGCGAAGTTCATAAAGAAACACCAGTCGGGACTCCCTCAAAATCTGGAAAACAAGTGGCTCGGCAGCGATTACGTCGATTCGCTCATCCCGTACTCGATGAAAGCCGACAAGGAGCAAGCCGCGAAGTTCATGCAGGAGGAAGGCTACAAGAAAGAGGGCGGGAAGTGGAAGGACGAGGACGGCAACACGGTGAAGTTCACGTACACCACGCAAACCGCCTCGGCGTTCGCGGCGTTCGGAAAGGAAATCCAGCAACAGTTGAACGGGTTCGGCTTCGACATGGAGATGCAGACCATGGACAACGTCACCTGGTACAAGGACTTCCTCAACGTGGACAAGTGGGACGTGACCACGTTCGGCCACGGGTGGGCGTCGAACGAACCGCTCAACTTCTACAACTACGACAACCACTACAAGATGCGCATCGGCACCGGTGGGCAGATAGAAGGCTGGTTGGACGACGGAGAGACGAACTCGCAACTCAACGGTCGACCCATCATCGCCACCGTTCCCAACTCGGTGGGAGCGACGACGGTCAGCGGTAGTGGGGAGGAGGTCAACCTCTACGAGATCATCAACGAATTGAAAACGGTCCAGTCGAAGGACCGAACCGAGGAAATCGTGAAGACGCTGGCGTGGTACTTCAACTACGACCTTCCGCTCATCGACACGTACCCGTACACGCTGTCGTTCTGGGCCGACACGAAACACTTCAAGATGCCCAAAAAGAGCGAATCGGCGTACTACCAGAAGTTCGGCGGTTACTACAAGATGCTCCGCCGCGGCCTCATCAAGGGCGTGCACGAGTAATTTCCCCAAACGTAGACGACGGACATCCTCCCGAAAACGGGAGTCGATAGCCTACCGTTTCGAGTTTTATGACACGTCTCAGTTGAGGAGTGACATCGCCGGATACGGTATCCGCATCCCCGTTTTCACGACACTCGTTCTCCAACCATCCTTCGAGATGACCAGTGTGACCGCTTTCGGGGATACGCAACAACACGTCTCTTCGACTCGATCGATCACGACCAGCGATGGATTCAAACGCCCAATTAAAAATGCTACAACAGTATCGTAAAACAATTGCAAGAAAGAGTTAAATACTGTGCGTTAGTTCGAAAATACGTACGTCAATGAGGCATACGTTAGCAAGCAACAGTGCAGAAACAGCCGACGGCTCGGACGAACCGTCGAGAACGACCACACGGGACGGGACACCGATAGAACGTCGAAAGTTCCTACAGGCGGCAGGTGTGACGACGACGGGGCTCGCGCTGGCCAGCGGAGGGACCAGCGCGAGAGAACGCGACGTCGACGTGGTGAACATCGTCACGGATTACGGTGCCGACCCCACCGGCGAGGAGCCGATAAACGACGCGATGGACGCAGCACTCGGTGACGGTGCGTCGAACGTCAGAGTGATTTTCCCGTCGGGAACGTACTGGGTCGACGGGACGCTCGCCTACAGCGACCTCGATTCAGTATCGTTGGTGGGCCACGGAGACGTCAGCATCGTCCCGACCGAGGGATACGTCGGTCACACGTTCATCCTCGTCGGGTCGGACGTCACCGTCCGCGGGTTCGTGTTCGACTATCGCAAACCGGAAACCAAAGCGAGCCTCCTTCTCACTTGCGACGACGGGTTACTCCTCAGGGACGTGCTGTTCCGTGGCGTCAGGGACGTTCGCACGGGAATGAATCACTGTTTCTACACAACGGTGACCGACCCGGACGGCAGCGGTCTCGTCGAAAACGTCCACTGTCCCGACGGCGTGAAGAACTTGGTTCGACAGGGCGGAACGTGGGTTCCGAACGCACATGCGGGCGAACTCCTGTTCCGGCACTGCTCGTTCGAGCGGTTCTCGGACAACGCCATCTACGCGTCGGGCGTCTCGAACGACGGGCAGGGCGGCCAACACGGCGCGGTGAAAGTCGAACACTGCTACTTCCGCAACAACAACATCTCCTCGATACGCCTCGGGTCGCCGGGAAGTCACGCGAAGAACTGTACGGTCGTCATCGACGACGCGGACGGCGGGCCGCCGGCGCTCTATCCGGACCTCGCCCCGGGCGGCATCGTCAACGCCCGCGCCGTCTGGCTCTGGTACGATTTCGACGGGACCATCGAGAACTGCGACATCGTCATCGACCACCCGAAGGGAAGCGGCATTCTCTGGTACGAGCGGGACAACGCGGGCAAGTCGGCGACGGTGAAGAACACCCGAATCAAAATCGACGCGGACGCGCCGAGCGGCGACGAGTACGCTGGCGAACCCATCTACCTCTGGGGTATCTGGGCGCGCGCCGAGGGCGACCCCCTCGAATTCAAAAACGTCTCCATCACGGGGAGTGCACCCGGTTACACGACGGTGAAGGTGGCCGACCGCAACGCCACGTTCAGAAACTGCTGTATTCACCAAACCGGCAAGGAGCGGGACGGAATCACGTTCGAGAACGCGAGCGGCCTCGTCCGCAACACGACGGTGAACGTCACCGGCGACCCCCTCGTCACGGAAAACAGCGACGTGGAGACGCGGCATCTCCGAACACACGGTTCCTGTCCGCGACCGACTGAACGCCACCGTCGTCACGACCACCGCCGTAACCGTCACCAACACTGAACGATACTACCCCGCTGACAAATCCTCTCCAAGTCACAGACATCCCTCACTGAGATACCCAACCCGAATCAATCGACGTACGTCGCGAACTGCTTCGCGCTGTAATCGAGCGATTCGACGGGCGTCTCGGTCCTCCCGTTTTCGTAGATGAGCCACTCGGCACCGTTTTGCCGTGCGAGGTCGGCGCACGCTTCGAGGGCGACGATACCCCTGCCCGGGTCCACGTGAAGCGTTTCGTCGCCGTCCAACGTCGTATCGGTGAGATGGACGAGCGGCGCACGCTCCCCCACCTGCTCGAGGAGAGCGAGCGGGTCGTAGCCCGCGTGGCGCGCGAGGGCGGTATCCGGTTCGAACCCGAACGAACCGTCCGCGGCCTCAACGAACGATTCGAGTGCCGGTCGCCCGTCCACCGCGTCGAACTCGAAGGTGTGATTGTGGTACAGCAGTTCGACGTTCTCCGTCGCCAACTCGTCCGAGAGCGTCGCCAACCGTGTCGCGGCCTCCTCGATACCCTCCCTCGAGGCGAACGCGGTTTGCTCGTAGGTTGGAATCACGAGACGACCGACATCGAGCGTTCGACACGTCGATAGCGTCTCCTCCAACTCGGTTTCGAGGCGTTCAATACGGACGTGTCCGCCGACCGCTTCGATTCCCGTCTCGTCGAGGGCGCTCCGACACGGTTTCGCGTCGTCCGCCGCGAGGGTATCGAACTGCGGGTCGTACAGTTCGACCCCTCGAAATTCGGTGTCCGCGACCCGCCGGACGAGTTCGCTCGGTCGTTCGTGGAGGTCCCTGAGCGTGAACAGCTGAATGCCGGTTTCGGCCATGCCAAGCGTCATCACTGCAACTGTATAGCCGTTTCTCTCGGGGCAACCACACGGCACCGACTCGGAGCGAGGTTTATCGTGGCTCACCCGAGATGGAGAACGATGCGTGAAACACGAGTGCTCTCGTTCGCGTTGGACCCGCCGATAGAGGCGAGCGAGCGAGTGGAAACCAACCTGCGTCTCATCCTCGGCCTGCTCAACGAAGCGGAGTCGTACGACCCGGACTTCGTCTGCTTTCCAGAATTTGCCCTCCAGTTGCGGTACGCGGGCGACGGCGAATCTCGGGACTCGGTCGCTCGACCGGTGCCATCGCCGGAGACGGACGCCGTCGCCGAGAAGGCGGCCGCCCTCGACAGCTACGTCTGGTTGCCGATGCTGGAACGCGACGGTGAGACGTGTGCCAATTCGGCCGTCCTCATCGGACCGGACGGCGAGATACGAGGAAAAACCCGGAAGTTCGTCCCCACGCTCGGCGAGTTGGACGACGGCGTCCGACCGGGAACCGAAATCGACGTCTGGGATACGCCGTTCGGACGCGTCGGAGCGCTCGTCTGCTGGGACGAACGCTATCCGGAACTCGGGGTGCAGTTCGCACGACGGGGCGTCGACCTGCTGTTTCACCCCACGACGTCGCGCGCGACCCGCCGGTTCGAGACGTGGGCGGCCTACTACGGCTACCACGTCGTCGTCTGTGACAAACACCGGGCGACGACCATCACGCCGGCCACCGGACCGGTGGCGGTGACGTCTCCGAACGCGGGGAACCCGTCCATCGACCTCGGTAACGGAGCCACCGCCCGCGTCTCGTTCGCTTCGGTGAACACCGACTGTGGGTCGTACGGGAGTTTCCAGAATCGGACGCGGATGGACGAAATCCGGGAGCGCTACGGCGGGTCGGTGGTCTTCCACGAACTCCCCGACGTCGGCACCATCGTCATCGAATGTATCGGCGATTCGGTGACGGTGGCCGACCTCGAACCCATGTTCGACTACGAGGACCGCACTCGAACACGGGCGTACGAGGCCGTCGACGGCAGTCCGCTCCTTCCACCGCGTGACGGGAAACGTGGCCGAAAATAGCTGGTTTGTTACCGGCGACTACGCCAAATCCCGCTCGTCTATGAAGTCGTTCGCGCCGGACTGGTCGGCCAACGATTCGCCCTGCTTCAACCGTTCGATGCGCTCTGCCTCCCGGTCCTTCTTGTCCCCACAGAGGTCGATGGCCTCGTCGATTCGGTCCTGTGGTAGCACGAGGACGCCGTCCTCGTTACCGACGAGGGCGTCACCCGGATTCACGACGGCGCTCCCGATTTGAACGCGGCCGTTTATCTCGCCACCCTGCCCGAGGATTCGACACGTCCGCGTGCTCTGCTCCCTGGCGTACACCGGAAAATCGAGCGCCGCGATATCGCGCGTGTCCGTCACGCTTCCGTCGATGACCACACCCGCGACGCCGCTCGCGATAGCGGCGTGGGTCGTGAGTTCGCCCCAGCACGCGTTCGTTCCGTGCCCCTGCATATCGATGACCAGTACGTCGCCCGGTTCCGCGATTTCCGTCGCCTTGTGAACCATCGTGGCGTCCTCCGGCGGGATGCGAACGGTCAGTGCGGACCCGACGAGCGTCACTTCGTCCGACATGCCCATGTAGTCGATGCCGAAGGCGTGACCGAAGTCGACGTAGTGACCGAGGTCGTTCGGCGAGATGTTCGACAGCGTCGAGAGTTGGTCGTCGCTGGGACGCACGATGTCTCTGCGTATCATGGTACCACCTCACAGTCATCCGTAATAACTGCACCGAGGATTCCGTCAGTCGGCGTCGTTCGCGTTCCCGATACGTTCGAGATGCCGTGGTTCGAGTTCGATTCGCGTCGCGCCGACGCTCTCTTCGAGTTCGTCCGTCTCCGTTCCGAACCGCCACCCAAACAGAGTTCCGAAACCTTCGTCCCCGTGAACCCGAGGTTGACGTAATCCATGCCCTGCGTTCACACGCACCACCGAAGCAGTGCTGGTCGAGGAAGTCGGAAGTCACTCCGCCGCGAACGTCGACGCGACCCACTCCAACTGCGCCTCGGTCGCGAGACCGTGATGGTAGACGAACATCTCGCCGTCGGTTTCGTCTCGAATCGCGCTCACGAGGTCGTGAAGTTGCCCTTGGCTCTCGATGAGTGACGGGTCGAGCGTGACGCCCACATCGACCGGAAGGTCCACGGTTCGCCCGAACGTTCGAACCCGCTCCCGCGCGATGGACGGGTCGGCGACGTAACAGATGGCAGTGATGCGGTCGAGGGAGGGTTCGAGACGGGAGAGTTCGACCCCCGCGGGCCACCCGCTCCCCGGTTCGACGCCCGTGTGGGCCTCCATCGCGTAGTAGTTGAGCGGCACTTCGGAAGCCGTGGCTAATCCACCGACGAACTCGGTCACTATCTCGGCGCGGAAGTCGAACAGTTCGCGGAGCGTTTCGTTTTCGTCCACGAGCGAATCGAGCGAGGGCGGTTCCTCGTCGGGGTGGTCGAACGAGTTCTGCACCATTCCTCGAACGCGCTCGCGCGCCGCGTCCATGTCGACCGGATGGTCCCGCGCTGCGTTCCGACACCCGTCGCAGAAACACTGGGAGAGCAACACTTCCTCCGTCGTGGTCGTGACGGTCTGTCGTTTGTCGTGGCCGAATTTCGTCCCGTGTTCGTGGAACGCGCTCTGGAACCCGACCGATTCCAGTTGGATTTCGGCGACGCCGCGGTTCGATATCGCGGCGACGACGTCGGCGAAGTAGTTCCGAACCTCGGGGTTCGACGGACAGAACGCGTGGTCGTGGGCGTCACCGAACGCGCTCTCGATGCGGTACTCGGGGTGTGCCGCGCCGAGCGCGGTGTTGTGGAGACACACCGTCCACGCGTTCACGTCGAGTCCGTGTTCGCCCGCCGTTCCGACCAGTTCCGCGAGCGGGTCGTCCATTCCGTTCACGGCGATCGGACGCGGGTCTATCGGAGTGTCGTCGAACGCCGATTCCTCGGGGTCGAAGTAACAGCCGCCGGAATGACGTTCGAACAGGTTTTCCGGAGTGCGGGGGTTCATCGACCGGACCGAGTGATAGTGGCTCGCGAGGTTTATCGCGTCGATACCGCGTGCGGCGATGGCTTCGCACGCGTCGTCGGGTCCCTCCGCGGCGAGGTTCCACGGATACGTCCAGAGTGCGGGCATACTCCGAGCGAGGGAGACCGGTAGTAAATAGGTTTCCCGGCACGGCCGTAACCGAACCCCTTTCCACGGAAACAACTAAATCCGCGCCCTTCGGTTTGTGTGCTATGGTATTCGAAACCATCGGCTCATCACCGTGGTCGTGGGCCGGTCGGACGGCACCCGAGATTCGTGAGATCGCCGAACGAGACGGCTCCATCCTCGTCGTCCCCGTCGGTAGCATCGAACAGCACGGGGACCACCTCCCGGTTTCGACCGACACGATTCTCGTGGATGCGGTCACGCAGCTCGGGGCAGAGCGCGTACACGATGATATTCCGCTCTTAGTCACACCGCCCGTCTGGTCGGGCTACTCGCCACATCACCTTCCGTTCGGCGGCACCATCACGCTGGAGTACGACGACCTCCTCCACACGCTGGAGGACATCGCCGATTCGGCGCTCGAAAACGGGTTCGACGCCCTCCTGCTCGTCAACGGCCACGGCGGTAACGCCTCGCTCATCAGCAGCGCCGTGAGTACCATCGGCGTGGACCATCCCGACCGGTCCCTCCTCGGCGTCACCTACTTCCAACTCGCCGCGCCGTTCATAGACGAGGTTCGGGAGAGCGAGGTAGGGGGAATGTCCCACGGCGGCGAGTTCGAGACGTCGCTCATGCTCCACCTCCGCCCGGACCTCGTTCACGAGGAGCGGTTCGCGGGAACCCCCCACGAGGAACCCTACGACCGGAGTTTGGACGACATGTTCCACGGTGGCCCGCTCTCG
The DNA here is from genome assembly GCF_056892285.1 of Haladaptatus sp. HS23. Classification (NCBI taxonomy): domain Archaea; kingdom Methanobacteriati; phylum Methanobacteriota; class Halobacteria; order Halobacteriales; family Haladaptataceae; genus Haladaptatus; species Haladaptatus sp. HS23. Next base: position 311,234 of record NZ_JBXGLH010000005.1, on the reverse strand, counting down.
GTGTATCGCTCGTTCGACGGGTACTCCGAGTCGGGAGCCATCGGGGACCCGACTCTCGCGAGCGCCGAGAAGGGCGAACGAATCTACGACCTGTTGGGCGACGAACTCGAAGCGATACTGCGCCAGATTCACGACGAGTCCGCCTGACACGTCGATACAGCTATTACCCGTTCCATTCGACTGCACCCATGCGAATCCTTATCGTAGATATCGACTCGCTTCGCCCCGACCACCTCGGCTGTTACGGCTACGAGCGCGACACCTCCCCGACCATCGACGCCGTCGCGGAAACGGGCGTTCGCTTCGAGGAGTGTTACGCCTCCGATACGCCCTGCCTCCCCAGTCGGACGGCGCTCGCGACCTGCCGGTTCGGGGCGAAGACGGGCGTCGTCACGCACTTCGGGGACGGGCAGCACTACGACGACCCCGGTGACGGCCACGACCCGGACCCGGAGCGGAATCTCGCCTTCCGGCAGTTGTTGGAACACGGAATCCACACGGCCACCATCACGAGTTTCGCTCAGCGTCACTTGGCGTATCACTTCACCGGGTCGTTTCAGGAGCACGTCCAACCCTCCGCGATGAGCGGCCTCGTCGCGGACGAGGACGCCGACGATGTAACTCCCGTCGCGGTCGATTGGCTCGAACGGCACGCGGACGAGGACGATTGGCTGTTGCACGTCAATTACTGGGACGCCCACCACCCGTATTCCGGAATCGAACCGTTCGTCGACGCGGTACGGGAGTCCGGTTCACCGGCATCGTGGCCCGACCAAGACGCCATCGACGCACAGCGGGGAGTGACCGGTCCCCGAACGGCCGACCTGTGGCCGACACCCGAGGCGTACGACAATCCGACGTTCGACCCGCTCTACGAGGACTGGTCGTTTCCAGACGACATCCCGGACCGAGAGACGGTCGAACACCTCCTCGACGGCTACGATGCGGGTATTCGGAAGGTCGATGCAGAAGTCGGCAAACTGCTCGCCGTCCTGGAACGGGAGGGAATCCGCGAGGAGACGGCAATCGTCATCACGGGCGACCACGGCGAGGCCTTCGGCGAACACGGAATCTACGTCGAACACGCGATGCCGCACACGGCGTGTCAGCGCGTTCCGCTCGTCGTTTCGTGGCCGAGCGTGACGGACGGGAACGAAGGTGTCGTGGACGAGTTCGTCCACCAGTTCGACCTCGTGCCGACGATATGCGAACTCTGTGACGTTCCCGTTCCGGAACGATGGGACGCGGACGCGTTCACCCCCGCGCTCCTCGGCGAGGCGTTCGAGGGTCGCGAGTACGTCGTTTGCGGGCACGGAATCTACACGTTCGGTCGGGCGCTATACACGGACGACTGGGTGTACATCCGCCTCCTTCACCCCGGCGCGTTCTCCCACCCCGGCCTCTACAACGACCCCGAGATGCCCGGCGGGGGACTCGAACTGCTTCACGACCGAAACCGAGAGGCCCCAACCGCGACCAACCTCGTGGACGAGCGTCCGGACGTCGTCAGCGACCTCCGCGCGAAGATGGCGGCGTGGCAGGCACGGATGGTCGACACCGACGCGGCGGACGGCGGCGGAACCGACCCCCTCGCCGAGATGGTCGCAACTGCGGACCCGTTTCTCTACTACGACCCGGACGCACTGTACGACCTGTACCGCGAACTCGGTCGGTCGGACGAGCAACTCGCCGCGGTCCAACGCTGTCGCTCCTTTCCACGGGAGTGACGGCGATGGGAACGACGTGAAAAGTATGCGAACGAGGTGAAAATCGGTCGGCGGTAGTTACTCCTCGCCGAGTACGCTCTCGAAGTGACTCGTCACGATTCCGACGTCGGAGCCGTACACGACGAACGCGGCGCGGTCCCGGTACCGTTCGATATCTTCCGGCGACCCGACGAAGATTCCGACGGCGCAGTCGTTCTCGGCCGCGATGTCGAACACGTGGTCGATGGCGTCCTGATGGGCCTCGCTCCCGAAGGGAACGTCGAGCGACCACGCGAGGTCGCCCGGCCCGATGGCGATGGCGGTGACCGCGTCCAACCGCGCGATTTCGTCCACCGCCTCCAACCCTGTCACCGTCTCTATCATGGGGAGTAACGCGAGTTCGTCGTTTACATACTCCGTGTACTCTCCCTTAGGGACGTTACCGAACTTCGCCGCCCGAGTGGTCGACCCGAGGCTTCGTCCGTCCTCGTATCGGACGTGCGTACTCGCCTCCCGGACGGTCGCCGCGCTTTCGACCTGCGGGAGCATCACTCCACGGACCCCGAAATCGAACAGATACGTTATCATGTCCATCCCGTTTCGCGGGACGCGGACGATGACTGGCGTGTCGCTCAAATCGGCACTTCGGACGAGGGTCTCCAACCCCTCCGTGGTGGGCGACCCGTGTTGGCGGTCCACGAACAGGAAGTCGAGCGGCGTGTATCCCAGCGCTTCGGCGACGTTCGGGGACACGCTACTCAGGACGGTTCCGACGGCTAACTCCTCGTCGAGGAGGCTGTTTGCTAACGATGAACGCGGCTGCATAGGAAGAGTCAGACAACCATCCGTATTAAATCGATAGGTCGCGGTTTCACGTTCGTATCGGTGTTTTCACGTCGTGAACGCCCCGGCAATCCTTTCACCGAGACGTAGCCTTATATCGAATGACGCGTAATGAACAACATGACTAGAGATACTTCTTTAGACTTGTCAGACGGGGAAATCCGTGACGCCGAGCGACTGCACGCGGACGCGACCGTCATCGACGGACTCGTCCCGACCACCGCGTACATCGCCGACCCGGAGTACCGAACTCATCTCGAGCGAGGTGGCGTCACTGCCGGGAACGTTACCGTCGCCAGTCGGTCGCGCTTCGCGGACGCGACCGAACGAGTTCAGCGATGTCGAAGCCTCGTTGGTGCAAACGACGACGCGTTCGCGCTCGTCGAAACCGCCGACGATATTCGGGATGCGAACGATTCCGGGAAGACCGGCGTCATCCTCGGGTTTCAGGACACGATGCCCATCGAACCGAGCGAGCGAATGCAGGTCGATGGCGGGTTCGAGTTCCTCCGCGCGTTTCACGACATGGGTGTCAGGGTCGTCCAACTCACCTACAACTCGATGAACTACGTCGGTGCGGGGTGTTGTGAACGAACCGACCCGGGACTGTCGAACTTCGGTCGAACCGTCGTGTCGGAGATGAACCGACTCGGAGTTCTCATCGACCTGTCCCACTGTGGCGACCGGACGACGATGGAGGCCATCGAACACTCGGAGAAACCGGTCGCCATCTCGCACGCGGGTGCGAGAGCGCTCAGCAACGTCACGCGGAACAAGACCGACGAACAGTTACGAGCTATCGCCGACAACGGCGGCGTCGTCGGTGTGAGCGTCTTTCCGCCCACGGTGAAGACGGACCCGGACACGCACGAAGTGCAGACGGCGACCATCCACGACGTTCTCGACCACATCGACCACGTCGTCGACGTCGCGGGTATCGACCACGTCGGCTTCGGCAGCGACATGAACGATAAGGCGCTCGACGACGGCGTCACCCCGCCGTACGCCGCGTACCGGAACTTCCGCCCGGAGTTCTCCGACGTCTACGGTCGCGGTCCCATCGAGGAGTACGAACCGTTTCCCCGAGGCCTCCACCGCCACACCGAACTCCCGAATTTGACCAGCGGCCTCCTCGCCCGCGGCTATTCGGAACCGGAGATTCGAAAAATCCTCGGCGAAAACTTCCTCCGCGTGTTCGAAGCGAACTGGGACCGGTAACGGAGATATCGAGTCTTCCCACCCGCCTTACCGGTCTTCAGTGGTGATTACCGAGACGATACCCGAGAAGTTCAGGATTACCGATTGCGTCGCGTCGCCGAAAACGGCTTTTCCGGTCGGCGAGCGCTTCTTTCCCGACATGAAGACGTGGTCGCAGTCTTTCTCCTCGGCCGTCTTCAGAATCTGGTCCGTTCGGTTCCCGATTGCACCGACGGTGGAAACGTCGACGTTCAGGTCACCGAGTACGTCGTGCCCGATGTTCTCGGCGAACTGGCGTGCTCCTTCGCGGGTCTGCTCGATTCCGTACTGGTTCTCGAAATCGGTAATGTTCGAGAGCCGTTCCCGGTTGGACTCCCACTCCTCTACGGTCGTGACGTGGAGGAGGACGAGTTCGGCCCCGACGCCCGAAGCGAGGTCCCCGGCTTCTTCGACGAGCGTTTTCGAGCCATCCGTCGGTTCCACGACGACGAGTGCGCGTTTCATAGCGACACCTCGAAAACGGTCCACAAATACGTTTCTACTGCTGTGTGGGTCTAGATACCGAAGGACGGCGGCCCCCACGATAGGGAAAGGCGTTACTCGCCTTTCGAGAGTTTGTAGATTTCGAGAACGTCGGCGAGGGTGACGTCGCCGTCGCCGTTGACGTCGAACCGGCCGGGGACGTGGCGTGTACTGCCAACACTCCGGGTTTTCCGGACGTTGAGCGTGGTCGTCATGTCGCTACCCGGCTCGACGGTCAGCGTGTACTCTCCCTCCTCGACGACTTTCGGGTCCAGCGCCGGGATGTCGCCCGGGACGACCTCTAGGGCCTCCATGTCGAGTTCGACCGAAACGGTCCGTTTCTCGCCGGAATCGAGGTGGACGCGCTCGTAGCCGACGACGCGGCTGTCGCGCCTGATGACCGAGCCGTAGGATTCCGTGTTGAACACCTCCACGATGTGGTCGCCCGCTACGTTACCCGTATTTTCGACGTCGACCGTGACCGTCACGGCGCGGCACGCGCGGGGATTGCCGACGTTCGACGGCGAAACGGAGAGGTTCGAATACTCGAAGCTCGTATAACTCAATCCGTAGCCGTACGGATACAGCGGTTCGTGTCGGCTCGACGGCCACGCGTTGTGGTAGTTCGGGACGTGGCCAACCTCTTGGGGCCACGTGAATCCGAGCTTTCCGGAGGGGTTGTTCTCCCCGAGGAGCGTCTCGACGATTGCCTTGCCGCCGCCGCTGCCGGGTTGGCCGGCGAACAGCATCGCATCGAGGTACTGAAAGGTCCCGTCGTTGCCGCGCGGACTGCCCGCATACTCCACGCCGACGATGGTCGTGTCGTCGCTGCTGTTCTCGACCACCGTCCGGAGGATTTCGCGTTGCGTCTCCGGAAGACGGAGCGTGTCACGGTCGCCAAATCCCTCGTTGTGCGGCCCCTCTCCGAGAACGACGACGACGACGTCGGCGTCGGGGGCCGTGCTCTCGACGGCGCTGCGCTGGTCGTCGGTGAAGCCGTACTCGCCGTTCTCGTCGGCGGAATCTTCGGGAATCGAATACCACTGCGAGCGGTCGAAGTCAGTCGGGACGTGGGAGACGTGGGCGCTTCCGAGCGCGCTCTCCAGTTCCTCCACCATCGTCGTCCCGTTGGGGCGAGGACCGCCGTCCGTGAGCGACGCACCTTCGATTCCCTGCCAACCGAGGGTCCAGCCGCCGTACTGCATCAGGATGCGGTTCTGGATACCCGTCTCGGGATCGATTCCCGGACCCGTCACCAAGACGTTTTCGTCACCCGAAAGCGGCAACGCCGCACCGCCGCCCTCGGTTACCGAATCGTTCTTCAGCAGGACCATCGACTCGCGGGCGATATCGGTCGCTATCTCCATCGATTCGTCGTTGCCGACGAGGGAAGGGAGGTCGGAGGAATCGGCGTAGGGACTCTCGAACAGGCCGAGGTCGCGCTTGAGTTCGAGAATCCGCCGGACGGACTGGTCGATGCGCTCCTCGGAGAGTTCGCCGTCGGAGACGAGCGTTTCGACGTGCGAGACGAACTCCGGGGGAGTGAGACCGCCGCCGCCGAGCATCACCATGTCTAATCCCGCCTCGATGGCGGCTTTGACGGCACCTCGTCGGCCTTTCTCGGTGTTCGGAAGGTAGTGATGGCGGTCGATTAAGCGGAAGAGGTCGTTCCAGTCGGAGATGGCCACGCCGTCGAAACCGTACTCCTCCCGGAGGACTTCGGTCAACAGCCACCGTGAAGCGTGGGCCGGGACGCCGTTCACGGAACCGCTGTTGACCATGACCATTCCGGGACCTTCCTCGATGGCGACCTCGAACGGCGGGAGGAGCGTCTCGCGAAGGTCGCGCATCGAGACGTTGGCGGCCGCCCGGTCGTTGCCGTTGTGGGGGACTTCGTAGCCGGCGAAGTGTTTGACAGTGGACGTGACGCGGTCGTTGCTTTCGAGGGCCCGCGTCCGGGCCGCCGAGATGTCGGCGAGCACCTTGGGGTCCTCGCTGATTCCTTCAAAGAATCGACCCCATCGCGGGTCGCGCTGGAGTTCGAGCGTCGGCGCGAACGTCTCGTGACAACTGGTGGCCGAGAGCACCGAAGCGGTGTGTCGTTCGGCCCGTTCGATGGTTTCGGGGTCGCGCGTCGCTCCCATGTTGAGTCGGTGTGGGAACACGGTCGCACCGTCGAGGTAGCAGGCCCCGTGGACGGCGTCGACGCCGTAGAAAAACGGAATTCCGTGAGGGGAGTTGTCTATCATGTACTCCTGGAGCGCGTTGACCCCCTCGACTAACTCCTGTGGGTCCGTGGTCGGAGGGAGCGATCCCCCGGAGAGCAGCGACCCCGCGCCCACTTCGGAGATGAGGTCGCCGATTTTGGAGACGTCTTCGAAGGTCGAATCCGCCTCCGGGTCGAGACTGTTGACGACGGATTGTATCATCTGCCCGGCCTTCTCGGCGACGGACATGTCCTCCATCATCGTATCGACCGTGTGTTCCTCTGCCGCCACGCTTTGTGCGCTCAAACCGACCGTCGTCGCGGCAGTCGCCGCACCGGTCGCCTTCATGAACGTCCGTCGCGAGTGTCCTTCACTACGATTATTGTTAGTTTCTTCCATCGTCCCTTTATCGAGTGGGTTGAATATTAATTAATGTTGTCCGATTTACAACTATTATTATATATTATAGATAAAAAGTATTTTTTGAATCAGCATCTATAACTACGGAATATCGCGTACAACGTCCTCTACGCGGGTGAAACGCCGTTTCCGAGGTTCGTCTCGTAGAAACAATAACGTCGTTTGACACCATATGCGAGTGTATGGATGGGTTACTGGAGGATAAGACGGCAGTCGTAACGGGGGCCGCGAGCGGAATCGGTCGGGCGATAGCACACCGATTCGCCGAACAAGGGGCGGACGTCGTCGTTGCAGACGTTCGCGAAGACCCTCGCGAAGACGGGGCGACGACACACGAACGTATCAACGAGGAAACCGACGCACAGGCGGTATTCGCGCCGTGTGACGTTTCCGACCCGGCGGCGGTGGAGGCGACCGTCGAAACGGCCGTCGACGAGTTCGGGGGTATCGACGTGATGGTGAACAACGCGGGTATCGTCGGCCCGAACGGCCCGGTGACGGACATCGACCCGACGGAGTACCAACGACTGCTCGACGTCAACCTCAACGGCGCGTTCTTCGGGTCGCAAGCGGCGGCACGACGCATGCCGGAGAACGACGGGGGAAGCATCGTGAACGTCTCCAGTATCGCGGGAATCCAAGGATACAGCGACCTTGCACCCTACTGCGTCTCGAAGGGAGGAATCCGACTCCTCACGTACTCGCTCGCCGCGGAACTCGGTGGCGACGGGATTCGAGTGAACGCCATCCATCCGGGCGTCATCGAGACGGCGATGACCACCGGCGACGTTCCGATAGTCGGGACGGAGACGGGAGAGCAGATGCGCCAATCGATACCGCTCGGACGGTTCGGAACGCCCGAGGACGTCGCCAAGACGGCGCTGTATCTGGCGAGCGACCTCGCGAGTTACGTGACCGCGGAATCGGTCGTCGTGGACGGTGGGATGGTAAACACGGCGTGAACTGTGGAGGAGTGTCACCGAGGGCGGCGCAGAATCAGGTCGGTACTGCCGCCCCAGTTGATGGCCGCTTGGTCGAGTTCCCAGCCTTCCTGTGCGAGGTAGTTGAGACGGCGTTCCATCTCCCGTCTATCCGTCGCCATTCCGAGCCATTTGGTGGGTGCTTTGATGACCTTGTATTCGTAGCGAGTCGTCATAGTAGTCTCCACCGTTGGTAGGCACTATCTTGACCGTATCCTTTCGTCGCGTGATCACGCGACTCGCTTCGCGGTCAGTACCGCGAGGACGCTGCCGCCGATAACGGTCGGAACCCAGTAGATGAGTCCGCGGAAGATGATGACCGCGGCCACGATGATAGCGGACTCGACGCTCGTCGTGGACGTGAGAAGCGCGACGAGGACCGTTTCGATTCCTCCCGCACCGCCGGGGAGCGGAGTGACGCCGGCGATTGCGCTGATCGGAATCGCGAACAGCACGACTGAGAAGGGGACCGTCGTCCCTATCGCGTAGAAAGCGAGCCACAATGCGCCCGCTTGGAACAACCACCCGGCACCCGAAAACCCGAGCGCAACGGCGAGTCGCGTCGGGTTCGTGGCGATGCGCTCTATCGTCCGAACGAAATGTGCGATCCGATCACGAATCACTGCCTGACTCGGCGCGGAAAAGCGAGGGATGACGCTAGCCACCCGACCGAGAAGGCCAGCGACCCCGGACGAGAGGCGTCGCTGTGCGGCCGTACGGGACCGCCAAAGGTAGTACCCGCCGCCGAAGATGACCACGCCGAGTCCGCCGAGAATCACGGCCGCATACTTCATGCGTGAGGTGAACGTCAGCACGACAGCGTAGTACCCGATTCCGATGACGGCGAACAGGAACGACGGGACGAAGTTGAGCGTATCGACGCTCGCAATCGCCGCTAAGCCGGTTTCGTATTTCGTGTTCGACGTTCGAGAAATCAGGTACGCGGTGATGGGTTCGCCGCCCGCCTGCCCGAACGGCGTGACGTTGTTCGAGAAGGTGGCACCTGAAAACAGGAAGAACGACCGCGGAACGGACACCGAGACGTCCAACGTTCGAAGGACGGTCCGGAGCGATTGACTCCACGCGAACAACCAGCAAATCGTCGTCAGAAGGACGAGCGCGAGAATCGTTCGCTGTGCCTGCTGGAGCGCGGCAAGAACCGGTTCGATATCGACGAACCAGAACAGAAGCCCGAACACGGGAAGGGTCAGAAGAAACCCAAAGAGGACTCTCCGGACGAGTGAACGGTCCATATATGAGGTAGAGCGAACCGTTCATATCATCTTTTCGGCTCACGGTTCGGTGATTTCTACGGGAGGGGAGTCCGTTACCGTTTCTCACACGCTCGCCATCGAACGTCGTTTGCCGTCGGTCTTCTCGGCGTTGTCCGCCTGCAACACGGTGACGAATCCGTCGAACTTGCGGGCGACCGCCGGACCGAGGTTTCGAACGAGGAATCGACGAAGTAGTGAGCGTCGTCGTTCGACGAGGAAGAGATGACCGCAGTCGTATCTCCGCGCGGCGGTGAGCAAACAATCCGTTTCGTCGCCGACCATCCCGACCGCGGTGTAGTCGATTCCGAGCGATTCGAGCGCGCGGTGACCGGTCCGGTGTGCACGCTGACGACGCGATTCCCTGGCTCGGTTCAACGTGTAGGTCGGAAGCGCGGAGATGGAAGCGTACGAGTGCTGTCGGTCCACGAACTCGTCCGAGGACAGCGTACTCACCAGTACGAGTTCGCCGCCCGACCCCGCCACGTATCGCCCCGCTTCGCGGACGAGTCGCTGGTCGGCGTCGGTTCCGGTGAGGTGAACCAGTACGTTACGCGAACAGTCGTCTGTGGTAACCGAGTTTGAAAGCGATTCGACGGCGACCGTTGGGGAGGACCGAGCCATATACTTTGAATCGACTGCACGCGGCATAATCGAGAGCCTTACCCGGAGTGAAAGTGGTCACATGACCCCTCAGAACCCGCGATTTGTAGCGGTAGAGTAGCATTCGGAGCACTTTCACGCGGGGGTCTCACGTCTACCGTTCCTCCTCGGAATACGAGGCCCTGTAGTAACCTCAACGGATGATACGAAGCACGTGCTAAATACGGAGGGTACGTATCTCAGATCGGTGTGAAACTATCGGGCAATAAGCAACACTCCGACAGCAGCGAATGCGAGACCGAGGATTTTTTTCGCCGTGACTTCGTCCCCGAGGACGGCCATCCCGATGAGCGCCGCCACGACGAAGTACATCGCGCTGACCGTCGAGACGGTCGTCGTCGTTCCCACGGAGAGACCCACGTACGTCGAGATGAGGCCGATTGCTACAAACACACCAGCAATGGCCGCGAGCAGTCCACCCCGCGGAGTGATGACGAGCGACGCATCAGAGGTGAAGACGTAGACTACGGTGAGCGTCGTCGCGACGACGTACGAAATAGCAGCGGCAGTTCTCGGGTCGATCGAGTCGGACGCAGCATTCCCGACGACCAGCCAGATACCCCACGCGACCATCGTAATTGCGCCGAAGAAGACACCCGGACCCACCTCTGAGAAGTCAATCACTGTAGAAGGCAGTTTATCGCTGTGAAGTAAGTAATTTCGTTTGCAGAGCGGTAGTTTGTCTAGATGCAACTGTGTCTCACTTCCTCCCGAAATTATCCCACAGAGCGTTAGACTTGCGCCCTGCATTCAGCACGGCTCCTGAAACCGATCACTTCCCGAGGTTTCAACAAGACCATACAAGGGGTTCATCGTAGTGGCCAATCTCTGACCACTCACGACCGGTGTTTTTCAGCGGAAGCGGACACCGATGTCCCAATCCTCGTCGTTTTCGGCGGTAGCTTTATGCCATTTACAAACACAGTATCTGTAGACGGCATCAACGAAATAATGACTATGAACGTCATAAATCCCGCAACCGGAGACCAGATCGACACGTACGAAGACGAGGATATCACCGAGGCCAAGGAAGCGCTCGACACCGCGACGGACGCGTTCGATTCGTGGCGCACCCGTCCGCTTCGGGAACGCGAGGAACTCCTCTCGGACGTCGCGGACATCCTCGGCGAGCGAAAACAGAAGTACGCAGAGCTGATGACACGCGAGATGGGAAAACCCGTCTCGCAGGCGAAAGGGGAAATCGAAAAGTGCGAATGGCTCTGTAATCACTACGCGGAACACGCGGACGCGTACCTCGCGGACGAGTTCCACCCGAGTCCCGCCGGTTCCGCCGTGAAAACGTCGTACGAGCCGTTGGGCTGTGTTCTCGCGGTGATGCCGTGGAACTTCCCGTTCTGGCAGGTGTTCCGCTTCGCGGCCCCGTACCTCACCGCGGGGAACGTCGGCATTCTGAAGCACGCCTCGAACGTGCCTGGATGCGCGCTGGCCATCGAGGAGATATTCCGCGACGCTGGATATCCCGAAGGAGTCTTCCAGTCGCTGCTCCTCCCGTCGTCGTCCGTCGAGGACCTGCTCGCCGACGACCGGGTGAAAGCGGCGACCCTCACCGGGAGCGGCCCCGCGGGTCGAGCCATCGCGTCGACGGCCGGGGAGAACCTCAAAAAGACCGTCCTCGAACTCGGCGGTAGCGACCCGTTCGTCGTCCTCGACGATGCGGATTTGGACGCAGCGGCCGAAACCGGTGCGTGGGCGCGCAACCAGAACAGCGGTCAGTCGTGCATCGCGGCCAAGCGGTTCATCGTCCACGACGAGATATACGACGAGTTCGTGGACCGCCTCGTCGACGAGTTCGACTCGCTGACCGTCGGCGACCCGATGGACGAGGACACCGACATCGGCCCGCAGGCCCGCGAGGACCTCATGGAGGAACTCCACGAGCAGGTTTCCGAAAGCGTCGATGCGGGTGCGACCGTCGAAATCGGCGGCGAACCCCTCGACCGCGAGGGCGCGTTCTATCCGCCGACTATGCTCACGGACATTCCCGAAGGCTGTCCCGCCGACACCGAAGAGCTGTTCGGACCCGTGGCGTCGGTGTACCGCGCCGCTGACGAGGAGGACGCGATTGCGAAGGCGAACGACACCGAGTTCGGTCTCGGCGCGAGCATCTGGACGGAAGACCGGGAACGCGGCGAACGGCTAACCCACGAAATCGATGCGGGCTGCGTGTACGTCAACCAACTCGTGAAATCCGACCCGCGGGTTCCGTTCGGCGGCGTCGAAGAATCGGGCTACGGGCGCGAACTCTCCGAAATCGGCATTCAGGAGTTCGTCAACCGGAAGACAATCTGGGTCGAATAGCGAGTCCCATCTTTCCCGTCGAATCATCGCTCGAACGGTCGTTTCTGCGCTCGGGATAGACGGACGAAGGGAGCCGTTTCTTCGGTTCGTGCACCTTCTACGGTGGATGTTCCCGTACGTAACTGTCAATGACTCGTGGGTATCGACTCGCGGTACGAAAATCGTGTGCGACTATCCGAGTTCGAATTTCGTTTATGGCGCATATAGAAATCGTGGACAACTTATTTATAATCCTTTCACATGGTATCCCATATGACGGCGAGTCCACCGATAGACGAACTCCACTTCGAGGACGCACCGGACGTCGGCACCGTTCCGGGACCGAGCACGCGGGAACTGTTGGACAAACAGCGCGACATCGACAGCAGCGCGGTTTCGTATCCGGAGGACATTCCGATAGCCTTCGAGTCGGGAAAAGGTGCGACGGTCCGCGACACGGACGGAAACACGTACATCGACATGTTCGCCGGAATCGGCGTGCTGAACGTCGGCCACGCCAATCCGTACGTTCTCGATGCGGTACACGAACAGGCGGACAAACTGGTCCACACGGTCGATTTCCCGACCGAAGCGCGTCTCGAACTCATCGAGAAACTCGACGAAATCGCTCCCGGCGCGCTGCAGGGGAACAACAAGTTCGTCTTCGGCGGGCCGACCGGAAGCGACGCCATCGAGGCCGCGATAAAGCTCGCCAAGTACAACACGGGCGGGGACGGCCTCATCGCATTTCGTGGGGCGTACCACGGCGCGACCAGCGGCGCGATGAGCCTCACCGGAAACAAGGGATTCAAGGGTCACTATACGCCGCTCCTCTCGGACGTCGTCCACGCCCCGTATCCGCACCCGTTCGGGCAGGACAAGACGTCGGAGGAGGCGGTCGACCACGCGCTCGAAGAGGTTCGAGCCATCCTCGAAGACCCGTACGGCGGGTTGGCGAACCCGGCGGGTATCTTCGTGGAACCGATTCAGGGCGAAGGCGGCATCATCACGCCGCCGGAAGGGTTCCTCACCGGGCTTCGGGAAATCGCCGACGACAACGACGTCGTCCTCGTTTTCGACGAGATTCAGAGCGGCCTCGGCCGCACCGGTCAGTGGTGGGCGAGCGAGTGGTACGACGTCACGCCGGACGTGATGACGACGGCCAAGGCGCTCGGCGGCGTCGGCTTCCCGCTCTCCGGGGCGATGTACCACGAGGACCTCGACACGTGGGGGTCGGGCGACCACGCAGGAACCTACCGCGGACACGTCGTCGCGATGCGCGCCGGAACGCGAGCCATCGAGTACATCCAAGACCACGACCTGCTTGCCCACGGGCGCGAACTCGGCGAGTACATCCGGGGGCGACTCCGCGAGGCAGCGACTGAAACCGGCAGTATCGGCGAGGTTCGCGGAAAAGGGCTGTTCGTCGGGGCCGAGTTCGTGGACGCGAACGGGAATCCGAACGGGGAAACCGTCGACGCGATTCAACAGTACTGCTACGAACGAGGCGTTCTCGTGTGGAAAGCCGGACGCCACGGAAACGTCCTCCGTCTCCTCCCGCCGTTAGTTCTCACCGAGGAACTGGCCGAAATCGCGATGGACGTCATCGGCGAGGCCATTCGGGAAGTGACCGCAGAGCGGCAGGCGACCGCGTAGAACGAACCTTCGAACGACTCTTCAAACGATTTCGAAACAGCATGAGTGATACCGACCGAATCATCACGGACGACGCACCGCGCAACGACAACCCGTACTCGCAAGGCGTTCACGCCGGCGACACGCTGTACATGTCCGGCTACGGCCCCGTCGACCCGGAAACGGGAGACGACGTCGAGGGCGACATCCGAACGCAAACCGAGCGCGTGTTGGACAACATCGCCGCCGTCGTCGACGAGGCTGGCGGCGACGGCCTCGACGATGTCGTGAAAGTGACCGTCTACCTGACGGACCTCGACGACTACAACGCGGTCAACGGCGCGTACGGCGCGAAGGTCGGCGATACGCCACCGGCGCGGGTCTGCGTCGAGGTTGCACGGCTTCCGGGGGACGTGCGGGTCGAGATGGACGCCATCGCGTACCTCGGGTGAGTCCTCAGTCGTTCAGTTCCCTGACGCGCTGGTCTCGCTGTTCCGCCGCGGCGTTCACCTTCTCGATGAACGTGTGCATCTGTTCTTTCATCTCGGAGCGCATGGAGGTGGCGGAGAACTCCTCGGATTCGGTGAGGAGGCGGATGAACGCACGAAGCTCCTCGTCGGTGATCTCCTCGAAGTCGCCGAATTCGAGTTTGTCGATGACCGCGTCCACGTCGATTTGTCCGACCGGTTCGACGTTGAAATCGACCGTTACCATGCGGTAATCCGACCCTGCCAATTCCTGCTCGGCCTCGTTGACGCCCTGTGCGAGCATGTCCTTGAACGGGGTGTAATAGCCCATCGTCCCGAGGTGGAGGAACGCGAGCATGTCGGTGATTCCCTGCGTGTAGGCGTCCCTCGCGTCGTCGTCGGGGTTGAACACCGTCTCGCGGTCACGGTCTTCGAGGTGTTCGAAGATGAGGGTGAAGTCGAGAATGGCGTTCCGAAGACGGCGGCGAATCCGGTTTCGCTTCTGCTTTTTCGAGTGTTCGGTGTAGTCGGATTTTCGTCCGATGAGGAACTCCCTATCGCTCGGCGTGAGGATGCCCCGTTCTCGGTCTGCAGAGTAGGCGAGGTCGTATCTCGGCTCGCGCTCGCCTGATTCGTCACTCATAAACAAAAACTGTGTACGAGAATGATTAAGAGTTACGAACGGACAGGTTTTCGAGTCCTCGATTCGAATCGGTGGGAAAGGAAGTTCTACCCACCGGTTTGTACAGGAGTAACCATCGTAGACTCTTCACCGAGATACGCTGTCGCCGGGAATGGAACCCTTGTAAAATTCCGTCATGCAGAACGGTCGACAACCATATCTCATGAGATGTGTTATACTATAGCGTGGTTGGCGACTGTTGTAGTCGTACACAGATTACGTTCTCCAAACGACCTTATAAACACATACTGTAGCCAATAACAACAATATCCGTAATATTTATCAGCGTCATTCACGATGCATGCTATGTATGCCACCATACACCATGGCTAATGCCATCAATTATCAGTCATGAGATACAAATCACACGCCCGTTACGGACAGGAGGAATCGACAACGGACTACCGAACCGTTCGAATTTCGAGGACGAGGGATAGGTCGCTCGGGGCGCAATCGTCGACCCGAGGGATGGGGGGTGGGTCCGTATGAGCAACTCCGACGACCAGGGTGCGATAGCCGAGTTCCGTGAAGAAATCGAACCGACCATCTTCGGGGCAGGTGCGGTGCTTACGCTCGTCTTCGTCGCCGCGTTCGTTCTGAACCCGACCGACTCGTACGATTTCGTACGGGGAATCCAGTACTGGATTTTGGAATACTTCAACTGGTACTTCCTCGCCGTGATGTTGGCCTTCGTCCTCTTCCTCGCGTTCCTCATCTTCGGTCCGTGGGGGAAACTCCGATTGGGAGACGAAGAACCGGAGTACAGCTATCTCTCGTACTTCGCCATGATGTATTCGGCTGGACTCGCGGCGGGCATCGTCTTCTGGGGCCCCGCCGAGGCGCTCACTCACTACGGGAGCGTTCCGCCGCTGTACGACGCTGCCGACAAATCAGCGGCCGCGATGCCAATCGCAGTACAGTACGCCATTTTCCACTGGAGTCTCACCCAGTGGTCGTGTTTCACTGTGATGGGACTCGCCATCGGTTACTTCGTCTACAACTACGACGCCCCGCTTCGGGTGTCGGCGGTGTTGACGCCGATACTCGGTGCAGACAACGTCGACGGACCCATCGGAAAAGTCGTCGACATCCTCGCGGTGTTCGCGACGCTGGGTGGCGTCGCCACGTCGTTGGGATTCGTCGGAAGTCAGTTCATCACGGGCCTCAGCTTCCAGTGGGGTATCGAACTCGGAGATGTCGGAACTATTCTGGTCATCACCGGCATGACGGTCATCTTCACTGCCTCGCTCGTGCTCGGGGTCAACAAGGGCATCAGGTGGCTCTCGAACTTCAACATGGTGTTGTTCTTCCTCGTGATGGTCGCCACGCTCATCTTCGGCCCGACGTTCCGCATCCTCGAACTCGGGACACAAGCGTTCGGTCGGTTCGTCACCGATTTCTTCAAAATGAGTCTGTATACTGAAGCGGCCCAACCGCACAGCTACGACAAGTGGGTGAACAGTTGGACCGTTTTCTACTGGCTGTGGCCCCTCGCGTGGTCACCGTTCGCCGGCCTGTTCATCGCTCGCATCTCGCGTGGCCGGAGCGTCCGCGAAGTCGCGTTCGCCGGAATCGGTGCGACGTCGATGGCGACCATTCCGTGGTTCATCATCGTCGGTGGAACGGCCGTCACGCTGCAGAACACGGGCGTCGCACAAATCCTCGGACCCATCAATCAGTACGACGCGTCGGTCGCTGGGTTCGTCCTGTTCAACGCGGTCCCGATTATCGGGCCGCTTCTCCTCGCCGCGTTCCTCATCCTCGTGACGACGTTCTTCGTCACGTCCGCCGACTCCTCGACGTTGGCGGTGTCGATGATAACGACCGGCGGGAAGGAACACCCCTCGTCCATCAACCGCATCTTCTGGGCGGTGCTTCAGGGAACCGTCGCGTCCATCCTCATGGTGGTCGGCGGCGTGGATGCGCTCCAATCCGCGTCCATCATCACGGGGGCGCCTTTCGCCGTCGTTTGTCTTCTCGCCATGCTCGGACTCGTGAAAACGTTCCAGGAGGAAACCGGTGGCGTCCTCCTACAGGACCGCACGAGACTCATCGGTGCGCCAACGGTACGGGAGGACACGACGGACGGGGCGAAGGTGGCCGGCCAAGACGACGACTGACCGGCCACCCGACCAGCGACGGTCGTCCGTTCCGTAACGACAACAAGTTTTAATAACGGGATATACGAACATTGTGTATGGATAGGGACACGGCGAATCCCGACGTGGTCACGCTGCCCGGTCCGAACGCACAGAAATGGATCGATTTTCATCACGAACACTCCGCACCGAGCGAGTTCTCACACGAATTCGTCTGGGACGTGACGGGCGAGGCGGACGGCCCGTTCGTCACCGACGTCGACGGCAACGTCCTGCTCGATTTTACCTGCCACATCGGCGCGGCACCGCTCGGCTACAACAACGAGAAGATACTCGGCAAACTGCGTGAGTTCTCGCTGGTCGAACCGATGAAAATCGCCGGACAGGACATGTACTTCGGCGCGGGGCCGGACCCGGAGACGGCGGAATTTCCCGCGTCGAGCCACCTCGTCGAGAAACTCGTCGACGTCTCCAGTCAGTACGGCATGGACACCGTCTTCCTCTCGAACTCCGGGGCCGAGGCCATGGAGAACGCGATGAAGATAACCCACGACCACAAGCCCGCCGCCAAGTACGCCTTCACGTTCGACGGGAGCTTTCACGGACGGACGCTCGGAACTCTCTCGCTGACCCGGTCGAACGAGGTGTACACGCGACATTACCCCGAAATCGGTGGTGTCCGTACGGTCCCGTTCTGCGAGGCGACGGGTGACACCGACGACGCCTGTGACTGTGGCTTCTTCACCGAGGACGGCTCACAGCTACGGAACGCGCTCCAACCGGAAGGCGGCCACGTCAACCCCGACGAAGTCGCGTTCGTCACCATCGAACCGGTTCAGGGCGTCGGGGGCTATCGGTTCCCGAACACCGAGTTCATGGCCGAGGTCGGAGACGTGTGTG
Organism: Haladaptatus sp. HS23; assembly: GCF_056892285.1. Lineage (NCBI taxonomy): Archaea > Methanobacteriati > Methanobacteriota > Halobacteria > Halobacteriales > Haladaptataceae > Haladaptatus > Haladaptatus sp. HS23. The sequence continues at coordinate 293,344 of NZ_JBXGLH010000005.1, read as the reverse complement.
AGACGTACGACATCCCGCTCGTCGTCGACGAAATCCAGTCCGGTGTGGGCCGCACCGGAAAGATGTGGGCGTCCGACCACTATCCCATCGAACCCGACGTCATCGCCAGCGCGAAGGCGCTTCGAACCGGCGCGACCATCTCGCGGTCCGACCTCTTCCCGTCCGAGAAGAACCGGTTGGGTTCGACGTTCGGCGGCGGCGACCTCCTCGCGTCGATGCAGGGCGCGTTCACGCTCGAAGCCATCGAGGAACACGACCTGCTCGCCAACGCGACGGAGCGCGGACGGCAAGCCAAGGAACTGCTCCGCGACGCCGCGCCGGAACACGTCGACGACGTGCGCGGCAAGGGACTCATGCTTGCCGTGGAGTTCGACTCCGCGAACCGCCGGGACGAGGTCGTTCACGAGGCGCTGAAACGCGGCCTCCTCACCCTCGGATGCGGGAAGAAAACCATCCGCCTCCTTCCGCCGCTCGATTCGACGGCGCGCGAAATCGAGATGGGTGTCGGCATCCTGAACGAAGCAATCGAGGCGGCGGGGACGCCCTCGGCGAAACCGGCCTGAGGAACGCGTAAACGAAACCCGGTGACGACGATTTCGGCCCCCTTCACCCGTCCAACGTACTGTTCTCCACCGCGATTCTCTCCCGGTCGTTCAACGCGTCCAATACCGAAGAGAGATGCTCCCGTCCGCCTCCCGCTACGCCGACCGTCACCGGGGTTCGATTCGGGTCGTCCGCGTCGGTTCGGCGCGCCCGCTCCAATTCCTCCAGTTCCGCGCCATGACGTTCGAGGGTTTCAGTCAGTGCGCCGAGTCCGTTCGGCCAGTCGGCGACGGAGAGACGGGCCTCCGCATATCGCCCGAGTCGCATCAGGCCGGTTCGGGTGCAATCGGCGTGTTCGGAGAGGTTCACGTTACCGCCGGAGACGACGACCGCGACGTGTTCGTCCTCCACGTCCACTGCGCCGGAGAGTAGCGCCGCGAGCGGCGCTGCCCCGGCGGTTTCAGCCACAGTCTTTGCCCGCTCCGCGAGGAGCGTGACGGCGACGCTCATCTCGCGGTCGCTGACGCTCACCACGTCGTCCACCCGTTCGCGGATGACGGCGAACGTCTTGTCGAGCAGTCGGGTGTCGGCGATACCCTCCGCCACGGTGTCCACGCCCGGCAGTTCGTGGATTTCGTCCCGTTCGAGCGACGGTTTGGCGTGGAACGCACCTTCGGGTTGGACGCCAATGACGCGGATATCCGGGTCGTGTGCCTTGAGCACCGTCGCGATACCCGAAATCAACCCGCCGCCGCCGATGGAGACGAGGACGGTGTCTATTTCGGGGTACTGGTCGAGGAGTTCGAGGCCGACGGTTCCCTGCCCCGCGATTATCTCCTCGTCGTTGAACGGATGCACGAACTGTAACCCCTCCTCGTCCGCGAGTTCGAGGGCGTACTCGTAGGAGCGTTCGTAGATGTCTCCCTCGACGACGACGTCCGCACCGTATCCGCGCGTCGCTTCTATCTTTGCGGAGGGGGTCACTTCCGGAACGACGATGGTCGTGTCGATATCGAGCAATCCACCCGCGAACGCGACGCCCTGTGCGTGATTACCCGCGCTCGAAGCGACGACCCCGCGTTCGCGCTCCGCCGAAGATAACCCCGCCATCGTGTTGTACGCGCCGCGACTCTTGAACGACCCCGTCCGCTGCATGTTCTCCAATTTGAGGCCGACGGAGGCCGCCCCGCTTCGCTCCGCGAACGTCGTGGACCGGTCCAACGGGGTCCGGTGAACCACGCCGTCGAGGCGGTCCTGTGCTGCCTTCACGTCGGCGACAGTGACGATATCGTCGGCAGTGGGTGCCTCGTCGTCCGTCCGTTCGGAACTCACGCGTCGGTCCCCGAGACGGAAAGGATTGATTCGACCAGCACGTCCACACCGATTTCGAGGCTCCGTTCGTCCACGTCGAACGTCGGCGTGTGATGGCTCGTCGGATGGTCGGTGCCGACGATGAGGTACGTCGCGAGGCCGCCGTTTTCCTGTACCCGCCGCATCAGGAAGGTCGCGTCCTCGCTCGCACCGAAGTCCGCGGACGGAAGGACAGATTCGACGCCCGCCGTCTCGTGGGCGACGCTCGCCACGACGTCGGCGAGTTCCGGGTCGCTGTCGGCGCGGGGGGATTTGCTCCGCACGTCGATATCCACGTCACAGCCGTGCATCTCGGCGGCGGTTTCGAGCGTCCGGTCCAGTCGCGATTGCATGTACTCCATGAGTTCGGTCGTCTCGCCGCGCGCCTCCGCTTCGACGTGTGCGAAGTCGGCGATGACGTTGCTCGACGTCCCCGCCTCCGCCCAACCGAGGTTGACGCGGGTCATCCCGTCTTCGTGCCGCGGAATCCCGTAGGCGTTCTGGATGGCGGTGCCGAGCGCCTGCATCGCGTTGTCGCCGTCCTGCGGCGCTTTCCCGGCGTGTGCGGAGGTTCCCTCGAACGTCACGTCGACGTGGCACATGGCGAGCGGTCGCTCGATTCCGGCGACGACTTCGCCGGTCGGGTGATCCAAACCGACGTGGACGGCGAAGAGGTAATCGAGGTCGTCGGCGAATCGGCTCTCCGCCATCGGATACCCACCGCCGGACACCTCCTCGGCGGGTTGGAAGAAGACGACGAGCGTTCCGTCGAAGTCGCTCTCCGCGATAGCTTCGAGCGTCGCCAACCCCCACGTCATGTGGGAGTCGTGACCGCAGGCGTGCATCGTCCCGTCCCCTTCCGACCTGAACTCCTCGGCGGCGGGCACGTGGTCGTCGTCCGTCGATTCCTCGATGAAGAGGCCGTCGATATCCACCCGCAGGCCGACCGTCGGTCCCGACCCGCGGTTCAGAACGGCGACGACCCCGGTGTTTCCACCCTCCATGCTGTCGAGAAGTTCGGGGTCGGCACCGCGTTCACGGGCGCGTTCGGACCACTCCCCGATGTCCTCGGCGTCGGGGACGGCCATCCTGTCGTCGCTGTCGTACGCCTCGGTTCCGACGGCGAGTTCGTCGACGCCGATTCCCCGAATCTCCTCGACGAGTCGGTGTGTCGTGTGGAATTCGCGCCACGCCGGTTCCGGATACCGATGGAACTCGCGTCGCACGTCGACGAGTCGGTCACGTATTGACTCTGCCATGTGTGGTACTGACACGCTCCAATCACTTAATTGTAAACGCAATCCGTTGACAGCGACTACACAAAAGGACTAAGTTGGGTCCCCACAATCCTTCGGCCATCTATTCGCGTCACCCGACGCGGTGGTGTACCATGAGTGAAAATCCGGATATCGCCGTCCTCCGCGAGGGGACCGAAGGACTGTCGATGGAATCGTACGCAGAGGCGTTGTGCGAACGCCTCCCCGACCGAACCGTCGTTCACGCCCGAACGCCGAAAGAGGAGCGCGAACTCGTCGCCGACGCGCGGGTCGTTACCGGCATCACCGTGGACGAATCCCTGCTCGCCCGCGCCGACAAACTCGAACTGTTCGCGTGTACCTTCGCGGGCACTGACCACGTCCCCACGGACGCCCTCGCGGAGCGCGGCGTCGCGGTGACGAACGCCGGCGGCATTCACGCACCGGGAATCGCCGAGCAGGCCGTCGGCAACATGCTCGTCTTCGCCCGCCGTCTCCACGAGGGATGGCGACGCAAGCAGCGCTCCGAGTGGCGGCACTTCCAGTCCGGCGAACTCACCGGCAGTACCGTGACGGTCATCGGCCTCGGGTCCATCGGACAGGCCGTCACACAGCGCCTTCAGGGATTCGACGTCGAAACCATCGGCGTCCGGTACACGCCCGAGAAGGGCGGTCCGACGGACGAGGTGGTCGGTTTCGACGAGGACGACATCCACGACGCGCTCTCCCGCAGTCGCTACGTCATCGTCGCCTGCCCGCTCACGGAGGCGACGCGCGGCCTCATCGGAACATCGGAGTTCGCGACGATGCCGACGGACGCCGTCCTCGTCAACACCGCTCGCGGTCCGATCGTCGATACCGACGCGCTCGTCGCCGCGCTCCAGTCGAACAAGATTCGAGGGGCGGCGCTCGACGTGACCGACCCCGAACCCCTCCCGGCCGACCATCCGCTCTGGGACTTGGAGAATTGCCTCATCACGCCGCACACCGGCGGCCACACGCCGCTACACTGGGACAGACTCGCCGACATCGTGGCGGAGAACGTGGAACGCCTCGAATCGGGCGAGACGCTGGACAATCAGGTTCTCGCGCCGTCCTCGGACTGAATTCTTCTCTCCCGGTCGACGGCACTCCCCTCGTTTATTCCGATTCCCGGGTTCAGGCCGGCCTGCGCGATTCTTCGATTACGCCGTGAAGAGACGGCGCGGGAAGTCGGCTAACACTTCGGCACCGTTCGACGTGACGCGGAACGTCTCGCTCAACTCGACGCCGAAGTCGTCGAACCAGAGGCCCGGAATCATGTGGAAGGTCATGTCCTCTTCCAGTCTCGTTTCGTCACCGGGCCGCATGCTGGCGGTGTGTTCGCCCCAGTCCGGCGGATAACCCAGCCCCATCGCGTAGGCGATGCGGTCCTCCTTTTCGAGGTCGTACTGGGCAATCGTGTCCCGCCAGACCTTCTCGACCGATTCGCAGGTGACGCCGGGTTCGACGGCGTCGATTGCGGCTTCCAGTCCCTCCACGACAACGTCGGCCGTCCGCTGAATCGCGTCCGGCGGGTCGCCGACGAACGTCGTGCGGGCGAGCGGCGAGTGATAGCGGTGCCGACAGCCCGAGAGTTCGATGATGACCGGGTCGCCGTCCTCGAACTCCCGGTCGGTCCACGTGAGGTGCGGCGTCCCCGTGTGGTCACCCGAGGGCATCAGCGGGACGATGGACGGGTAGTCGCCGCCGAAGTCGTCGGTACCGCGGATGAGGCCGTCGTAGATAGCGGCCGCCGCCTCGTACTCGGGGACGCCCTCCTCGATGGCGTCGAGTCCGGCCAGCATCGCTGCCTCCGAGATACGGGCCGCCTCGCGCATGTAGTCGAGTTCCTGGTCGCTCTTCTTGATTCTGAGCCAGTTGACGAGGAGCGTGGCGTCCTCGAAACTGGCTTCCGGGAGGTTCTTCTGGAGGCGCGTGTAGGATTTCGCGCTGAAGTAGTAGGCGTCCATCTCCAAGCCGATGTCACCGTCCTCCACGTCGAGGTCCTCCAACACCTCGCTCAGGTAATCCATCGGATGGAGGTCGTACGGCGAGTGGACGTAGTCGTCGCTGTACGCGCGGATGCTCTCCTCGCCGAGCCACGTGGTAGCGCGCGCTCCGTTGGCGTCCATACCGCGGCCCACCCACACCGGTTCGTCGCGTTCCTGCGTGACCACGACGGCCTGATGGACGTAAAACGACCAGCCGTCGTATCCCGCGAGGTAGTTCATGTTCGCGGGGTCGGCCACGACGAGCGCGTCGAGTTCCTCCTCGCGCAGTCGTTCTTTCGTCCGCTCTAAACGCCGCTCGTACTCGCTATCGTCGAAGATTGATCGTGGCATGTTAGCGACACTCACCTGCACAGTCGCGGAATAGCTGTTTAAGTTTTTTGTGTACGTAGAAAACGAAACTTGTGTACCAATCGGGAGTCACGTTGCCGGACTGTCCGAACATTTTGGTACGTGCTACCACGTCCCCCAGTAAAAATAATAGCGCGACATTCCTCAGCGCAGAGCATGCACGACTCGCCTCAATCGAAAGCAGAGCCGTCGATACGTACCGAATCCGAGACCACCGAGTCGCTCACTGCTACAGTGGTGAGAGCGGTGGCCGAGGCGAAGGATGCGGAGCCTGCAACGCCCCTTTACGAAGCTATCAACCCGGATGCGCTTGAGGACCTCTATCGGCGTGGTTCACCAGAAATCCGCTTCGAGTACGTAGGATACTCCGTTACGATTCATTCTGACCGATCCGTCACAGTGTCCGAACTCGGTGCGTAGGACCTCGCTTTCAACCGACGAACCGCCGTCGTGGTATCCGGCGACGTTCGACTGCAGTAACGGAACTGGTTCGTCCTTTCAGTGTTGAATTCGCGGTCACTCCTCTCGATTTCGCGTTTGTTCGTCGTCGGACGCATTTCAGCGCAGTCTGGACAGTTTCACCGGCTATCGAACCCTCACTGGTCGACGGAGAGGCCGTGAAAAAGCCCGATTTCGAAAGTGCGAGGGGATTCGAGCCGATTCGTGAACCGGAGCCGCGATTCTTTATCGACTCGGGAGATACGATACGTACGGATGGCAGAACCCAACTCGAACGAACGCGTGCTCGACTCACCGTCGCGGTACTGGCGTCGCTTCCGGGACACGCTCTGGGAGCGGCACGCAAACCCACGTAGTGGCTGGTCGCGCGTGCTCGTCCTTCCCGTTCTCGTGTGTGGAATTTACTTCCGACGACCGCGCGTCGTCGCGGGGGCAATCGGTTTCACCATCATCAATCCCGTTCTCTTCTCCCCGCCGACGGATGACGACGCGTGGATGACACGGGTCGTACTCGGCGAGCGGATGTACTATCGACATCGGGGACGACGACGACCCATCGAATTTCTCAACTACGCGAACGGATTCGTAACGGCATACGCCGTCCATTCAGCGTACCGGAAACGGCCCCTCAAGACCGTTTTCTTTACTGCGGCGGCGATGGCGATGAAGTTCCTGTTCGTCGGTTATGTGGCCAAATACTATCGGGAGAATCGCGAACGGTATCCGGCGGACGTCCCGGACTTTGTCGATGGCTGACACGGTCCGAGCTCTCGATGGCGAACGACCCTTCGGTCGGCGGCGATTCGATGCCGACCTCGACGAGTTCTATCAGTGGTAACGACGAAAAGAGACGGTCGGCGACGACAGTTCCACCGAGCGATAGTTATCCGCACGCGTCCAACTCACACGTATGGGGGAACGGGAAGACGAGGAGTTCGACCCGGAGCAACGGAGCGCTCGTGACGTGGCAACGAAGGCGGCGGGGGAGAGTTCCGAGTTCCTCTCGCTGATGCCACACTACTACCGCGGCGAAGTCTCGCAGATGTCCACGCGGTTGGACCGCTTGGACCTCACGATAGACTGGGCGATAGCGGTAATCGTGGCGATGCTCGCACTGTCGTTCGAAAGCGTGGACAGTCCGCCCTACTTCCTGCTGATAGGGATGTTCGCGATGGTCATGTTCCTGCTGTTCGACGTTCGACGGTATCGCACCTACGACGCGACGCGTTCGCGGGTGCGGATGATAGAGGAGAACGTCTTCGCGAACGTGTTCGACCCGGAGGGTGCAGTCCATCGCGATTGGCGCGAAAAAATCGGTTCGGACCTTCGCAAACCGACGGTGAAGGTGTCGCTTCGAGAGGCCCTATCTCGCCGACTGAAACGGATATATTTTCCCCTGCTCACGGTTCTCCTCGTGGCGTGGCTCTTCCGCATCACCGTCTTCGTTCCGAACGAGAGCCCGCTCGCGACCGCCGCAGTTCCGGGAATCCCCGGTGGAATCGTCATCGGCGGTGTGATTCTCTTCTATCTGCTGATGGCAATCGTGACGTTTTGGCGGTCGACGCGCGAAGCGAAAGGGGAGTTCCACGGCGAAGAGGCCGGTGAATGGAAAACCGAAGAGTAGACAAGAACGGATATATCGACACGGGGCGCCAAACGTCGAACGATTTCTCAAGTTAGAGGTTTCCAGTACGAAACGAGTCCCCGTGAGGATGTAAACGTTCGATTTTGTCAGTCCGAGCGAACCGGGTTGGCCGAATCCGGTCGCTGATCTCGCCCGAACACCCGTCGAGTGAACCGACCGAGAGGGGTCAACGCTTCACCGAGACGGCCGGCGATGCCGGTCGGTGTCGCGTAGACGACGACCGGAACACCGAGGGCGTCGGCCTTTCGGATGACTTGGTCGGGAGTCGAGCCGAGAATCCATCGTTTGAGCAACCGCGTTCGGGACGCGCCGATGAACAACGGTCCACCGTTCTCGGCGGCGACGTCTACCAATCCGTCGGCGACGCTTTCGGCCGTGACCTCGTGGCGCTCGATGGCGATGTCCGAGGGAAGCGAATCGAGGGTTTCCTGCATCTCCTCCGTCGTCCCGTTGTTGCTGGTCGGAGTGACGTTGATGACGTGAACCGTCGCGCCCGCCTTACCGAGCGTCCCGACGAGCGAGAGCATGGATTCGTGGTGCGGGCCGCCACCCGCGCCGACGTTGATTGCGTCGAGTTCCTCCGAATCTCCCGTCTCGAAGTTCTGGGCGAACAGCACGTCGCAGGGAGCGTTGTATTCGACTGCCTCCGCGATTTCGTAGTGTTCTTCGGGGTACCCCATCAGGATGAGGTCTATCCCTGTATCGCGAGCGGTTTCGTTGATGTCGAACCCGACGTCACGTGAGATGTGCCCTCCTACGGTATACTCGGCGCCGACGTCCACGGTGTCGAGACGCTCCATGAGTCGGTCGGCGCGTTTTTCGGCGGTATCCTGTACCATCTCGTACGGCGTCTGGTCGGGAATGTGTGTGACGTTGAGGACGTGAATGACGGGATTCTCGGCGCGGGCGTTCGCCAACGTCGCCGCCAACTTCACGTACTCGGGGGCGCGGTTGATGCGCGCCATCGGAACCAGAACGCGGTAGCGGTCTTCCGTCTCCCCTTCTGGCGCCTCCACGCCGGTATCCGGTTCCGATAGCGTCTCCGCTCCGGATTGGCTTTCCCCGGTCGTGCCGAGCGGTTGTGCCTGCTGTTCAACGGCGTGTCTGACTAATTCGTCCACGTTGGGCGCGCCGCCCCACACGAGGTACCCACTGATGAACAGTAGTTCGACGGCGACGCCGACGACGATTCCCGTCGGCGGCAACTTGGCGATGAGCGCGAGGTTGGCGACAATTCCCAACACGGGCAACCACGGCGAGAACGGAACCCTGATGGGTCGTTCGAGGTCGGGGAACCGACGCCGGGAGGCGATGAGCGCGACGTTGACGACCGCCAACGGCGCGAGCAGGTTCAGGTTCGCGAACCCGGTCAACGCGTTGAGACCGAGGTGAATCGGAGCGAACCCACCTTCGGCGGGAAACAGCGCGATGAAGCCCACGATGAGAACCGAAATGACCCCCGTCGTCGTGATGACGCTCCAGAACGGCGTGGCGTACGTCGGATGAATACGGCCGAACCGTCGGGGTGCTTGCCCCTGTTTTCCCATCAGGGAACCGATGCCCGACGCCGCTAAAATGGAGGCATTCGACGCCGACACCATGCTGAAGATGGCTCCGGCGACGATGAGCCACTTTCCGAACGAACCCAGGAACGCCGCGGCGACCTTCCCCATGGCGGTTTCGCCCTGCTTCGCGACGACTTCCGGCGGAATCGGGGAGTTGACCATCGCGACGATGACGAAGATGTAGAGGACCGTCACCGTGAGGATGCTCGCGGCGATGGCCTTGGGAACCGTCTTCCGCGGTTCGATTATCTCACCCGCGCTGGCGGCGATGGCGGAGAACCCGAAGAACGTGATGAACGCCACCGCGGCGACCGAGACGATGCCACCGACGTCGCTCTGAAAACTGGTCGCGAACTTTCCGACTGCTTGCGACGGTCCGGCAAATCCGAAGGCGCCAGCGATGAACACAACCAAGACGGCCACCTTCGCGCTGGTTACGAGTACCTGAAACGTACCGCTCTCCTCGGTCCCCTTCGAATTGAGGTAGCCGAGGAGAATCGCGGTGAGAACGGCGATACCGCCGTGCGGAATCGGGACACCGTGGGGAATGATGAACTGGTGGAACCATTCGCCCATGGTGGCGAGGTAGAACGCCGTGGTCGCACAGTAGCCGAGGAACAGCGACGACCCGATAGCGAACAGCAATCGGTCCTCCTCGAACGTGCGCGAGGAAAAGAGATATCCGCCGCCGTTTTCGCTGTAGATGGAGGCGAACTCCGAGTAGGTGTAAGCCGTGATGCTCGCGATGACCGCCGCGATGATGAACGAAATGATCGCACTGCTCCCTACCGCCGCCACCGCCGTTCCGGAGAGCGAGAAGATACCGGCGGCGATCATCGTTCCGAGGCCGAGCGCGAACGCTACCTTGAATCCGAGTGTACGGGTGTGTTCGACCATTTCTATAGGGAGATGACGCTACCCGGGTCGGAGTCGACCGGAGTCGATGGGCGTTCGGTGTCGGAATTCGATTCAGTCGTGCAATCGAGAGAGAGAGAAGTCGCAACGATGTGGATGGTTCGCCGAAATCGACATCGCCCTGCGAGCAGTGGTGTCTCATAGTAGTACCTTCTAACCGGATGTGGTAGTTGAGCATTATACTCGGTGTGGTTGCACATTCAAGCCGTAGTTTGGGCGACCGATTTTCGACCGCTCGATTGCCCCACGAACGAACTCGTGAGGTCCCGCGAGACTGTACGGATTACCCATGAAACAAGTCGTTTCGTATGCAATTCATCGAAGCGGTCAGAGCGATGTGAGTCGTTATCTACGTTCGAGGCGAAATGGATAGCATGGCCCACGTCACTGATCTCTTCATCACGGAAGCCGGGTCCGAACCGATGCAGTCGGTCTCGGCGGTCCACGCAGTCACCGACAGAGGACTTCGAGACGACCGATACTTCAACGGAACGGGCTACTACTCGCCGTTCGACGTCTGTCAGGTCACGCTGATAGCCCGGGAAGCCATCGAGGAGATAAATCGGGAGTTCGGCCTCGACCTGACGGCCGGCGAGCACCGGCGCAACATCGTCACCGAAGGCGTCGACGTGCACGATTTACTGGACCATCGGTTCAGGGTCGGTGACGCGCTGTTGGAGGGGACGAGACCGCGCCCGCCCTGTGCGCACGTCGAACAGCTCAACGAACAAGACGGCGTCGCGCGAGCGCTCAAAAACGGCCGCGGCGGAATCTGTGCGGACGTGGTCGAATCCGGACGGATAGGCGTCGGCGATTCGATTACCGATATCGAGTCGCTCGACAAGACCGCCGGCATCATCGAGCGACTGCGGTCGAAGTAGTCGACGTCTCCGCCGCGCTACGTCGTCGGACCAGCGACGGAATCGGGCGTCGCCACTTACTGTCGGGAATCCGTAGTGGAGTCAGTATGACCGACGGCCCGTTCGAGCCGAACATTCCGTCGACGTAGTGCGAGAGGCGGAACCGTTCCCCGAAGCGGCGAAGCCGAAATGGTCAACCTCGGTTGGACCTCGGTGAGGAGTCGCTCCAGTCGGCGGATACCGGTGAAGACGGACAGGGAGCCGAACGTTGATGGTCGCGGCATACGAGCCGAGAGTCATGACGAGAGCGAACGTGTTCGAGGAGATCGAAAGCGAGCGGGAACGATTGGTGACGATGACACAACGCATCTGGGAAAGCCCGGAACTCGGCCTCCACGAGGAGGAGTCCGTGCAGGTCCTCATCGACCGGTTGGACGAGGAAGGGTTCGACGTCGAGGTCGGAATCGGCGGAATGCCGACGGCGTTCAAGGCCGCGTACGGAAGCGGCGACCCGACGGTCGGCATTCTCGGGGAGTACGACGCGCTCCCGGACCTCTCACAGAAGGTGACGGCGGAACACGACCCCGTCGAACCCGGCGCGCCGGGACACGGCTGCGGACACAACCTCTTCGGCGTCGCCGGAGTCGGCGGAGCCATCGGGGTCAAGCGCGCCATCGAACGCGGCGACATCGACGGAACGGTCGAATTCTACGGCTGTCCGGCGGAGGAAACGCTCGTCGGGAAGGTCTTCATGGCCCGCGACGGTGCCTTCGACGACCTCGATGCGGCCATCACGTGGCATCCGTCGACCCTCAGCACGCCCACGCTGGACCGCTCGCTCGCGATGGACTCGATTCAGTTCACGTTCGAAGGCGTCTCCGCCCACGCCGCCGCGGCACCGGAATCAGGTCGCAGCGCGCTCGACGCCGTCGAACTCCTCAACACCGGTGTCGAATACATGCGGGAACACATCTCCGAGAAGGCCCGCGTCCACTACGTCATCACGGACGGCGGCGACGCACCGAACGTGGTCCCCGCGACGGCGACCGTGTGGTACTACGTCCGCGCACCGACGCGGTCCGAAGTCGAACACATCAGCGACTGGTTGACGGACATCGCCGACGGTGCGGCCACGATGACGCAGACGGACGTGAATCGCCGGTTCGTCACCGGGTGCTGGGACTACCTTCCCAACCGAACCGTCTCCGACGTCATCTGGGAGACCATGCGGGAACTCGGGGAGGTCGGATATTCCGACGAGGACCGGGCGTTCGCGGGGGAACTCAAAGAGACCATCCCCGACGACCGAGTCGAAGCGAGCCTCGAAGACGTCCCCGAGGAGTACGCCGAGGAGATACGCGACGCGACCCTCTACGACGAACCGGTTCCACCGCACGCGGAAGGAACGGTCGGTGGGGGTTCGACCGACGTAGGGGACGTGAGTTGGATAACGCCGACGGGCCAGTTCCGTGCGGCGACGTGGGCGGTCGGAACGCCGGGCCACACGTGGCAGGCGACCGCGGCGAACGGCGATTTCGGGGCGAAAGGGGCCGTCTACGCCGCGAAAGTTCTCGGTGGAACCGCGTACTCCCTCATCGAGAATCCGGCCGTCGTCGCGGAAGCGAACGAGGAGTTCGAGGACGAAACCGGAGAACAGGGCTACGAGACACCTCTTCCGGCGGAAACGGAACCGCCGTTCGACATGACGTCGTTGTGAGATGGGGCGGGCTTGTCGTCCGGTGGGAAATACGCCGAGGACATTTCCGTCCCCCTCGCATAGCAGACCGCATGCGAGTGACGGTGTACGGCCCGCTTCGAAGCGCGACGGGCGAGAAAACGGTATCGCTGGCGTTCGACGGCGGGTCCGTGAGAGAGGCGCTCGACGCCTTCGTCGAAAAATACCCCAGAGCGAAAACCCAGTTGTACGGCGACGATGGCAGTCTACAGAGCAGCGCGCGCATCTCGGTAAACGGGGAACGGGTCGACGTGAACGATGGGTGTCCGAGCGATGCGGAACTGACGGTGTTTCCGCCGGTTCAGGGCGGTTGCGAAGACGGACGGTAACGGGAATCGAACGGGGGGTCGACTTACAGGTCGTACTGTTCACGAACGAGGTCCGCGATTCCGCGTTCTTCGAGGCGCTCCATCGGCGCGAGCATCGTGAGTTGCACGACGCCGGGGAGGCGTCCGATTTCGACGCCGCCGGTGAACGTGCACCGGGCGCGCACCTCTCCTTCGGTCATATCGAGGAGGGTTCCCGCGCGTTCGAAGGCATTGTCCGTCGCGTCGTTTATCGTCGCACCGCTTCCGACGACTTGTAGCGGTCCCATCTCGGCGACGTCGTCGACGTCGTACTCGGCCGCGAGTTGTTGGCCGCGCTCGCGCTCCTGTGCCGAGTAGGGCTTGCTGATGTACGGAAGGTCCGCTTCGTTCGGGAGCAACAGCGGGCCGTCGATGTCGAGGCCCTTGATGACTTCGACGTCGAACTTCGCACGGCCGCTCACGTCGGTGGTGTGAAGCGAGAGTTCACCGTCGCCCTGGTTGGCGTGCATGTCGCCGACGTAGACGCCGCCGCCGTCGATTTTGACGGGACAGATGAGGACCGCTCCTTCGCGGACGGCGTTGATGTCCATGTGACCGTCGGTTCGTCGTGCGAGCGCGTCCTCGTCCGGAAGCCCCCAGTCGTGGTCCGCGCCGATCAGGAACTGGCCGAAGTCCCCGGCGTTGTGGGAATCGGGGATTTCGATGGGCGGCGTCGTCCCGACGTTGCCGATAAACGGTCGGAGATGACCTAACGTGCCCGGCATCTCCGACGGTTTGTACAGGAGAATCGGATGCTGACGCGAGTTCTCGGGGAGCGCCATCGCCTCGTCCGCCCGGTTCGCCAACTCGTCGGCACCCGCTTCGCCGACGGTTAATCCGACCGTGTGCTCGTCGTCGAACGCGACCGTGTACCCGTATTCGAATCCGAACGAAGAGGCGTTTGCACCACACTCGGCGCATTTGATCGACTCCTCACCGGTTCCCTCGACGAGGCTCTCCGGCCACTCCGTCCCACAGTCCGGGCATTTGTGGTCGACGAACGGGTCGTCGCCGAACGCGCCGTCGCGCTCCCGCATGCTGCCGGTACTCGTCGCGATGCTCGTCACGTCGATGGCTTTGATTTTGAGCGCGATCGCATCGCCCACCTCGGCGTTCTCCACCCGAATCGGACGGGTCACTTCGTGTCCGCCCCTGAACTCGGGTGTTATCATCGGTCCCCAGCACGCCGGCGGTGTGTGCGTTTCGATGGTGCCGCCATCAGCGACGGTTCCGGCCCACTCCTGTTCCGGGCCGACCAAACCGAGCGTGTATCGGTCGACCGTGAGTTCCTGTTGGACTTCTTGCTGTGCCATACGACGAAGGTACGTCGTGAGCTACCAAATACCTTGGATGCGTCATCGTTCGCTCGCAGAGGAGGTACAGTCAGCACTGTTTCGGATATCGGGGGACAGAACGCTGTATCGACGGAGTACAGGCTCGTCGACGTTTCGTCTCGATATCGCGTCGAACCGTTACGAGGAGAGTGAAGTGCGCGGTAAAAGCAGACGTCGTGTGACGCCTACCCTGTGGCGTGGACGACAGGCAATCATTCCTGAACTACCTTGGTTGTAAAGCTGTACGACGACAAATCCATGTTAGAGAGTATCACACATAACTGTTACTATTAGACAGATACAGTGTGTACCAAGAGAGCAAGTCCGTTTCGCTCACTACGATAGGGACACCGCACCCACTCTCGGCGGGTAGCGGCAGTCGAGGGAAAAGATGGAGTGCAAGCCGTGCGCTCACAGGCAGTCGGTGAAAGTGGTGTGTCCGAGTGATGGCGCCGGACCGTGTGTCTCTGTTCAAGCCGTGTGAGTGCATCCAAATCGACGACCCGGGATCAAAAATAGCTACCTGAAGCACAAAATTTGATTTTAGTATCCGACCTATGGAATCATATCGGGACCTTTACCCACGGCTACTGGACCGAACTGGTAGTATACGGGTTGTCCATAGACAAACGACATCCCGAACTACGAAGCGATCGTCGTGTAGGTCCCGATTTATTTTCATCGCCATTCGACGTTATTCCGGAGTAATCGGCTATTACTGAAATAGATGGGGACAAAATAGAAGGTATGCCGAGTAAGGCAAGTGTCACTGAGGCGACCTGGTTCGAAGACGAGTGCAACTGTCCGGGTCCGAGCGTACCACCCCAGTACGCCTTGCAACGGACACGTTCCGTCGGCCCAGACGAATCCCTAACGGTGAGTCTCGTCGAAGCGGTCGTCGATACGTTGGAGCCGCCGGAAAGACAGGCCTCACTTTGCTTGTACGAGTACGTCAATCCGGAGGCACTGGAGGACCTCATCGAAGCGAGTGGAGCGAAAGAGAGCGGCATCGAAGTGCGATTCACGATCGATGATTATCTCGTCACCGTTCGTAGTAACGGGACTATCCTCATCCACGAGCGGATACTGTGACACCGAGACGGGGATACAGTGGAGAGAGCTACGGCTCGGACCTCGACTCGAACGTTCAGGCGGCCGGATCGTCCCGTTCACTTCCCTTCTTTCGCGACCCGTCAGATGCAACGGAGCCACACTCGTTGTCCAGTCAGGATTCCCCGTAGTCCCCGCCGTATCGCAGGAGGAAATACCCGATTCCTAAGACGAACGCGAGCGCACCGGTGGCTGCCAGGCCCAACGTCTTTGCCTTGCTCGGAATCGCTGGTTGGGACGAGCCACTCGAAGCGCCGACGGTGACGGTGCCGGTCATGCCGGCGCTCCGATGGGGCACACAGTAGTACTCGTACTCACCGTTGGTGTTGAACGTGTGTGAGTAGGTGTAGCCGGTGTCGTACAACTTGCTCTGGCCGCCCGGCGTTCCGTCCCAGTTCCCGCCGTCGGGCTGATTTTCGACGAAGATGTTGTGGCCGTCCGAATCCCAGACCCATTCCAACGTCGTTCCGGGCGTTATCGTCACCGAGTCCGGGTCGAATATGAGGTCGCCACCGGGACCGACTTGCACCGTCTGTGTCGTGCCACCGCCGCCGCCCGAACTCCCGTTTCCGGAGCTATCGTTCCCTCCCGACCCTCCTTCCTGTGCGGCCGTCGGTTCGGACGCAGCGGTCGCTGCGACGCTACTGGCCCCGAGGAGAAATCCTCGTCGTGTAACCGATGTATCCGCCATCCCCCCTGTCATGGACCTCATATCGGTACGACGAACACTGAGTGTTATGGTACACTCTCCGGGCCAAGAGGGAACCGACCGGTACGTCCGGGTCGAAAGGGAAACCAACGGTACGCCGCTGTCGGCGAGTGACCGTCTCCAAAAAATCCGTTCCGTGTGGCCGACTCGGGACGTCAGTCGTCGGCTTCCGCGAGCGCCGGACTCCGTTCGAGGAGTCGGTTGAACGCGTCGAGCATGACGGTAACGCTGGCGCGAGTGATGTCCGAATCGCTCGCGCTCACCGTCACCGAATGGTCGCCGAGCGACACTTCGACTTCGACGGTGACGAGCGCGTCCGTCCCGCCGGTAATCGCATCGACGTGATACGATTCGAGCGTCGCGTCGATGTCGAGCGCTCGTCGGGTTGCGGTGATGGCGGCATCGACGGGACCGCTCCCGACGCCGCTCGCCACCTGCTCTTCGCCGTCGACGGACAGTCGAACGCTCGCGGTCGGTGTCGCGCCCCCGCTCGTCGCCGTGAGGTCCAGCAGTTCCACACGCTGGTTCCGTTCGCGGCCCTGTACCTCGTCCGCGATGGCGAGCAGGTCGGTGTCGGTTACGCGTTTTCCTCGCTCACCGATTTCTTTCACCTGCTCGACTATCGCGTTCAGTTCCTCCCCTGTTACGCTCACGTCGTGTTCGTCGAGTGCCGCACGGACGCCCGCTCGTCCGGCGTGCTTTCCGAGGACGAGTCGCCGCTCACGCCCGACGGTGCTCGGGGAGTACGGTTCGTACATCGCATCGTCTTTGAGCGTCCCGTCAGTGTGGATTCCCGACTCGTGTGTGAACGCGTTCTCGCCGACGACGGCTTTGTTCGGTGCGAGCGGGACGTCCGTCGCCGTCGCAACCGTCTGTGCGAGGTCGTACAACTCCTCGGTCGAGACCGTCTCGACGTCGTAGCCGTGGTCGAGCGCGACCGCAACCTCTTCCAGCGCGACGTTACCGGCGCGTTCACCGATGCCGTTCACGGTGGCGTGAACGAGGTCGGCCCCGGCCGCGATGCTCACCAGCGCGTTCGTCAGCGCCAATCCGAGGTCGTCGTGGGTGTGAGTACCCGTGGGACCGAGGGGTGCCAATCGGGAGATGACGTCCGCCGTGTGGTCCGGCGTCGCGTGCCCGACCGTATCGCAGTAGCAGATGCGGTCGGCACCGGCATCGAGGCCCGCACGCATCAACCGTTCGAGGAAGTCGAGGTCGGCGCGCGAACCGTCCTCGCCGAGGACTTCGACCCACAGGCCGTGGTCCTTGGCATATTCGGTGAGCCGAACGGCGGTATCGACCACTTCGTCGCGTGTCGTCCCGACTTTCCCCTCGATATGGCGGTCGCTCGCCGGGACCACGAGGTTGACGCCGTCGACTCCGCAGTCGAGCGCCAAGTCGATGTCGCCCTTGATGCCGCGAGCGAAGCTCGTCACCGTCGCGTCGAGGCCGAGGTCGGCGACGCGTGAAATCGTCTCTCTCTCGCCCGCTCCCGTACAGGCGCTGCCCGCTTCGATGACGCTGACGCCGGTCGCATCGAGTTTTCGTGCGATTTCGGCCTTGTCGGTCGGCGTGAGCGAAATGCCGGGCGCTTGTTCGCCATCACGGAGCGTGGTATCGAGGAACTGTACGTCAGAATCAGAAGGTGGAGTTTGTTCGGGGAAGTCCCCGAATAAATCGATCCCTGGTCATGATATCCAGTTGTGTGTGGTACCCAGACCCATATAAGATGAGCGAGTCTGGCAGATATTGTTGTTTGAACGCAACACTAATAAGACGGACGACGGATTCGCGTGAGAGGATGCGATGGTACCCAGCGGCAATCGTCCGTGCGATGGTGCGTACTGAGCGCCGGATCGGATAGAGAGGACAGTTAGAACAGGCACCAAAGGTGGAATAGGTACAATAGGTATCTATGAAAACGATTGTACCTATCCCTCTCCGTTCGTCCTCGATATCCATGTATCATACCTCGAACCGGAACCCATCCCAGTGGACGATACGGGTCAGTGTTACATCCGTCCGGATGTAATGGTACGCTTCCGAAATTGTAACAGCGGGAACCTTTATCCATATTCGTGAAAATTAGAGAATATGGAAGACGTTCTCGTGGGGCGACTGATGTCTACCACGCTCCAAACGGTCACACCCGAAACGCTCGTGGAGGAGGCGGCACAGAAGATGCTCTCCAACGAAGTGGGGTCGGTAATCGTCATCGACGACGAAAACCGCCTCGAAGGAATCCTGACGACGACGGATTTCGTCAAAATCGTCGCCGAACGCCAGCCCAAGGACGAAACCCCCGTCTCCACGTACATGAGTACCGACGTGATTACCGCGACGGCACAGGATTCGATTAGTAAAGTCTCCGACCGCATGGTCGAGCGCGGATTTCACCACATGCCGGTGGTCGACGAGACCGAAGGCGTCATCGGAATGATCACCACGACGGACCTCACGGGGTATATCTCACACGTACAGACGTCGAGTCCGTCGTAAACGGACTCGACGCGGTATTCATCTCGAATCGGCACCTTTCAGCCCGTGCATTCCTGTGGCGATGCCACCGAGAGCGAGAGAACCAGCTCGTTTTGACGGAGATTGCAAGCCCCTCGCCGAGGGGGAGGACGTACGTCTCGAACTCGTCGGCAGCATCGAGATGTTCGTAGAAATCCGCGACGAATCGGGTACGGTCGTTCGGAGCGTCCTCGCCGTCGAGTGCCGCCAGTAGTCCAGCGGGCGTGAGAACATCTTCGTAGCAAGCGACGTTGTCCGTGACGATGGCCCCGCCGGGTTCGACCAATTCTCTGACGGTTTCGAACCCGCACACGTATTCGTGGGTATCGTCATCGACCGGAGCGTAACGAGCGACACCTGAGGCGGGTACGCCTTTTTCATTCGAATGGCAGTCCCTGCCGTTACCAACGTTATTTAGTCTCCGTCCCTACGACGGACCAGTATACGATGGTACAGGCTAGCGTTATCGGGTGTGGAAACATGGGAGGTGCCCTCGTGAAGGGACTCTCCAGAACTGGAAACCACACCGTAGTTGCATACGATATAGACCCGGAGGCCCTCGATGCAGTTTCGGAGTATTGCTCGGAGACGACGATGGACGTCGACGTCGCAACCGAGCCGGAAATCGTGTTCGTCGCGGTCAAACCCGACTTGGTCGGGGACGTCGTCGCGGAACTCGAACTCGGCCCGGAACAGACGCTGATCACCATCGCTGCGGGCGTTCCGACGGCGATGCTCGAAGCGAACACCGACGCGACGGTCGTTCGGGTGATGCCGAACCTCGCGGCGGAATCGGGAACGATGGCGGCGGCGGTCGCCGGAGCGGCGGTCACGGACGACGTCGAGTCGCTCCTCGGAGACGTGGGCATCTTCGTCGAAATAGACGAAGCACAGATGGACGTCGCAACCGCCGTCAACGGAAGCGGACCCGCGTTCGTCTTCTATCTACTCAACGCGGTACAGCAGGCCGGGGTGAACAGTGGTCTCAGCCCGGAGGACGCGAGGGTTCTCGCCGCACAGACGTTCAAAGGCGCCGCCGAGACGGTGCTCCGGTCCGACGAGAGCATCGACGAACTGATAAACGCGGTGTGTTCACCGAAGGGAACGACGATAGCGGGGATGGAGGTCCTCCGCGACAGTTCCGTAGAGGAAACGATTGGGGAAGCAGTGACGGCGGCGGAAAACCGCTCCAAGGAGTTGGCACCCGACTATGACGATGAATGAGGCGAGCGAAACACGGGCACTGGGACGGGCGCGGCGGAAGGCGGCGACGGCCGACAGAGTCGTCATCAAGGCCGGAACGAACTCGTTGACGGACGAGACGTCGAAGCTCGACAACGAAAAACTAGACAAACTCGTGGACGACGTCATGAAACTCCGTGAGCGCGGCCGGGACGTCCTCTTCGTCTCGTCCGGGGCCATCGGCGCTGGGAAGGGCCGAGTCGGGTATCCGAACGATACCATCGAAGAGTCACAGGCCCTCTCGACGGTCGGTCAGTCCCACCTCATGCGTCGGTACACGGAGAGCTTCGAGCGCTACGACCAGAAAATCGCCCAGATACTGGTCACGCAAAACGACCTCGACAGCGCGGAGCGGTTCACCAACTTCAAGAACACCATCGAAACGCTGCTGGGGTGGGGAATCGTCCCGATAATCAACGAGAACGACGCGGTGGCGACCGAGGAGATTCGGATCGGCGACAACGATATGCTCTCGTCGTCGGTGGCGGTCGGCGTGGACGCGGGACTGCTCGTCACGCTCACAGACGTCGGCGGCGTCTACACCAGCAACCCGAAGGAAAATCCCGCCGCGGAACGTATCGAAGCGGTGGGACACAACTACGGGGACGTACAGGAGATGGTCGACGAGAGCGCGAGCGCGAAGTTCGGCGGCATCCAAACGAAGGTGGCCGGTGCCCATTCGGTGAGCGAACGGGGAATCCCGGCCATCATCGCGCGATCCACGAAGGAGGACGTCGTCGAACGAATCGTCGACGAGAAGGCGGTCGGAACGATATTCGTCCCGGAGGACACCACCGATGACTGAGAAACCCACGGAAACGAAAGTCGAAGAGGCAGAGAGCGCCGCGCTGGAACTCGCCAAGCTATCCGACGACGAGCGGTCGGCGGCGTTGAACGCGATTGCGGATGCTCTCATCGAGCGAAGCGACGAGATACTCGACGCCAACGAACGCGACGTTAGCGAGGCCGAAGAACTCCTCGCGGCGGGGGAGTACAGTCAGGCCCTCGTGGACCGACTCGAACTCTCCCCGTCGAAACTCGACAGCATCGCCGAGATGGTTCGGAGCGTCGCCGACCAAGACGACCCGTTAGGAAAGACCCAAACGGCGCGCGAACTGGACGAAAACTTGGAACTGTACAAGTGTACCGTCCCCATCGGCGTCATCGGAACCATCTTCGAATCGCGGCCCGACGCGCTCGTTCAAATCGCCGCCCTCGGCCTCAAGTCGGGGAACGCGGTGATACTGAAAGGGGGGAGCGAGGCGAGCCATTCGAACCGGATACTCTTCGAGGTTATCCGGGAAGCGACGTCCGAGATGCCCGATGGATGGTCACAACTCATCGAGGCACGGGCGGACGTGGATACGCTGCTCGAAATGGACGACGCCATCGACCTCCTCATGCCGCGGGGCAGTTCGGAGTTCGTCGGCTACATACAGGACAACACGAGTATCGCCGTCCTCGGGCACACGGAGGGAATCTGTCACGTCTACGTCGACGACGCGGCGGACCTCTCGATGGCGACGGACATCGCGTACGACGCGAAAGTGCAGTACCCCGCCGTCTGTAACGCGATGGAAACCCTGCTCGTCCACGAGAGCGTGGCAGAGGAGTTCCTGCCGGAGATAGCCGAGCGGTACGAGGACGCGAACGTCGAGATGCGAGGGGACGAAGCGTCCCGCGAAATAGTCGCTATGGAAGCGGCACGGGAAGACGACTGGTCGACGGAGTACGGCGATTTGATTATCGCCGTCAAAGTCGTGGACTCGCTCGCCGATGCCATCGAACACATCAGCGCGTACAGTTCGAAACACACGGAGTCCATCGTGACTGAGGATTCCGAGCGCGCGCGTCGCTTCATGCGCGGCCTCGATTCGGCGAGCGTGTTCCACAACGCCTCGACCCGGTTCAGTGACGGTTATCGGTTCGGTCTGGGAGCCGAAGTCGGAATCAGCACGGGCAAGATACACGCGAGGGGACCGGTCGGCCTCGAAGGCCTGACGACCTACCAGTACTACCTCGAAGGAGACGGACAGGTCGTCGGAACCTACGCCGGGGCGGACGCGAAGCCGTTCACCCACGAGGACTTCGACGGGTCGTGGAATCCGGGGTCGCTGTCCGACCGGTAGGAGTTCGGGCGGCGGTCACTGAAGTTGCATTTGGTCGGCGTGTTCGGCCGCGAGGTCGGCGATTTCGTCGGCGGTGACGTCGGAGCGGTCCGCGAGTACGCGAAGCAACATCGCCAATTGGGTGACGGTCATCTCCTGTAGTTCGTCGTTTTCTTCGACGTCGTTTCCGAAGTAGTACTCCTGTTCGCCGCGGTGGTGGACGAGTCCGACGTATACGGACTTGAGGTCGTCGCCCTCGACCGCATTGGCCGCTCGCTTCTGCAGTTCTTCGAATTCGGGGTTTTCCATCGTTCGGTAAACGGAACGAAGCTCCGTCAATCCACGGGTAGAACGGCCGCTCGCACACCGATTCCGGAGTCGACGGGTCGTTCTATCACGTTCGAACGATACCGGATTGGTACAAATCCTTATGCTGTTGCATATCCTATATGTAGTTGAAGAGGGACGAGGGAGGGTTTCTATCGGGGGTACGACGGTAGTACAGTCGGGGGCGGCTGTCGGTGAAAACCGAAAAATCGGTGAACCACCCGTCGGACATCCAACGTCCGTGACTTCCCATCGACTTTCGTATTCCGTCTCGCAGTTCTGCGGCGGATTCCACGCATTCCTACTCGACAGAGGGGGTGTCAAACATGACGAACAAGAAACAAGAAGTGCGGTCCGAATACGACCGTGGCTACGACGAGGGGTACGAACAGGCACAGAATCGCACTCGCCGGTCGAATCGACGGGGAACCTTGGGCATCGTTCTCGGGACCATCGTCGTCGTCTTGATGGCGATACTGGTGATACTGGCCGTCCTTTTGGGCGGGATTTGGCTCGGCTCGCTCGTCGCCGACCGGCCAGCGAACGCGCCGGTCACACCCGTCGTTCCGGCAGGCACGGGAGTCACCGGCGACGTGACGGTCGTAGAGGGAGACACGACGGTGACGGTCGCGGGGACGGGCGTGGCGAGCGTCCCCAATCCCGGTGGCGGTCACGTCGTCATCACGGTCGAACCGACGACCGTCACGGTCCCGACGAACGGCGACCTATCGGCGATTTCGATTCGAACGGGCGGCATCACCGTTCGCGGATGACGTCGTTTCGAACGGCGAGCGACGGTGAGACGGCGGGTACCGTAACAGCACGGATAGTGCCGTGAGACCGACACTAGTTATCTCGGACGGGGGCCGGTCCGCGGAATCGTCGACCCCTCCATCTCGGCCATCCAGTCCGGGTACTCCTTGCGCTCGGTTCCCTCGAAGTCCGGGTCGCCGGACATCGCCTTGATGGCACGGGCGTCGTCGAGGCTCCAGACGGCACCGTCCTCGTGAAAGAGGCCGTTCACAACGCCTTGTTTGCGGAAATGGAGTTCCGAGGCCGGGCGTAACATGAGCGACCAGAAGAAGTTCCCGACGTTCGCTTCGTGAATGAGCGGGGCGAGCGACGAGTAGTCCGGAAAGCGTGCGTCGCCGGTCACGTCCGCGAAGAATCCCTCTCCCGGACGAACCCGCTGCCATTCGGAGAGCCACACTTGTCTCCCCTGTCTGGATTTCGTGAGCGCCGCCTGTTCGAGTACTCGCCGGAACAACTCGGGGGTCTGGACGAAATTGTAGTGGAACTGGAGGATGTCCAACCCCCAATCGAGGTATCGGGTGTTGTTCGAGAGACTCGTCGACCCCATCGTGAGCGGTCTCGACCCCCGATAGAGCGTCAGTACCTTCGCCATCGCCTCGACGAACTTTCGGGACGACTTCTTCCACCCCGGTTCGTTCGAGAGTTCGATGGCGAGCAACCGTTCGTCGTTCCGGTATCGACGCATGAACCACCGGATGAAGTCGCGGGGTGCATCCCAGAGCTGTTTGTCGAGCATCGTTCTCGTCGACGGGGAGAACGTCTGAACGGCGGAAAGGAGGTCCGAGCCGTACAAGTTCTCGAAGGTGGGTTCCTCGCCGATACTGTCGAACAGTCCGAGGAGGACCTGAATTCCGTACGAGTCAGCGGTTTCGAGGAAATGTTCCAATCGCTCTTCGTGTGCGGTGCTGTCTTCGAGCCAGAACTCGTAGCTCAGCCACGTTCTGATGGCGTTGAGGTTCAAATCGGCGGCGTAGCCGAGGTCGCGTTCGATAACCTCGGGGTCGTACTCGCTCCACATCTGGAACCGGTTGAACGCCCGCGTCGGGATGTAGATGGCCCCGCGGACGTCCACTGGCTCCCGATTCGACGCCAGTTCGCGCGACCTGTCGACGCCCCGTGTTCGTTTCGTTCCATCGGCCGGCGACGTCGACCACGTGTTACAGCCGGCGAGACCGACGGAGGACGAGGTTGCGCCTACTCGGAGGAAATGACGACGAGTCATCCGGGAATCCATTCGTTGGAGGGCGATTGGTCGAGTCGTAGGATAAAGACTGTGCCCGCCGGAAATGATTTTACGGATTGTTGAGTAGTGTTTCCCCTAACTCGCCTGAGAAAAGGGAACGCGGACGTGGTTACACGCGACGTGAGTCACCCCGCCGGGCGAACCCGAACGACCAGCACCCCCGGGTTCTCGTACGAGATTTCATATCGGGCGCTCCGTTCGAGCGACCGGCGCATGCGGTCCGATTGAACGGTGGAGATACCGCGTACCGTGTACTCCCCTTTCGGGATGTAGAGGTACGACGGTCGATACCCAGTCGAGCGGAGCGTATGGGTCAAACAGCGTGCAGTGTCGCAGTCCGAAAGGTCCTTGTACGCGTCCATCTGGCGCTGGTAGGCCGTCGGCGTCTTCCATTCGACGCCCCACGGACCGACGAGAATCGTCCGGTCGGTGAAGTACGGGAACCATTCCGCGGCGTCGCCGACGACGACGAACTCCGCGTCGGACGGCGTCTCCGCTTGCACCCACGACATCGCGGTCGTATCCTCTCGGTCGATGAACGCCGGCATCGCATCGTGGTTCGTGACCGACTGACCCGCGACGAACAGGCCGCCGAGACTGACGAGCAAACAGAGGACGACTGCGGTAATCGCTATCTGAGAGGTGGCAGTTCGTTTCGAAGCGGACCCGGAGAGGCGGGCGTAAATGGCGGGCAACACGTCCGTCAGCCCTATCGTGAGAATCATGACACCGGGGATGAACGCGAACCGTATCTCGTCCATCAGGAAGACGGAGGCCACGAACCAGAGGGGAAGGAAGTACCGTTTCCGCCGGACGAAGGCGTAAATTCCCAAGAGAAGCAATACGTACCAGACGACGGTAGCGGGGGTCGCGACGAACGGGTCCCCGAGTCGGTCCAAAAAGACGGTTACTCCCGCTCCGAGGCCGCCGTGTGTCCCCGCCGCCGACGTGAAAACGTCGAGGCCGTGCGTCGAGACGACGCGCAGTATCCACGGGCTTGCTATCAGCAGTCCGCCGGCGGCGACGACGAGTCCCCGTCCGAGACCGTCGAGCGACCGCTGCTCCCGGAGGAAAAAGAGGACGTAACTGGCCGCGAAAAACGTGGAGTACGTCGGGTGTGTGAGCAACATTAGTCCGAAGAGGACGGGTGCAACGGTGAGCGACAGACGGGTCCGATAGCGAAACAGCCGAACGCCGACGTACAGGCCGGACAGGAGGAGGAAAAACGCGGGCGCACGGACGATACCGCCGGCCGAGAGATGCCACTGCAGGAGCATCGGGGTGACGGCAGCGATGATCGCGGCAACACCGGCCTTCCCCGACGAGGGAAGGAACTCACGGGCGAGATAGAAGTAGGGAACGAAGGCGATGGACGTCACCATCGCCGGAAGCACGCGTGCGATTCGGAGGGGACTCACTCCGAGGTCGAGGAGGACGGCGTTGACGTAGAAGGCCAGCGGTGGATACGCGAACGGAACACCGTTTCGCGTGTAGCCCACCACTCGGGCGGGAAACGCGTAGTTTCCACTCACGATGGTTTCGGAGATCTTGAGGAAGAGTCCGGCACCGTACGCGGGATATCGGTGCGTCAGGAGGTACGTGGAACCGATGAAGACGGCGGTAGTGAGGACGAGAGCCACTTTTCGGTTCCCCCTGAACAGCGTGGTTTCGAAGAGTTCGTACGATTTTTCGAGGAGATACTCCATGCTTCCCGTATATTCGTCATCGTCGCGTTCGATATTACTCATTGAAGAATGGGATTAGTGTATCGGAGAGGGCCATCGAACGGTATAGGAATTGTGGCCACCGGACTACAGGACCGAGGGGAGGCGTCACCGAGATATCCGTACTCGTACGGCAGGGACACTCTGTGAAGTCGGTTAGATCGGGAAATTTGCTCCCCCGGCTACCGAAAGGAAGTGAAGAAATACTGAAGTTTCGGTGGCTGGTATTCTTTTATATGTGTTCAACGCTTTTGGGCGAAGTCACGTTTCTCGCATTGCAAGCTTCTGAGCCCGATATCGTCGCCCGTTATCAAGCGTTCCTCTACAAACTCCTCGTATTCGCCGTGACGTTCGTCGTCGTCACGCTCCTCGCACGGGTCGCGGCGATTCCGCTCATCGAACGGCTTCTCGACAACGAACGCGTCAGCCTCACCGTTCGCCGACCCGCGATTAGAACCGCTCGCGTCGTCAGTTACTTCGTCGCGTTCATTCTCGGACTGTTCTTCGCCCGGTTGGAATCCCTGTTGACGGTGACGGGTGGGTTCGCCGCCGCGTTGACCCTCGCCATCGGTTTCGCGTCCCGTGATATCCTCAACAACGTCGTCGGCGGCCTGTTCATGATCACCGACCCGAAGTTCAACATCGGTGATTGGATCGAATGGAACAGCGAAAGCAGCGTCGAGGAGACCAGCAGCGGGGAAAACAGCAGCGAGGGAATCATCGAGGACATCAGCTTTCGCGCGACGCGAGTACGAACGTTCCAGAACGAACTCATCACCGTTCCGAACTCGACGCTCGCCGACACCATGGTGACGAACCACGACATCAGGGACAGGCTTCGAATCGACCATCCGTTCAGCGTCATGTACGACGGTGATATCGATGTCATGCGGACGGTCCTCCTCGAGGAGGCCGAAGCGGACCCGCGAATTCTCACGGACCCCGAACCGACGGTGGTGGTGGACGGCGTTACAGCGGCTGGCATCGACGTTGTCTCTCGGTTTTGGATTTCGAGTCCGAGTCGGGAGAAGTATCTCACCGTTCGGTCGGCGTACTTTCAAGCGGTCAAAGAGCGGTTCGAACGCGAAGGAATCGAGATGTCGCCGGACCTCCTCGAAGTGACGGGGGACGTCGGTTTCGGCACCGCACCGGTCGCCGTGCAAACAGGGGACCGAGAAACCGACTGACCCGAAGACGGCCTCCATATCGCTGCAGTTGAGACACCCCCGAAAGAACACGTATCATATTCAACATCGAGAGACGGCGGACGCGGGAACGAACCGTATGAACGGTACGCATCGGTATTTTACGAGCGGAACGAGAAGAACTGGGCGTGACCGAGACAGTCGTGGTTACCGGCGGAAGCGGCCGGGTCGGACGCGGGGTGTTAGCGTACTTGAACGAGGAGGGCTACCGAACCGCGAACCTCTCGCGGGGCAAGCGTGACGAGAAGCACTCGGACGTCTATCTTCGGACGGACTTGGTCGACGCGGGAGAGGTGTACAGTTCGCTCGCCAAAAGCGACGCCGATGCCGTCGTCCACTTGGGAATGATTCCGACGCCGGACGAAACGCCGGGCTATCGGACGTACGAAAGCAACGTCATGTCCAGCTATCTCGTTTTAGAGGCGGCGGGGGCGCTCGGAATCGACACGGTGGTTCTGGCATCGAGTTTCAGCGCGGTCGGTGGCGGATTCGAACCCGAGCGAATCACCGTCGACTACCTCCCGCTCGACGAAAATCACCGTTCGACGCCGTCGAACCCCTACGGACTGGGAAAACAGACGCTCGAAATCACCGCCGATGCGTTCGCCCGCCGCGTCGAAGACCGGCCGCGGACGATACTCTCGCTACGATTCCCGTGGGTGGTCGACGATAGCTTGGCGCGCGAGACGTTCGTCGAGGCCGACCGAACCCTCGAAGGGATGCGAAACTCCGACAGTTTTCACACGCAGCGAAACACGCTGTTCACGTACGTTCACCTGTCGGACGCGGTCGAAATCGTTCGGTTGGCGGTCGAGGCGACCGTTCGGGGCCACGAGCGTTTCTGGGTGTCAGCGCCGGATACCAGCGCCGAAACGCCCACCCGCGAACTCGTCAGGGAAGTCTTCCCCGACGTCGAGGTTCGTGATTCGCTCGGCGACGGCGAGTACGCGTCGCTGGTCGATACGGGGAAGGCACGGGAGATACTCGGATGGGAACCCGAATGGAGTTGGCGACAGTCGGCGTGACTGCGGTTGTGGTAGCCGACTCACCGATGGGCGCATTTCTCGAAGTTCCGTCCTGAGGGCTGCTATCGGTCGAAATAATCCGTCGAAAGTTCGGCCGCGAGCGGACGTAATTCCGGCGCACAATCGAGTTCGAACCGGTCAAAGACGGCTGAGTGGATTCAGACTGGCGAAATCGAACGAGAGACGGGAGTTCGGAGTCAGCGCTCCGAATACCACGCCTGCTTTCGCTCGTCACCGTCGGCACCCTCGCCGTCAGGAGCGTTGCTTTTCTCGGGGTGCTGTTCCAACTCCGTAATCCGCTGTTGAAGCTCGTCTATCTCCTCGCCGAGCGTGGTTATCGTCTCGCTGAGAACGCCGATTATCTTCCGTGTGTCCGGGTCAAGACCGCGTGCGGCCTGCATTTCGTTCACCTGCTGTAGTAGTTCGTCGTGTGAGTCAGTCATGAACGGAGCATGGGAGGGAACCATCACAAATCATTTGGTCGATTATATGAGTTATTTAATTTTCATATTCAAACAAGAACAAAATTGTGAGGAGGGAACGATCAGACATCGGTCAATCAGTTCGAAGAGAACACGTCGTCACGAGGCGGACTGACGCCGTTTATCTTCGAACCAGTAACCGAACGGCGTCGGACAGCGCGTTCACTCGCGCGGCATGCTCGTACGACTCCTCGCGGATGCCGTTGGTCACGTAGGCGAAGCCGACATTCAGGTTCGGGTCGCCCCAGCCGAAGATGCTCCCGAGTCCGGCGTGTCCGAACGTCCGCTCAGTGCTGACGGTACCGAACATGTCGTTTGGCAAGCCGCCGGTCCAGAAGCCGAGCGCGTACCGAGCCGGCCGCGAAAGCGTCCCGTCGGACTCGGTTTCGGCGTGCGTTCGAGTCGCCGTCTCTACCGTCTCTTCCGTAAGAAGTCGAGTTCCGTCGAGTTCGCCTCCGTTCGCGATACACGCGTAGAACCGTGCCATGTCCCGCGCCGTCCCGATACCGTTTGCCGCCGGAATCACCGCCCGATGGACGGCCTCCGAATTGAACGCCTCGGCCGATTCGCTGGCCGGAATGCCCAACCCTTCGCCCGGGTCACGACACCGGTCGAACACTTCGAACCCGGAAAGGGTGGCGACGTCGTCCGCCTCGTCTTCGTCGAGGCCGATGGAGGTGTCGTCCATACCGAGGGGTTCGAACACGTTTCGAGCGACGTACTCGTCGACAGGGTGGCCGCTGATTCGGCGGACGAGTTCGCCGACAACCCAGCCATAGTTGAACGCGTGATACGCGGGTTGTTCACCCGGCGGAAAGACGGGGTCGATGTCCTCCATCGCTTGCACGACGGCGTCCCAGTCCCCCCACTTATCGGCCCGTTCGTCGAACTCCCCGTACGGGATGCCGGCGGTGTGGCTGAGGACGTGTCGAATGGTGATGTCGGCCTTTTCGCTCCCCTCGTCGGCGAATTCGGGCCAGTGGTCGACGACGGGGTCGTCGTACTCCGCCTTGCCCCGTTCGATTAGTTGGTGCAACCCGACTCCCGCGTAGGGTTTCGTACAGGAGAAAACGATGTGTGGGGTTTCCGTGGTCGTCGGCTCGCCATCCGGGGCGGTCGAACCGCCGGCAAAATTCACCGCGAGTTCTCCGTCTACGTACACCGCCAATTGGGCACCGTGATGCAACCCGACGTCCAGTTGCCGGTCGAACGCGGCACGGAGCTGTCGCTTCTGTGCATTCGAAATCAGTGACATAATAAACTAGTTTCGCTGATGTCGCTTAACGCTATTGTAAGGATACATAGAACGACCATCGAACCGATCCGCCGAGGCACCTACTTTTTACGTCGGTTCCACACGGAGGTCGGGTCCGAGGAGAAACGACAGGGATACACGGCCCGAACCCTCAGGGACGAAGGGATGGTTCGGGAGTTCCTTCGTGACCTCCGACGCGGCACGCTACCGCAGTTACGGCGGTTCGTCGTCGTCGGGAGCATCGCCGCAGGCGTCCAACTCGTCCTGCTGTGGATGTTCGTCGATAAGGCCGGACTCGACTACTTGCTCGGCGCGTTGATCGCCATCGAAATCACCATTTTGTTCCAGTATACGGTCAACAACGCCTGGACGTTCCGAGCGACTCGAAACGCCACGACGAGCGACTATCTCACCGGCTTGCTCAAAACGAACGTCGTGCGTGGGACGGCGATTCCGATTCAACTCGGTATCCTCTACGTCCTCGTGAACTCGGGGGACATCCTCTACCTCGTAGCGAACGCTATCGCAATCGTAATCAGCGGCGTCTATCGGTTCGCCCTCGATTCGCGTTGGACGTGGGGGTGATGCGGGAAAGGGGGGGAGTAGCATCGAACGACGGCGAACAGCCGATTTTCCCTATTCGAGAGACACGTACGGCAACGTCGCCAGCGCTTCAGCGGAGTAGTCGAGTGCCGCCTCTTGTGAATCGTCCGCTGTTGTAATCACGTCGATGAGCAGCGGCGCTTGGTCGACGGCATCGGCCTCGGCACCGCCGAACCGGTGGCCGGTGGCCGCCGCGAGAACGGGCCTGAATTTGCCGTACTCTTCGGAGCCGACACCGGCGACGATTTCCAGGTTTTCGAGGTCGGTTCCGCCGAAGGCGTCGTGAGCGATATCCAGCGTGACCGTCCCGGCATCGAAGTCGACGTTGGGACGAAGGGCGACGGCGTTTCCGTTCTCGTCGGTCAACGCGGAGCCTCCCGCGTTGACTGCGGCCATCGCCCATCCGGAGATGTGCAGGCGGTAGTGCCACGGTCGCTCGAAGGAGACGTTCGCCCCGAGGTCGTCGAGGCTCTCGGTCGTTCCCCCGCTCATGTCGGGGTCGCGCAACCACAAGACGAACATGTGCGGCGAGAAGCGGCCACCCCACACGTCGTAGAGGTTCTCGACCTCGAACGTGAACCGGGCCAGACTGGGCGTCTGTGCGACCGAAACTGACGACAAGTCGAACGCTCCGTCGCGGTACGCGTCGGCGGTCGGATAGGTGTACGCGCCGGGACCGTCGTCGTCGCCGGTCGCGTCGTCGATGGCGGCGACGGTCTCCGGCGGCGTGACCGTCACTGTTTCCGTCGCCAGGGTGTCCCCGTCCGTCGTCCGAATCGTTACTTCGTAGGTCCCCGGTTCATCGAGGGCGTAGGCGAACTCGTCGGTCGCCTCCGCGGTGTTGGGCGGGAACCGAACGTTCGATACGGTTCGGACTTCGCCGTCGACGACCACTTCGACGGTGGTGCCGCCGATGTAGTCGCCGTCGTTCGACCCCGTCGCCGTGACGAACGGCTCTCGGATGAACGTCCCGTCGTCGATGTCGACCTCGACGTCCTGTTCGGGTCGCTCGTACGTCGGTAACTCGTGAATTTCCCGGCCGCGAGCGGGACGAAGCCGGACGGCGGTACCGCCGCTTCCGACCATCGAGGCCACAAGCGTCGTGTCCGGCGTTACGATGGCTTCGTCTACGCGAACCGGTTCGAGGTTCCCGTCGTAGCTCGCGTCGATGCCGTCCGAATAGATTTCGGCGACGTACTTCGGTCCCCTCGGACAGTGGCAGTCGCCGCGTCCGTGTCGTCCTCCCTCTCCGCGCCGTCCGTCTTTTCCATGCTTCCTTCCGTTTCCGTGGTTTCTCCCGTTCCGGTGCTTTCCACCTCTTTTATGCTTCCTCCCGTTTCGATGCCTCCTCCCCCTCCCCGACTGGGGGCTGAGGAATCCGAGGTCGATGTCGAGCGCGCGACCACCCTCGTCGGTCATCGCACCGACGTACCAGACATCGTCCTTCTTTCGTGCCGTAACCATGTGGTCGCCGATGGCGGAATCGAGGACGCGGGTGTCGCCCCACCCTGCCGCGGGAACGTCCTCGATGAACTGGAAGGCGTCGACGGTCGGGCCACGAATCGGCGCTGTTTCCGGTTCCGGCATCGGTTCGCCGGTGTCGGTGAGGGCGGCCGAATCGAGGTTGAATCCGCCGCTGTCGGCCTCGGAGAGCAGAACGCCCACGGTCTCGGTGTCTTCTTCGAGCGTCACGGTCGCCGAGACGGAATCCCAGACGTCCCAGTAGTCGGTCGTCGGGAACGTGACCTGTGCAGCGGGTGAGCCGTCGACGGTGATGGTGGCAGTTCGTGGCTGGTCGGCGGGCACGGCGTTGTTCTCCGCGTCGCTGGCGTACCGCAGGTGCATGTCGTACTCGCCCGTCGCCGCGTCTTCGAGCGTCCACGTGACCGTCGAACCGGGGGCGGCGCTGTTGGGGTCCACCTCGACGTACCGCTCACCTTGGGCGTTGGCCCAACTCGAAGCCGTACCGAAGCCGTCGTTGTCGCCGAACTCGGCCTGCGCGACGTCGCCGACGGAGATAGTGGGAGGCTGGTCGGCCAAGTAGGAACTCGGGAGGTCGGCGACCATCTGGAGGCCGCTGAAGTACGTCGGGTACATCGCGAGCTGTTTCGCTCGCGTCGTCTCGATTCCGCCCGACCCGGAGTCCATGTCGAAGATGCCGGGGGTGAACTCGACGGGGCCGCCGAGCATCCGGGTGAACGGGAACGTGACGTGGTGAGACGGCGGAACCTCGCCGAAGGAGTCGTACTCCTGTCCGTACACGCCCTCGCGGGTCATCAGGTTGGGATAGGACCGTCGACGCCCCGTGGGGTGAATCGGCTCGTGCATCTCCAACAACTGCCGGTTGGCCGCGGCCGTCCGAGCGACGAGGTGATGGTGGTTTACCAGTACCTGATTGTGGTGGTTGTGTCCCTCGCCGGCGAGGTCGCCGTCGTCGTTGACGTACCCCATCTTGACCGTGTGAATCCCGAGGTCGTCGTACAGCGGGAACGCCTCGTCGAGTTGGGACTCGTAGTTCTCGAAGCCGCCCGCGGTCTCGTTGTGCATCGTCATCTGCGTCGGCGGGTCAAGGCTCGGCCCGTAGCTCGTCACCTCCCGTAGGTCGAAGTCCGGGTACGGTTCGGTGAAGTCGAACGACCCGCCGCCGCCGTCGGGATAGCTCGACCAGCCTTCGTTCCACCCCTCGACGAGGACGCCGGAGATGTCGTGTTCGCTCGCGAAGTCCATGTACTGTTTTACCCGACCGGTCTGGGCACCGTGATTGCCGGTCTGCATGCCCTGATACTCCCACTGGGCGCGACCGGTTATCATCAACCACCACACGCCGATGAACTTCTGTGGCTCTATCCAATCGACACCCTGCGGGAACTCGTCGGGGTCGTACTCCTCGTTGAGGTTGACTATCAGGTTCGACTCGACGAGGTCGCCGGGGCGTTCGCCGAGTTGAATCGTCCGCCACGGCGTCCGATGTGGTTCCGAAGCCGCCACTTTCGTCCCGTCGGGCAGCGGTGCTAACGCGGTTTCGAAGGTCGTACCCCCGTCCGAAGCGGGTTCGACTGCCATCCCCGCGTAGTCGACGAGGTCCGCCTCGTGGACGCTCACGTACAGGTCGTCGGCAGCCTGCATCGTGATTGGCGTGTGCGCACCGCCGAAGGAACTCTCGGCACCGATGTCGCTCAGCGGCGTCTCGTTGTACGTGTACTCGTAGCTGTTGAAGTCATTCGGAATCCACCACGCGGCATAATCGTCCGCGAAGGCGAACTCGGTGCGCTCGGCGCTCACGACGAAGTCGCCGAAGCCACCCTCCTCCGGGAAGACGTATCGAAACCCGACGCCGTCGTCGAAGGCGCGAATCTCCACCGTCAGCGCACGTCCGTCCTCACCGGACTCGGCCAAACCGAAACGCAACTCCTCGTAGTGTTCCCGAATCTCGTCGTACTGGTCCCACACCGGCGTCCACGTCTCGTCCGTCGTGGAGCGTTCGCTACCGGTCACGGTGAGTCCCTCGACGAAGTCCGGTTGGTCCTGAAATTCGAAGCCCAATCGCGCGTCGTCCACGACGGTCGTTCCGTCGTAGGCGACGCTGTACCTCGGCACGCCGTCCGCGACGTCCGCTAACACCTCGACGGTGCCGTCCGGCGACCTGAGTCGTTGTGTTGGCCTATCGTCGCCGTCGGTTACCTGCGCGGCCGTTTCGTCCGCGACGGTGAGCGAAAAGGCCGACGCCGCGACGAGCGACGCCAACCCACCGACGAAGCGTCGTCGGGTCGTCGCGTTGGCTCCCGCCGTCGGCCCTTTGTTTCCCAGTGCATCCGTCTCTGTACTATCTCGTCTTCCCGCTTCATCCGTGCTTTTCGGAGGATTATCTTGTGTCATTAGCGCCTTCAAATAGCAACTCGGGGGCGAGTGATATAATAATTGAGGGTGAAAAATTACTTCCAAGATGTATACTGACGTTGACGGCCTTCGGTCGGCCTCCGAAGCAGCGCAGTTCTCGATTTCGACGATATTTCCTTCGTCAGTAGAAGCTAACGGGCCGACGAAGAGGTAGGTGGTTTTGTCAGTAGCAACTGCCACGAAATCGTCGCCGTGAGTACGATTACGAGACGTCGAATTCGACGATTTGGGACGACCCACAGACAGGACAGGTTTGGTCAGCGGAGTCCAACGTCGTTCCACAGTGCCGACATTCGTAAATCAGGCCGCTATCGTCAGCTAACCACTGCCGCACTGCAGCAGAGAGTGACATGACCTCTGCGCTTCGTCATCCAACATAATAAGGATTTCTGTGTCGGTCGTGGCACCGGACGGCGGAGCGTGTTCGGTGAGAACGGACGCCGTTTGTTTGTGGCTAAAACAGCGATACTAAACGAAATCGGCCACACAGTCGGCACCGCACAGCACCGATTCTTCGAAACGGTCATCGTCGTCCGCCTCTGGACGGGAAGCGGAGACGTATTTGTGTCGCTGGTCGAGGTTCACTTCGACCCCACAATTGGCACAAAGAGCGGTTCGTGAGGTCATCAGTACACGAGTAGAAACGTGTACGAGTTCGGGTGATCTATCTCGCTGTGATACTGTACTCATTGCTACCTCCTGACGTAGTCATCCGGTATGAAGGAAGTGACCACGCCACATTTTGCCACAACTGCTCATCCCGGTGTCAGGTTTCGGCTAGAAGGAGGCGGAATAGCTTCCGATATCGGTGGAGTCAAGGTTCTGTTCGTATAACGTGATACTGAAAGAGAGTTTCTATGGATATTCCCGACGAATTACTTGGCGTATTTAGTGCGACGGTGAACGAAGACGGCGATTCGTACACGATCACCATCCCCGAACGGGAGATTACGAAGGGTGACGTCGAACGTGGTGAGGCGTATCGGATAGCCATACTCGGACCAGTCAACCGCCCCGACTCGGAGAACGAAGAACCGGTGACGTCGAGTAAACGGCCACAGCAAGCACAACAGCAACAACAACCACAACAGCAACAAGAGCCACGGCAAGCACAGCAAGAACCGCCGGTCGAGGAAGGGGACCGTCACACGGTCGAAATAGAAGGTATCGGCGACCAAGGCGACGGAATCGCCCGTATCGACCGGGGCTACGTACTCATCGTTCCCGACACCGAAAAGCGCGACCGTGTCACCGTCGAAATCACCAACGTCGCGCCGAACGTCGCTTTTGCGGAGGTCGTCGAACGAAAACCGTACTACGAGTAACCCGCGACCGCTATTCGGGAACCGCGTCCACCGTCGTATGCACCGACAGTTCGGGATACGGCTTCTAGCTACGCGTGCGGGGTCGTTTCGCCGGTCTCCCGACCCCATTCTTACTTTCTGAAAATCATCGGTTCGACTATCGTGTATGCCACTCACAGTCATAGCGAGACCGAAGCGGACGGAGTCGTACAATGGAACAGCGAACACGATCCCCTGACCGGCAAACCGAAACGGATCACGAGAGCCGCGAAAATCGGAACGTCGATACCGGCGCTCGCGAGTGTCCGGAGTGTGAAGCGCAGATTACGGCCTCGAGCGATGCGGCCGAGATAGTCTGTGATGACTGCGGACTCGTCGTCTCGGAGAGCCGAATCGACCGCGGCCCCGAGTGGCGTTCGTTCTCTACCGAGGAGAACCAGCAACGCAGTCGGGTCGGAGCACCCATGACGTACCAACTCCACGACAAGGGGTTGAGTGCGAGAATCGGCCAGCGAAACGTGGATGCGTACGGGAACGCCCTCGCGAACCGAAAGCGGCGGAAGATGCAGCGACTCCGGACGTGGGACGAACGATATCGCTCGAAATCGAATCGGGAGCGGAATCTCAAACACGCGCTGGGAGAGATCTCTCGGATGGCAGCGGCGCTCGACATCTCGAAATCGAATGCCGAAACTGCCAGCGTCATTTACCGACGGGCGCTCGAAGACGACCTGCTTCCCGGACGCTCCATCGAAGGGATGGCGACCGCGAGCCTCTATGCGGCGGCTCGACAGGGGGACGTACCGCTCAGTCTCGACGATTTCGCGGTCGTCAGTCGAGTCGAACGACGACGCATTCAACGGGCGTATCGCTATATCACGAGCGAGTTAGCCATCGGAATCGCTCCCACCGACCCGACGCAGTTCGTTCCCCGATTCGTCTCCGAACTCGATTTGAGCGACGAATCCGAACGGCAGGCTCGTGGACTCCTCGATGCCGCGAAGCGTCACAACGTACACAGCGGGAAGAGTCCCGTCGCGCTCGCGGCGGCGGCGGTGTACGCGGCCGCAACGCTCAGCAACGAACCGGTGACACAGGAGCGAGTCGGAACCGTCGCCCGCGTCGCCCCCGTGACCATCAGAAAACGATATACAGAGCTGTTGGAGGTGTATGAGGACTGAACGCCGACCGAATACCGCCGTTCGTCTGTGGATAAAATCCGTGAGAATTACGACGAACACGACACAATATATTTCCGACGCTGTGTCCTCCCCAGCGTATGGAAACGGTCGCCGACGACGAAACCGTCGCGAATTTCGACACCCGTCGCTGGTGGACGCTGGCGATTTTCGGGTTCATCGCGCTCGAAGGGGCCGCGTTGCAGATGCGGGGGGCCATCATCCCCATCCTCCGGGACAATTTCGGTACCTCCCAGTGGCAGTTGGGGTTGGTCGCGCCCGCGGGGACGGTCGGATTCCTGATTTTCGTCGCCGCCGTCGGTGCGGTCGCCGGACGGTACGATACACGGCTACTCCTGTTGCTCGGTATCGCCGGTGCCGGCGTCGGCGTCCTCGCGATGGGGTTGGTCCCGTCGTTCGGATTCTTTTTGGTCGCCTTGGTCCTTCGGGGGTCGTTCAGAGGCATCGGGCGCGGGAGCGATAGACCGCTGTTGAGCCACCTGTATCCCCACAGACGCGGTCAACTGTTCGGCTACTACGACATGATGTGGGCCGTCGGCGCGACGCTCGGCCCGCTTGCCGTGACTGCCGCGCTCTGGGCCGGTAACTGGCGGTTCGCGTACTATGCGCTGGGCGCGTCGTTTCTCCCGGTCGTCGCGCTCATGTGGTATCTCCCGAGGCCGTCGGTCGATGGGGGCGACGACCCGCTGACGGTAGCGGGGTTGCGCCGAATCAGTCGCAAGCCTGCGGTGTTGGTGATGGCGGCCTGTATCCTGTTCTCGACGGGCGTCGAGGGAGGGCTGTTCACGTGGCTCACGACGTACACCCAAGGTCGGCTTCCCGGGTCGTTAGTAACCGTCTCGCTGAGCGTGTTGCTGGTCGCCTATATCCCCGGACGGTTCGTCGCGGGGTCGCTCGCGGAGCGATTCGGCTACGTCCCGCTGACCTTCGGGTTAGGAAGCATCTGTCTGCTGTCGGCAGTCTATACGTTCGTGTTAGCGTCGGGGGTCACCGTACTGGTCGGCGTCTTCGGTATCGGACTCTCGCTCTCGGGGCTGTATCCAACGTTGCTGGCGTACGCCACGGAGAGTACGCCCGAACACAGCGCGCCGGTCAACGCTATCGCCCTCGTCGTCTCCTCCTGCGGTATCGCGGGCGTTCCCGCGGCGATGGGATTCGTCATCGACGGGGTGGGCGTCGTCCGTGCGATGCGACTCCTGTTCGTCCCGCTCGTCGGATTACTGGTCGTCACCGCCATAGCGTGGGTACGAATCGGCACGGTCGACCGCACCGACGCGTAATCCGACGCGATTCACTTCGACCCCCACCGTCGACTGCCGGTGAGCGAACCCTTTTGCCACTGTCTGTAAATAGCTAGCACATGACGATACGGGAACGGGAGTCCGAGAAGGAGACGGTAAAGGAGGCGTTGTTCGACACCATCGAAGCCGAGCGTGAGCGATTGCAGACGGTTGCCCGCGACATCTGGGAGAATCCAGAAGTCGCGCTCCGGGAGTCCGAATCGAGCGAACGGCTCCAGTCGGTTCTCCGGGAGGAAGGGTTCGAGGTGACGACCGGCGTCGGCGGCATCGAGACGGCGTTTATCGCCCGATACGGGGAGGAAGAACCCGTGGTCGGGACCATGGGCGAATTCGACGCCTTGCCGGGGATGAGCCAGACGGCGACCGCCGAACGCGAACCGATCGAAGCCGGTGCACCGGGTCACGGCTGCGGTCACAATCTCTTCGGCGTCGGTAGTCTCGGCGGTGCCATCGCCGTCAAGCGCGCCATCGAAGGCGGCGAGTTGTCAGGGTCGGTCGTCTTCTTCGGCACGCCAGCGGAAGAAGCCGGAGGCGGGAAGGTGTACATGGTCCGCGACGGGGCCTTCGACGACGTGGGCGCGGTCGTCTCGTGGCATCCCGGCTGGTACAACGCGCCCGGAAAGGGGTCGTGTCTCGCCGTCGATGCCTTCGACTTCACGTTCCGCGGGGAGACCTCACACGCCGCGGCCGCGCCCGAATCCGGGCGGTCGGCGCTCGATGCAGTACAGCTCCTGAACATGGGCGTGGAGTTCATGCGCGAACACGTCGCCGACGCCGCGCGTATCCACTACGTCATCCAGAACGGCGGCTCCGCGGCGAACGTCGTTCCCGGCGAGGCGAGCGTGGAGTACCTCGTACGTGCCCCCGAGCGCGAGGAAGTGGAACGGATTTCCGACTGGGTCCGCGACATCGCCGAGGCGGCCGCAGCGATGACGCGAACGGACCTCGACGCGACGAAGACGTCCGGGATGTACGGCGTCCTGCCGAATCACACCCTCGCCGACGCGATTTTGGAGAACATGAAACGGGCCGATTTCCCGCTCGACGACGAACAGGAAGCGTTCGCCGCCGAACTCCGCGAAACGCTCGGCGACGTGGAGGGAGCCCTCCAAGAACTCCCCGAATCGGAACGTGGGGGCGCCCGAGAGGAAGCGATATTCTCCAAGCCCATCGACGCGCCGGACGAGGGACGAACCGGTTCCTACTCGACGGATTCCGGCGACGTCTCGTGGAACGTCCCGCTCGGTCGGTTCAGGGCCGCGACGTGGCCCGTCGGCACTCCCGCTCACTCCTGGCAAGCCGTGGCGTCCGGGAAGAGTTTGGGGACGGCGGGAATGGAGTTCGCGTCGAAGACCATCGCGGCGACGCTCGCGGACCTGCTCGAAGACGAAGAACTCCGACAGCGGGCACATGCGGAGTTCGAGGAGCGGGTGACAGGCCACGAATACGAGAGTCCGCTTCCCGACGGAGCCGACCCCTACGAACTCGTGAGCCGCTAACCGTCCCGGTCGAGTTTTCCCCGATTCACGTGATAAAGTGCGATTCCGTACCAGCCAAAGACATTTACGTGGCGATATTGCAGTACGCGTAATGGTTAGCAGATCTATATATGTTGGTGCGTCCATAACGGCTGTGAGTAGCGCGTTCGCGGGTAGCATCGGTGGAAGCGGTGCCGTCGCACCGTGGGGGATACTCGGCGGACTGGTCGCCGGATGGACCGCGGAAACGATATCGGATGGGATGTTCGATGGCGGTCTCGCGGGGCTTCTCGGCGGCGTTGCAACGATGGTACTATTGGGGGCTTTCAGCGCGGCGAGAACGGTTCTCACTACCGCCGACATCGGGACCGGTGGCTTCGTCGGCGCGTACACCTCCGTCGTCGTCGGACTGATGATCATTCCCACCTTCGCGGTCGAGGGAATCGTTATCGGTCCCCTTTCGAGATACCTGAAGGTCTCTTTCGAGTGACGGGCGGAGTACGAACAGAGGGTCCCTGCGAGGGATTACGCTATGGCACGCGTGCAAGCAGGGGGACGTGGCGGGGCGGGTAGGGGGTGGGTCGGGAGTGATGGCGCCAGACCCGAGAGACCTAATCAGGGTGTCGAAGACGACCGCGCCACAAGTGGTCCTTTGTGGGTTATGGTAAATGCTTTGTGCAACAGTTAGGATATGAGACAGTCCGATTGGAGACCATAAACGGCGCCGTCCGTCTGGGGAATATCATCGAGTGTCGCTCACTTTTCGAAGAGAGAACCACAGCAGAAGCGAGCCAATACAATGATAGATAGCTGGGTTACCTACTATACCTATTGTAGCAATTATACCTATTACATCTATTCTTAGAGACCATCTGATTCCAGACGCGCGATTTTCCAACCTTCGGAAACCGTTTTACGCTGTCATGGTACGCAGCCCGAAGGTGAGATGCAGGTCTCCGATGCCAATTATTGCGTTGGTGCCGGCCTGTGCCACGAGACTACCGAATCGACACTGGTAACAATATGTCGATACGGAAAACGAAACGAGAACCGCGAACAGGACAGATGTTTTTATAGAATATTTATCATGTTGTGGAACCTATCCTTATCCGATCATGAAAATAGATTGGAGAGCTGTCATCACCGGATTCCTGACCGCGTTCATCCTCGGACTACTCGCTGCTTGGTTCATCCCGCTCACGGCGATGTCGGGACTCGTTCACGCGTTGCCCGGCCTCATCGGCGGTTTCGTCGCCGGCTACATGGTCGTCGGGACCGAACGCGGCGCGGTCCACGGTGGACTCGCCACCGTCATCGGAGGGGTGGCCCTCCTCGTCGTCTGGGCGGTGTTCGGTGCCCTGTTCGCCGGACTGTTCCCGGCGTTCACCGGATTCGCACTCGGACTGTTCATCCTCCTCATCCAAGCGATTCCCGGTGCCATCGCCGGTGCCATCGGTGGGTGGGCGAAGGGTCGCAGCGCCACGACCCGTGAAACGGTCGAAACCGCCCGCTGACGGGAATAGGTCGGTTCTGACCGGTTCCATTTTTCATCGAGATTGCGTCAGTAACCGAGTTGCGGCTTTTTCCACGTGTCCGTGACGGCCAGACGAATTCGTAGTGGACACGGCTAGAAGTGTTTCGAAGCGCAGTCGACTGAACGCCCGTCGTTCGACTCCGTCCGCAGGTTGCTCCGTTCGGAAGACAGTAGTCGTATCCGATGATAGGTTCGCGTATGGTCCGAACCTGTAACGACCACGGGCATTTTGTAGGTGAGTCGTGTCCCGTCTGTGGCGATACGGGAGAGACGGTTCTCGGAGAGAATCGACGCGTTCGCCTCTCGAAGTTCATGAGTGGAGTGCTACGCCATTTTCCTGCCGACGTGGGGCTTACGCTCGATACCCGAGGATGGGTCGATTACGACGCGTTCGTCGACGCTGTGACGGACAACTACTCGTGGGCAAAACCCCAGCAGGTCGCCGCGGTGGTCACCACCGATTCGAAGGGCCAGTTCGAACGCCTCGACGACCGGATTCGGGCCGTGTACGGCCATTCGGTTGACGTAAGCATCCAAGCGACGGAGGCGGACGTCCCGACTCGGCTGTATCACGGGACGGCACCTCGAAACCTCGACAGCATCGCCGAGGAAGGGCTCAAACCGATGAGTCGCCAGCATGTTCATCTCTCGAAAACGCCACGGGAAGCCCTCGCGGTGGGCGGGCGTCACGCCGACGAGCCGGTAGTTCTGGTAATCGACTCCGAAACCATGGCGCGGGACGGCTTCGAAATCGACAAGCGCGGTCACGACATCTACACCGTCGACTCCATCCCACCCGAATACATCGAACAGCGCGACGAATCGTCTCCCACTGGCCAGTAGCGCCAACCCCTCGTCCACGAGTTTCATCGAGGCGCTTCGAGGAGTGACATCCAGCAACGGATGTGCGGGAAGATACCCCATCCGACGACGTGTGACTCACCGAATCGTGGCTACGTCGAGCCGAATATCGCCGGCCGAGCGACCGATTTCGACGACGTATTCCCCCTCGTCGACGAGCCATCCTTCGTTTTCGTCGTACCGACGGAAGGCCGCGTCGTCGAGCGAAACGGGAACGGAAACGGTTTCACCGGCGGGAATCTCGACAGCGGTGAAGCCACCGAGTTCCCGAACGGGCCGACTGACCCCGTCGACTTCCGGCGGCGAGACGTATGCCTGGACGACTTCGCGGCCGTCGCGGTCGGCGACGTTCTCGACGGTGACGGACACCGTCTCGTCGTCGGTCAGTTCGGCGTGGCGGTACTCGTAGTCGGCGTAGGAGCGACCGTGACCGAATGGGAAGGTCGGTTCAACGTGCTCCGCGTCGAAGTACCGATACCCGACGAAGACTCCCTCGTCGTAGTGGACGACGTCGTCGACGCCGGGGAACGCCCGCTCGTCCGCCGTCGGATAATCGCTCTCCGGTGCGAACGTGACGGGGAGGCGACCGCCGGGGTCGGCGTCGCCGTACAGTATCGCGGCAATCGCGTTCCCGTCGGCTTGGCCGGGATACCAACTTTCGAGGATGGCTGCGACGTCGTCTCGCCACGGGAGTTCGACCGGTCCGCTGGATTGAACGACGACGACCGTGCGGTCGTTCGCTGCGGCCACCGCCTCCACGAGTTCGTCTTGGTCGCCCGGGAGACGGAGGTCCTCCCGGTCGATGGCTTCGGATACGGTGTCGCGCACGACCACCACCGCAGCGTCGGCGTCTTCGGCCGCGGCCGTCGCCGCTTCGATGTCGCTTTCGTCCGTGCCGTCGTCGCTCTCCTTCGAGTCCTCGAAGAACGAGAACTCCTCTATTTCGGCGATTCCCCGTTCGACGGTCACGGTGC
This sequence comes from Haladaptatus sp. HS23, assembly GCF_056892285.1. Classification (NCBI taxonomy): domain Archaea; kingdom Methanobacteriati; phylum Methanobacteriota; class Halobacteria; order Halobacteriales; family Haladaptataceae; genus Haladaptatus; species Haladaptatus sp. HS23. Next base: position 250,043 of record NZ_JBXGLH010000005.1, on the reverse strand, counting down.
CGCCCGCCCGCCCACGGATGCCGTCGGCGGTCGGTATCTGTTCGAACGGGTCCATCTCGGAGGAACCCCCGCCGCCCAACATTGCCGTCGTCGCGCCCGAACCGAGGACGGCCACGTCGGCGTTCTCGCCGAGCGGAAGCGTCCCGTCGTTCGTCAGCAGAACCGACCCGCGACGGGCGATAGATTCCGCGAGACTGCGGTGTGAAGGCGTATCGAGTTCGCCCTCCCTCTCCTCGTCATCGAACAGGCCGATGCGTTTCAGCTGACGAAGGAGACGCGCGACCATGTCATCGAGACGGCCCTCGGGCACGTCTCCGTTCTCGACCGCTTCACCGAGCGGTCCGGCGAACAGCCCCGTCTCCGTGGCGTTGGGCATACCGTCGTGGTCCTCGAAGTCGAGCGAGTCCTCGATGCCGAACGCCGTCCGGAGTTCCTCCTGTGAGATTCCGGGCATTTCGAGGTCGAGGCCGGCGTTCGCGGCACCGACGGTACTCTCGGTCCCGAACCAGTCGGAGACGACGTACCCGTCGAACTCCCACTCGTCCTTCAGAATCTCGGTGACGAGGTGATGATGGTCGCTCGTGTGCGTTCCGTTGACGCGGTTGTACGAGGTCATCACGGCCCCCGCTCCCGCTTCGACGGCGGCACGGAACCCCGGAAGGTACAACTCGCGGAGCGTTCGCTCGCTCACCGCCGCGCTGACGGTTGTGCGACCGGTTTCCTGATTGTTCGCGACGTAGTGTTTGGGCGTCGCGACCACGTCTTCGGCCTGGGTACCCTCGACCACCGCCGCGGCGAACGCGCCGGAGAGGAGCGGGTCCTCCGAGAAGTATTCGAAATTTCGGCCGCAGTGGGGCGTTCTGATGATGTTGAGTCCCGGCCCGAGGACCGCGTCTTGCCCGTGTGCCTTGGCCTCGCGCCCGAGTGCGACGCCCTGACGTCGCGCGAGGTCGACGTCGAACGTCGCCGCGAGGGAAATCGATGCGGGAAACGCGGTCGACGAGCGGCCCGGGACCCGTACCCCGAGCGGCCCGTCAGCGAGTCTGAATTCCGGTACGCCGAGCCGTTCGACCCCGGGAACGTATCCCGTTGCCGTTCCGTCCGGGTCGACGGCACCGTGGACGAGGCGGAGCTTCTCTTCCATCGTAAGCGCCGAAACGATGTCGTCGACGGCAGTGGTATCGACTGGCATGAATGTGCTAGCGTTCAGTTATTCTCTACTTAGTCATTGGCATCGAGTCCCATTTCCTCCCGTCACGACCGACGGGCGGGACGACCCTCAGAGATTATAATTATGTCTTTCTGATGCCGAAAGAAAAAAAACTGGTCGGGAGCTCAACCCTATCTAAATGCATCGAATCGAAAGGGACTCGCATCAAACTATCGACGAAGCGAGTACCACGTCACATCACGTTGCACTCTTTTCGCTCCCGGCGTACGGTCACGTCAATCCCACGCTCAGAACGGCGCGCGAGCTCAACGAGCGGGGTCACGAAGTCACGTACTACTTGCCGGAGCGGTTCGCGGCGGTCGTCGAACCGACCGGTGCGACGTTCGAACGTCTCGACGATGGCTACGATTTGATGGGTCGTATCGACGCCAAGAAGCCCAGTACGGATTCGGCCGATAACGGCGCTGACGAGCGCCGAGAGCGCCTCGTTCAGTTCATGAGCGAGAGCCTCGACGACGTCCCGTCGCTCGTGGACCGCGTCGCTGCTGACGGCGCCGACTGCGTCGTCACGGACCCGATGTGTCTGTGGGGTCGTGCCGTGGCCGACGAACTCGGCGTGCCGACCGTGTCGTTCAACACGTCGTTCGCCATGCGGAAGGGGTCGCCGCTGATAGAACACATCCGTTCGTCGGACGGCGGGGACACCCCGCTTCCGAGCGCGATAACGGACGTACTCACTTCCATCGACATCGACGACCCGGACCCGAGCGACTTCTTCGTCGCGGACGCCGACCGGTCCATCGTCCCGCTCACCCGGGAGTTCCAACCCGACGCCGAGTCCTTCGGTGACGACCACGCCTTCGTCGGTCCGATGGTTCGCGCAGGAGACGAGCAACGAGACGCCGGGCTGCCGCTCGACCGACTCGCAGAGCGGACCTCGGTGTATATTTCGCTCGGAACGGTCGTCCACGGGGACGACGACTTTTTCGAGACATGCATCGAAGCCTTCGACGACGGCAACTGGGAAGTCGTGTTGAAGGCGAAGGGCGATGCTGAACGCCTCGACGCCGCGAGTCCGGAGAACGTGCACGTCCGCTCGCGCGTTCCGCAGCTCGACGTGCTCGAACGGGTCGACGCGTTCGTCACTCACGGCGGGATGAACTCGACGATGGAATCGCTCTCGCTCGGGACGCCGCCGGTCGTCGTCCCGCAGATGGCCGACCAGTATCTCGTCGCCGAACAGGTCGAAACGTCGGGAGTCGGTATCGCTCTCGGTCGTGACGACCCGACCGCCGCAAAACTCCGCGACGCAGTCGAAACGGTCTCCGCTGCGGCGTACTACGGCGCAATCGAGGAGTTCAACGCGTCCGCTGGTGCCGCGGGAGGTGCCGAGCGAGCGGCCGACACCGTCGAACGGGCGATGGGTAGCGAATGAGACGTCGATAGAACGCGCTCGCACGACCTATTCGGCGAACAGCTCCGATGGTTAGACAGAATTTTGACAACAGAGGGGGAGAAAATCAACGGGGAACAACCCCGCCTGATAGACCCATATTGTAAATTGATTAATGTATGGTGAAGTCGTTTGTGCGAGTGGATGCCAACGCAGAAGTTTCGAGGTTCGGTTTTTATCATACTTCTAGTACTTCTCGCGCCCGTCGTGGCGAGCGGCGTGATGCACGAGGACTTGACCGTCTCGAAGGAGGGGAGTCAACAGGCCGACGATATCCCCGCCGAGAACGTCACGTTCGTCTCCGCGCAGGGGAAGGAGTTCCCCACGGGACAGGCGAGATTGGTCGCGTTCGACACGGCGACGAACGAGCCCATCTGGATGCACAGCGAGTACGACCGCTATATGGACGTCGACCCGCTCGGGCCGAATCGCGTCCTGTTCGTCGCGCGGGATGGGAGCATGGAGAAGTCCGCATTTTCGTTCGACGTGACGTTTTACGCCATCGAGATGAACTGGCGAACAGGGGAGGTGCTGCGGAAGTTCGAAATTCCGCCCGGAACACACGACATCGACTACCTCGGCGGTGACCGGTACGCTATCGCCGACCTGAGCAGGGACAACCGCGTTTTCGTGTACGACCGCTCCGAAGACAGGGTCGTCTGGGAGTATCGGTTCCGCGAACACTTTCCCAAGAGCGCGGGTGGCGGACCCGGTGGCTACACCCACCTGAACGACATCGACGCGGTGGATAACGGCTCCGCGTTCCTCGTCAGTCCCCGGAACTTCGACCGCGTCATGCTCATCGACCGGGAGTCAAAGCGCGTTCGCTGGACGCTGGGGGAGGAGGACAACTACGACATCCTCAACGAACAGCACAACCCGGTCCTCCTCTCGCAGGACCCCGTCACCGTCCTCGTCGCGGACAGCGAGAACGACCGCGTCGTCGAGTACGAGCGAACGAAGAACGGGTGGAAACGGACGTGGAGCTACGGGAAGGGGTTGGACTGGCCGCGGGACGCGGACCGCCTCCCGAACGGAAACACGCTCATCGTCGACAGCAACAACAACAGGGCGCTCGAAGTGACGCCGGACGGTGAGGTCGTCTGGGACGTCGATATCTCGTTCGAACCGTACGACGTCGAACGGCCGGTGTACGGTGACGAACCGGCGGGACCCACGATGAGCGAACTCGAAGCGAGAAGCGACGTCGGAACGACCGGAGTCAAGGGAGAAAGCGATAGCCTCGTCGACAGACTCGGTGCGCGGTACACGTACGTCTACACGACCGCTCAGTGGGTTTTTCCGACGTGGATCGGCCCGCTCGAATTCAACCTCCTCGTCCTCGCGGCGCTTCTCGTCGGGGTGTGGGGGACGGTGGAACTGTTCCACTGGAGGAACTGGACACTTCGGAGTCACACGGGTCCCCGAGACGACCGCTGACGGCGATTATATCTTCGAGTGATGGTCGCCACTCGCGACCGAGAGGTGCAAACTCAATTTTCGGACAGTTACGTTCACGTCTTGGTCGTCCCCGAGACACATCATGGCGGGGTCACTGGGCGCACGCTTCTCGTCGACGACGCGACCGTACTCCTCTCGGTTCCCACCGAGGACGACCGCTCGGCCCGTTCGAGGAAGTCGAGCACGGGCCGCGAACACGAGCATCGGTCACATCCTCACGCGGTTCATAGGCGACTATCCGGCGGACACACAAGAACGAAAGTGAGTCTCTCGACGGTCGGTCCCGCTAGGTTACAGGATTGAGAAGGCGGAATACAGTATACATACCCACGAAATGGTCGCAAAGACGATTCCGATGAGGAGTCCCATCCACGTCTCTTTCGTCCCACCGATATATCTCCCACTTTCCCACTGCAGTTCGTGCGGGACATCATCACAAACGTCCATGTAGAATACGTATCCCTCCTTCCCCATATTTATTCTGGTAGATTCGGTTTTGACGAAACGGGAGTGATGACTATCGACAGGAAACGCAACCGGATTCCGGGCCGTCTATCGCTGAACGGACTAGTGGGTTCATCTCCATTTCGAACGTAGTAGGAGCGTTATGCAGCCCACCGAGGATGCGCGGGTCGTGGTCGTTACCGGCGCGAACGAGGGAATCGGGTATCACGTGCTCGCCACGCTCGTCGAGAACGGCTATCGCGTCGCCGGACTCGACGTCAACGGGGAGGCCATCGAATCGCTCCAAGAGGCCCATCCCGCGCGTGTTCGGTATTACGAGTGCGACGTGACGATGGATGAAGGGGTCGAGACGGCACTATCGGCGGTCATCGAAGAATGGGACCGGATCGATATCTTGGTCAACAACGCCGCGATCCTCGGCTTCGGGTTTTTCGAGGACCAGACCCTCGCGGACACGAAACGGGTGTTCGAGGTCAACTACTTCGGATACGTTCGGACGATACGCGCCGTTTTGCCCCACATGAAGGCCCGTAATCGGGGAATCATCCACAACGTGAGTTCCGGCGTCAGTCGGGTCGGCAATCCGGGGCTCTCGGGATACGCGTCCACGAAGGGAGCCATCGAATCGCTCACGCGCTCCCTACGGCACGAACTACGCCACGAGAACGTGTCGTGTACGATAATGCATCCCCGACTGGCGGAAACGCGGTCGGCGACGAGACTGGGGTATCCGGCATCGCAGATGAGCGACCCCGCGTACGTTGGACGCAAACTCGCCGAGCAGATAGAATCGACCCGTCCCGTCATCTACACCGATTGGATTACGCGGATGGGACTCTTTTTCGCCCAACGATTTCCCGTCCTCGTCAGGAGAGGCACCGAACGGTTCCTCGAGGAGCACGAGACGACCGGGGGCGCGGAGGGTCGTTTGTAACGCCGAGACGAACGGGCAATGGCTGACGTGCTAGGTGCGGGGTATCCGAAACCGCCGAACACGATGGAGCGGCCTTCACCGGTTCGGATACGACGGTGGAAGCTATTTTCCGTCGCTACGCTGCTTCCCGTGGTCCGCACAGAGGATGTCGCCAGTCTCCGTATCGAAGAAGAACGGGTCGCCCGGCATGATGCGTTTCCCGTCCTCTCCACAGCCGTCTTCGTGGTTGAGGAAGTATTTTCCCTCCTCTCGACCGCTCTCCAAGCGGCCCGCTTTCACCGCGAATCGCACGAGACCCTCGCCGATCTGTGTCCGTTCCGTCGAATCCGCGGTCTCGAATCGAAGCAGTGGCATGCGTTCTCCCTCTACGACCCGCGCACAGGACGAATAAATCCGGCACATCGTTCATCCCGAAACGGAAATCGAACGGTGTGTAACGCCGGTTTCGGACTCCCGATGGACGGTTCAAGTGTCCGCTATCCGTGACGAGCGCCGTCAACGCTATCCATATCCCCGTAGAGCGGCGTCCTATGGACGTCATTGACACGACCTCGATTCACGAGGAGTTCGACGGCGAGCGACTTCCGCCGGGGCAGCGACGCACCGAACAGTTCCCCGTCCTCTCGAAGAGCGGCGTTCCGGAGTGGGATATGGAAACGTGGGAGTTCACCGTCACGGGCGCGATCGATACCGACCTCTCCCTTTCGTGGTCGGAGTTCACCGACGGACCGCGCGAAACGCAGCGTCAGGATTTCCACTGCGTGACGGGATGGAGTCGATTCGACAACGAGTTCACCGGCGTCCCGTTTCCCGCGCTGGCGGACCGTGCAGGCGTTCGCGATGACGCGGTTCACGTCCTGTTTCGCTCGTTGGACGGCTATTCGACGGACCTACCGCTGGACGAGTGTCTGCGCGAGGAAGTGCTGTTCACGTTCGAACTGGACGGCCAACCGCTCCCGTCCGAACACGGCGGTCCGTTGCGCGTCGTCACGCCACACAAGTACGCGTACAAAGGTGCGAAGTGGGTCACGGGCGTCGAATTTCTGACCGAATCGAAACGCGGGTACTGGGAGCAACGGGGCTATTCGACGGTCGCGAACCCGTGGAAAGAGGAGCGCTACAGTTCCTGGTGATGGCATCGACGCGTCGCAACGGCATCCCATTGGTAAGAGGTAACACGATAGGCGTTGTATATCCGAGCGGGGACCGGTCGGCTAGTCGTCCGAGGCGGTCACGATACCGAGGCGTCCATCGAGACTCGGTAGCGCATCGTTCACCGAACTAACGAAGAGTCGAAGACGCATGAGTCAGGAAAAACACATCCCGGGAATCCATCACGTAACGGCAATCGCGACCGACCCGCGGCGGAACTTCCGCTTTTACACCGACGTCCTCGGGTTGCGGTTCGTGAAGCGGACCGTCAACTTCGACGACAAGTACACCTATCACCTCTACTACGGCGACGAAGTCGGTCATCCGGGCACGATACTGACATTCTTTCCGTGGCCCGATGCCGCGCCGGGGCGGCGAGGAGTCGGGACGGCGGACGCGACCGCGTTCCTCGTCCCTCCCGATTCGTTCGACTTTTGGACCGAGCGACTGGCGGCCAACGACGTCGAGTACTCGGGTCCGACGGGGCGATTCGACGAACGGGTGGTCGAGTTCTCCGACCCCGACGGTCTCCGATTGGAACTCGTTGAGCACCGGGAGGCCACCGACGTCGACCCGTGGCGAGACGGTCCCGTTCCGACGGAGTACGCTATCCGTGGATTCTACGGCGTGACGCTCGCCGTGGAGGGATACGAGCGGACGGCCTCGTTGCTCGAAGACACGATGGGGTACGAGTACATCGGCGACGAAAACGGGCAACGGTTCCGATACCGAGCGACCGGTTCGAATCCCGGGACGGTGCTCGATTTACGATGCGTGCCGGACCTGCAACCGGGACGCGTCGGAGCGGGAACGGTGCATCACGTCGCGTTTCGAACGGCCGACGACGACCAGCAGTTGGAGTGGCGGGAGGACCTCGTCGCACGCGGACTCAACGTGACGCCGGTCATCGACCGCCAGTATTTCCGGTCGATTTACTACCGAATTCCCGCCGGAATCCTGTTCGAAATCGCCACCGACCCGCCCGGATTCACGAAGGACGAACCGGTCGAAGAACTCGGAACGAACCTGAAGTTACCGCCGTGGTTCGAGTCGGAGCGGGAGGCTATCGAGGCGAGGCTTCCGCCGCTGTGACGCCGACTCGTGTTGCTCGAAGACCTGCTCCCGAGAAGCGGCGATTCGTTCAGAACGACAGGACGTCCGAGAACCGCGTTGCGAGCCAGCTTTCGGCGCGCTGAAGCCGATACTGGAGCGTCGAGCGTGGAACGCCGATATCGGCCGCGACCTCGGCGACCGACGTTTTACGGGGCAGTTCGTAGTAACCGCGTTCGGCCGCGGCGATGAGCGCCTCTCGCTGGGCGGATGGGAGGTCCGCGACGGTTACCGTCGTGTCGCGCCACCGCGTCGTCGTTCCGACCTGGTCGAGTTCGATTCGAACCCCTGACCGAAGGTTCCGCTGAATCCGGTCGTAAAGCGCCCCGACCGCAGCGTCCTCGCGCATGAGGATACGCCACCTGTACTCGTTCTCCCGACGAGTCGTCTGAAACAGCAACCCGTCGCCGAACAGTTGGACGGCGTAGTACGGAATCGAGTGGCACCCCTCCATCTCCGTACGATACGCGTATATCGTCCGCGTGCCGGTATCCGTCTCCAAAATCTCGTAGTCACGGCGGGAACCGCAACCCGTTCCGCCGACGCACTCGTTGCAGTGGTCCGTATCGAGATACACCGATTCGAGCGCCGACAGCGCCTCGTTCGACCCCGTGATTCGGTCCACCCGCCACATGCTCCGCTTCGTGACGCAACAGGACAGCGATTTCGCCAGCATCGACGGGTGGTCGATGAACCGGTCCGTGAGCGGGTCGATACCCCGGTCGTATTTGATCGTGAAGACGAACTCGCGCATGGCGTACCTTGGCGTATGATGAAGAAGTGGATTTCGGCGAGGGAACACGAATCGCGCTAGCAGCACGTATAGACCGCGAATCCACTCGGAATGCTCCCGGAAGCCGTCGTTCGAGCGACCGTATTCGGTTCATGCCAACCGAATACTCATCCGCGTTGGCCACCTATATGAGAGTGCAGCGAACGGTAGCCCGGGCCATCCACCCGACTACCGACGACGCTTTCCAGGATACCGAAGCAATCAGACAGTACGCAGCGGAATCGCACACGAACACAGATATCGAACGCGAGGAGCAATCGAGAACGGCGGCCGAAGAGCAGTACGTCTGTCCGGAGTGCGGTGGGACACTCACGCAGGACTCCGAACACGGCGAAACAGTCTGTCGGGAATGCGGTCTGGTCGTCGACGAAAACGAAATCGACCACGGCCCGGATTGGCGAGCCTTCGATAGCCAAGAGCGCGACGAGAAGTCTCGCGTCGGCGCGCCGACGACCGAACTGCTGCACGACAGGGGATTGTCGAGCAAAATCGGATGGCAGAACCGTGACGTCCACGGGAGAACCCTGTCGACTCGCCAGCGCCAGAAGATGCAACGGCTCCGAACGTGGGACGAACGCTTCCGAACGCGGAACCACAAGGAGCGGAACCTCAAGCAGGCGCTCGGCGAAATCGAGCGAATGGGGTCGGCGCTCGGGGTGCCGAAGAGCGTTCGCGAGACCGCGAGCGTCATCTATCGTCGGGCGCTCGACGAGGACCTCCTTCCGGGACGGTCGATAGAGGGAATCGCGACCGCCGCCGTCTACGCCGCGCTGCGACAAGCCGCGATACCGCGTTCTATCGGCGAGGTCGTGAACGTGAGTCGCGTCGACGAGATGGAGTTCAAACGGGCCTACCGATACATCGGGAAGGAACTCGGCCTCGAAATCCAGCCGCCGGACCCCGAAGACTACGTCGCCAAATACGCGTCGGAACTCGAGGTCAGCGACGAACTCGAAGCGCGTGCACACGACCTTCTCCGAAAGGCGAAGGCGGAAGGAGTCCACAACGGGAAAAGCCCCGTCGGACTCGCCGGAGCGGCGCTCTACGCTGCCGGAATCGTCACGACCGAAAAGTTGACCCAAGACGAGGTTTCGGAAGCGACGGGAGTCAGTAACGTGACCATCCGAAATCGGTATCAGGAACTCCTCGAAGTCGCCGACCAAACCGAAGAGCCCGCCACGGCAGACTGATGACGAAATTACTCGCGTGTCAGAACTGTAGCGCCCTCGTCGACGAATCCGCTCGGCGCTGCCCGATGTGTAACGCCACCTATTTCACCGACGATTGGGCGGGATACGTACGAATCGCGCATCCGAACCGGAGCGAACTCGGCGGCCGTCTCGGTATCGCCGAACCGGGGCGGTACGCGCTCAAGGTTCGGTGAAAGACCGAGTTCCCCTCGCCGAGTGTCCCGGAATTCGAGGGATAGCTCGGCGGTCGAAACGCTATCAGTTCCGAACCGCTCAACGGTCGCTTCGGGCCGGGCGTCGAAGGTGCCGTTCGACGCGTTCTACCTTTTCGTCCACGTCGAGCGTTTCCTCCCGGAAGTGGTCTACTTTCAACGTCGTCAGCGTCCGTGACGCATCGACGGCCTCCGTGGCCGCCCGAGCGGCGGCGAACACTTCCGAGAGTTCGTCGGCCTGAATCGTCGTCTCCATCGGATGCGTCTCGTACCGAACGTCGAAGTCGTCCAGCGCGTCGATGGCCTTCGCGATTTCCGCGTCGAAATCCACGGTCGCGTCGTCGAGCGGCGCGACGGTTAGCATCGCCGTGACAGTCATGTATCGACGTTCGTATCTCCGGATGATATAACTAAGTGATCGGCGGCTCGTTTCGGAAGTGAGTCCCGAAACACCCTCTGTTTCCGATCAAAATACGAAAATTTATTAATTAATTCTGGTAAGAACTACTATTACGGTGTGTTGTGTATGTGCATGGCATGGCCCCTCACTTCGGGATACTATCGCTGGTACCGCCGCTGTTAGCCATCGTACTCGCCGTTATCACGCGACGAGCGATGTTGTCGCTATTCATCGGCGTCTGGACGGGTGGCATCATCTACGGTGGGAGCATCGGCATCGCACAGACGTTTGATTGGATAGTTTCCTCCATCGGTGAGAGTACGTTCAACGCGAAAATCCTCGTCTTCACGCTCCTGTTAGGGGCTGGAATCGCGCTCATCTGGCGGTTGGGTGGCGCGTTGGCCATCACGCGCTTTGCCACCCGGCGAATCGACTCGCATCGAAAGGTCGGCATCGCGGGGTGGTTGCTCGGCCTCCTCTGGAACTTCGACGACTACGCCAACAACGCCATCGTCGGCAGTTCGCTGAAGAACATCGCCGACGAGAAACGGATGTCCCGCGAGAAGTTGGCGTACATCCTCGACTCCACGGCCGCGCCGATGGCGACCATCGGCATCTCCAGTTGGGTCGCGTTCGAAATCGGGTTGATAGCGGACCAGTACAAGAAACTCGGAATCGCCGAACAGACACCCAGCGCGACGGCGACGTTTCTCCAAAGCGTTCCGTACAACATGTACTCGATACTGGCGCTGGCGATGGTCGGTATCATCGTCATCAGCGGGCGGGATTTCGGCGAGATGCTCGACGCCGAAAACCGCGCACAGCGAACCGGGAACGTCATCCGTGACGGTGCGAACCCGCTCCAAAACATCAAGGAGGACTTGGGCGAACCGGCGGACGACAACGCGCCCCTACGGACGTTCGTCCTTCCCGTCTTCGCGCTCGTCTCCGTGGTCATCGGCGGTGCGGTGATGATGGGCTACGCGCCCGGCCGGACGACGATAGAGATGGTGAACAACACCAACATCGCGACGGCGCTCGTCTGGGGGTCGTTCTCCATGGTCGCGACGGCCATCGCGCTGGCGGTCGGGGAAGGTGTCATGACGCTCGACGAGACGATGGACACCATCCTCGACGGGTTCGGCACGATGCTCCCGGCGGTCAGCATCCTCGTGCTGGCGTGGTCGATCGGTTCGGTCGCGGACGCGCTCGGCACCGGTGACTTCGTCACACAGTACGTGTCGGGCGTCGTTTCACCGACGGTACTCCCCGTCGTCATCTTTCTCACGTCCGCCGTCATCTCGCTCTCCATCGGCACGTCGTGGGGGACGATGTCGATAATGACACCCATCGTCATTCCGTTAGCGTGGGAAGTCGGGGGCAGTTCGCCGCAGTTCGTCGCCGTCGTGGTCGGTTCGATGTTCAGCGGCGCTATCTTCGGGGACAACTGCTCTCCCATCTCCGACACGACCGTACTCGCTTCGACGTTCGCCGGGTCGGACCACATCGACCACGTCCGCACGCAGATGTACTACGCGTTCACCGTCCTCATCGCCACGGCGTTCCTGTATCTGTTGTACGGGTTCACGAGCCTCAGTCCGCTCGTTTTACTCCCCATCGGTCTCGTGACGCTGATAGTGCTAGTGTACGTGTTCTCGAACGTAGACGCTCGGCGAAAGAACCTCTCGGCGAAACCGGCGTCGGACGGGACACCGAGCCAAAACCTGATGAGCGACGACTGACCCCACGGAATCGGTTTCGCACACGACCAACCCGTACACCCACGCCGTCCGTTCATTTCTCGTAGTCCGACGAACCCCATATCGTCACAAAGACTTTTTCCGAGAGTTCACCTGTGGAGTACTCGAATTGGAAAGTACGAACGGTCTCGAATGAGAAGAACCCGCTCACACCGCTCGCCCAAGAAGCGCTCGACGCGCTCGTGAGGGCTCTCCCGGACGAGAACTCACGTATGAACGCGCGTACTCGATTCTCTATGCAGAAGAAGATCTCGAGCGGCCCGCTGCCGAGGATATCGTCGAACGGCTTTACATGAAGGGACATCTCTACGAGATAGGGGGCGGCTCCGGCTCACCGACCCCGAGTCCGAACGTCGGCGCTCGAACGGAGGTGAGCGCCCGTGGAGCGAACTGATTCGACGTATCGTGACCTCCTTCGAGCGATGGAGAGCCGTTGGGAGGAGTATCGACGGGGACTCCGTAGTGCCGACCAGCAGGTGTTCGACCGGCTCTTCGAGTTCGCCCGAGTACACGCGGATGCGGGCGGGTTGCAGACGCCTCGGTTCGTGGAGATTCCCGCGCTCGTCTCGATACTCATCGAACGGCAAAAGCAGATCGACGACCTCGAAGACCGTCTCGATCACCTCGAGGTCTATTTGAACGATAGAGGATAAGACGGAGGTGTGCGCGGTCGGCTATGTCGATGGCATCGCGCTCACGTGGTCGGTGTGGTCCCGTTCATCGACTCATGTTGTGTATAGCGCCTATTTTTACGCACCGAATATTCTAAAATAATCATAACCGATATCATTTAGGCACTATTGTACGAATTAACGATTGGATAGTAGTAACGAATACCGGTCACCCGGAGATGAGTTCACGAAATGATTCCACCACAATACTGGTTCGACGATGAACTGCCTCGCTAGCACAGCTGTTGGCGACTCGAAAGGGTCGCGAGTAGAGGAATCGCTGCGGATGAAACACACGAATCCGTATCCAATACGATGATTCTGACGGTCACACCCAATCCCGCAGTCGACCATACGCTGCAACTCGAAGACGACCTGGTTTCGGACACCGTTGCACGAACCGATGACGTACGGCTTGATCCGGGAGGCAAGGGAATCAACGTCTCGAAGTACCTCGTCGAACTCGACGTCGAAACGGTCGCCACCGGTTATGTCGGAAGCTTCTTGGGGCAGTTTTTACAAGAGGAACTGGCGACACGCGGTGTTCGGAACGATTTCGTCGAGATACCCGGGTCGACGCGGTTGAACACGACGATTCTCACTCCGCAATCCGAGTACAAAATCAATCAGAACGGTCCCACCATTCGCGAGAGCGACGCGAATCGTGTCATCGACAAGTTACGACACTACTCCCCCGAGACGGTCGTGATTGCGGGAAGCCTCCCCGCCGGTGTTAGTGTCGAAACTATCGACCGAATCGCGGAGGAAGGTTCGTGGGAAACCGTCGTCGACGTCGGTGGCGACGTGCTCCGAGATTTGAACGCGACGTATGCTCTCTGTAAGCCCAACCGTCAGGAGTTGGAGGCCGCAACCGGGCGGGATGTCGATACCCTCGACGGTGCAGTCGCCGCAGTTCGGAGACTCAAAGAGGAGGGATTCGAGCGTGTGGTTGCATCTCTCGGTAAAAACGGAGCGATCATGGCAACGCCCGATGCCGTCCTTCACACCCCCGCACTTGACGTCGACGTCGTCGATACGGTCGGCGCGGGAGACGCACTGCTTTCCGGCGTGCTCGCCGAACGTCAACGAGGTGGGTCCGACGAAGCCGCACTCCGTACTGGCGTCGCTGTCGCGTCGAGTGCGATCAGTATTTCCGGGACGAGCGTTCCACCGCTTAGTAACACGGTTGCAAACGCAGAAGAAATGCCGGTAACGGCGTATTAACGGGATATGACGAGAAACGATGACTCCGAAGACGGCGACCTTTCCACCGGACAGTGAACAGATTCGAGAATGTTTCTATTGGAATGATATGGAATAATCGTATTCGGAGATATTATTGAACAGTATTATGAACGATAGTGATGGAACACGACTATGACACAAAGCGACGTGATTGAGGGGGCATTGCGATCACATGTCACCTCCGTAAAGGAACACCTGATGACCGGAGTGTCGTTCATGATTCCGTTCGTGACGATCGGCGGAATCTTTCTCGCACTGGGATATGCGCTCTCGACGTTCCTCGGCGGGACGGAGGCGACCAAGACGATTTTCGATGCTACCGGCCGTCCCGATTGGTTCCTCGCACAGATCGGCACCGCTGGCTTGACGTTTATGGTTCCCATCTTAGGGGCCTATATCGCGTACGCCATCGCGGACCGTCCCGGGCTAGCACCGGGGTTCTTACTCTCGTACATCATCCAGCAAGGAAACATCCTGAAAGCCGCGGGCGACGTTATCGGGCTTCAAGGCGGTTCGGCCGGTGCTGGCTACCTCGGTGCGCTCGTTGCCGGTCTCGCCGCGGGATACGTGGCCCGGTGGATAAAGCAACGGAACGTCCCCGACATGATTCAGCCGATGATGCCCGTCCTCATCATTCCCGTGCTGACGATGGCGATACTGTCGCCCATCGTCATCTTCGTGATCGGAGTTCCAGTCGCAATCGCGAACGCGGGGTTGACATCGTTCCTCCGCGGAATGCAGGGGAGCCAGGCGATACTCGTCGGTGCTATCCTCGGCGGCATGATGGCGTTCGACATGGGCGGGCCTATCAACAAGGTCTCGTACGTGTTTGCCGTCGGATTGCTGACCGAACAGATATACCAACCGATGGCCGCCGTGATGATCGCCGGGATGATTCCCCCGTTGGGAATGGCGTTGTCGAACTTCATCGCCCCTCAGAAGTACACCGCGGAGATGTACGAAAACGCAAAGAGCGCCATTCCACTGGGACTCGCCTTCATCACCGAAGGTGCGATTCCGTACGGTGCTTCCGACCCGCTTCGCGTCATCCCGAGCATCGTCGCCGGAAGCGCCGTCGGCGGAGCCGCTTCGATGGCTCTCGGCGTCACGATGCCCGCCCCCCACGGCGGCATCTTCGTCTTTTTGCTCTCGAACCATCCCGTTCTGTTCCTCGCCTGTGTCGCGGGTGGTACGATCATTACCGCCACTATTGCGACGCTCCTCAAGAGCGACTTCGAGGAAACGGTCGCTTCGGCCGAAACCACGACGACGACACAGACGAACGACTAACCGTTTCAAGAGATCACCGATACCAAACACATGAGCTCAGAAATCGAACAAGACGATATCGACGACCTGATTCCAGAATCGCATATCTCGCTCGACGAACCGCCGAGCGAGAAAGACGCCTGCATCGAACACCTGTTGGACCTCATCGTGAGTACAGACCGGGTAAATGAGCGTGACGTGGCGCTCGAAGCGTTGTTCGCTCGCGAGGAGGAGACGACCACCGGGGTCGGAATGGGAATCGGAATCCCGCACGCGAAGACGGATGCCGTCACTCGCCCGTCGGTGGCGTTCACCCGCTCGACCGATGGCGTCGACTTCGGAGCGATGGACGACAAACCCGCGAAGCTGCTGTTTATGATTCTCGTCCCCGAGTCGGAGGCCGAAGACCACCTCACCATCCTCAGTTCGCTTTCGCGCGCGCTCATGCACGAGGAGGTCCGTAACGACCTGTACGCCGCGGAAACGCCCGCTGAGGTGCAAGCCGCCCTTCGGGAGGCGGTCGCATGAGCGAGCGAGTCGTCGAAATCGTCCCGGAAGCCGGGTTACATGCACGACCGGCCTCGAAGTTCGTCCAAACGGTCAACGAGTTCGACGCCGCGGTCGAAATCGGTCACGCGGATTCCGACGACCTCGTTTCCGCCGCGAGCATGATCGCGATAACCAGTCTCGGGGCGAAATGTGGCGACGACGTCCGTCTTGTTGCCGAAGGCGAAGACGCGGACGAGGCGCTCGATGCGCTGGAACGGGTGTTGACGACCCCGGAGGGTGAACTGGCCGATACATGACCGAACGGACGCTTACGGGGGTCGGTGTCACACCTCGAACGGGAACGGGGACTGTGGTCCGATATCGACCGGACACCTCGACGAGCGATGCCCTCGACGACGAAACGGTTCCGTCGTCCGAACGGTCAGCCGAACTCGAACGATTCGAGAGGGCACGTCGACGAGCGCGTGATGAACTCGAAGACGAACGCGAACGAACGGCGGAACACGTCGGCGAAGAGGAGGCTTCCGTCTTCGATGCCCACGTCCAGTTCCTCGAAGACCCCCAAATCGAGGACGGCGTTACGACCGCCATCGACGCGGGTTCACCGGCCGAATACGCGGTACAGACGGCATTCGAGGGTCCGATCGAACAGTTCGAGGGGATGGACGGGCAGATGGCGGAACGGGCGGACGACCTTCGCGACGTCCGTGACCGTCTCGTTCGGTTGCTCACCGGTACCGAGCGCGTCGACCTGACGGAGTTGCCGGAGGGGTCAGTTCTGGTAGCCGAGCGACTAACGCCGAGCGACACCGCTCGACTGGACCCGAATCAGGTGGCTGGGTTCGCCACGGTTACTGGCGGGCGTACCTCGCACGCAGCCATCTTCGCCCGCTCGCTCGCCCTGCCCGCCGTCGTCGGCGTCGGTTCGGAACTCGAGAGTATCGAAGACGGGTCGAACGTCATCGTCGACGGGACGACGGATGCAGTCGTCGTCGATCCGACTGACGAAACGCTCGCCGCCGTCGATACCGGAGCGAACGTCGACGTGCGTCCTCATCGCGTCGAGACGACCGACGATACCGAAATCGAGGTCGCCGCAAACATCGGACGGCCGACCGAGGTGGAGCGCGCCGTCGAGAGGGGTGCCGACGGCGTCGGTCTCTATCGAACGGAGTTTCTCTTCCTCGACAGGGAGACCCCTCCGACCGAGCGGGAACAGTACGAGACGTACGTCGAAGCGGTAGAAGCGTTTCAGGACGGTCGAGTCGTCATCCGGACGCTCGATATCGGCGGGGACAAACGGATTCCGTATCTCGATTTGCCGGACGAGGAGAATCCGTTCCTCGGGGAGCGTGGTATTCGCCGCTCGCTGGGTTCCGACGAGGACCTGTTTGAAACGCAGTTGCGCGCGCTTCTACGAGCAGCGGCGGACGCTTCGGGTGGAACGCTGAGCGTGATGTTCCCCCTCGTGTCGACCGTCGCCGAACTCGATGCCGTGCTCGACTACGTCGATACGGTCGCCGAGTCGCTCGAGACGGAAGGAATCGAGTACGCGATTCCCAAATTGGGCGTCATGATCGAAACGCCGAGCGCCGTTTTTATGGCGGACGAATTCGCCGACCGCGTCGACTTCCTGAGCGTCGGGACGAACGACCTCGCACAGTACGTGATGGCCGCCGCCCGCGAAAACGAGCGAGTGGCGGACCTACACGACCCGTTGCACCCGCCGGTCCTTCGGGCACTCCGTCGGAGCGTCGAGGCGGCACACAGCAACGATATCTGGATCGGTATGTGTGGGGAGATGGCCGGTGACCCGGCCCTCACCGAACTCCTCGTTGGACTGGGATTCGACGAACTGAGCATGAGCGCGGTGACGATTCCCGAAGTGAAATCCAACGTCGAAACGACCGAGAAAGCGCGTGCTTCCGACGTTGCAGCACGTGTTCTGACCGCAAATACAAGAAGCGACGTCACGAACGTCATCGATACCCAATGAAACTAGTCGCAATCACATCCTGTCCGACCGGAATCGCTCACAGCCAAATGGCCGCGGAAAACCTGCAGACGACTGCCGAACAGATGGGCCACGACATCTCTGTCGAAGTGCAGGGGGCGATGGGTGCCCAAGACGAACTCACTCCCGACGAAATCGAGGCCGCGGAGGTCGTCATTATCACCGCCGATACCGCCGTGAGCCGCGACCGGTTCGATGGGAAACCGGTCATGAAAGGAACCGTCAAAGACGCCGTCAACGACGCCGAGAGCGTGATTCACGACGCCGTCGCGCTCGCAGAATCGGGAACTGTAGAAGAAACGGAACTGCAAGCGGACGATACAGAGGAGACGGAGCCGGATACCGCACCCAAACAGGAAGAAAAACAGCTGGGTGGTGACCCATCCAAAGGGTTGTTCGCTCGGCTCAAACGGCTATTCAACTGAGTCACTCGGAGAGTCGGGTCTATGTGGCGGCTCCATCGACGACACGCACGTCGGCGTTTTCGAACCACTGGCGATGTTTCTCCGACAACTCCTCGTCGGTGACGAAGACGTTTACGTCCGCGAGCGTCCCGAATTCCTTGAAACTTCGTTCCGCTAATTTTCCCGCGGTGGAGACGAGTACGACCCGTTTCGAATTCTCTATCATCAGCTCCTTCATTCGGGCCTCTTGGGTATTCGGAGTCGTGAGAACGCCCTCCGCACCGATTCCGTTCGTCCCGATAAACGCGACGTCGAAGTTAGACGATTCCATGAATCGTTCGGCTGTCGACCCTATCAGCGAGAGTGTCCGCTGGCGAAGCGACCCGCCGGTAAGCTGGACTTCACCATCCCGTTCCCGCAGTTCGAGCGCTATCAACGGGGAGTTCGTAACGCCGACGAACGAATCGCCTGACGGCGCCTTTTTCGCGACTTCCATCGTCGTCGTTCCGGAATCGAAAAAGACGACGTTCCCTTCGTGTATCTCTTCGATAGCTCGTTCGGCGATAGCGATCTTCTGTTGGAGATTGTAGACCTTCTTCTCGCGAACGTTCTTTTCACCGCCGACACTCGCGACGGGCAGGGCACCCCCGTGGGAGCGTTTTATCAGCTCTCGCTCCTCGAGATCGGTCAAATCCCGTCGAATCGTCGCCGGTGAACACTCCATTTCCCGCGCGAGTTCTTCGACGGAGCAACCGTCCTGCTCCGAGATGTACTCCACGATTTCTCGTTTCCGTTGTTCCGGTAGCATCCTCGTTCGGTCTCCAATTTTCGATCGTTTCTCCGCTTCTATATTTGTTTGTTTTCAACCGCGATGGTTTCTGATTGTGGCAGTTCGATATTTAACGACGTGTGGAAGAATAAACCGCAGGCAGTGGATGAACGACACCGACCGAATGGAACGAGTCTCACTCGGTGTCCGCACGACACTATCGATATGAGATACCGAAACACCCTGAATCTGCAAGCTTCTTCCTTATGCAGATGCGAATCCAATATACGCTATTTGTGAGGTGGTACCACATAACAAGGAAACAGACACACGACCTGCGAAGTCACGGAGGATTTGTCGTTGGACGAGGATTTCTCTAACGGGTGTGGGAAACCCTTCGTTACTGCCGAAGTGCTCATTTGTTCCCACATCTCGTTTCGTGCGTATATTAATCCCCTTCTATAGAGTATCGAAAGCCGCGGTAGTTGTCGCTCATTTCATACGGAAATACATCCCTGATCCGATAGCAAAAGGGCCGAATACGCTGATTCACGAACCAGCTCGAAATCGGAGTGCCCCGAATCGGCCGAATTCCAAACGTTAATGCGAGAGGTGTGCCAATAGGTACCGAATGTTCAGGGCAAAGCTATACTTGGATCTGCAAACGGACTGTATCCTCAGTGAGGTTACGAGTCGGTGGAACACGTCGTTCACCGCAAATCACGAGGAGGTCATCGACGACGAGTATCTCAATTTCGTCATCGACGCAGGTGACAAAGTCGAAGAATTCATCGACGCGTTCGAAAATTCCGAGCAGGTAAAGCACGTCGAACGGATCGACGAGAGCCATATCAAGCTCACCAAGCGTTCCTGTGGGGCCCTTCCCATCATCAGGCGAAATCACGGCATGCTCCAATGGTGGGACCGGGTGAGCGGTACACAACGTGTGTTCAATATCATCGTCTTCCGGCGGGAAGACCTCCGAAACATCGTCAGCGAACTTCGCGAGATTGGAACCGTACAACTCGAACAGCTCACGCCGTATCGCGCCTCGGAAGGACTCCTCTCGGACAGACAGTCGGAAGTGATCAATGCCGCCCTCGACGGAGGATATTACGAATGGCCGCGCGAGAGGGATGCGGAATCGTTGGCTACCGAACTGGATATCAGTCACACCACCTTCCTCGAACACCTCCGAAAAGCGGAGCGGACGCTGCTCGGAAACGTGCTGAATCAAGACGTTCGGAGCGAGGCGTCACGCAGAGGTGAACCGCGAGCAAACCACGAGTTCCGGGCAAGGGGTACGAACTAAATCATACCCTATATAAAGAACCAACAAGTGAAGGGGAGAAACCCATCTCACATTAGTTGTGTCATCTATTAACATGGCACATGAGCCCACAACACGAAGACGGTTTCTCCGGATAGCCGGAACCGGATCGATAGTCGCGGCCGCGGGATGTACCAGCCGACCGGACGATAGCGGGTCGAAGGAAGGGGAGGACGGAGGAGGGAACGGCGAAGGGAACGGCGACCAGTCGAAGAAAATCCAGTATCTCTCGGATCGTGGCGATTCGAAGGACGTCATCGACCAGATAATCTCGGAGTTCGAAACAAAACACGATTACACGGTCGAAGTCACGTACACCTCCAAGGGGAAATCGACCGACGAGCAGTTACAGAAGATGAAGGCGGCGGGCAACCCCCCGGACATCGTCTTCGACACGTCGGCGGACGCGTACCGGTATCATCGAAACGGCAATCTCGCACCGGTCAGTGATGCGGTCCAAGGGACCGGCCTTCCGGACCCGGTCAACGTCGATGGCGAGTCGTACTTCGCCGCGACCATGGTCGAGCCCCTGATGGGATGGTACCGCAACGACCTCTATCAGGAGAACCCCACGACGTGGGAGAAATGGGCGTCCGAAGCGAAACGCGTCTCCGAACAGGAGGGAATCAAAGGATACGTCGTGCAGTCGGGGCAGACGAACAACGCCGACACGCAGATCACCCAATACCACTGGCAAAACGACGTCAACCTCTACAGCGGACCGTCCGATAATATCAAAGTCGCCATCGACGAGGGTGACAACAGAAAACGCGCCGTCGAGACGTACGAATGGATACAGCAGATGGCGGAGTACTCGCCGAACGGAGCAGGGTGGGAGTGGGGCGACGCAATCGCCGCACTCCAACAGGAGAACGCCGCGGCCATCATGAGCGTCGGTGGACTGCCGATACTCACTATCGCTTCCAATCGACCGGACCTCGTCGATAAACTGTCACCGACCCCGTTCCCCGTTCCGAGCAGCAAGAAGCAGGAGAAGTGGTGGGCGTACATGGAGGGACACGTGGTTTGGAAGAGCGGCAAGGCCACGGAAGGTGCGAAGAAGTTCGTGGACTTCTTCAGCAAGTCGGACAAGTTCATGGACTTCGTCCTCTCCGCGCCGCTGTTCCAGTTCCCGCCGACGAAGAAGATGCTGAACAGCGACGCGGTGAAAAACAACGAGACGATCAACCAACACACGGACGTACTCGACCTCGTTCGGAACAATTGGGACGCGTTCACGTCGATTCTGGCGACGGGCAAGAACGGTCAGCCGAACATCGTCGCCGCCGACGCGTACGGTCAACAGGTGTTCGGCCAGTCGTCCGAACAGATGCTCGTGGGGGGGAAATCCCCCGAGCAGACCGTCGATTGGGTCGCAAAAAAGCTCCGAGGGCTTCAGGGGTAATCACCGACTCCCATGAGTACGGCAGCTTCCCTCAAATCCTCGTTCAGTCGCCTCGACGAGCGCCAGTTGTTGCTGTTGGTGACGTTCATCCCGTTCACGGCGTTCTTTACGGTCGTCTGGCTCATCCCCATCGGATACGCCCTTTGGATGAGCCTCCTCCACGACCCGACCGGCGCGGCGACGTTCACGGGGCTCTGGAACTACATCGACATCCTAACGAGCAGTGACTTCCCGATATTCCTGTGGCACAGCGTTGTCTATGCACTCTCGACGACCGTCCTTAGCCTGCTCGTCGGCCTCGGCCTCGCGCTCGTCGTGAATCAGGAGATTCGAGGCGGAAGCGTCCTCCGGACGATGATGATATTCCCGTATCTCCTCCCCACACTGGTCGTCATCTTCATTTGGAAGTTCATCCTCGACCCGAACGTCGGCGTTCTCAACCAATGGCTCGTTCAAGCGGGCCTCGTCGACGACCCCATCGCGTTCTTCTCGACCATCACATGGGCGATGCCCGCGGTGGTCATCACCAGCGTGTGGAAGTTCGGCTCGTTCGCATTCTTCATTCTCTTAGCGCGGTTGCAGGCCATCGACCCGAACCTCTACGAACGGGCGCGGGTCGAAGGTGCCTCGACGTGGCAAGCCTTCCGAGACATCACCCTTCCACACCTGCGTGGAGCCATCCTCATCATCCTCCTCGTGCGAGGGATTTGGATGTTCAACAAGTTCGACATCATCTACCTCTCGACGCGAGGGGGTCCGCTGAAAGCGACGACGACTTTACCCATTCGCGTGTACGAGATAGCGTTCGAGGCGGTCGACTTCGGCGGCGCGACGGCGCTCGCGGGAATCATGTTTTTCCTCCTCGCAGGCGTGGCCGTGGTCTATTTCTACGTGTTCGAACCCGAAAAGGAGGTGGCTCGCTGATGCCGTTCGGCGAAGGGGCCGCCGGGTCGATTGTCCCCCAACGTCTCCAACAGCGGGTTAAGCGTATCGCGGTAATCCTCACGGCGTTGCTGGTGGCCGTGTTCGTGACGTTCCCGGTCTACATCATGGTCGCCATTGCGGTGCAGTCGCCCGCGTCAGTGTTCGAAGGCGGTGCGGTCCACCTGTTGATCGATTCGGTGACGTTCAGAAATTTCCGGGTGCTGTTCGAGGAAACGAACACGGTCCGGTATTTCACGAACAGCGTCATCGTCACCGCGAGTTCGACGCTGATGTCCACCGCGCTCGCGGTCGCAGCGGGCTATGGCCTCACCCGATTCGATTTCACGGGGAAGACATTAGCGGCGCGGGCAGTGCTGTTCGCGTACATGTTCAGCCCGATCGTGCTGGCGATACCGCTGTACGTCATCTTCTACACGCTCGGATTACTGAACAGCTACTTCGCGCTGGCGATGGCGCTGACCGGCATCTCCGCGCCGTTCACCATCTGGCTCATGTGGCAGTACTTCCAGACGATTCCGATATCGCTGGAGGAGTCCGCGTGGACCAAAGGAGCGAGTCGAACGCGCACGCTCTGGGACGTCGTTCTTCCGGTCGCTCGGCCGGGGTACATCTCGGCGTCCATCTTCGCATTCGCCGTCGCGTGGAACGATTTCACCATGGCCCGCGTCGTCATGAGCAGCGACCAGATGTACACCATCACGGTCGGGGCGAGCCTGTTTCTCGACCGTGTTACTATCGGCTGGGGCGAGACGATGGCGGTTTCGCTATTGATCTGCATCCCGCCGTTCCTCATCGCCCTGTTCCTACAGAACTACTTGCTGCAGGGCTTCAACGTCGGAGGTCTCGAATAATGGCACGTCCAATCCACCTCGACTCAGTTCACAAGGAGTACCGATCCGCCGGTGCGGTCCACGTCGCCGTCGATGACCTCTCGCTGTCGATTCCCGAGGGGTCGTTCACGACGCTCGTCGGGCCATCCGGCTGTGGCAAAACGACGACACTGCGAATGATCGCCGGCTTAGAAACGCCCTCGAACGGTCGGATAGCATTCGGAGAGCAGGACGTTACCGACCTCTCCCCCCAGGACCGGAACTGTGCGATGGTCTTCCAGTCCATCGCCCTGTACCCGCATATGACGGTCCACCGGAACATCGGCTACGGCTTGAAGGTCCAAGGGGTTCCACGCGAGGAGCGCGACCGTCGCATCGAGGAAGCCGCGACGGTGCTTCAGATCTCCGAGCAACTGGAGAAGATGCCCGCAGAGCTCTCGGGGGGACAGCAACAACGAGTGGCACTCGGTTCGGCCTTCGTCCAAGACCCCGATATACTCCTGCTCGATGAACCGATGAGTGACCTCGACGCGCAACTGAAGGCCGAACTTCGCGTCGAGGTCCAGCGGTTGCATCAGGAGCTCGACGCGACGATGGTCTACGTCACGCACGACCAGACGGAAGCGATGACGATGAGCGACCACGTCGTCCTCCTCAACGACGGGCAACTCGAACAGTTCGCCCCGCCGGGCGAGTTGTTCGACCGTCCCGTCTCGAAGTACGTCAGCCGATTCATCGGAACCCCCTCGACGAACCTTCTGTCCACGACGGTCGTCGAACACGACGGCTCGTATGTCCTCGATGGAGACGGGTTCGAAATACCGGCTCCGGCCGAGCACTTTGCGAACCGCATCGGCGAATCGATCACCCTCGGAATCCGTCCGCAGTACCTCTCCCCCGACGGCGGTGAGCATCGATTCACCGTAATCGTGGACGTCGTCGAGCAACTCGGGACGGAGTTCGTCGTCCACGGACGGTCGACCGCCGGCAACAACGTCGATGTCGTGTCTCCCACTCTCGGGCACGTCAGTCACGGGGACGAAGTCGTCGTCGGGTTCGACGAGGACGACCTGTTCGTGTTCGATGACGACGGGAAAACGATTTGTTACGGTGACGAACTCACGAATCACTCCCCGAAACAGCAGCGGTAATCAGTACGAAATAAAAAATGATAGACGACAATCGACCCACGGAGACCAGTCCAACAGACGAAACTACTGAGCAGCACTCACCCGACCCTCGTGACGATAGCGACGTTCGAACGGACGGCGGCCGAATCGCCCCCGACTTACTTCCCGGCGCGGACGGTCAACCGCTCTCGGACGTCACGGTTCTCGAACTCGGCCATATCATCGCCGGGCCGTTCTGTTCGATGTTGTTGGCCGACCTGGGCGCCGAAGTCATCAAGGTCGAGCACCCGGAGCGAGGCGACGCCGTCCGCGATTCGAGTCCGATCGGCAATAGCTCGTTCAACTACGTCAATCGAAACAAGCTCGGTATCACCGTCGACCTCAAATCCGAAGAAGGAACTGCCGTTTTCCGTGACCTCGTCGGTGAAGCGGACGTTTTAGTAGAGAACTTCGCTTCGGGGACCGCCGACCGCCTCGGCGTCGGTTACGACGATTTGAGCCGGAGCAACGACTCGTTGGTCTACTGTTCGATAAAGGGGTTCAATCCGGGGCCGTACGAGAAGTTCCCGGCGCTCGACCCCGTCGCCGAAGCGCTCTCCGGCGTGATGAGCGTCACGGGGCATCCCGGTACACCGCCCGCTCGCTCCGGGACGAGCCTCTCGGATATGGCGGCGTCACTGTACGGAGCGCTTACGATAGTAGCAGCCATTCGTCAACGAGACGCGACCGGCGACGGCCAGCACGTAACCGTCCCGCTCTTCGAGAGTACCGTCGCACTGATGGGATACTGGTTAGCGTACACCCAAGCGTACGACGACGTTCCCGAGCCGATGGGCGCGAGTCATCCCGGATGGGCCCCCTACGACGTCTTCCGGTCCAAAGACGACCGGTGGGTGTTCATCGGACCGTCGTCGGAGAAACAGTGGCTGCGCTTCTGTGAGGCACTCGACGTCGACCTGCACACGGACGAACGGTTCGAAACGCTCTCGGACCGGCTCGAGAACCGCGAAGCACTCAGCGAGCGCGTCCAATCGATTTGTGACGCCTACACCGCAACGGACTTGGTCGAACGCCTACAGGCGGCCGGCGTTCCGGTGGCACCGGTGAACGATACCGCCGATATCGCTGCTGACCCGCATCTCGAAGCGACCGACGCTCTCGGTGAAGTCCGAGCGACGGAAGGCGACGGGGATCGGATACGGACTCCGCGATTCCCGGCCCACACCACTGGATTCGACCGAGTCGAGTCCACCGACCCGCCGGCGTTAGGCGAGGATACCGACGCTGTCCTTGCCGCAGTTGGCTATGATACGGAGCACATCGAACGGCTTCGAAAGGATGGAATCGTATGAAACTCCTCGATCTCACGCTACGTGAAGGAGAGCAACGGCCCGGTGTCCACTATTCGGTCGACCAGAAAGTCACCGCGGCGCGAGAACTGGATTCGCTCGGTGTGGACTACATACAGATCGGGTTCCCGGTTGCAGACGGTCGAACGGCCGCGGTCTGTGAGCGCACCGATTTGAACGCCTCCATCACTGGACTCGCCCGTTCGATTCCGAGCGATGTGATGGCCGCAATCGAAGCCGGGGTAGACGTCGTCGACCTCTTCGCCCCGACGAGCGAGCGTCAACTCGACCACGTCCTCGGAATAGACCGAACCGAACTGGCGGAAACGGTAATCGAGGCCGCCGACGTCGCCCACGAACACGGTGTCGAGGTACATTTCAGTGCGATGGACGGGTTCCGAACGGAGCCATCAGCTCTCGACGACTTGTTCGCTGCCGTCGACGCAGAACTCTACACGATTGCGGATACGGTCGGCAGTCGGACACCGGCAGGTGTCGGAACTCACCTCGAAGCACTCGACACCGAACTCTCCTCCGTCGGTGTCCACTTCCACGACGACCTCGGCGTCGGGACGGCAAACGCATTGGCCGCCGCCCGTTGTGGCGTCGAAAAAGTAGACCTCTCGGTCGCTGGTCTCGGTGAACGGGCCGGGAATGCAGCACTCGAAGAGTTCGTCGCCGCGGCTATCGTCGGGGACGAGTCGATTGACGTCGCTATCACCGAAGACGAGTTACTTCCCGTCACGAGGAGTGTTCTCACTACATTGGACGAGGTCGTACAACCCGAAAAATCGCTCCTCGGGGAGGAGGTGTTCTCCCACGAGTCCGGTCTCCACACCGCAGCGATGTTGGACGAACCGAGTACGTTCGAGCCGTTCGACCCGGCTCGGTTCGGTGGTAACCGACGACTTCTCTTCGGGAACGCGACTGGCCGAAGTGCCGCACGACGGCTCTTGGAACGGAGCGACAGACAAGCCACCGAAGGGCGAATCGAGCGATTGGTAGAACGGCTCCACACGAGCTCCCGAGAGCTGTCGCTTGACGAAGCGATATCGCTCGCAGGAGAAATCGACTGAGTCCTCCCTTTTCGCCCTGTAGAGATACCCACCCCGTTTCGACGACGACGTTCCACACCTGAAAGGTCGTTTTGCACGGGTCACTCGTAGAGAGAACGGGGTGGGAGGGCCGCCGTTCGGTCGGCTATCGACTTGGTAACCACGTTCGTTCGCTTATCGCCGTGCTCCCCCGTCATCGTCGGCGTTCGCGCCCTTGGACACTCGTTCGACGAGCAGTGGGAGGGTCGAAACTCCGGCACCGATGGCCGCTCCCGCGACTTTCCCCTTCGTCCCGAACCGTTTGCCGACCTCGTATCCCGTCCTCGCGTGTTGAACACCGTCCAGATACCGCTCGATGTCGTCCTCCTCGACGAACGATTGCGGTGATTCGTCGGGGTCGAACGCCGTACGGGTGCTGCTGTACGCACCGTACACGGTTCCCACTCCGCCCCCCAGAACCGCGCCGTACGGTCCGGCGATGTATCCACGGCGCGCCCCTCGGAGCGCACTCTTAGCCGCGTAGCGGTGGTCAACCGCGTCGACGAACTGCCGGATTTCGGTCGCGAGCGTCGCCGCCGACCGGTCCGTCGTCGCGGCCAGCGCCAACGAGTCCGGAACCAGTTCGGGATCGAGGTCGCTCACACGTTCACGAACGGTATCGGCGGTTTCCCTCGCCGACTTGACGGCACGCGATAGCTCGTCGTACGCAGTCGTCCCAGTGTTGACCGTCTCCCGTGCGGCGGTTACTCCCACGCTGCGGCCCGCGCGTGACGCGGCTTCCGTTCCCTCTTTCGCGCCCTCGGCGACCTCGCGTACGCGGTCTCGGAACTGAAGGTCCATACGTATCGATAGGGGTTTCACCGACCTGGAGGTTTGCTTTGCGCATGTAAGGCCCTTCTAAGGGAACGAAGCGAGCGATGATACACCAGCGACACCAGCCCTACTCGACGGGTGCAACAACACTCGACGTCACCCCGAACGCTTCCCGGCTTTGCTGGTCGAACGATTGTGGACCCGTTGAACACGGTGACCGGCTAGCGTCACAGGATACGACTTCGGTTATCGGGAGCCATTCGCTTTTAGTCACTGTTCATGCCAGTGCATTCCGGCAGACGGTGGATACGAGGAGGATGTACTTCTCCACCGAGAAATCGAGTGAGTCGAACTATTCAGTTCCCGTTCCGATCATCCGCTCCCTTTCCCAAAATGAGTGCGTTTTCGACGAGGCTTTCGTGTCCACGACGCAATCGTTCGGACACGGCTTGGTGAGAGATGTCCAATTCATCGGCGAGATCCGTCGCACCGGCGTCTCGAGGGATTTGATAATAGCCCTGATCGAATGCGAGTGTCAACGTGTCTTGTTGCTCATCCGAGAGTCCGAAGCGGCCCTTTCGACCGTCCTCCAACTGATAGATGTTGATGACGTTCAGCGTCATCTCCCGATCTTGGCAGTAACGATACGTTCGTGAGAGGGCATCCCTTTCGGGAAAGACGATCCGAAGATTCCACTCGTGTTCGTTGCCCATCGCAGCTAAAATCGTCCCGTCTTCCTCCACGAGGACACGAACGAGCAACTCGACCTTACTGATCCACTCCATTTGATAGAGCCACTCGTCTCCTAAATCGGCGAGTAATTCGATGTCTTCGGTCGACGGGTCATCGGTAAGCGTGGATTCTATCTTCTCACGGGAGTCATCGGCAGTAATCCAGACGAAGGGCATGATACGGTCGTCGTCATGAGCGACGACTCGTTCGACTTCGCAACTCAGTTCATCGATGGTAGATAACGAGTCACTGAGGGCGAATTCAATCGCGGGGATTTCGACTTCGACGACCGTTGCAGTCATGGTTTCACCCAGGGAGCAGCGAACGTTATATCCGTTGGCCCGTGCTCGACGAGAGGCGATCGCTGCCATGTCATAGCTGTCTTCGTGACGGTCATTTTCCCGGACCAGGGGCGGTTATCGGATGCCCGGTCTCGCAAAAATGTTCGATCGCATTCCGGTTTACCGTCGGTTTTTCCATACCGTCATCTCCGGCCGACCACTCACACTCTTTGCACACGAGCATTAAATCCCCCATTGAACAACGTGAATACGACCCCGGACAAGACGATAGTGACTGTCACTGCAAGGTATTTTTCACGGGGTTTTTAACTTCGGTCGCTGGTTGCCTCTGCCACGCGAGACCAGTAGCGACACTACTTGGCCGGAAATCGTGGGATGAGTGGTCGACGTACGTTCCGTCTCTAAGCACCGCTATCCTTCGCACATCAAGTCGGCGGCCAGTTCGGTGTCCCGCACGGACTGGTTAACGCGATCCTTCCCCCGTACGTGATGGAGTACAACCTGCCACATGTCCCCGAGGAGTTCTGCGACATCGTCGAGGGGTTGGGCGAATCCATCGACCGCAACCGTCGGTTGCAACTGGATGCCTACAAAGCCGTTCGTGCGGTACGCGAACTCGGTAACTCGGTTCGAATCCCGAAGACGTTGGACGCGACGGCCGCCGAACGCGAGGCGATTCCGGTGCTGGCAGAACAGGCACTCGAAGACGGAAGTCTCAGGCAATCCCGTTTGACGGACAAAGACGATATGAAACGAATCCTCGAGCGGGCATTCGACGGCGTGTTCGAATCGCGTGTGTGAATCCCGCTGTCGGCCCGTGAATCATCTTCATCACGACGAAAGGGGGTTTCGTGATTCAACGACTTATCGGTCAGAATGAAAGTAAACCGCTCGTTTACGCTCCGGGAGTGTGGAGTCGTTTTCCACGTCGTACCGAGCGGTACACCGACGCTGATACGATGTGAAAAAGTCGAAAACGGTGCCAGGGAAAAGATCGCGCCAGCGCACTCCTTGTTCGACGATGACCAGTTTGTCGTACGGGGTTCCACAGTGCGGGCATTCAGTATCGTCCGGCGCTGAGTTGTGCATCGTACCTCCACTGAACAAGTTCTACGGGGAAACATCTGGCGACGGTCACTGCCGGATACCGAGTTCTGTACTACCTTCGAATCCGTTCAGCGGTAGTGACGACCCAGCACTCGGGAGTCAGTCATCGAGTTCGACGGTTGCGATCAGTGCGCTATCGGTAGTCGTTCGACCGGAGATTCGTATGGGAATCCGCGTCTCGAATAGCGGTCCGTCGACCGCGAGGGTATGATACTCGCCGTACTCGCCCATCGGATGAAGGTCGTTCGCGAGCAGGTACTCGAGAAACTCCTCGTCGAGCGGCGCTCCGAGCCAGCGGTCCGCAACGCTCTCGGTATCGATTTTTATCACACGAGCCTCGAATCCTCGTTCGATGAAGGTTCGAAAGAGTTCGACGGGGTTCTCGTCCCAGAGGGGGTAGACGGGAGTCAGGTCGAGGTCGTCGCACAGGTCGTCGACCCACGCACGTAGTTCCGGGCCAGTGACGTTCCCGAAGACACCAGTGCTGGATTCTACGGTCGAAAGCGTTTCCCGGTAGGTCGGTTCGTAGGACTCCCAGTCGACCCGTCGCCGAATCAGGGGGATGCCCATCGACTGGGCTTGTGCTGTCAGTATTTCATCGACCGCGTCGTACCCCGTCCGAGCGTCGTCACGAACCGCCATGTGTACCAGTCGGTCGACGTCGTACTCCTTCATCGCGCGGAAACACGCGAAACAGCTATCCTTGCCACCGGACCAGGAACAGAACGCCGTCGGAAGTGAACCATGGTCGTCTGTGGGTGCCTGCTCGGTGTTTCTCCGGACCATATAGTCACATCCTACGGGTTCCAGTACGTATTGAGTGTACGGTCAGAATCCACAAAGTCCGAAATGGAGTCCATGAAAAGCCAATACGATGAGATCGCCCGACGATGTGCAACTGGGAGGCCTTCGTTTCGATGTCTGATATCTGCCGTAAATGAACACGAGCGACACGCCGACAGTCATGGTTTGTTCGCCCCTTCTCCGTCGTCAGGCACCGCATAACAATAATCGACACCGACGATAGAAAAATTGCGAACGTCGCACTACGCCAGTCAGGTCGCCATGTCCCGCGACGTTCGAGCATCGCTAACGAACGAATCGCCGTGTCTGATGACCGTCGTACGGTGCGTGGTTCCGCTGGCACGACCACACACCGTTTCACGGGAACGGGTCGCTTGTTGGTAGAAGCACCATCGACACCGCGTCGATGGCGGCCGCTCCGTGGCCCCGGTGGTTCGATTCCACCCCCGTTCGTCGGAGAAAGTCGGGCCTATTCGTACCGCCAGTACAAGTAGTATTATCCCGCTCCCAAGAGCGACACCACGAGTCCACGCACGCCGAATCGTCGGTGTCTCTCGGTTCGTTCCCGAGATGGAACGTCATTCGACGACCTCCGGTCGATACTCTCTACAAAGGACGGGAGTACTCCGGGATGGTAGGAAGTAAGGTGGCGGGGCACAGACGGACCCGAGTGATGACGTCAGATCCTCTACCAGAGCGGCCTCGCCACAGTGAATCAGTCGTGAACGAACGTAAACAGTATTTTGGCTGGTTCGTTAGCTATTTTTACTTATTATTAAAAATTCTGAGTTATTTATAGATGGACGAACTCCGTGCCCAAAGCGGATAGTGGCTCACCGATTGCAACGCTTCGTCGCTAGCCGAAGGCTCATGCCAATCTGCACGAATATCTGGAACTACGGGTCAAAAGGAGTGTTTCTCCCGCGGTTTCACCTCACCGTTCGTCTTCGATACCGCCCTCGAAATCGTTGTCCGTGAGAGTGAGGTTCTCCGCGTCTTCGAGGATTTGGAGAGCAGGTTTCCCGCTTCGCGAGCGAGCAGTGACGTCCTCTATCAACGTCCCGTCGCCACCCTCCACGAGCGCGTGACTTTCGGAGACGTACGTGCCGCCACGAATCGTGCAGTCTGCGGCCTTGTTGATCAGCGCGTGGCGGCCGGAGTCAACGCCATGGTCGACCGAAAGGCCGAGGAACTGGGAGTCATCGCGTTCGTTGTAGATAGCGCCGTACGTACCGCTCGTCTCTGCCTGCCCCGTGACGCTGGTATCCAGGAGTTTCACGCCGTCTTCACCGTCACCGATCTTCACGGCCGAACCACCGCCAGCCTCGTGTGTGATGTCACAACGTTGGATGAACGCCCTTCCCGAACCTGGCCGAACCATGATCGCGGGGACCCCATCCTCGGTTTCCACCGTGATGGTGCTGTTGTTGAAATGGCTCCGTTCGGCGTTTTTGGCGACCCACACGGCCGGGCTATCGGAAACGCTCGATTGGACGTCGACGTTGGACGCAACGACGTGGTCTCCATTATCGTAGCGAAGCCCTTGTTGGGCGCGGTCGGCCCCGCCTTCTTCGTCGATGATGATCGTCACGTCCTCGACTCTGCTGTTGGTGCCGCCGATGCGGACGTTCGCCCCCATACTGTTCTGGTAGCGACCACCTTCGACGTGGACGGACCCCGTTCCATTGGACGCATACAGTCCGTGGTCCGGGAACGAACCGAGAACACAGTCGCGGAAGGTGATCGTCCCTTCGTTGTTGTTACACAGTATTCCGGTCGGTCCCCATTCCAATCTATCGCCCGGTGCGTTCTCCGTCGCAACCGCGCCGTCGGGGGCCGAGAACCGTTCGACGAGACCCGTGCCGTCGGGGTCGGTGATTACGAACCGCCCGGGACCCCACGCACCGCTGTCGTGTGTGCCGGTGACGTCGATGTCGCGGACGATCAATCCGTCATCAGCGTCCACATCGAGGACTCGAACGCCGGTTTCGTCACCGCTCATATCGACCGTGAAGTTCTCCACCCTGAGGTCCGTCACGGGGTCGTAGTCGACGCCGAGCTGGAACAGTTTGTAGTTCCAGTCGTCGCTGTCGTCGAACTCGTCGAACGAGGCCGGAACGAGGGTCGCGTCGTCTCCGACCATTCCGAAGTTATTGCAGCCGGTGACGCGAATCCGTTTATCGATATAGTACTCCCCGCTCGGGAATCGCAACAGCGTATCACTCTCCGCCAATTCCTCGATGATCGGGGAAATAGATTCGTTCCCGTTGGGGTCCGCGCCTTCATCGGTAACGTCGATAACCGTCCCGTACTGGTCTTCGAGATCGGTTGACGCGGCCACGCTCGTCCCGGCCAGTGCGGTCGAGCCTACGGCAACACCAGCGAATTTGAGATACGAACGACGACTTGCAGCAGTTCGGTTTTGTCGGTCTGGAGCCATCACGAGAATACCCATAGGCTGCAGTTTAAGATTTTATGGCCATGTTCCAGATTCGAAATAAATATAAAAATTTGTGTCGTGGATTGATTATATCACGTTTGGAGTTCTTTGTTTTTCAATCAAGAGGGGACAGACGCACGAACGCGTCGTGGAACGACCCTGTTCGTGACCTCGAAAAGAGAGAACCGGCAGTCCCGAATCGATGCCACCGAAACGAGAGGCTCTAAAGAGCGGATGAGTACGTTTGTAACCCTCGACGGGTCGATAACATACCGGGTATCGGAGATGTTCGTAACGAACCGATGGCTACCGCATCGCATCCAGCGACCGAACGGTGTCCGACATAATCCACGCCGTCTCACTTCCAGGCTCTTCGATGCAAATCGCAAAAAACGACTCGCGGCCCTCATCGACGGTAATTCGGTACCCACTGCTCGCTAATTTTGGTTCATCGTCAAAAGACGAATCGGACGTAGTCACAGTTGGAGTCAGAGTCGGGTATAAATAACGCCTGTGGTTTGAAGTGGCCGCTATCCGGGAACACCCATTCCGGACGAAAAAGATGCGTCTTTCGATCCCATCGATTCCGGTGAAATTCGAATCGAGAACACGATGAACTCAACACTTTTACGGCAGATGATGATACCTACGGTCATGCGACTCGCACGACTGCTCACCCCGACCGGTCCCGTTTGCGGCGAATATGAGAACGGGACCCTCTACGCCGACGATGGCGTCTACGAGGTCGGTATCGATGGACGATTGCTTCCGCCTTGTAACCCCAGTGCACTCTACTGTATCGGACGGAACTACGCGACGACGCTCGAACAGATGGATTACGAACAACCAGAGGAACCCGACTTCTTCATCAAACCGGCGACGAGTCTTCTCGCGGACGGGCAGTCGATACCGTATCCGACGTGGACGAGCGAACTCACCTACGCGGGTGAACTGGTCGTCGTCATCGACGAACGCTGTCGGAACCTCTCGCCCGAAGCGGTTCCATCGGTGGTTCGCGGGTACACGATCATGAACGACGTCGATGCCTTGGATCAGGTCAGTCGTACCGCACGGAAAGCGTTCGACGGGTCCGCACCGCTCGGTCCCTGGATAGAAACCGACGTCGACCCGACCGATCTCGATATGGAAACGTACGTCGATGACGAGAAACGACAGGAATCGAACACCGAACTGATGTTGTTCGATCCGTACGAACTGGTCGCCCATCTCTCGGAGCGATTTACGCTCTCTCCGGGGGATTGCATCGCACTCGGCAGTCCCGAAAATCCCGGAGGTATCGAACCGGGTCAAACCGTCCATATTACATACGATGGCATCGGAACGTTGACGAACGACGTCGTCGACGGAGCGTTCCCGTAATTGAGGGTTCCCTTCTGATTTCAGGCGGCAGTAAACCCGGACCACTTGCATACGACTCACTATTACATACTGTTACACACCCGTCGACTTCGAGAGCGACCAACAGAGCTACCGAATGAAAACACGAACGGACGATATCGCTAAGCTGCACCCACCCGTGGTTTTATCGCCCGTGACTTGGAGAATATCTTAATGGCTTTTTCAGCAGTCCGTACTTCGGTGTTTGCTGACGGACCAAATGGAGGAAATCCCTGCCCGGTCGTCCTCGATGCAAATTCCCTTACGGCAGAACAGATGCGTTCTCTGGCCGCTACGTGGAACCAAGAAAGCGTATTCGTTCGAGACTTAGACTCGTCCGAAAATCGTGTGCGGATTCGATTTTTCGTGCCGAATCACGAAATGGAAATGTGTGGGCATGGTACGATCGCCTGCATCGCCGTCTTGGTCGAACGCGGATTACTCGATCCTGGTGAAATCCGTGTCGAAACAGAACTTGGGCCCATCGCAGCCTATTGTGAGGAACGAGATGGAACACACCACATCGCGGTTGACCAATTCCAGCCAACGTTTGCCGATACAAATCCTCCGATAGCTGATGTCGCTGCGGTGCTTAACATCCCGGTAGACGAAATTGCGACGGAACTTGGCCCGATTCGTTCCGTCTCCACATCCAGACACAAGCTACTGGTTCCGATTCAGAACACCGCGGTACTTAACGATCTATCTCCAGATTTCGAAGCACTTTGGGATATATGTGATAAGTACGAGACAACGGGGTTCTATCCCTTCGCTATTTCTGAAGACGATGAAATCGACATCGAAGCACGACAGTTCCCGAGTCGCGCGGGATACGTCGAAGATCCTGCCACAGGGGTAGCCGCCTGTGCCCTCGCCGCATACCTCACGAATTACGAAGTCTTCAATTCGAAAGGGGAGGGTGAGCAAACCGTTCGTATTGCGCAAGGCCGTACGATGGGACAGCCAAGCCTTCTTCGATCACGGGTTGAGGTAGCAAACGATGCAATCAGTAAGACACAGGTTATCGGCAGCGCCACAATCGAGCGTGAAAAGACCGTTACTGTGAAATAAATCTGTACTCGCTTGGGTATCTGTGGTTCATATGCTAGAACGAAATATACGTTGCTGATACTGCCAGGCGTGGATGAATTCATGGCGTACGGTCACACTGAATTACTATCACCCGTGTTGTTCGTAGGCTTTCCATGTCAGCGCTATCGTAACCGACGGTGAATCCGAGATTCTCTGTCGCACACGTCTCGAAATCGACGTGGAAATCAGCTCACGTCCGAGAATTCAGCGTCGAAAGAGCGCGCCTAAGTCGATTTCCGAGTAATCGACGCCGATGGTCCGAAGTGCGTCCCATAGGGTCGCCTGATTGCTCGTCACGACCGGTTTCCCGAGGTCCCGTTCCAATCGCTCGATGATTTCGAACGTTCGGTACCCCGTACAGCTAATGAATATCCCGTCTGCATCCCTACGGTCCATACGCCGCGCCTGTCGATACGCCCTCTCCGGATGGTGGGCACAAATCTCTTCGTCAGTTCGGCATCCCAAGCCGTAAATGTCGAGGACTTCGTAGCCCGACTCCTCCAGAAAGTCGACTTCCAACTCGTTGAGTTCCTCGATGTACGGTGTCGCAACGGTGATCGATTCGATATCGAGCGTCTCAAGCGCTCGCTTGACCGACGCCGCAGTCGCAACCGCGGGCACATCCGCAACGTCTTCGATTCGCTGCTCGATTTCCGTTTCGAATCCCTCGCCCTCGAGCAGACTCCCGGTCGTACAGGAGTATGCGATTACGTCGACGTCCGTCGTCTCGAGCAATTTTGCACAGCGCTCGACGTCCTGTGCCATCTGCTCTAGCGTGTCCGTATCAGCAATCCCATCCTCGAGTAGCATGCGGGAGGCATGGACGGAGACGCCGTCGGGCGTATGTCGGAAGTACTCCCCCTCGCTCGTTCTATCGGACGAGGTTACGACCAGCCCCATTCGATTTCTCCACCCGTACATTATTCGGCCTGCTCCATCTCGACGCCCCTACTTTGGGTGTCGGTCGTTCGTCCCGGCCAGAACTCCTGTTTCCACGAGGGATTCAAGAGACGATAGAGTCCGACGGTGAGCAGGGGAACGACGAGTACGGCAGTGAATAACACCGCCAAAACCGGATACACCTCGCTGACGAGGCTGATGATACCGATTCGAGATAGCAGTATCGCGCCGAGGAGAATCAGGAGTCCGATGGACCCACGCTCCAGGGAAGAGAGACCGTCCCTCGCCGCGAAGAACCGGTGTTCCGACTCGCCGATATTTTCGTCGATGCGTTCCGTGATGGAATGGACGAACCCCACGCCCGTTTCGGTCAGCGTCCACCCTATCGCCAGTCCATAGGCAACTAACAGAACGGGCGGGTCGAGCATCGCCAACCACGGTACGGATGCCCCCATCACACCGTCGTTGGGGTAGTACGCCAGCAGCGACAGGTACGAGAGGACGAGCGGAATCGCGAGCATCACCGCACTCAAGACGCCCGATACGACCGCTTCCGAGCGGCTCTCCATCCGGTCAATGAGGAAGAGCGGTGGAATGAATCCGATGAGCGAGTATCCGGCGTAGACCAGCGCGGATTTGACGGCAGCGACGACGCTCGGGTCATCTACGTATGCCGTACTCCCGTTTTGAAGAACCTCGATTGCCTGTCCGCCGCTGTTGAAGAGGACGTATCCGAACATGGTGAGATAAACCGCATAGATGAACGTGGTACCGTAGACGCTGAACCGTTCGATGGCTTCGCGTCCGAAGTAGAGAACGAAGAAGATGAACCCGATGAGGAGGACGTTCGCGGCGAATACCGGGACGCCGAGGATTTGATTCATCAGGTTGCCCCCCGCGGAGGCGACGACGGCGATGATGACGACGGCCAATATCACGTAGATGGCCTCAAAGACGGGCCATCCGTGCCAAATGAGGTTCTTCATGAGCGACTTGTAATCGTACAGT
Organism: Haladaptatus sp. HS23; assembly: GCF_056892285.1. Classification (NCBI taxonomy): domain Archaea; kingdom Methanobacteriati; phylum Methanobacteriota; class Halobacteria; order Halobacteriales; family Haladaptataceae; genus Haladaptatus; species Haladaptatus sp. HS23. The sequence continues at coordinate 212,420 of NZ_JBXGLH010000005.1, read as the reverse complement.
TCGAACTTTCTCGAGAACTCGTAGACGAGGGCGCCACAAATCGCGAGGACCGTCACGTAGGTGAGAATCGCGACGCCCCCGAGCGCCCCGAACTTCGCGACGTACTCCACCACCTCCCGTCCGGTCGAGAATCCACCGCCGACGCTAACCGATTGGAAGACGATCGCGGGAATCATGATTCGACCGATTCGTGACTTCGTGAGACGTGCGAACATAATCCATGGGTAGAGAGTATTGGATATTAAAGTTTTTACGCCAATTTTATGAAAACATTGTGGTGAGAGAGCTATTTTGATTTGGTTCTTTCGCACTTTTAAGTGGTGGGGATGTTCGTTCCGTCATATACTATCAGATATAATATCTCGGCTTATATACGGAGGTGAGAACCCTACCTCCTCGTCGAGAGTTCACATATAATAGTCCCTCTCTCCACAACTCGGTACATCGTGTGCAAGAGTAGCAAGGGCTTCGAGGACGGGGAGTAGACTACAACCGGGACTTGTAGTGACGGTGTCCGATGTTTAACTCAGTTCGGTTGTGGCGAACATTTTAATGATGTCCCATGATATCTGTGCTCATGAATAATCGAAGTGGAAAATCATCTTCGTCGGTCTCTACTACGGAAACTTCATTGGCGATTATAGAGATGATCCGTACACACGACGGCATTCGATTGCGCGGATTGACCGAGGAACTCAACCTGTCGAAAAGTACCGTCCACGCCCATCTCACGACGCTTCGAAACGAGCGATACGTCGTCAAAGAGGGTGAATTCTATCATTTAGGGTTGAAGTTTTTCGAATTGGGTGAGTACGTCATCTCTCGCAAGGACGTGTACGAAATCGCCGAGGGCGAGATCAGCGCTCTCAACGACCGAACGGATCGAATACCGGATTTCAGCGTCGAAGAGCACGGACGGGTAGTGTCTCTGTATAGCGAACTCTACGATACACAATCGTCGTTTCTCAGTGACCGACGGACGTTTTATATGCACAACACCGCGTCGGGAAAGGCTATCCTCGCCGAATTCACTCGGCCCCGCGTAGAGAAGATAATAGAGCAGTGGGGACTTCCCGATGAAACCGAACACTCCCTCTCCACTCCCGACGAACTCTTTACGGAACTCGAAGAGACGCGGGAACGTGGATATGCCGTCAACGATGAAGAAGCCGTCAGTGGCCTCTATTCCGTCGCAAAACCGGTTCATCACCCCGACGGTCGCGTTTGTGGCGCAGTGAGTCTGGACAGTCCTAAATACCGTGTCAACGAAGGGTCGGTCGAGGAGTTCGTCTCACAACTCGATCGGACGGTCCAGAACGTCGAACGGGAACTGAGCGAGTGTTCACCGTCCCTCTAATCGGGGCGAACTCACGGCGCGCCAGCGAGGACGAACAGGGATTCGGAATCGCCGTTCTGTATCTGCCGAGTGGCTTCGGGCGGAAGTCGAATCGCGTCACCGCTCTCCATCTGCACTTCCTCGTCGTTGACGGATACCGTCGCAGAGCCATCGACGAGCAGGTACACTTCCTCGTGTTCTCGGTCGACGTGTGCGTGCTCCTTGCCGGTCCAACCCGGCTCGCATTCGAGTACCGAAATGCCGAACTGCTCGCATCCGAGGGGGTCTCGGAGAAAATGTAACCCGTCGGCGACACTCTCGACGTCCTGATAGTTGACTTTCTCGTATGCCATACGTAGACTATAACCGCTCGAACGGTAAAATCACCCGGCCACTTCGACGTCCCGATTTACCGCTCGGCTGCTGTCTCGACCGCCGACCAGACCCGCTCGTTGGTCAACGGCATGTCGAGGGTGTCGACCTCGAACGGTTCGAGAGCGTCGATAACCGCGTTGACGACCGCCGGCATCGAGCCGATGGTTCCTGCTTCGCCCACTCCTTTTACGCCGAGGGCGTTGTTCGGAGACGGCGTCACCGTGCTATCCGACTCGATATCTGGGACGTCCATCGCTTTGGGAATCGCGTAGTCCTGTAAAGAAGACGTGGCGAGGTTACCGTTCGCATCGTAGTGACCGTCCTCGTACAGTGCCTGGCCGATTCCCTGAACGATTCCACCGGCGATCTGCCCTTCGACGAGTTTCGGATTGATCTGCGGACCGACATCATCGACGGCAACGTACCGCTGAAACGATACGTCCCCGCTTTCCGGGTCGACTTCGACGACCGCGATATGGGTACCGAACGGTGCCGTCGATCCGTCCGGTTCGAAGTATACCGATGCTTCGAGACCGGGGTCGGCATCGTCCGGGAGGTTTCGCGGGTTGTAAGCGTCGGCGGCGACATCCCGAAACGTAACCCCGTAATCAGGTGCGCCCTGAACGTGAAACTCTCCCTCCGAAAACTCGATATCCGCCTCGGCGGCTTCGAGGCGGTGGGCGGCGATCGTGCGGGCCTTCTCTTCGATACGTCGAGACGCCTTCCGAATGGCGTTCCCCGCCATCGGCAAACTTCGGCTACCGGCGGTGCCACCGCCTTCAGTGACCTTGTCCGTGTCTCCCTCGACGATTTCGATAGCGTCGTAGTCGACGCCGAGTTCGTCACTTACGATTTGAGCATAGGTCGTCGCGTGACCTTGACCCGTATCCTGCGTGCCGGTGTGAACGACGACTTGCCCGTCGGCGTTGATTCTCATTTGCCCGCTCTCGATACTCCCCGCGGAGCCCCCACATATCTCGACGTACGAGGAAAAGCCGATGCCCAGATACCGTCCGTCGTCACGGGCGCGCTCCTGGCAGGCGAGGAACGCATCGTAGTCGATGATTTCGAGGGCTCGGTCGAGCGTCTTCTCGTAGTCACCGCTATCGTAGTTCATTTTGAGAGCCGTCTCAACCGGGAACGATTCGGGCGGAACGAAGTTTCGTCGGCGAAACTCGACCGGGTCAATCCCGAGTTCGCGGGCACAGGTGCTCGCTAGCCGTTCGATAATGTAAGCGGCCTCCGGTCGGCCAGCACCGCGGTAGGCCGAAATCGGTGCCGTGTTGGTGAGCACTCCTCGAACGGAGACGTGCCCAACGTCGATGTCGTAGGCACCACAGAGCATCCCCGCGGTCCCTTTCGGGATACCCACTCCTCCGACCGTGGGGTACCCACCGAGATCCGCGTCGATCTCTCCTCGGAGCGCTAGAATGTACCCCGACTCGTCGAGCGCCGCCTCGACGTGCGTTTCCTGCCGACGAGCGTGAACCATCGATTGGAAGTCGTCGGTGCGTCGGGCTTGCCACTTGATCGGACGGTCGAGTTGCATCGAGCACCACGCCGTCAGAAGGTGACCGGCGTACGGTTGGAGTTTTGCGCCGAAGCCACCGCCGACGTCCGGCACGCGAACGGTGATACGATGTCGAGGCAAACCGAGGACAGTGGCGAGCCTATCTTGAACTGCGTGCGGGTTTTGACTCGAGAGTTCGACCGTCAGTTTGTCGTCCGACGGTTGATACTGCGCAACCGCCGCTCGCGGTTCGATTGCCGTCGGGATTACACGGTTGTTCGACGGGTCGAGCGAAACGGTGTGGGCTGCCTGTGAAAACGCCTCCTCGGTCTTCTCACTATCGCCAGTGTCCCACTCGAAGGCGACGTTACTCGGAACACTGTCGTGAATCGCCGGCGCATTCGATGAGACGGCGTCGTCGAGCTGTGGAGCAGCATCGAGGCGTTCGTATTCGACGTCGATCGCATCGAGTGCATCGAAGGCGGCATACCGTCGTTTGGCGACGACTGCGGCAACAGGTTGTCCTTGATACCGCACGCGGTCGTCGGCGAGAAGCGGCCGCTCAACGGACATTCCCTCCTCGCTATCGTCGTCTTCTTGGAGATCTTCGGCGTCCAATTCGGCGGCAGGCATCGTGCCATCGAGTCCGGCGTCGAGAAGATCGGCGTAGGTATAGACGGCGAGCACATCACTGTGTGCTTCAGCGTCGCTCACATCGATGGATTCGATTCGAGCGTGCGCGTACTGGCTGCCGAGGAGCGCGAGGAATCCCATCCGCGGATACTGGATATCGTCAGTATACCGGGCATCGCCCGTCAGAAGGTGCCGATCCTCTCGGCGCTGAACGGCGGTGCCGGTCATCTCACCGGGCCTGACCTCGGTGAAATCGACCGTTTCGATCGTCATAGAACTCCTCTCGTTGGATGGTGAAGCGAACCACCTCGTCCGCATCCGGTCATGAGTCTCACTCGCATGGTGGAATAGTTGGTTTATCCATACACATTAAGCCGACTGTTCCGGTGACTTAGGGAAGACGATTTTCGCTCGGTATGCTCATTACCATATCCATTCCACCCAGCATCGCAGAAACATCACCCTCGGGTATCGGAACAGAGTGAACGCACGGGCGGACCCACTGCAGCGAGAATCACCTGAGATTGGGTTATCGGCCATGCTTCGAACTATCGGATACTGGTAATGGAGTATGAATAGAGTCCCTGCTTGGGGTACGCTATGGCACGCGTGCAAGCAGGGGGAGGACGTGGCGGGGCAGGGGGAGGTGGATCGGGAGTGATGGCGCCAGACCCACGTTGTGAGACCCATTCAGGGAGTCATTGGCGACCGCGCCACAATCAGTGGCTTCGCGGGGTTCGGTAAATGCTTTGTGCTACTGTTCGAAAATAAGACAATCAGAAAGGAGACAATATGCGGGAAGGGCGAAAGAGAATCAATAAACCGCGCTCCGAACCGGTTAAAGACGCTGTGAGGGCGATAAGTCCCTTCCATAGTAGGTAGCTGAGTTACCTATTGTACCTATTAAGTGGAAGGGATGGCGAACCGAGGATGAACGACACGAAAAGAGACGAGTCGGTCGTATACCCCGTCAGTACTTATCAAGCTTTGTTTGAACGGTCGAATCACAGAGCGACCGTCGGTCCCGGGTGAGGACATCGAGTGGAACGGCTTTACCAGTTACAAGGGCGTGTCCGGACAAACCCTCTCGCCCACTATATGGAGATAGACTCCTCGTCCTCGTCGGAGTCGTTCGTGCGAACTGTCGCCAGCGACCCCTCCTGAACGTTCGTGAGGACCGTTTCGCCATCGCTGGTCAACTGGTAGACTGCTTCACCGGTTACGGGTGCGATAAGCCCGTTCTCGCGAAGGAGGTCGCATCGGCGTACGACAGGTGGAGTCCCATCCGATTTGCAACGATCGGAATATATTCGGGCTGTATACGCTGCAGGCTGGTGAGTATCTCGATATCTACGGGACGCATCCAGTTCAGACTCTCGGTCATATCGATCGCTAGGCCCCTACTATGGGTCATGTTACCATATATTTAATTGCCGCTTCGGTTGGGGTCGTGCATGCCGCTGGAAGTCCTCGGTATCCGTGGAACGCGTAAGCGCTACGCTCGTTATCCGGTCCAGCAGGATTGTAGAACGGTGTCGTTTCCGGACGAACTCTTAACTGACCGAGCGACCAAGCTAGTGTGTCCACGATGTCCGACCGGGATTCCGATTACACGCCACTCCCACCGATGACAGCAGAAGCACTCTCCCACCTGCGGACGGAGTTCGGATCGGGAGAGTCGTTCACCTACGAACAAGCGGATCAGGTGCTTCGAGCGCACGACATCGAGAACGTTCTCATCGACGACCTTCTCGAAACGTTGTTGCTCCGTGGCTATCTCTACGAGGTCGGCGACGATTTGCGCATCACCGGGTAGCCCCTGACAACCGTGGCGGTACCGGAACGGGTGGCAGTACCGGAACGGGTGGCAGTACCGGAGCAGGTGGTGACATCCGAATACGGTACCGAATGAAACCGATGGGAAGCGTTTATCGTTCGTTTTTTAGACTTCGGATGCGGTTCTCTTTTCAAATCCCCATACGGCTATTTGAGATGGTAAAGCCACATTCTTCGAGGATTTAGACTTCGGCATAGGTAGTTTTTTGTTCGTGGTCTTGGTGACTTCGAATATGCCAGGCGATAGCACGGAGACGCCCGACGACGCCCTCTCGGATCGGTCCGAGGAAACGGCAGTCGGTCCGCCGGCGGCCAACGGTTCCGATCAAAAAACGATTCGGGAACTCCTCGAAGAGGACTCGGGCAAATCGGTGTTCGTGAACCGGAACCTCGTCGAACCGGATACCATCATCGACGAAGAACGCATCGTCGGACGTGACGACCAGCTCCAAGCCGTCGTCGCGTATCTCAAACCCGCACTTCGCGACGAGCGACCTCCGAACATGCTTCTCTACGGCCCCTCCGGAACCGGAAAGTCCCTGATCGTCAACGCCGTCTGCGGGCAAATCGTCGAACTGTGTGAATCACAGGACATCAACTTCGGCGTCATCAGTCTAAACTGCCAGCCGATAACCACCCTCGACCGCGCGGTGTACAAACTCGTCGAAACCGTCGCGAAAGACGTGGGTGTCGCCACCGGCGTCCCGGCGACGGGCGTCTCCACCGAACAGAAGTACGAACGCCTCTACGACCTCATCAACACCTACTACGACTCGGTCATCTTCATTCTCGACGAAATCGACCTCCTCGTGGGCCGGGAGGACGAACCTGCGTATTCGAAGCTCCTCTATCAACTGTCGCGGGCGGGAAAGACGGACACCATTCACGGGACGGTGTCCGTGGCGGCCCTGACGAACGACCCCAAGTTCATGGAGAACGTGGACGGGCGCTCGGAGAGTTCGTTCAACCCCGAAGACATCCCCTTCTCCGACTACGATGCGAACCAACTGCGTGAAATTCTCGAACATCGTCGTGATGCTTTCCGGGCCGGTGCCCTCAGCGACGACGTCATCCCGTTGGTCGCGGCGTTCGCCGCTCAAAGTCACGGCGACGCCCGTAAGGGAATCGACCTCTTCCGGAAAGCCGGCGACCTCGCCGACAGACAGAACGACGACGTCGTCACCGAATCGCACGTCCGAGACTCCCAAGACGAAGTCGATAAGGACCGCATGCTCACCCAAATCGAAGGGCTATCCACACAGAAGAAAATCTCGCTCTACGCGACGGCGGCCGTCGCGGTACATACGGCACATGCCACGACGTCCGTCCCGAGTCCCGTCGGATATCAAGTCTACAAATGGATCACCGAGCTGTTGGACGCGGATCAGATGACGCGTGAGACCTACATCAAGTACGTCAAGGAACTCAACACGTACGGAATCGTGGACGCCGAGCGGAAAAGCCGAGGCCGTGGACAGGGAATGCACATGGAGTTTTCCTTCTCGGATGACCCCAATCCGATTCTGGACCTGCTCGCGGAGGACTCTCGACTTTCGGCGATCGGCGGTGAGACGGACCATCTCAAATCCATCGCACAAACGAAGATGCAGAAGTTCAAGAGTTCCTAAACCCCGATACCGGATCCGAAGGCGACCGGCTGGCTTCCCCTCCTGACTGATCGAATTTCTGACGTTTGTCCATCATAAACGACCAGCGTCGAGACAGTAGACGACTGATTAACGATAGACAATAACCCCTCCATCGAAGTGTAACGACGGTCGAGGGAACCCCTTTATCGAAGTGTAACTGACTGGAACGCCTGTGGCAGTGTTTTCGTTCTCATCGTTCGCCAAACCTGCAGTGGCTTACCCCGTCATCGAAGTGTATTACTTAGTTAGAAGGATTCTCAATCGAGAAATCGATATTTTTCGAAATTCGGAGTACGAGTATCGAGGCCTACTCGTCAAAGGTATTCGGATCGTCTTCTGGGGTGTTCGAACCGTCTGGGATGTTCGAACCATCTTCCGAGGTACTCGAAACGTGTCGAGGATATTCGAATATCGTGAGCCCATTCAGAACGAAGTCGTCATTCGTCTATGCCGATTGTCGTTTGAGATACACTATGACATCGAGGAGTGACGCTTCCAGAAGATACTGTACAACCCCGTCATCGAAGTGTAACCTGATATCGAAACCGATAGCAGTCGTCGACTTTCCTGCCATCATCTACCCCCTTATCGAAGTGTAACTTCTGCCTCGTTTATGGAGTACAGTACGTTGTGTGCGTGCTTTTAACAGTCATTACGGTTTGGAAAGTTCACGCCCGGTCATTCACCCCGTCATCGAAGTGTAACAACCGGTTCGTTGGAGGGATACGGGCAAAAACTGCCGATCAGGGTCGCGAGTGGTGACGAAAAGAGAACCACACGTTCGTCCTCGACAAGTCGAGGACGAACGTATGAGGTCGTTTGTTCCATCGGATGTTGACCACGGTGTCACCCCCACCCCATTATCGAAGTGTAACGTGGGATCGGAGTGGTTGGTGTTGCTGATATGTTGTTATCTTCCCTTAGCTATTCGTCTTAGCTGCTTCAAATCTGCTTTGCGGATATTGTTTAATGAGTATTCTATTAAAACTTCCGTTTATTGTATATCGATGTCTATTCTGCTGATTTCCGGGAATAGCGACGTATCTCTTGGCAAATCCGTCGCTAACTCCCTCGTTTCAGTCGCGAATCCCTGTTCTCTGCAACTTCCTCTACGAGTCCCCCACCTCCCCCCTTCTCCCGTTTACACTTCGACAACGGGGGGAGGGGGTTCGTTTCCTGATTCACTGGAAAACGACTGCTAACTTCTCTCAGTCGATCAACTGCCAACGATCATCGAGGCTATCTCGAAGGTCGTCTTCAAACCTCGACTTCGTTCTCTAAGTCGGGTGCCTGCTCGATCCCCGACCGATTCGGCTCCACGAACCGGAACCAGAAGCGAAAGAACTCGTCGTCGGTTCGGTATATCGACCGCTTCGATTTCTTCTCTATCGCCGTGACGGGAACCTCCTGTCGGACCAGTCTGAGCCGATGAAGACGTCGAAGATATCCCGAAAGCGGTCCCGAACTTGCCTTGACCGACGCCTATGATCGACATCCGACCGATTATGCTATATGACTGATCTTCGGCTTTTATCCTCTCTATACAACGTATTTTATTGATCCGAGAGCTATTGGGGAACGTTCTCCTACGAACCTCTCCCCCGGTTCATACACGGTGTTATCCTCACACTACGGCATGATGTCCGACTAGTGCCTTGTAACTGATAACTATCGGTCACAGAGCTATCCTGCCTCAGCTACCTATCGCTCTCTCTATCCGAACCTTATTTGGCCTCTCGACGAGCCGTCGTTACTCCACAACCCGACTTTTCATATCATGACTCTATTCACGATAGGTGACTCAGCTACTTTTGCTATTTTATCTGAACTACCTATTCTTTCCCTCTCTGCTACTCCGATCCGCTTGTCGCTCGCTAAACTACCTCTAGCACGACCACTCCCGTCATTATGGTACAATAGGTTGTTCAGGTAGAATAGGTAATGTGGCTAAGCTACCTATCTTTCCTACTGCCGCTATCTTCATACGACGATCAGCCAGGGAACTACCCGCGGTTCGTTACCTCTCTCTACTAAACTAGGTACAATAGGCAGCAGAGCTACCTATTGTACCTTTTCTATGTTAGCTACTCTATCTTTAGGACCTATTGTATCTATCCTACCTATGCCACTTATCTCACCTATTGTATCTCAACTATCTACTTGCGGCAAGTTTATGTCCTCGTGGCGAGACGGCTATCTCAACCGCCGAAGTAAGCAAAAAACGGACAATAGGTGGCTTGTATACCTCTGCTACCTATTGCAAACGGGAATTCCGGCGGCCGGGTTACACCATGGTAGCAAACGTAGACACCCCACGCGCAGTGAGCGTGGTCATCTTGAAAGGTGGCGTCGGCAAATCAACGATTTCGATGAACCTCGCACGCCAACTTACCGAGCGTGGCCGAGTGCTATTCGCCGATCTCGACCCGAACGGCCACGCGACGAACGGCCTCGGATTCGGTGACGTCTACCGAGGGGAGACGAATCTGGGTGACGTCATCCTCGACCAAGGCAACGCGACAGCTGCCGACCTCATTCAGAAAACCGAGTTTGATTTCGACCTCCTCCCATCCTCGGACACGCTCGAAGACGTCGAAAAGGACCTCGCAGGTGCCCTTCAAGGCTCTGCACGGGTCAAAACGAAGATCGTCGACCCGCTCCTCGGTGAGCGATACGATTACATCGTGTTCGACTGCCCCGCCTACCCTGGAATGCTCAACAACAATGCGCTGGTCGCGTCGGGAAATGTCATGATTCCTCTCGAACCCGGTTCGAGTTCCATCGGCGGGTACAAACGCACCATGGAGCGACTCATCACTCCCTCACAGGAGTACATCGATATCGACGTCCTCGCGCTCGTTCCGAACAAACTCCGCGAGCGAATCGACCAACGGACCGAAGACCGGGAACTGCTCGAAAACTTGAACACGGCTGAAGCGACGGAAGGGAAAGTCCCGAACTTCGCTCGGATTACGGCCGATCAATTCGACGCCATCGACGACGGCGAACTCCAACCGCCAAAGCCCGGTATCCGATACAGCGCATCGCTTTCGAAATCGCTGAAGGAACACCAACCCTTGCTAGACTACGACCCCGAAAACAGCCAACTGGAGAACTTCGAGGAGTTAGCGTCTATCGTCGCAAATGGAGGGGTCGAGCGATGACTGACGCGAATCCGTTCGACGATCTGGGTGCCGTCGAAGAGGACGACGCGACGCAGGAACCGTCGGACCCATCACCTGAAGCGTCCACGGAATCCCCGACCGATTCGACACAATCCGCGGAGACCTCCCCCGTCGAGACGTCACAGCCGTCGGAAGCGTCCGAAACCGAGTCCGCGGAGGTTTCCGGTCCGTCGTTCGAATATTCGGAGGTTCGACAGCGTCCGCTGTACGCCCGAGGCGAGACGTGGGACGAATTCGAGGATGCAATCGGGATTTCGGTCGTCCCGGAGCTTCGACGACAGGGTATCCGCGACGAAGAGAAACGTGAAATTCACGACGCCGTCCTCACGCTTGCAGCGGAAGACCCCGAACGACTCGTGGAGATAATCGCTGATCGTCGGCGCGGTCCCTGATTCTACGCGTCCGAATCACCTGTCGCTCTCCTCTCGCAAGAATGTACTGCCAACCATGGTTAAATCATATGGCGCTATATGGATCCTCGTTACTCGCCACTTTCATCCGGACGCTAGCGAGCGGGTCGGATACGTCGGTCGATGATAAGAGGTACGAGATTGGTTGGTTGCTCGCCGTGAGTATCACCGTTAGTCGGACGGTTGTTTCATTGGTCTTCCATCGTGACGATGACGTTTCCCGTCTTGTGTCCCGTATCGACGTATCTGTGAGCCTCGGCGATATCTTCGAGCGGGTAGCGTCTGTCGATAACCGTGCGTATCTCGCCCGCTTCGAAGAGCCGTCCGAGGAATCGGAGATGAGCGGCTTTTTCGCTCGGCGGTTTCAACCCGGTGGCCGCGAAGACGGCCCTCTTGTCGCCGAACAGCTTCGTCCGTCCCATCTGGAAGAGAATTCTCGCTGATGGCACCGTCGTCAGATACATCCCATTCGGCGCGAGCGAGCCCTTGCACTCCGAATAGGAACGCTTTCCCACCGCATCGAATATGATATCGTACCGTCGTCCCGCGTTGGTAAAGTCCTCCTGCGTGTAGTCGATGACCGTCTCCGCACCGAGCGACTTCACGAGGTCCACGTTGGCGGTACTGCAGACACCGGTGACCTCTGCTCCAAAGTGGTTGGCGAGTTGGACGGCGAAGGTCCCAATTGACCCGGACGCACCGTTGATGAGAATCGACTGACCGGGCTGGATATCTGCCGTGTCCGTGAGGAATCCTGTGGCCGTGAGTGCGCCATCGCTGACGGCGGCGGCTTCGCCGTCGGTCATTCCCAGTGGTTTCGCTGCCAGCGCGCCCTCCTCGAGGAGGCAGACGTATTCGGCATGCGCTCCACTATCGGGGGCGGTCGTTCCGAACACGTGGTTGCCCTCGGCGAATCGGGCGACGTCCGTTCCGATTATCTCGATTTTCCCGGCCAACACGTCTCCCGGAATGGATTTCGGTTTCCTGAGACCGCTGAACAACCGCATCGGGAACGGCTCGCCGCTTCGGAAGGCGGTGTCGGACGGCCCGACCGTCGTCGCATACACTCGAATCAGTACCTCGTCGTCCGCTGGCGTCGGTTTTGGTACCTCCGTGACTCGGAGGACGTCGGGGGAGCCGTATCTCGTTGCCGTGACGGCTTTCATTCGTGTTTCGACCCGAGCGGACCGTTTGTTGGCAGTGGCGGTCATTGCCCCCTATACGGTGGCGAGCAGCCTAAACTAGTCACGCCTCGGCGCGTATACTGAATTGCGCTACTCCTCGATTTTCGCGGCGTCGAGCGCGTATGGTCGCTCGTACTCGGTGGACGAAATCCGACTGGATGGCAGGTGATGCCCGCCCGAACTCTGGATGATAACACTTCCCAGAACTCCCGCCCCAACGATTCTCAGCATCGTTACAGGGATAGTACTGTAATACTCTTACAAGAAATCTGAACCACTTATATTGGAGGAGCCGTAACGGGTTCATATGCAACTATCGGATCAGGCGCTGAATCAGGTGAATCTGAGCGTCCATAACATCGGCGGTATCGACGAAACGGAAGTCAGCTTTTCCCCGGGTGTGACCGCCCTTACCGGCCGCAATGCGACGAACCGAACGTCCTTGCTCCAAGCGATAATGGCGACGCTCGGGAGCGACCAGTCGTCGCTGAAAGGGGATGCGAAGGAGGGACGGGCCGAACTGACGTTCGGTGACGAAACGTACACGAGGACGTTACAGCGACAGAACGGAACGGTCTCGATGGGGGGCGACCCGTATCTCGAAGACCCGGAATTAGCCGACCTGTTCGCGTTTCTTTTGGAATCGAACGAGGCCCGCCGCGCCGTCGCACGTGGGGATGACCTCCGGGACCTCATCATGCGGCCCGTCGACACCGACGCGATTCAGGCCGAAATCGAACAGTTGAAACGCGAACGGCAGCAGCTCGACGACGAACTGTCCGAGCTCGACTCGCTCAAACAGCAGCTGCCCGGTCTCGAGGAGAAACGAACCCAACTCCAGAACGATATCGAGGAGAAACGGACCGAACTTGCGGAGAAGGAGGCCGAACTGGAAGAAGCAGACGGAGATATCGGTGAATCGAAGTCCGAGAAGGCCGAACTCGACGAGAAACTGGACGAACTGAGTCAAACTCGCTCGCGCCTCGAGGACGTTCGCTACGACATCACTACGGAAGAAGAGAGCATCGAAGCGGTCGAAGACGAAATGGACTCCCTCGAAGACGCCGACGACGACGGTACCGAAGTCTCCGAGGAGAAACTGTCGGCGATAACGGAACAGATTCGAAAGCGACGGGAGGAGAAACAACGGTTGGACTCGACCATGACGGAACTTCAGACGGTCATTCAGTTCAACGAGGAGATGCTCGAAGGGACGAGTCCCGAACTACTCGCTGCACTGCAGTCGGGCGACGGTCACGAGTCGCACTCCGACGACTCCATCACCGACCAACTCGTGGACGACACGAAAACGGTCGTCTGCTGGACGTGCGGAACGGAGGTCGAAGAGCAAACCATCGAGGGTACCATCGAACGGCTTCGCGACCTCCGCAAGGAAAAGCTCTCGGAGCGCAACTCGCTCGACGGCGAGATTTCTGACCTCCGCGAGGAAAAGAGTGAGTTGGAAGCGACACGGCGTCAGCGCGAACAGGCAGAGCAGCGACGTCGTCAACTCGAATCCGAAATCGAGGACCGAAAAGCCCGTCTCGACGACCTTCGGGAGACGCGGACGGCCCTCACGGACGACGTCGAAACCCTCGAGGAAGCGGTCGAGGAACTCGAACAGGAGGAGTACAGTGACGTCTTGGACCTCCACAGGGAAGCGAATCAGATAGAGTTCGAACTCGGCCGACTCGAATCCGACCTCGAAGCGGTCGAAGACGAAATCACGGACATCGAGTCACGGGTCGGCGACCGAGAGGAAATCGAATCCCGACGGGAGGAGATCAGCGACGAACTGGCGGACCTCCGTACTCGCATCGAACAGATCGAAACGCAAGCGGTCGAACAGTTCAACGAACACATGGCGACCGTTCTCGACCTGCTCGACTACGAGAACCTCGAACGCATCTGGATCGACCGAACCAAACGGGAGGTTCGAGAGGGACGCCGAAAATCGACGAAGAGCGTGTTCGACCTCCACGTGATTCGAAGCACGGATTCGGGGACGACTTACGAGGACACCATCGACCACCTCAGTGAAAGCGAGCGGGAAGTGACCGGCCTCGTCTTCGCCCTCGCTGGCTACCTCGTCCACGAGGTGTACGACATCGTTCCGTTCATCCTCCTCGACTCGCTCGAAGCCATCGATTCGGACCGCATCGCGGCCCTCATCGACTACTTCAGCGAATCCGCGGGCTACCTCGTCGCCGCACTGCTCCCCGAGGACGCCGCCGCAGTCGACGACAGGCACGAACGCGTAACCGAAATCTAAACCGTACCGTCGGTCCCTCGTTTGGGCCTCTTCGCGGGGGGACTCTCGATATGCGCCGTCTGCGGCCGACCCGACATAACGGTTTCGATGAAACGTTTCAGGAATCGGTCCAGCACGATGATGGTAGCAATCGCTTACTAAACGCGAGAACGTTGGTGCCGCAGTGACGGTAATGGCGGGCACAAAAATGTAGAAATGGCAGAAACTACCAACGTTCCGGGTACCAGAACGCGACAGAACGAAGGATAAGCTGATTGTCTCACTCGGAGTGCGAAGTGGATCATGTCATGAAACGCGCTATCGGGTGGTTCTCGATACGTCCCGCATTGTGGAGCTATCGTCGATTCACCAGCGGGGAGGACGAGTTTGTCCGTGCGCACGCCGAGCGGAGGTCTCGAAACACGCCAACAACGGATTCTACATTACAGAACCTATATGGAAAGAAGCGAATCGAAAGGGGATTGGAGACCCATCCGAAAGGTGGTATGTAGAATTGATTTCACCGCTCGCATCCGAAACCTACGTTTTCGGACGATCGAACGGTCGAGGGTACGCGACAGAAGCGGAGACGGCTCGATAGTGTCGGTGATGGGTGATTTAGCCAACTGGCGACCACTTCCGCGACCGACTGAACGATTACAGCACTATTGTTGTAATGGACGTCACGGCTCGACAATTTTCCCGGAGCGACATCTGAGGGGAGAACGTTCGGATAATCGTGAAATACTTTATTTTCTATTACAGAATCGAATGTTTGTCATCGAGAGCGCGATTCGACAACTCGAGAATCGAATGAAATATCCCCTGAGTGTCGTCAAAACACCGAATGAACAGAAATCAGTCGTCAATATCAAATGAGGTCGTTCCTACCGATGTGGACCGTCTATCCATGTGCCGATAGTATGCGGTTGTCGCGTTTACGAATGGTTCTTCGAACATATGGCTTGTTTTGAGAGGAATTATCCATCGAATCAAGGCAATCGATCGTCCCCCCATCAGCAATCGATACTGCGGTTCAGCGGTCGGTTATCGGCGTTCCCCAATCAGAATTCTGTTCTAATATCCAGAACGGATTGCTGGAGAGACGTACCATTATCCCCGATACGTGGCATCCCGACCCGACGAACGACAGATGTACCGTCATCGGCGTGAGACGCCGGACGAAGGGCCGTTCCATCGTTTGTCTCTGCAAACGTTGACACCGACTATCCGGGATTGGTGGCTATCACGGCGGCTCGTGAGGAGTGAATCGGGTGAAATTCGCCTCCGGACGGGAACGCGTCGCAGGTGAACAGTCGTCGCAGTCAGTCGAGACGATACTGCTCTAGAGCGTCCCTATCGAGTTCGACACCGTGGCCGGGACGCTGGGGGAGTTGAATCATGCCGTTTTCGGGTTCAATCGGGTGTTCCAACACGTCATCGAACGCCTTTACGTCCGAGTCACGATAGAAGTACTCTATCCAGAGTCCGTTCTCGATGGCGGCGAGCAGTTGAATGTGAAGGTCCCAGTTGTAATGCGGGGCAACCGGGATGTCGTGGCATGCGGCCATATTGGCGACGCGCATCCACTCGGTCACTCCACCGACCACCGAGACGTCCGGTTGGACGACTTCGACGGCACCCTCGCGGAGGAGGTCGGTGAAACCGTACCGGCTGAACTCGAGTTCCCCGCCAGCGACGGCGTAGTCGAGTGCGTCGTTGACTTCTCCGTAGAGGTCGAGGCTGTCGGGCATCACCGGTTCCTCGATGAAGTACGGGTCGTACTCCGCGAACTTCCGGCAGGCACGGACGGCCTCCTGTTTGTTCTTCCACTTCCCGTTCGCATCCATGAGAAGCGTCCGATTCGGGCCGATGGCTTCGCGTGCGACGCGGACTCGCTCTACTTCCTCCTCGATGGATTTTCGGCCCACTTTCATCTTGACGACGTCGTGGCCCCGGTCGACGTACGTTTCCATCTCCTCACGGAGCCCGTCGAGCCCCTTTCCCTCGCGGTAGTAGCCCCCGCTGGCGTACGCCGGAACCTCGTCCGCGTGTCCACCGAGCAGTTTGTACAGGGGCATTCCGGCCGCTTTCGCCTTGATGTCCCAGAGCGCGGTGTCGATACAGGAGATCGCCCTGACCATCACACCCTTGCGGCCGATCTGGACCGTGCCGTCGAACATCTCGCGCCAGAGGCGCGATGTATCGCGGGGGTCTTCCCCTTCGACCATCGGTGCGAGGACGCTCTCGACGGCCTGTGCGACGACGTCAGCACCGCCATATCCGAGCGTGTATCCGACACCTTCGGTGCCGTCCTCCGTTCGGACGTACACGATAGCGTGGTCTCGTTCTTCGACCACGCGAGTCGCGAAGGCGACGGGTTCTTTCAACGGTATCGATACGGCAAAGCTCTCGACTTCGGCGATTTTCATGGGGGAGTGTGTTATACTTTCTCTCCCCAGTGTAAAACCTTTCTGACGATGAAAACACAGCCGATAGATATCTAACACGCCCGTACTAACGCCATCCACGCGTTCGGTCCCGGCACTAGGTGTCAATTCGAGTCTGTGAAGTATCCTTCACGGGTTTGCAGGAAATGTCACTTGCATTTGGCAAATGCATTTTGTATCGCGGTACATACGCTACTCAGTATGTCGAAAAAGACGATAGGATTCGTTGGACTTGGGATCATGGGACTACCGATGGCGAAGAACCTGCTCGACGCCGGTTTCCCCGTTATCGGCCACAACCGCTCGAACGGGCCTACTGAAGAACTCGTCCGATATGGTGGAACGGACGGTGGTTCCCCAGCAGGCGTCGCCGAAGCAAGCGATGTCGTGCTCTTGTGTCTGCCCGACTCGCCCGACGTCGAACAAGTCGTGCTGGGCAACGAGGACGAGGATTCCCCGATAATCGATGGTCTGAGTGAGGGCATGACGGTCATCGACCACTCCACCATCGCTCCCACGGTCGCCGAATCCATCGCCACGGATCTCGCGGAGATGGGCGTGACGATGCTCGATGCGCCTATTTCGGGCGGCGAGAAGGGCGCAATCGATGGCAGTCTCTCGATCATGGTCGGCGGCGACGAGGGCGTACTGGACGAGCATATGGCTCTCCTCGAGGTCGAAGGCGAGACTATCAATCACTGCGGGCCGAGTGGCGCCGGCCAGACGACGAAAGCGGCGAACCAGATCGTCGTTGCAGCCCAGATGGTGGGTGTGAGCGAGGCGTTAGTGTTTGCGGACCAGGCGGGTGCTAACCTCGAGGCCGTCGTGGACGCCATCAGTGGCGGCGCTGCAGGCTGTTGGACGCTCGACAACCGCGCTCCGAACATGATTCAAGGGACATTCGAACCGGGGTTCTTCGCTGAATACCAGTACAAAGACCTCAGAATTGCCACTGACGCCGGGGAGACGTTCGGCGCTCCCATGCCACAGACCGGGATGGCCCACGAACTGTACAAGACGATGGTCCAGAACGATATGGGTCGCGACGACAACTCGGGCGTAATGCAAGTCCTCGAAATGATGGCCGGGAAAGGGGGACACACCGACGAGTGACTTGCGACTGACGATTTCGGACGGCCGAGCGCTTCGGCGGTCGTCCGTACTCGCCTTCGAGTGCGACCGACCAGCAGACGGAGCGGAGTATTCCAGAATAGACGCGAGTCGCTTCCACAATCACTGTTCAAAACGTTTCGAGCAGCGGTCGGTCAATTGTTGGTCATCCGACGACGTCCGCCTCGACGGTTCCGACGCGTTCGACTTCGGCCCTCACCCTATCACCGAAAACGATATGCTTCGCTCCCGGCGTTCCGGTCGAGATGACGTCTCCGGGTTCGAGCGTCATGACGTTCGAGTGGAACGACACGAGTTCACGTGGCGACGTCATCATGTTCCGAATCTCGTTCTCGGCGGCGACCGCACCGTTGACCACGGTTCTGACCGACAGTTCCCCGAGCGGGCCAACCTCGTCGGGGGTCACCATCGAAGGGCCGAACACGAGGAAGGAGTCGAAACTCTTCGCGCGCGTCAAAAATCGCGGGTTCCGTTCCAAGATGTCTTCAGCCGTCATATCGATGACCGGGACGTAGCCGGCGATGACGTCGTCGACGTCGGCTTCGTCGACGTCGGAACACGTTCGTCCGATGACGAGCGCGAGTTCGGCCTCGGCGGTCACGCGGTCCGTGATGTCGCGCGACGGGAGTCGAATCGGTCCGCCGGGACCGGTGGCCGCCGTGGACGGTTTCATGAAACTCGCGGGTTCCGTCGGACTGTCCTCGTCCAGGTCGGACGCGTGGTCGGCGTAATTCAGCCCGATTCCCCAGAGCTTCCCCGGTCGTTCGAGCGGCGCGGCGAACGCGAGGTCCTCCGCTGAAACGCGACTCGCCGCCGCCTCGTCGGGCGACGGGAGTGCGCCCAAGGCCGCCAGCGGAAGCGCGTCCCGGATGGTCGTCAGTGACGGGTCGGCGGACGAGAGCGGGACGAACCCGTCCTCGTCGCCGAGCAGTGGCCTGCCGTCGATGGTTCGTGCAAGTCGTGTCATGTAATTAGAGGTTGGACGCGCCCTGTCCGCCGTCGACGGGGATGGCGACCCCGTTGAGGAAACTCGACTGCTCGGACGACAGATACGCGACGAGGTCTCCGAGTTCCATCGGGTCGCCGATACGCCCGAGCGGGTTGATGTCGCCCTTCGTTTCGAGTCCTTCCTCGTAGCTCTCGTATTCTCCCCTGTCCACGGCCGCCTGGATGAGTTCCTGTTGCCGGGCAGTCTCGTGCGGCGCGGGGAGAACTGCGTTCGACCGCACCTCCGGTGCGAGTTCTTTCGAGAGCGTCTTTTCGAGGCCGATGACGCCCATACGGACGGCGTTCGAGAGGACGAGCGACGGTATCGCTTCCTTGACGCTCCGGGAGGTGATGGTGACGATGGTGCCGCCGCCGTCTTCACGGAGATACGGGGCCGCTTCGCGGACGAGACGGACGACGCTCATCACGAGCAGGTCGAACGCGTCGTACCAGTCGTGGTCGTCCATCTCCATGAAAGCGCCACTCGGCGGACCGCCTGCGTTTGTCACGAGGTGGTCGATTCCGCCGAACTCCTCGACCGTCCGTTCGACGAGGTTGTCGATTTCGTCGGGGTTCGTGAGGTCGCCTTGGACGGCGAGAACGCTCCCGGCGGCGACGGATTCGACGTCCGCTTTTGCCTCCGCGAGACGGTCCTCGCTTCGTCCGTTGATGACGACGTTCGCACCTTCCCTCGCGAGCGCCTTCGCTGACGCCTTTCCAAGCCCGCTACTCGACGCGGTAACGAGGGCCACGTTTCCGTTCATTTCATAATTCATGGTAGACGAAGAGAATGCATGACCACACATACATAATGGTTTGCCAAACGGTCGAATACGACCGGTTATTTGCACGGTAGCCGGTCGGAACGGGGACAGAACTAAGCGCATACTGCGTGGACGTATGGACATGACGGAACTGGAGATACCCGACACCGAGACGCTGGAGGACGTCAACGATATCGACATCGAGGCGTTTCCGCGGTTCGCCTTCGCGGAACGCCACAGGGAACCTCCGCAGGTGGACGACGTGACGGCGGCCACGCGCGAGGCAGTCGACGATATTCCCGCCTTCGACGAACTGTCCGCGGGTTCGGAGGTGGCTATCACGGCGGGGAGTCGGGGTATCCACGACATGCCGGAACTCGTCGAAGCGGCCGTCGCCGAACTGCAGGACCGCGGCTTCGAACCGTTCGTGTTCCCAGCGATGGGAAGCCACGGCGGGGCGACCCCCGAGGGCCAACGCGGCGTCCTCGAAGAGTACGGAATCACGGAGGACCGACTCGGCTGTGAGATACGCGATTCCATGGCCGTCGAGTCCGTGGCCGAGGACGCCGTCGGCCGCCCCGTTCCTGTCTCGACCGTCGCACTCGCCGCCGACGCCGTATTGGTCGCGAACCGCGTGAAGTTGCACACGGACTTCCGGAACGAGGTCGAATCGGGGTTGACGAAGATGGCCGTGGTCGGCCTCGGAAAACAACGCGGTGCGGAGGAGATGCACAACGCCGCCATCGACCGTGGCCTCGACACCGTCATTCAGGAACGCGCTGACATCATATTCGAGCACGTTCCCGTCGTCGGAGGCCTCGCCCTCGTGGAAAACGCCCGGGACCGCGCCGCACACATCGAAGGTGTCGCAGTCGAGGACATCCCCGACCGCGAACCCGAACTCCTCGAACGCTCCAAACGACTCTTTCCGGGGCTTCCCGTCGACCGACTCGACGTCCTCATCGTGGACGAAATCGGCAAGGACGTTTCAGGGACCGGCATGGACACCAACGTCATCGGTCGATACAACTTCCTCGACGAGGAAGAACCCGAGAAACCGGACGTTCGACGGATTTACCTCCGCGGTATCACGCCCGCCTCCCACGGGAACGGTATCGGAATGGGATTGGCCGACTTCGTCCACGAGGACGTCATCGCGTCGGTGAACCTCACCGACACCTACCTGAACACGGTGACGAGCGGCGAACCGTCACGCGCCTTCATGCCGATAATCTCCCCGTCGGACCGCACGGCGATGTTGCTCGCCTATTCGATGACCGGCGTTCGGGACCCCGCCGACCTCCGCGTCGGGTACATCAGAAACACCCTCGAACCCGACGAACTGTACGTCTCGGAACCCGTCGCGCGGGAACTCGCGGAGCGCGATGCCATCGACGTCGGGGACTACCGAGACTTCGCGTTCGACGACGATGGCGATTTCGCGTTCGGATTCGACGACTGACCGACGGGAAAAGGTAAAGCGTACGCACTACAATCGTCCGGCAATGGATGGAAAACCGCTCTTAGCAGTGACGATGGGCGACCCAGCGGGTGTCGGTGCGGAAGTGATTGTCGGAGGGTACGATGCGGGACACGAAAACGCCGACCTGCTGGTGGTCGGTGACGCCGATGTCGTCGAAAACGCCGTCGAAATCACGGACGTCGACGTCGATGTGCGGGCCGTATCCGACGTGGCCGAGGCCCGCTTCGAAGTCGGGACGCTAGACGTCCTTGACCTGAACCTCGTCGAGGACCACGAGTGGGGAGACCTTCGGGAGGGGTACGGGACCGCGAGTTTGGCGTACGTCGAACGTGCGATAGACCTCGCCGTCGACGGAGACGTGGACGGCATCGTCACCGCCCCGATAAACAAGCAGGCGACGCGCATGGCGGGTAGCGAACACGCCGGTCACACGGGACTGCTCGCGAGCCGAACCGGCGTCGAGGATTACTCGATGATGCTCGTCGAGGGGGACCTCCGCGTCACACATGTCAGCACTCACGTCCCGCTCCGGGAGGCCTGTGACCTCGTGACCACGGAGAACGTCCTCGACACCATTCGGGTCACACGGGAGGGACTCCTCGACCTCGGTCTTTCGGAACCGCGTATCGCCGTCGCGGGGTTGAACCCGCACGCGAGCGACGGTGGACTTCTCGGGGACGAGGAACGGTCCGAAATCGAACCCGCGGTCAGCAACGCACGCGAGGAGGGTATCGACGTCGAAGGTCCCGAGTCGCCCGACACGATTTACGTTCAGGCCGCTCGCGGGGCGTACGACTGCGTCGTTTCGATGTACCACGACGAGGGCCACATCCCGATCAAGATGCTCGGGTTCAGCGAGGGCGGCGAGGTCAGCGGGGTCAACATGACCGTCGGGCTTCCCATCGTTCGGACGAGCGTCGACCACGGCACCGCCTTCGACATCGCCGGGGAGGGTATCGCCTCCCCTCGGAGCATGGAGGACGCCATCGAAGTGGCCACGACGGCGGTTCGAAACCGGCGAGCACGTGGCACTCAGGGGGAATGAACTCGGATTCGACGAAACCTCCACGAGGGCCGGGTAGAACCGCTCGACCCCGAGCAAGACTCCTTCATCGACAGAGTTCGCCGACCGCCTCGGCGGCCTCGTCGAGGGCGGTGCGTTCGACCGACGAGAGTTCCCATTCGACGATCTCCTCGACACCGTCCTCCGAGAGTCGGACGGGAACTGAGAGCGACAGGTCGTGGTACCCGTACTCGCCGTCGAGGGGTACCGAACAACAGACCGGTTCGTCCGGACCACCGTCGAGCATGGACGCGACGAGCGAGGCGACGCCGCGGGCGGTGACCCATCGAGACGTCTCCTCGGAACCACGGAGGGACATGATGTCGTATGGGACGTCCTTGACGGCTTCCGAGATTCGCTCGCGTTCGTCCGGCGGGAGCGTAATCGGCTCGCCGTCCACGGTCGTTTGGGAGAAGAGCGGGACGAGGTGTTCGCCGTGTTGTCCCATCGTGTAACAGGTGACGTCTGACGGGCGGACATCGGCGTGACGGGCCACTTGGTCGGCGAGACGGGCGGTCTCGGAGAGCGCGTAGCCGATGCAGTAGCGTCGGTCCCATCCGAGCGCTCGCCACATCCGATGATTGATGGGGTCGAGCGGATTCGTCACGGTGACGACGGGTCGCGGTTCGACCGGCCCCATCCACGAGGCGATGTCGTCGACTAACTCCCCGTTACGCTCCAAGAAGGAGAGCCGCCCTCCGCGTTTGGCACTGTCGTCGGGGCGAGGGATGCTCGCGGCCACGACGATGCAGTCGGCGTCGGCGACGGCCTCGGAACCGGGACCCGCGGCCGTGACGGTTCCGCTTCCGGTCGGTCCCATCGCGCCGGCCGGATGTGAACCGTGGCCGAGGCTCGTCCGGATGTCGATTGCGTGGCCCTCGGCCGCGTCGTCCTGTGTGTCCACGAGCGTCACGTCGGCGTCGGGGGCGAGAAGCGTGAGCGTATATGCGGTCGTGGCACCGATAGTGCCGGCACCGCCGATAACGGCTACCTTCATACGTGTTGATACCGGAACACACTACTAAATTTATCGGGTAGCGACCCGGTTTGGGTCCTGTCCGGCCTTCCGGTGGTCCCAATAACGGAGGCGGTCACTGCCGAGATTGCTGCGTTACTAGCCTTCTTGTTCCTGGTCTTCATGGCATGAACTATGGCACCGTCCATCACACGAATCGAGAGTACCGAATTCAGCTACCCCGTCGAAGACGTCGGCTACAGCGAGGGCGGATTCAGCCTCGTCTACGAGCCCGGTGGAGCCATCGAACGCAAACTGTTCGGCCTGAAGGTCCACACTGACGAGGGAATCACGGGCGAATACGTCGGCGGCAACTCGCCTGCGTTCGCCCAGATTCACATGTTCGCCGACTATCTCATCGGAAAGAACCCGCTTCACCGGGAACACCACTGGAACAAGGTCAAGCGGGCGCTCCGCAAGTACGACCGGATGGGAATCGGACCGATAGACATCGCACTCTGGGATTTCGCCGGGAAGTACTACGACGCACCGATTCACGAACTCCTCGGTACCTACCGAGAACGGCTTCCAACGTACGCCTCGACCTATCAGGGGGACCAAAACGGCGGACTCGACTCCCCGGAGGCGTACGCGGATTTCGCCGAGGAGTGTTTGGAGATGGGCTATCCGGCCTACAAGATACACGATTGGGGCGGCGATTGGCTGGATGTAGAGAAAACGGTCGAAACCGTTCACGCAGTCGGAGAACGGGTCGGCGACGAGATGGACCTCATGATAGACCCCGCCTGCGAACTGGAGACGTGGAGTGACGCCCTGAAGGTGGGAAAGGCGTGTGACGAACAAGGATTCTTCTGGTACGAGGACCCGTTCAGCGACGCGGGTATCAGTCAACACGCCCACCGAAAACTCTCCGAGAAACTCGACACCCCGATTTTACAGACCGAACACGTCCGGGGGTTGGAGTCACACACGGACTTCGTGGCGAACGGCGCGACGGACCTCGTGCGCGCCGACCCGGAGTACGATGCCGGTATCACGGGCGCGATGAAAATCGCGCACGCCGCCGAGAGCTTCGGCCTCGACGTCGAGTTTCACGCGCCGGGTCCCGCCCATCGCCACTGCATCGCCGCCACTCGGAACGCCAACTACTACGAGATGGCGCTCGTCGGGCCGAAGTGCGAGAACACGCAACCGCCGGTCTACCTCGGCGACTACGCCGACCAACTCGACAGTATCGATTCGGAGGGGACAGTGCCCGTGCCGGACGGTCCGGGCCTCGGCATCGAGTACGACTGGGAGTTTATCCAGGAGAACCGCCTCGGCGGGCGCGTGTACGAGTAGTGCGAACGAACGAACGCGTCCGACTTCGGTTCAGAAGACGTACTCCGGTCCGGGCTGGTATTCGAAGCGCTCCCGAACGTCGTCGCGGAGCGTGAATCCGAGGCCGGGGCGGTCTGGCGCGTAGACCCGCCCGTTACGGACGTCGAACTCCTCGGTGAACAGTTCGAACAACATCGGCATGTGCGCCATACTCACTTCGAGCAGGTGGCAGTTGGGTATCGCCATCGCGGCGTGAATGCTCGCGGCGAAGAGGACGCCGCTTCCCCACGCGTGTGGTGCGACCCTGAGTCCCCGAGCGGAGGCCATCGCGGCGATACGGACGGTTTCGGTGATGCCGCCGGACCGCGCCAAGTCGGGTTGGGCGATGTCGAGAGCGTCGTGGTCGAACAGAGACCGGAAATCAAAGCGAGTGAACTCGCGTTCGCCGGTCGCGATGGGTATCTCGGTGGCGTCGCGCACCCGCGCCGACCCGGCGTGGTCGTCGGGAGAGACCGGTTCCTCGAACCACGAGAGGTCGAACGCTTCCAGATGCCGAGCGAGTCGAATTGCGGTCGAAACGTCGAGCGAACCGTGTGCGTCGACCATGAGGTCTGCGTCGCCGACGCCGCGGTGCGCCGCTTCGACTCGCGCCACCGTGTTCTCGATGGCGAAGCCGTCCCCGCCGACCACCCGCATCTTCGCGGCGTCGAATCCCTGCTCGACGTAGCCGCGGAGTTCGGCCTCGGCCGCCTCGCCCGGTGCCCACCCGCCGCTGGCGTAGCCTCGGATCGAATCCCGGACCGCACCAAGCAACTTGTAGACGGGCTGGTCGAGCAGTTTTCCCTTGAGGTCCCAGAGCGCGATGTCGACCCCCGAAATCGCCTCCATGGTGACCCCGCGTCGGTCCTCGCGCGGTTGCGAGTATCCTCGTTCGAGCGACGGCTTCCATCGGGACCCGGCGTACATCTTCTCCCAGAGCCGACCGGTGTAGAGCGGGTCCTCGCCGACCAGAAGTGGTGCGAGTTCGTTCTCGACGACAGCCTTCACCACGGGTGGACTGCCGAGCGAGGCACCGATTCCGGTGTGGTCGTCCGTCTCGACGAGCACGAGCGCCGCGTCGCTCTTTACCTTCGTTCCGAGGTCGGTCCGGTGCCGTTTCTCCTCCGGAACGGGGTCCGAAAGCGGGACGACCCTGACGTCCGTTATCTCCATCGTCCTACCATCGTTCCACGGTACCAAATAGCTAGCCGTGGCGGCACTCCCTCGCCGCACCGTCACGCCACGGATCCGGTCGGCATCGCCTATCAGTCCTCGGCGGAACGGCCGTCGTCGGGTACGGGCGGCGCACCGACGACCAACCAGACGTGGTCGCCGTCGCCGCCGTCGCCGTCGTTCTTGATTTGTCGGCGGGTTTCCGGCGGGATACGGAGGGCGGTCCCGGCCTCGACGGTGTGCGTTTCGTCGCCGATACGAATGCGTCCCGGCCCTTCGAGGACGAGGTAGAACTCCTCTTGTTCGTTCTGTCGGTGGAAGCTCATCGCGTCGCCCTCCGAGAGGTACCACACCTTCGGGCGCATCTCGGTACAACCGAGTTCTTCCACGAGGTTCACGTGCATGGTTCCCGAGCTAGCCGACGGTTCGGGTTCGAGGTCGTCGATTCGGGTCAGACTGTAGTCGTCAGCCATACTCCCGTGTGGCGTGGAAACGGTGAATAACTTGGGGTCGAGGTAGCGGAAAAATAGACGTGACGCGACGCCCGTCCGATCCACGAAACGCTATGCTGTTGGCGCGCGGATGGGTGGCATGGAAATCATCGACGTCGAGACGTACGTGATGCGGGTTCCGCTCGACCGACCCATCGGGGATTCCCGTTCGTCGGTCTCCGAGCGATACTGGGTCGTCGTCGAACTCGAAACCGACGAAGGACTGACCGGCACGGGGTGGTTCGGAACGTGGCGCGCCGAGGAAACCTTTCGCCACTATCTGGAGGAGACATTCGTCGACCTTCTCGTCGGGCGTAACCCGTTCGAGACGGCGGCCCTCCGCGAGGAGATGCGCGGCCGAACGCTCTACTATCCGGGCGAACTCGGCATGTCCGCCCACCCGAGAGCTGCCATCGACGTCGCGTTGTGGGACCTCAAGGCACAGGCCGCGGGCGAACCGCTCTACCGTTTTCTCGGCGGGAACGAGCGCGAGGTTCAGGCGTACTGCTCGCGCATGGACGCCGATTACGGTCCGGACGAACTCGCGGACCTCCACGGTCCGTACGCCGATTCGGGCTTCACCGCGTTCAAAACGAAGGTGGGCGGCGGGTCGCTAGCCGAGGACGTGGTTCGCGTCGAAGCGGTTCGGGATGCCATCGGTCCCGACGCCGCCCTGTTCGTCGATGCCAATCAGGCGTGGACGGTCGCCGAGGCGATTCGTGTCGCCACCACACTCACCGAGTTCGACGTCGACTGGGTCGAGGAACCGATCTCGGAGTTCGACGAACCCGGCTTTAGACGGGTGGCGGACGCCATATCGCCCGCCGTCGCGGGCGGCGAGATGTTCTACCGACCGGAGCGCTTCCACCGACTCCTCGATACGGGTGGGATATCGGTGGCACAACCCGACTTGATCAGGGCCGGAGGGATTTCGGGGATGCTCGACGTGGCGACGCTCGCGGAGCGCTCGGGCGTCCCGCTCGCACCGCACATCTACTATCCGATCGTCGCTCACGTCGTCGCCGCCGTCCCGAATGGATGGCTCGTCGAATACATCCCCGAGTACGACGTCACGGATGTGGTCGAGAACGCCCCGGAGGTCCGCGACGGACGGATCGTCCTCTCGACGGAACCCGGCCACGGCTATCGGATCAGTTCCGACGTGCGTTCCGAGTACGAAATCTGAAACGGGTACCCGAACGTTGAAGCCTCGTTCACGAAATTACGTTGTATGTCACCAACTATCACCCAAATCGAGACGTTCGAGTTCACGTACTCACTCCCCGACGTGCGGCGAAATCCGAAGGGATTCGACCTGGTGTACGAACCCGGCAAGGAACTGGAGCGGACGACGTACGCCGTCCGCATCGAGACGGATACCGGCGTCGCCGGCGAGTACGTCGGAAGCAATCCACCCGCGTTCGCACAAATCGACATGGTCGCGGACTACCTCGTCGATCGGAACCCGCTCGCGCGTGAGAAACTCTGGAGCGAAATGAAACGCGCCCTCCGTAAGTACGACCGAATGGGAATGGGTCCCATCGACATCGCGCTCTGGGATTTCGCCGGGAAGTACTACGACGCGCCGATTCACGAACTCCTCGGCACCTACCGGGCCGAACTCCCGGCGTACGCCTCGACCACTTCGGGAGTCCCGACGACGGCTTGGATTCCCCGGCGGCGTACGCGGATTTCGCGGAGGAGTGCCTCGAACTGGGGTATCCCGCCTACAAGATTCACCCGTGGGGCGGCCTCGACGGTCGCGACATCGCCGACGACGTCGCAATCGTCCGCGCGGTGGGCGAGCGCGTGGGGGACGAAATGGACCTGATGATGGATCCGGTGTGCGAGTACGAAACGTGGGCCGACGCGCTGACGGTCGGCAAAGCGTGCGACGAGCAGAGCTTCTTCTGGTACGAGGACCCGTACAGCGACGGCGGCACGTCGATGCACGCGCATCGAAAACTCGCCGACGCCTTGGAGACGCCGCTGCTACAGGGTGAGATGCTGCGCGGACTCGAATCCCACGCCGACCTGATGGCTAACGACTCGGCGGACCTCGTGCGCGCCGACCCGGAGTGGGACGGCGGCATAACGGGCGCGATGAAAATCGCGCGCGCCGCCGAGAGTTTCGGTCTCGACGTCGAGTATCACCTCTCCGGACCCGCCCAACGCCACTGTCTGGCCGCGACGCGCAACTCGAACTACTACGAACTCGGTCTGGTCCACCCCGGGTGTGGAGCGCCACACGCCGAGGCACCCGTCTACGCTGGTGGGTACACCGACGCGATGGACGAAGTCGCCGCGGACGGGACGTTCCCCGTGCCGGAGGGTCCGGGTCTGGGCGTCGAGTACGACTGGGAGTACATCGAAGGGAACCGACTCGGCGGCCGCGTCCACTAGTAGCCCGCGATTTCATCTGACCTCACGTTCTCACCGCACCAGGATTTAGGTGGGGTTGGTTCGTGAGAAGGGCATGGAAATCACGGACGTACTAGTGCACACGCTCTCCCTGTCCGACGTCGAGGCCGCGAAGGCGGACGGTTCGCAGGACGCGGCGATCATCGAAGTGGAAACCGACGCAGGCATCACCGGCGTCGGAGAGGCCGACTCCTCGCCCGCAGTGGTCGACGCGATCGTGAACGCACCGCCGTCCCACGACAAGGCGGCGGGGTTGAAGGAGGTCGTAGTCGGGCGCGACCCATTCGACGTGGAAGTCCTGTGGGACGAGATGTACGACCGGACGTACTACTACGGTCGCAAGGGCGCGGCCCTCACGGCGATGAGCGGCATCGACACGGCGCTCTGGGACGTCATGGGGAAAGTGGTCGACCGCCCGGTGTATCAACTGTTGGGCGGGAAGTACCGCGATTCGGTGCGGGCGTACGCCAGCACGCTCTTTCCGGAGGACCCGTCGGACACCGACGCCGTCCGCCGCGAGGCGGAGCGGGCACTGGACGACGAGTTCACGGCCATCAAATTCGGCTGGGGTGGCTTCGGACGGAACCGGGCTCACGACCGCGAACTGGTCGAAGCGGCCCGCGAAACGCTCGGCCCGGACGTCGACCTGATGGTGGACGCGGGCATGGTCTGGCGCGACGACGTGAAGGGCGCGGTCAAAGCAGTCACCGAACTGGACGAGGCGGCCGACCTGTTCTGGGTCGAAGAACCGGTTTCCGCCGACAACCTCGACGGCTACGCCCGCATCGGGGAGTCCTGTCGAACTCGCATCGTCGGCGGCGAGGAGGAGTACGCGAGTTACGGCTTCGGCGAGTTCATCCGACGGGCGCGACCCGACGGCGTCCAACCGGACGTCGCACGGTCCGGGGGTATCACGCATCTCGCGAAGATAGCGACGCTCGCCGCCGAGCGCGGCATCCCGGTCTATCCCCACGGGTACAGCACCGAACTCGTCGTCGCGGCGAACCTCCAAATCGTCGCGGCCATCCGGAACGCTCCGTTGCTCGAATACTGCGTCGAGGACTCGCCGCTCCGCTGGGAACTGGCCGAGGAGTCCTTCCCCGTCGAGGACGGCCGCGTGACGATACCGGATCGCCCCGGCCTCGGGGTGACGCTCGACCGGGACGCAGTCGAACGGTATCGGTCCGATCCGCTCGCGTGACCGGCGTCGTCCGCCGGGGAGAACGACGGATCAGCCCGAATCGAGCACGCGTTCGACGCCCGACGCAATTTCCGCTTTGACCCAAGCGTCCAGTTCGACGAGGGGCGGTCGAACCGCGGCGGTTTCCAGCCATCCCCGCGACTCCATGGCGGCCTTCGTCGCGGGCGCGAAGCCGTGGGTCACGCACTGCTGGAAGAGGGGCCCGATTCGCTCAGCGCCGATTTTCCGCGCCCGCTCTACGTCCCCCGCTGCCACCGCGTCGCGGGCGGCGACGAACGTCTCCGGAATCGCGTTCGACAGCGCGTTGATGCCGCCCGAAGACCCCATGAGCATCCCCGGAACGACGTAGCTGTCGAAGCCTTGGAAGAGTCGAAAGTCGTCGGGCACGCGGTCCGCGACGTCGAGGAAGTAGTTGAAGTCGCCGCTCGAATCCTTCAGTCCGTGGACGTTCGGGTGGCGGGCGACGGTTTCGACGGTGGCGGGGGCGATTTCCTGCCCGGTACAGGACGGAATGTTGTAGAGGAATATAGGGAGCGACGCGTCGTCAGCGATGGCCGAGAGGAACCGTTCGTTGCCCGCCGGGTCGTTCGCCCCGTGGAAGTACGGCAGGACGATTAAGGCGGCGTCAGCGCCCGCATCCGCCGCCATTTCGATCCGTTCGAGCGTGCCGGGGACGGTGGTATCAGCGGTGCCCGCGAGGACCGGAGTGCCGTCGGCGGCATCGACCGTCGTCTCCAGCACGGTTCGGTACTCGTCGTCGGAGAGGCTCGCGAATTCGCCGGTCGTTCCGGCCGGGACGAGGCCGTCCATCCCGGCGTCGTCGATTCGTTCGACCAACCTCGCGAGCGCACTCTCGTCCACGTCGCCGTCCGCGTAGGGCGTGACGAGGGGGCACAGCACACCCTCGAACGCCTCCGCACCGAATGATGACATGGGTAAACCATGCGGATGCGGGGAGTTAATTCTTACCTGATGGTCGATTCTTGCCGAAAATCGGGACGAACGCGGCGAGTCCGACAGCCGACCGAAACCCGGTCTAGTTTCCGGCCGACTCAGATGCACGCCAATCTATTTGTACCTCGTTGCGCTGGTTGTGTGTGATGCATTCACAAACACTCGTCATGGACGAATCCGGTGAGATGGACGTTCGAACGGTCGACGTCCCCGACATCGGGTCCGGCGAACTGCTCGTGCGCGTCGAACTGACCGGCATCTGTGGCTCGGACGTTCACATGCGGGAGGGCGGGTTGGCCCTCGACTTCCCGGTCGTGCCCGGTCACGAATTGGCCGGCACCGTCGAATCCATCGGTGAAGACGTTACGACCGACTCCGCGGGCAATCGCATCGAACCGGGTGACGGGGTTACCGTGGTTCCCGGCATCAACGTCGTCGACGACTGGTACACCGACCACGTCTCCGCTCACCCGCTCGCGTGCACGGACCGAAAGGTGTACGGCTTTCGCGGCGTCGATGACGCGCCACACGTCCACGGCGGGATGAGCGAGTACTTCGTCATCGAGGAGGACGCACACTTCTTCCGCCTTCCCGACGACCTCGACGTGGAACTCGGTGCGCTTGTCGAACCGCTCTCCGTCGCCACCCACGCCTTCGACCTCGCCTACCAACCGGGAGTTCCGTGGATTCGCGAGGGGTTCGGCATCGGCCAGTCCGTCGTCGTACAGGGTGCCGGCCCCATCGGGATGTTCGTGGCCGCGGCCGCGAACCACGCGGGTGCCGGGCAGGTCATCGCCGTCGACATGGTCGAGGAACGTCTCGACCTCGCCGAGCGGTTCGGCGCGACTCACACCGTCGATATCAGCGAGTACGAGGACGACGCCTTCATCGACGCCATCGACGAACTGACGCCGAGCGGCGACGGACCGGACGTCGTCATCGAGGCCGTGGGACACCCGAGCGCGTTCGAGCAGGCCATCGACATCTCGCGGAAGGCCGGTACTATCGTCGAGGTGGGCCACTACGCGTCCAACGGGACTGCCGAGGTCGACCCCTCACAACTCATCCACGAGGAACTCTCCATTCGTGGAAGTCTGGCCTACCCGCCCAACCAGTTCGAGACAGCTATCTCGTTGCTCGACCGGACGGCCGACGACCTCCCTTACCGCGAACTGTTCGACTGTCGCGTCGGCCTCGACGAGGCCGAGGTCGCCTACGAAGCGCAGGCCGCTGGCGAGGCCTACCGCGCGACCATCCATCCGAACCGGTGACGTTCGACCCGTCTCCGGCCGGAGCAGGAACTCGATTCAGAGGCGGTCGCGGAGGTCGGCCACCACGTCCGTCGTCCCGGCGTCGCCACCGAGGTCCGGCGTTCGTGGAGCCAATCCGTCCGCGAGTTGTTCGGTGACGACGCGCCAGAGCGCGTCCGCCGCGTCGGATTCGCCGAGGTCGTCGAGGAGCATCGACCCGGAGAGGACCGTCGCCAGCGGATTGGCGACGCCCTGACCGACGATGTCCGGTGCCGACCCGTGGACGGGTTCGAACATCGAAGGAACGTCGTCGGAGGGGTTGATGTTCGCGGAGGGTGCGAGGCCCATGCTCCCGGAGATTATCGCGCCGATGTCGGTGAGGATGTCGCCGAAGAGGTTCGAAGCGACGACGACGTCGAACTCGTCGGGGCGACGGATGAAGTCCATCGACGCCGCGTCCACGAGGAGGCGTTCGGTTTCGATGTCGGGGTACTCCTCGGCCACTTCGTCGAACACGTCGTCCCAGAGGACCATCCCGTAGGCCTGCGCGTTGGATTTGGTGACGTTAGTGACCATCCTGTCGCGTTCCTCCGCTTCCTCGAAGGCGGCGCGGACGATGCGCTCCACGCCCGTCCGTGTGAACACGGCGGATTGGATGGCCACCTCGTTGTCGAACCCGCGGTGTTCACGCCCACCGACGTCCGCGTACTCCCCCTCCGTGTTCTCGCGATAGACGACCAAATCGATGTCACCCGAACCGTAGCCCCGGAGCGGCGATTCGACGCCTTCGAAGAGAACCGAGGGACGTTTGCAGATGTACTGGTCGAACGTCTTCCGAATGGGTAACATCAGTCCCCGGAGCGTGACGTGGTCGGGAACGTCGGGGTGACCGACCGCACCGAGGAGGATTGCGTCGTGATCCGCGATTTCGTCAGTGCCGTCGTCCGGCATCATCTCCCCGTGTTCGAGATAGTGTTCGGTACCCCAGTCGAAATCGGCAAACGTGAGTTCGAAACCGTACTCCTGGGCGGCATCCTCCAGCAGTGGACGGACCGCGTCGACCACTTCGGGACCGATACCATCGCCCGGAATCACCGCTACGTCGTGCGTCATGGCCATAGTGGGGTGCGACGGGAACAAATAACTAGCGGTGACGGAAAATAAAATCAGTTGCCGACTGCGCGTTCCTCTTCTCCCTTCGCGGGGTTCGGCATCTCGCCCGACTCGTGGGTGACGGTTCCGTGGACGAGCGCCTCGCCGGTCCGTTCGTCGAACAGGTGTATCGCTTCGTCGTCGAAGGTGATCGTGATTACATCACCCTCCTCCGGTTCGATGTAGGAGGGACAGCGAACACGGAACTCCCGTCCATCCAAGTCGAGATAGAGGAAGTTGTCGGACCCGATGACTTCGACGACGTCCACGGTCGTCTGTACGGTTCGTGCGTCGTCGACGTCGTCGTCCACACGCACGTTCTCCGGGCGGACACCGAACGCGAACCGCGTGCCGTCCGAAACGCTTCGGAGCGTGTCGACGAATCCGTCACTGACGTGGAAGTCGAAGCTCTCGCCGTTGGTGAGGGTGTTGTCCTCCAGTTCCACCTCGACGAAGTTCATCGAGGGGCTCCCGATGAAGTCCGCGACGAAGCGGTTCGCTGGCTGATAGTACACCTCCTTGGGTTTGCCGACCTGCTGGAGCCGACCGTCGTTGAGGATGACGATGCGGTCCGACATCGTCATCGCCTCCTCCTGGTCGTGCGTGACGTAGACGGTCGTGATGTCGAGTTCCGAGTGGATACGCGAGAGTTCCGTTCGCATGTGCTTTCGGAGTTTCGCGTCGAGGTTCGACAGCGGTTCGTCGAAGAGGAACACCGAGGGTTCCCTGACGATGGCACGACCCGTCGCCACGCGCTGTTGTTGGCCGCCCGAGAGCGCGGCCGGTTTCTTGTCGAGGAGGTCGTCGATGCCCATCATCTCCGCGGCTTCCTCGACGCGACTGTTGACCTCCGCGTCGGTCAGGTCGGTGCTCAAATTGAGACCGTAGGCCATGTTCCCGCGGACGGTTTTGTGGGGATAGAGCGCGTAGGACTGGAACACCATCGCGATGTCCCGGTCCTTCGGCGAGACGTCGTTGACGCGCTGTCCGTCGATGCGGAGTTCACCATCGGTGATGTTTTCCAGCCCCGCGGTCATTCGAAGGGTCGTCGACTTCCCGCAGCCCGAGGGGCCGACGAAGACGACGAACTCGCCGTCTTGAATCTTCAGGTCCAGTTCCTCTACCGCGACGATGGTGTTCGAACTGCCGTCGAACACCTTGGTGACGTTGTCGAATTCTACGTTTGCCATGTTACAGGTCCTCCGTGTCAGTACCGCTACGAGTTTGTCTGTCGGCCCGTACTACTTCGACCGCGTGAGACGTGCGTTCCTGCATCGATATCACCCGGCGAGGCCCTCCCCGACGAAGCGTTGTGAGAGTGCATAGAAGACGACCGGCGGCAGCACGAGGAGCACCGCCGCAGCCATCAACAGGTTCCACTGCCGGAACGCGTCGCTGCCGAGGATGTAGTGGATGGCGACGGTCGCCGTCCGGACGTTCTTGTCGCTGGTCAGGACGAACACCCACAGGAAGTTGTTCCACGCGGTGAGGAACGAGAAGAGGGCGGCCGCACCGACGGCGGGCAGCGACAGCGGCAGGACGATGCGCAGAAACGCACCGATTTCCGAGTGTCCATCGATGAGTGCCGCTTCCTCGATGTTCGGCGGGATGCCCTGCCGGAAGAATCCCTGAAGGAGCCAGATGGTCTGGGGCAGGACGAAGATGGACAGCGCGACGATTATGCCTGTCAAAGAGTTGATCAAGCCTATCGCGTAGAAGATGTTGTACACGGGAATCGTGATGACGATCCACGGGAACATTATCGTGAACACGGCGGTGTAGAACAACAGCTTGCGTCCGGGGAAGTCGAGTCGAGCGAACGCGTACGCGCCGGGAATGGAGAAGAACAGCGAGATGACCGTCGCGGCCAACGCGACGATGATGCTGTTCCTGAAGTACGTCGTCATCGCGAACGAATTCCATATCTGGAAGTACGGGTCGAGTGTGAAGTGCGCGAACGGGGTGTATCCCGTCGATGGGTCGATGGCGGCGAAGTTGGTCAGGACGGACGTCCGGATGACCCAGTAGTAGGGCAGGAGCGCCCAGATCGACATGATCAACAGGCCAGCGTACAGCAGGTATCGTGAGCGTCTTGTTTCGTTTAGCATGGTTATAGGTAGAGGTCCTCTTCCTCGTTCATAATGGTCACGTAGAAGATGGCGCTTGCCATCGCTAGCACGATCATCACCATCCCGATGGTGTATGCGCGCGCGAAGTTCAGTTTGACATACGCGACTTGGTACGTAAGGATGCTCAACAGCATCGTTCGAGTACCAGGACCGCCGCCGGTCAGTTGGAACGGCTGGGCGAACTCGGCGATGTTCCACGCCGTACGGAGCGCGAGAACGATGATGGTCGGTGTGATGAGGTGTGGCAGCGTGACGTCACGGAACCGACGGAGCCGCCCAGCACCCGCCAATGCGGCAGCCTCGTACTGGTCGCTCGGTATGTTGATTACGGCAGCCGAGTAGATGATACCCGCGTACCCGAAGTCGTGCCATGCCTGCGCCACGATGATGGAGACGTACGGCCAGAGTCCTTGGGAGAGGAACGACGGCGCGTTCTGTATCCCGATGTCGCCCAAAAACTTCGCGAGAAACCCGAAGTCGGGGCTCAGGAACCACATCCAGACGACTCCGCCCGCGAGCGGGGCCGAAAAGTACGGGGACATGATGATCGCACTCAACCATTCCCGGGAGCCCTCTTTGATTTCGCTCAGAAGGATGGCCGCGAGCATACCGAGCCCGAGTTGGAGAAGCGTCGTCGAGAAAACGAAGATGATCGTCCAGCCGAGTGCGAACACGAACAGATCGTTCGTAATCATCCACTGATAGTTGTCGAGGCCGATGAAACTCCCGCCACTACCGAGCTGGGCGTTCGTAAATGTCAACCACACTCCCTGAACCATGGGAATGTAGAACAGCAACGCGAACATTATGAACGTCGGGATTATGAATAGGTAACCGGTCCAATTCCGTTTCAGACGGTCCCAGACCGACTCCTCTGTCAGTCCGTATTTCCGTCGAATTTCTTCGGCACTCTGTGCAGCTTGCGCCATGTTACCCAAACACTGGATACCCCTTGTCAAAAAGATTTGGATAGTTATTCGTGGAACAGTTATCGACGATTCAGCTGCGCTGACTATTTGTTTTGCTCCTTTAACGTTTTCTTGATCTTCTGGTTGATTTTCTTCGGTGCTTCATCAGCAGAAACCTGACCTGCTATGGCCGACGAGATGGTTTTGTTGATGTTGTTCCAGCGAATATCGCTGGTTCCCTTCACGTCCCAAGCCGCTCCGGTCGTAGCGTACTGACTGCCGTACTTGTCCACGTTATCGATGGCCGTCGTGGTCCACGATGCGAGTTTGTCGCCGTACTGTTTGGTCAGCTTGTCGCTCATCGGGGCGTAACCGGGAATCGCCTCGTAGTACTCGCCCCACGCGGGAAGCGCGAAGTCCTCGTCGGTGAGCAGATACATGTTGAGGTCCCACGCCGCTTTCTTTTTCTTGTCGCTGGTGTCGAAGATCGACGTCTGCTGTTCTACTGCCCACATGTGACCGCCGTGTTCTCCGGAGACACCCTCGAGTTCGGAAATGCCGACCTTGGAGCCGTAGTCCGGGTCGAGTTTCGGGTCCGGCAGCAGCATTACGTCACCGTCGCCGCCCTGCCACCCGAACTTGACGTCCGATTTGACCTGCCGCCAGCGGTTTGCGGTCGGCGTCGCGTACATGAAGGACGCGACGCGGTCGGTGAGCATGAGCGACGGTATCTCCTCGTCACCCCGTGAGGCGGACTTCTTGCTCGAGAACTGCTTCGCGAGCTTGATGCAGTTTTTGACCATCCCGTCGGTCTTCGGCGCGTCCTTGTGGTCGCTTCCGACGATTATGTCCGGGTCCTTCGGGTCGCCGCGAATCCACGGGTCGGTCCCGTCGGTGTATGCGGTACGTGCCTCGCCCCAGTAGGATTCGAGGTCGTTGTAGACGCCCGTTTCTTCCCAGGCGATGATGTCCTGGTTCTTGTCGATCTTTTCGAGATACCCGTAGAAATCGCTCCAGGTGGCGAGGTCCTTCTTCGGGTTGCTGACGCCCGCCTTCTTGAACGCTTGCACGTTGATCCCGAGGTTGGTGTTCGTGTGGCGCTGTGCCCCACCGGACCAGTAGTCCCCGCGGAACTGGGCGGACTCCTTGTTCGCGGCAGTCAGGTTGTCGGGCATGCCCTTCGTCTTCTCGTAGAACGGCTTGTGGTTGGGTACTTTACCCTGATTGAAGAACTTCAGTCCGAGTGCGCCTCCCTCCGCTATCGCGGGCGGATTCCCGGCGTTGACGGTCGAGGACAGCTTCGTTTTGATGTCCCCGTATGAGACCGCTTGCAGGTTGACTTTCACCGACCCGTTTTTCTCCTGGAAATCCTTCATCGAATCTTGATAGTGATTCCGGATATCGGAGTTCTCGGCGGCCATCCCGGAGATGAACTGGATGGTGCTCGAACCGGAGCCGCCACCACCGTCGTTGTTTCCTCCTCCGTCGTTGTTTCCGCCTCCGTTGTTGTTGTTGTCGTTTCCGCCACTGGAGCAACCGGCAAGTGCACCGAGTGCCCCCGTCGCGGCCGTAGCGCCCGTTCCCTTGACAAAAGTCCGACGGGAAAGGGACCTGCCTTCGTTCTGGCCTGTGTTATCTAATGGCATCCCATCTTTACTTGACCAAGAGGGTATAATAAACTTTGCCGATTAATCATCGCTCACTTCGTTCCAAACAAAACCTTCGATGATTCGATTCGAAACCGACGAACCACGATAAACCTAAGGTGGGGGGCGGTCACGGAGTAGGCATGACAAACGGTGATGGATTCGATCCCCTCGGGGACGTGCGGGCGGTGTGCGACGTCGTCGATTCGACGCTCGGGCCGTTCGGTGCGAACAAACTCGTCGTAGAGGCGGACGGGACGGTCACGACGACGGCCGCCGGGTCCGCCGTTATCGAGAAACTGGACGTCTCGAATCCCTCGGTAGAACTCCTCCGTACGGGGGTCGAGGGATTTCACGAGGTACACGGGGACGGCGCGAGTTCGGTCGTGACGGTGCTCGGGGGTCTTCTCCGCGAGGCGAGTCGGCTGACGGAACTGGGGTGTCACCCGACGGTCATCGAACGGGGATATCGTGAGGCGATGACCGTGGCGGACGAGTACGTTGGGACGCATGCACGCCCCCTTTCGTCGGTCGGCGCGGAGGCCGTTGCGGCGACGGCGTTGACCGGGACGCGCGACCCCGCTATTCGCGACATGACCGCGTCCCTCATTACCGAGGCGGTCGATACCGTTCTCACTGCCACCGGCCCGCAGTCCGAAGTCGGTCGAAACGTGACGGTGGTCTCTCACGTCGGGGCGGCGTCAGCCGAATCGAAACTCGTTCCCGGCGTAATCGTCGATACGTCACCGGACGTCCGGTCGATGCCACGGGACGTCGGAGATGCCGGTGTCGCGGTGCTCTCCGGCAAGGTCGACGTTCCTCACGTCTCCGAACTGGACGGGTCCGAGCGCGCCTTCTCGGTGGACGGGTTCGAGACCCGTGCGGCCGTGGGTGACCGGGAGCACGCGTCGTTCATCGAAACGCTGGATCGCGTCGTCGACGCCGGATGTCGGGCGGTTTTCACGACCGGAGGGGTCAACGACCGCGTCGTCACCATGCTCGCCAACCGTGGTATCATCGCGTTCTCGGCGCTCGACGAAGCGGACGTCGCCCTCGTCGCGCGTGCGACGGGAGCGATGGTCGTCCCGTCGTTGGATGACGTTTCCCGGGAGACGCTCGGTGACGGTTCCGTCTCGGTAAACCGTCACGCGGGCCACGACATGGTTCACGTCCGGGCGGATACCTCCCCCGTCTACACGCTGTTCTGCCGCGCACCCGACCCTCGTTCGACCGATGCCTTCGAGCGGTCGGTCGAGGCCGCCGTCCACGCGACCGCCACCGCGCGGACGGACGGACGAATCGTCCCCGGAGCAGGGGCGGTCGAAGTCGGTGCGGCCCGAGCGATTCACGACCACGCACCGTCCGTCGCCGGGAAGGAACAACTCGCCGTCGAAGCGTTCGCGGACGGTCTGCTCGCGGTACCACGGGCGCTCGCTCGAAACGGTGGGTTGGATGGCTGGACGGCCATCGCTCGTCTCGTGGCGGCACACTCGACGGGCCGTGACGCAATCGGAGTGGACTCCACCCGTGGGGAGATACGGGACGTCCTCACCGAGAGTCCAGTCGCCGAACCCGTGACACACCGGAGAGCCGTTTGGAACACCGCCACCGACCTTGCAATCCGATTTCTGCGGGTCGACGAGCAAATTTTCGCCGGGGACCTCGACGACGGGAACACCCCCGTCGCCCCGCCTCGCTGATTACTCGTGCTCCGTTCGGGGGGTGAACTGTTCCTCATCGACGTTGGGAAAGAGCACTGCGTCGACGGTCAACAACTGTTCGGCGACGGCACGGGCGGTTTCGGTGGCCTGCGAAAAGATTCGACGCGGTTCGACGATACCCGTGTCGTAGGTGTTCACGGGGTCGCCCGTTTCCAAATCGAGGCCCAACGGAAGGGGGTCGTCCCCCGCGTGTGCGTTACGGAGTGCAGCGACGGCGTCGACGGAATCGAGTCCCGCGTTCCGCGCGAGTTCTTCCGGGATGGTTTCCAACGCGGCGGCGAACGCTTCGACGGCGAGTTGCTCCTTTCCGGAAACCGAACGGGCGAACCGCCGTAGGTCGACCGAAACGGCCGTCGCGGCGGCACCAGCGCCCGGAAGTAACTGCCGGTCGATGGCCGCCACGGAAGCGACTTCGAGGGCGTCTTCGATGGTGCGTTCCCGTTCGATTCTGGCCGTTTCCGTCTCGGTCCCAGCGATGAGCGTGTAGACTGGACCACTGCAGTCGTCGAAGACCGCCCACTTCTCGTCCTCGCGTACGAGTTCCGTGACCCGCCCCGCCGTCCCGAGGACGTCGCGCCCGATGTCCCCACTGTTGGAGACGACCCGTGCACCCGTCGCGCGTGCGAGGCGGTGGACGTCGGACTTCGGATACTGTGCCCGGTCCACGACGACGACTCCACGAGCCTCGAGTGCGCCGGCGACGGCGTCCTCGACTTCGTCCCGACAGACGAAGACGTCGACGTCGAGTTCGTCGATACGCTCTACGAACGCGCTCCGACGGTCGGCGAGTGCCCGGCGGTCGGCGGCGCGTTGGTCGGGGGAGACGGTGGACTCACGGAAGGACGTGGCGGCCTCGCCGAAGGCGGGTGCTTCGTCCATGATAGCGACCGTCGCGTCCGTGAGTTCACCCTCGACGGCCGGTTCCCAGTCGAACTCGACGTGAACGTCTTCGTGCTCACGGGCCGCGCCCGGGAGCCGTCGGAGGACGACCCCTCGATGGAGGCCGTCGGTCGCACCGGCGCCGACGACCACTGCGACGTCGTCCGTGTCAAACCAACTGCCATCGGCCGCGGTGGCGAGCGAGGCGACGGCTTCGGCGACGAGTTCCGCGTAGCGTTCGCGGGCGTCGTCGAGGTCCACGGTCATCGCGGTCGAGGCGATACGAGCGAAGGTGTCACGGTCCTCGGGAGTACACTCCCGTGCGAGCGTATCGAGGACCTCGCCGGTTCGCTGGGCCGCTATCGCGTACCCGACGACGATGCTACTCGGGTGGAGACCCTGCTCGATAAGGTCGAGGCCGCGACGGATGAGTTCGTTTGCGAGGAGAACCGCGGTCCCGGTACCGTCGCCGACCGACCGTTGCATCGAGTCGACACAGTCGACGAACAGGGCGGCGACGGGGTCGTTGAAACCGTCGCCTCGTTCGACCGCGGCGAGTATCTCCTCGGCGTTCCCGGTCAGTACCGCTTCCCGTTCCCCCTGTAGGTCGTGCGTCTCGACGAGTTTTTCGAGCCCGTACGGACCGATAGTGGAGCGGACGAGCGAAGCGACTTGCTCCGTGGTCCGGCGAACGTATTCACGTGCCTCTTCGTCTTGGAGCGACCATTCGCTCCTGTCGACGCCCTCGACACCGGGTTCGGTTCCATCGACATTCATTGACACGATTTTTGCAAGTGGAACGTATAAACTTGCCCACCGACTGCCGTTCAGCGGGACAACGACGGTGAGGTAGACACACCAGGTATTCAGACCGATGAAACGATGGCCCGATAGCACTCCTCGGCGCGTTCCCGGTCAACCTCCGAGAGGTCGACGAGCGGTTCGCGGACGGGGCCACCGTACTGTCCCACGAGGTCGAGACCGTACTTCACGGCCGGGACGTTGTTCGCGGAACCGAATCGATTGTTCGCGCCCGTCCCTTGCCGGAGGTCTTCGTAGGACCGAAGCCGGTCGCGGATTTCCGTCGCCCGGGACAAATCACCGTCTTCGAGCGCCTCCTGAAGGGCGAGCACTTGCTCGGGGACGAAGTTCCCAATACCTGTCGAGAATCCCTCGGCACCTTCGAGGGAGAACGACGGGGCGTACCGCTCGGCGATGCCGTTGATCCAGACGATGTCGCCGGGCGTCGTTTGCACGCCGTTCGAGAACGCGGCGATGTCGTCGACGGCGTACTTGACCGCGACGACGTTCCCACGGGCGGAGAGTTCACAGATGTGGTCGTGTGTGAGTTCCGGCCCACGTTTGTAGAGGACGACGCCGAGGTCCGTGTGGTCGGCGATAGCACGATAGTAATCGAGAACGCCCTCCTCGTGGACGTAGGTGTGGACGGGATGCATCACCATGATGGCGTCCGCTCCCGCGTCGGCGTACCGGTCGGCGAGCATCGTCGCATTCTTCGTGCTCCCGCCGACGCCACCGACGGTAGTCCCTGCTTCGCCGAAGGCGTCGGCGGTCGTTTCGACGACGGCAACCCGCTCTTCGTTGGAGAGGGAGTAGTACTCGCCCGTGTTCCCGCAGGGAACGATCACCTCCGCGCCCGCATCCCGGATGAATTCGACGTTCGACGCGAGTTCGTCGTATCTCACCGCCTCGCCGTCTTCGGTGAACGGTGTCGGATTGGTAAATGCGACGTTTCTGAGGTCCTGTCTCAGCGATTCATAGTCCATTGGTATCACGTGACGTACTATCAGGAAACTACAAAAAGACTTGCTTCCAGGAGCGGTCGTTTTCCCTCATCACTCCCGAAGCGAGGATTAATAGAACGGTACGTCAACATCCCACATATGCGTATCACAGACATGGAAGTTTTCCCGGTCGCACACCGGGAACCCCGTCTCCGAAACTCGTGGGGTGGCCATAGTGACGTCGCGGCACGAACGATACTCCGCCTCACGACGGCCGACGGGGAGGTCGGTATCGGTGAGACGTACGGGGACCAAAGTGACTCGCTCGAACACGTTCGCCAACTCGTCGAAGGAGCGAACCCCTTCGAGCGAAAACCCCTCGAACTCAAACTTCAAGACCCGATGGTCTACGGCGCGGTCGACACTGCCCTCTACGACCTCATCGGCCGCGCGCTGGACGAACCGGTGTACAACCTCCTCGGCGGAAAGGTCCGTGACGAGGTGGAGTTTTCGGGGTACCTCTTTTACAAACAGGAGGACTCGGACCCCGATTCGGCCGCCGTTGCTGGGTACGAGGTGTTGTCCGCGGAGGACATGGTCCGCGAGGCACGGGAGTTCGTCGAAACGGGCGGCTTCGAGACTCTGAAGGTGAAAGGTGGCGTCCTCGAACCGGACGAGGAGATTCGAACCCTCGAACTGTTGGCCGAGGAGTTCGGCGAGGATACGCCGCTCCGAATCGACCCGAACGGAACGTGGAGCGTCGAGACGACCGTCGATATTGCCCGTCGTTTGCGAGAGTCCGACCTCACCATCGAATTTCTCGAGGACCCCGTTCCGACCCTGAACGCCCATCAGCGATTGAAGGAGTACGTCGATTATCCCATCGCCACGAACATGTACGTCGTGGATTTCGACGAGATAGCACCCGCGGTTCGCCGGGAAGCCGTCGACGTCATTCTCTCTGACCACCACTACTGGGGCGGTCTGTCGGGGAACGTCGACCTGGACAGGGTCGCACGGACGTTCGACCTCGGTGTCGGGATGCATTCGAACTCCCACCTCGGCGTGAGCATGGCGGCGATGGCACACGTCGCGGCGGCCATGCCCACGCTACGATATGCCTGTGATTCCCATTATCCGTGGATGGCCGAGGACGTCATCGAGACTCCCCTTACGTTCGAAAACGGCTGCCTCACTCCCGAAGGTCCCGGTCTCGGCGTCGAACTGGACGAGGACAAACTGGAGCGAGCACGGCGGCGGTACGAGGAATCCGACCCGCTCGCGTACTCCAGCGTCGGTTCGATGGCCACCGAGTACGCGAGCGCGATGGACGACATCGGCCGGGGCGACTGGCTGCCGAACAAACCCCGGTGGTGATACCGTGCCAGCAGGGTTGATACGGCGTGCGAGCAGACAGGACGCGGCTATCGCGACGGCCGCCGCCGCCAACAAGGGCGGGTCCATCCTGATGGGAACGGTCATGGCCATCTATATCGGCCGCGTCGGGACCCCCTTCGACGTCAGTCTCGTTACGGCGACCTTCTTTTTCGGTCTGATGGTGTTCTCCCCGGTATGGGGTGCCGTCGCGGACGTTACGGGCCGTCGGCGAACGGTGTTGGTCCTCTCGGCGGCGTGTGCGGCCGTCGCAATTCTTCCATTGACGTTCGTCGGCGGTGTCGGGATATCGCTCGGCTTCCGCACCCTCTTCGCCATATTCGCGGCGGGCTTCTTGCCCGTAATGCTGACGGTCGTCAGCGAACGAGGCGGCGATTCGGGGCGTGGTCGGGCGGTGGGACTGTTCTCGAGCGCCGCCGCGGTGGGATTCATGCTCGGCCAGTTCACCTCCGGGGCGCTCATCGAACTGTTCCCCCGTTCGACCGTCTACCTCCTGCTCGCTGGCTTCGCAGGCGTCGTCGCCGTTGCCTGCCTCGCCGTCGAGGACCCGACTCCCGACAAAAGCCGTGAGGTGACACTCGGCCTCATCGCACAGAACACGCTCGGCCGACTCGTCCCGACCACGGGTATCGACCACCTGCAAACGAACGGCCTTCAGTGGCTGTACGTCGCCTCCTTCCTTCGAAGTGTAACCGTCCTCGGGATGACGAGCCTGCTTCCCGTCTATCTCGTCTCGAACGTGGGGGTCTCCCCGTTCGTGATGGGAGTTCTCCTCGCCATCAATCCGGCCGTCCAAATCGCCGGGATGTACCTGATGGGACGGCTCTCCGACCGCGTCGGTCGGAAGCGCCTCATCGTCTCCGGTCTCGTCGGGAGCGGCGGCTACACGCTCCTTCTCGGCCTCACGACGGTGCCGCAGGCGCTCTCGGAACAGGTGCTCGTCGCCGGACTCGGCCTGTTCTGTCTCGGTACTTCCTTTTCCGCGCTCCAGACGGGCATCATCTCCTTCATCGGGGACGTGGCCCCCACCGACCGCGAAT
The DNA here is from genome assembly GCF_056892285.1 of Haladaptatus sp. HS23. Lineage (NCBI taxonomy): Archaea > Methanobacteriati > Methanobacteriota > Halobacteria > Halobacteriales > Haladaptataceae > Haladaptatus > Haladaptatus sp. HS23. Next base: position 167,733 of record NZ_JBXGLH010000005.1, on the reverse strand, counting down.
CCGAACTCATCGGTCTCCGGTCGACGGCACGCGGTTTCGGCGGGGTCGTCGCTCCCCCGCTGTTCGGTTTCTCCGCGATGACGGTGGGTTTTCAAACGACGTTCCTCGCCGCGACCCTCCTTTCGTGGCTGGGCGCGGCGCTGGTGATTCGTTTCGTCTCCGAGAGCTACGAACCGACCGGTGCGACGGGGATGCCGGCCGTCGACTAACCGTCGGGGAAACCCCCGCCCGGAACGAATCCGAAGGCGAACGGAATCGTACCGCGGCGGAACAGTTATACCGTTCTCGTGGGTCGAACCGTTCGTAATGGTGCGAACGATACTGGTACTGAAGTCGGGGACGCACGGAATGCCCATCGAGGAGTACGCGGCAGCGATCAGTGAGCGAGTGCCGGCCGCCGAAGTCGACTTGGCGCGAACGCGCAGCGAGGAAATCGAGAAAATCCCCGACGCGACCGTCGTCACGAGCAAGCGAATCGACGACGAACTGCTGGCGAACGCGGAAAACATGCGGCTGTTCGCGTGCTATTCCGCCGGATACGAACACCTTCCCCTCACGGAACTCGAATCGCACGGTGTCGCGGTGACGAACGGGTCCGGAATCCACGCGCCGAACATGGCCGAACAGGTCCTCGGTAACTTGCTCGTGTTCACACGCCGACTCGACGAGGGATGGCGTCGACAACGGGACCGCCGGTGGGAGCACTACCAAGCCCACGAACTCAAGGGTGCGACCGTCACCGTCGTCGGGCTTGGTGCCATCGGACAGGCAATCGTCGAGCGGTTGGCACCGTTCGGGGTCGAGACCATCGGTGTACGATACACGCCCGCAAAAGGTGGTCCGACGGACGAGGTGGTCGGCTTCGACGGCCCCGAGTTCGAGTCTGCGCTCGCACGGACCGACTACGTGGTCCTCGCGTGCCCGCTCACGGAGACGACGGAGGGACTCATCGGTGCGGAGGAGTTCGACGTCCTCGCTCCGGACGCCGTCCTCGTCAACGTCGCCCGTGGGCCGGTCGTCGATACCGATGCGTTGCTCGACGCCGTGCGGAGTAACCAACTTCGCGGTGCGGCATTAGACGTCACCGACCCCGAACCGCTTCCCGAAGACCACCCGCTGTGGAACTTCGAGAACGTTCACATCACTCCCCACATGGCCGGACATACCCCGAAGTACTACGAGCGATGTGCCGATATTCTCGCACGCAACCTGGAGCGGGTGGACGAGACCGGGGAATACCGCGAGCTGGAAAATCAGGTGGCAGGATCCGAATAGTCGACCTAGCTACATTATCGCGCGGATGGGGAGTGAACGTCTGTGACGGGCCCATCGATTGAGTCCGTTGCCAGCGACTGTCCGCTGTCGGAGCGTGACGAAATATAGAAAATTTAAAATAAGAATATTTAGATATATTTCTAATATTATAGTATTGAGCAATAATTATATGAACAATCACTAAGAGTGTAATACTATGCCAAAGGGTAACGACGGCATTGGACGCAGAGAGATGATGAAGTATTCCACGCTCGCGAGCGCCGGACTGCTCGGGTCGTTCGCAGGATGTACCGACATGGGGGGCGGTGGAGGCAGCAGCGGTGGGTCGAAGGACTTCACGAAGAAGGCGAAGAAGATCGGCTTCGCCGACGACTGGCAGAAGCGTCGCATGACGTCGCTCGACGAGTGGAAGATCGGGGACCGAAAAGCGGTCCCTTCCGAAAAGAAGCTCACGAACAAACAGGCGTGGAAGGATTCGAAGTCGCTCAAATCCTCGCCGTACAAGCTCCCGGACGGGTGGGAGGACGTCGTCGGCGACGTCGGCGAACTCCAGATACTCAACTTCGGGTCGTTGAAGTACGACCCGGCGACGGTGGCGACCTACGCCCTGTTCGAGGACCGGTCGGGAATCACGCTCAACCCGCTCGAAATCGTGGTCGACCAGGCCATCCCGAAGGAGACGGCGTTCCTGCAAGCCGGGAAGGGGAAACCCGAGATGTTCGACGTGGTCATCACCGACTCGCTTTCGTCGTTCGTCTCCGGGAACAACCTCGAGTCGCTCGATGCACTGATGCCGAAGGACGAGATGTGGGAGCCGTATCAGCCGGTGATGAAGAGTTCGCTCAAGTACAAAGACCACCTCTATGCCGGTCCGACGTACTTGGAAGCCAGCCTCATCCACGTCCGCCCGGACCTCCTGAAGAAACAGGGGGTCCCCGAGAAATCGCGGAAAGCCATCCTCGACGGAACGTGGACGTGGGACGATTTGGAGGCCGCCATGAAGGCGTTCGAAGGCACCGGGACGTACGCGTGGGCCTATCGCGGGTCCTCACGCGTCTACACCATGCGGGACTTCATGAAGATGTTCTACCAGGCGGGCGGTCAGTTCATGGACGACAGCGGGAAAGTGACGGTGAACAGCAAGCCAGCCCAGGTCGCACTCGAAAAGATGGTCGAGTGGCACGACAAGGGATGGGTGCCGGACGAGGTGGTCAATTACGGACAGGGCGACTTGGCCGACGGTTTCCTCTCGGGTCAGTTCGCGATGGTTCCCGTGTACGGCGACCTCGTGCCCAAGGCGATGGCGAAGTTCAAAAAGGACGGCCAGTATACGCCGACGCTCAGCCCGAAAGGCGGGAAAGACGCGCCGAACCCGACTCGGGCGGGCATCGCGTCTCCCACCGGCCTCGGCATCAACGTGAACGCGCCGACGAAGAAGAAACTCGCCGCGATGCTCTATCTCGATACCCGACTCAGCCTCACGAGCCAGTGGTGGGAGTTCGTCGTCGAGGGCAACCAATCCTACTCCAAGGACGTCTACACGGAAGCGGCGAAGACCAACTCCGCGAACTACGCGGAGATCCGTGGCGAGCAGATGAAGTTGAACAAGGCGGAGGTCTTCCCGCAGGAACGGCCCATCAAACAACACGTGAGCCAGGAATGTCAGAAGGCCATCGCGGGTGACGTGTCCCCCAAGAAAGCGCTCGATAACGCACAGGACTACGTCGACAAGGTCCTCGGACAATAATCATCCAATGTCATATGAAACAGATACCGCGTTCGGCGAGCCCGATACGGCGTACGAGGAGGTGAAGTACCGTCTTTCCCAGTTCGTCAACGACCACATCCTCCTCGTCCTTTTGGGGCCGGCCCTGTTGGTCATCACGGCCATCTTCATCTATCCGGTACTCCAACTGTTCAGACAGTCGTTCTACCTGACCCTACCGGGCGTTCCGACGCGGTTCATCGGCCTCCAGAACTACACCGACATGCTCAGCAGGGACGAGTTCTGGACGTACTTTCGGCACACGTTGGTCTACTCGTTCGGGTCGCTCACACTGAGCCTCGGCGGGGGGCTCTGTGTCGCGCTGGCCATCAATCACGTCACCAACCAACGACTCCGAAACACCTACTCGACGGTGATGATGTTCGCGTGGGCAATCCCTATCGCCGTCGTTGCCCTCATCTGGAAGTGGATATTTACCGGCAACAAACTGGGCTTGATAAACATGGTCCTCATGGACCTCGGTATCCTCGACCAACCGTACGCGTGGTTGGCCCAGCATAACCTCGCAATGGCGATCGTGACGTTCACGGACGCGTGGGCTCGACTGCCGTTCGCGATGATCGTCCTGCTGGCCGGTTTGCAGTCCATTCCCAACCACATGTACGACGCGGCGAAGGTCGACGGGGCGACGACGTTCCAAACGTTTCGCGCCATCACGCTGCCGTACCTGCGGCCGTACGTCGCCATCGTCGCGCTGATGAACTGGATGTTCGCCTTCCGCGCGTTCGCCATCATATTCCCGCTGTCACGGGGCGGTCCCGGAACGCGGACGACGGTGTTCAGCCTCTACATCTATCGGGAAGGGATGATCAACTTCGACTACGGATACGCGTCGGCTATCGCGATGTTCATCATCCTCATCTCGTTGATCGTGGCCGTGATTTACGTCACGAAAATTATGGGAGGTGTTCAGGACTCATGAGTACGCCGAACGAAGGATACGAGCGAATCAGCTACGAGAGCAAACAGCGGTTCTGGGACGTCGTCGAGAGCCCGTATATCGTGCACCTCGTGCTTGCGCTCGCGGTGTTGAGCGTCATCGTTCCCCTGTTCTGGGAGCTACTCACGTCGTTCAAGACGAACGGCGCGGTGTACAATCTCCACTACCTTCCGCGCAATCCGACGTTGAACTCGTACTACGAGGTCCTCATCGGCCAACAGTACTGGAAGGCGCTACTGAACAGTCTCATCATTTCGACGGCGACGACGGCAGTCGTGATGGTCCTCGCCACCCCGGCGGGGTACGCGTTCAGCCGCTATCGGTTCCGTGGCGACAACATCATCTTCATCGGGGTGTTGTTCTCGCGACTGTTCCCGCCCATCGGCCTCGTCGTTCCCTACTACCAGATAATGTCGTGGGGAGGGTTGCTGAACACGCTGCCGGGAATCATCATCGCCCAGATTTACCTCTGGTTGCCGTTGATGATTTACATCATGCGGAACTTCTTCATGTCCATCCCGCCCGCGTTGGACGAGTCGGCGCGGGTGGACGGCTGTACGAAGTTCCAAGCGTTCTGGAAGATAGCGTTGCCGCTCGCGGCCCCCGGTGTCGCCGCGTGCGCCATCCTCACCTTCCTCTACTCGTGGCGGGAGTTCCTCTTCTCGCTCATCGTGACGACGGACTTGCAATCCATGCCGATTTCCGTCGCCGTTTTCAAATTCGTCGGCGACGTTTCGGTTCAGTGGGCGGGCCTCGCCGCCGCGAGCATCGTCGCCGTTCTTCCGACCATCCTCATCGTCCTGTTCTTCCAGCGCTACATCGTGAGCGGCCTGACAGCGGGGGCGTTGAAGGAATGATCGAACAGACAACGAGCCACAAACGAACGGAGCCAACAGAATGAGCGAAAGCGAATCCGAAAACACGGCACGACAGAGTATCGACAACGAACCGAGCGACGACCACAACGTCCGAATCGACGAGTTCACGAAGGTGTACCGGTCCGGTGGCGAGGACGTCGTCGCGGTCGAAAACCTCAACATCGATATCCGCCGCGGTGAGTTCCTCGTGTTCGTCGGCCCGTCGGGATGTGGGAAGACCACCACCCTCCGAACCGTCGCCGGATTGGAGGAAGCCACCGAAGGCCGCATCTGGATCGAGGGGGACGACGTCACCGGGAAGGACCCCCGGGAGCGGGGTATCGCGATGGTGTTCCAGAACTACGCGCTCTACCCACACATGACGGTTCGGGAGAACATGTCGTTCCCGCTTCGCATCCGGAACTACCCCGACGACGAAGTGGACACTCGGGTCGAGGAGGCCGCCGCCCTCCTCTCCATCGACGACCTGCTCGAGCGCAAGCCGAGCGAACTCTCCGGCGGCCAACAACAACGTGTCGCGTTGGGTCGTGCCATCGTCCGCGAACCCTCGGTGTTCCTGATGGACGAACCGCTATCGAACCTCGACGCGAAACTCCGCGTTCAGATGCGGACGGAACTGAACGAGATTCACAAGCGCGTCGGAAAGACGACCATCTACGTGACGCACGACCAAGCGGAGGCGATGACGCTCGGCGACCGCGTCGTCGTGTTGAACGACGGCGAACTCCAACAGATAGGACCGCCACAGCACCTCTATGACAACCCCACGAACCAGTTCGTCGCGGGTTTCATCGGTGAACCCCCGATGAACTTCATCCCGGTGGACCTCCGTGAGACGGAAAACGGGTACGAGATACACGCCGACGGCCTGTTTACCCTCGACCTGCCCGAGCAGCACGTTCGTGCCGTGGACGCGTGGGACGGGCCGCTCCACTCCGTCACCCTCGGCATCCGACCCGAGGACCTCCACGACGCGGAATCCGACGGCCAGCGTCACGGGGAGACCTTCGAGGCGTTCGTCAAAGTCGTCGAGCCGATGGGGTCCGATAAGTTCCTCACGCTCACGCCGCCCGATGGCGGCATCGAGTTCACGGCTCGCGTCGTCCCCAACAGCAACGCCGTTGAGGACGCCACCATCTCCCTCTCACCGAACCTGGACAAGATACACCTCTTCGACGACGACACCGGGCAGAACATCACGTCGCAGTAGACGGCTCGCCCCGTTTTTTTGCCGCCGACATCCGATAGTAGTTCGATTCCCGATAGCGGTGTGGTCGTTCCGTCCATCAGATCAGACCCGACGGAGGTGGTCGAGCGCGTCGACGATGGTCGAGTTCCCGCCGAAGGCGCCCGCCTTGGTAACGATGGGCGTTCCATCGGCCTTCCCGCCACGAACCTCACCGACGGGGACGCCGACGTCGATTTCCTCGCCACCGAGGGCGACCCCGTCCGCGTCGAATCGGTCGAGGACGCTCTTCGCGACGGAACCGCCGGTGAGAAACAGTCCGTCGGGTTCCCGTTTCTCCCACACGGACGCGGCGGCGATACCGAGCGCGGCGGTCACTCGCTCGCGAGCGTGGCGGCCCGAGACGTTCTCCCGTCTCGCCACCTCTAACGTTGCGGCGACGGTATCGCTGTCGCGCGCTGCCGTGAGGACGACTGCCGGTTCCGTCGGAATCCGTTCGAGGCATTCGGCGGCGGCATGCCTCGCGGCGTCGTCGGGGGCGCTCACGGCGGTTTGGGCGTCGAGTTGGACGACCCGATTCTCGGGAAGCGCCCCGAGTTGCGTCAGCGTCCTCGGGTTCACGCTCCCCGCGACACCGAAGGCGACACCGCTGGGGTCCGTGGCGATGTCTGGGGACTCCAAAGTGGATTCGCCGGGGCAACGAACGTGTTCGGCGAGCCCGGCGCTTCCGACCAGAAGTACGTCCCCGTCGTATCCGTGGGCACCCGCGGCGACGGCGTCGAGGTGCGAATCCTGAACGATATCGAAGACGACGATGCGACGGTCGTGGGGGTCGACGTCGTCGGGGCGCAGGAGCGCTTCGCCAATCGAGCGTGTGGCGACCCGTTCGATATCCGCGTGGACGACCGGACCACCTATCTGTTCTCGAATGAGGCGCGGTACGTGTGCGGTCACAATTCTGCTGTCCGGGTCCGACCCGACTTCCGTATCAGTGAGGAGTTCGCCGCCGACGAGGTGGTAGCCACATGCAGTGAGGCGGTCGTTCGAGGGATGTGCCGGTGCGACGGCCGTCGCGTCGGCGTCCATGGCGTCGTGAGCGGCGGCGATTTCGACCCCGAGGTTCCCGCGGAGCGTCGAATCTACCTTCTTATAGACGACCGAAGCGTCGGTGGATTCGACGACGCTCCGGACCCGGGAGGCCGCCTCTTCGGCGGCGGCGTAGCGCGAATCGGTGTCGACGACGATGACTGCCGCCCCTGTGGCGTCGAAGTCCGAATCGAGGCGTACGACGGTCTCGTATCCTCGAACGGCGAAAGAGTGGCCCGTGTCCATCGCCCCGGTCAAGTCGTCGGCGACGACGAGGGTGCGGTCAGCGGTCATCGACCCGAGTGTACGTCATCTATTTCGTCGCGGAACCGTATCTCGGACGATGGCACACCGAGGAGAAAACCCGACTGTGAGTTCACTGATGATCTCGGAAGGGGATGGGCCGGTGTATCGGTGTCTATCATGTTCACCCCTTCCCCCCCGAAGAATCTTAGTTCTACCTCTCGCCGAAACGGTGTGCCGACGGGAAACTGCAAAATACCCGGTCCTCTCAGTGACGAGCGTATGTCCGACACGAGAAGAACGAACGAGTATCGACCGGTCACCGTCGACGGAAAGACGGCCGTCGTAATCGGCGGCACGAGCGGTATCGGGCGAGCAATCGCTATCGGATTCGCGAAGGACGGCGCCGACGTCGTGGCGACGAGTCGGTCCGAGTCGCGCGTCGGAGACACTGCCGAAACCCTCCGTGCGGAGGATGCAGACACCGTCGAAGTGACGTGCGACGTCACTGTTCGGGAAACGCTCGAAACTGTGCGGGAGACGGTCGACGCCGAACTCGGCGCGGTCGACGTTCTCGTGAACTCGCCCAGCAGTATCGCGCGAAGCGATATCGTGGACACGACTGACGCCGAGTGGGACGCGGTCTTCGACGTTCAACTCGACGGCACGCGTCGCGCGACGCAGGTGTTCGCTCCCGAAATGGAGGACGGAAGCATCATCAACATCGCCTCCCTCTCCGCAGAACTGGCGATGCCGGAGCTCGCCGCGTACTCGACCGCAAAGGGTGGACTCGACGCTTTCACGCGCGTCGCCGCGCAGGAGTTCGCCCCCGAGGTGCGTGTAAACGCCGTCCGTCCCGGATTTATCGAATCGAAGCAGACGGAAGGGGTTTACGCGGAGGGGATGCCACGCCACGACCGTATCGCGGAGCGAACCGCGGCGGGGCGTCTCGGACATCCAGCGGAGATAATCGGCGCGGCAATCTACCTCGCCAGCGACGCGGCGTCGTACACGACCGGCGAGATACTCACGGTCGATTCGGGATTCACGGCGAACACCTTCGTCTGGGACTGAGTCGTGGTACTGAAATGAGGGGGTTCGGGACGAATCAGTCGTCGTCTTCTTCCCGGTCGAGCCAGAAGTCGAAGGACCGTCCCGGAGCGAACACGTCCAAGCCGACGGCGCGTTCGTCGCCCGTGTTCTCGACGCGGTGGGCCTCCCACGAGTCGAGCCACACCGAGTCGTTCTCGTCGAGGGTCACTTCGTCGTCCTCGGTGTAGACCGTCATTTCACCCTGTAGCACGAGACAGACCTGTTCGTTCTCGTGGTCGTGCATCGCCGAGGAGTGTCCGGGGGGCTTTTCGAACCACTCGAAGGTGAATTCCTCGCTGCCAGCCATCGAAACGCGCCGCCAGCCGTCCTCGGGTTCGTACGATTCCGCCTCGTCGAAGAATGTCGGTTCCATTGTCGTCCACTCCCACTCAACCGAACTAAAAAAGTGTATGGGAGAAGGGGAACGATGTAAGATTTATATCCGCTCGATGAGCTATGTTGGGTTATGACGTACGGGCCCAAGAAGATCGTCGACCTCATCGAGGAAAGTGGGTGGTCTTACCCGGTCACGACGACACGACTGGAACGGAAACACGCGCTCGCAAACATCCGAATCGACGAACGCGGAAACTCGATGATGCTCGGGGAACTCCTAGCGAAGGGCGATATCGACCGTTTCGAGGACGAGGACGACCTCTACGTGAAAATGGAACCGCTGTTCGAAGCGGAGAGACGGAAGCGGAACGTCGGTATCATCGGCAAACTCAAACGAATCGTCCTCGGAACGTACACACGGTGACGAGACGATGAACAAACTGCGCATAACGGCGATATCCGGCGGCGTGGTTCTCCTCATCGCCGCCGGATGGGGAACGCTCGAATACGGTTCGAGGGCCGGTCTCGAACCGTTCGCGTGGATAGCAACCGTCGCCGTCCTCGTGGCGATAGCGCCGGACGCCATCTCCGTCGCGAAACACACGGTCTACCAATATCTGCGCGAGTGGAAGGCTGCGGACGCCCGCGCCGGGATGAAGGACCGGTACTTCAGGTCCACCGAAACGTTTCGAGAGCGCGATGAGGTTCTCGGTAGCGTCCGCGACGCCATCGACGACGCCGGCAGTTACGAGGGCATCGTCACCGACGATTTCCCGGAGGGAACCGGCCTCTCGGTTACTCATGCCGGATTTCACAACTCTTTCGTGCGCGTGGACGCGGCGGGCAGACTCGTCCTCGCAGGTGCCTCGAAGCGGACGGCGGACCTCGCCGACGATATCGCGTCGACTCTCGGCACGTCCTTCGACCAATCGTGGGCGAACCCGATGCGTAATCGCAAACCCATCACGGGCGGGTTTCGCATCGTTCTCGCCGTCGCCCTCTTGACGGCCACGGGTCTCGGCGTCGGCGCAGTCGCCGCCGCCGGGTATTCCTCGAACGCGTACAACCCCCTCGAAAAGGTCGTGCTCGCGTCGTACGACGCCCGTGAGACGGTGACTCCCGGAATGAGCGAGACGGATGCGGCCATCGGCAAGGCTCGATTCCGTGTGGACGTGCTCCAGGAGTCGAGCGTCGAAATCGGGTGGAACGACGACGATTCTATCCGTCTCATCGATACCGGATTGGCCACCTACTCGGTCGCGGGAGACACCCGTTCGTCGATATCGGACCTCCGGGGTCGGAGCCTCACTCCCGCGCAACGGGCCCGCATCGATAGTATCGCCACCGACCTACGCGAGGCCGAGACGAGTGCAGCAACGACCCTTCGAAAGCGGGCGAACGACCAGGAAGACGAGGTCGCGTCGAAGGATATGCGTAAGATAGCGAACGCCCTCGGCGGTCATCGTGCTGGAACAGCAGGTGCCTCACTCTCCATCGACGTGCCGAAGGCGAAAGCCGAAATCTCGTTGCGGCAAATAGACACCGGGGGTGTCGTCAACGGAACCGCGACGAACGAATCGACATCGAACGGCGCGGTGGCTAACGGGTCCGCCTGACCGAGCGTCCGACCTCTTTTCCCTTCCTCTTGAGGAACCTCTTTGTGGGGTGGGTGCACACCACGTAAATATGGCACATGGTACTGGCGGCGAACTCGTGTACGACGCGTTGGTCGACGTGGGTGTGGAAGTGCTCGTCGGCCTCCCCGGAACCCAGACGCTTCCCTTGGACCGGGTCGTGGTCCAGCGTGACGAAATGGCATATCTGATGGCCCGACACGAAACCGCGGTTCCGCACATCGCGTGGGGATACTTCGAGACGACTGGCCGACCTGCGGCGACGCTTACCGTCCCCGGTCCCGGGGACACGAACGTGATGCACGGGCTACAAAACGCCCACGAGGACTGCGTACCTATCCTCCACGTTTCCCCCGACGTGAACCCCGAGGACCGTGGGAAAGGCCCCATTCACGAAATCGAGTCGGACACTTTCGACAACGTCGTCAAGCGAAATGTGACCGTAACAGACGAACTCGAACTCCACGAACTGGTCGAAGGAGGAATCGAGACGGCCCTCACCCCACCGTGTGGTCCGGTTCGACTCGGCGTCCCATCGGGTCTCCTCGCGGACACCATCGAGGCCCCCGCGGTGAACGTGTCCCCTGAACGGGTCACGTACGAGAACGACTCCTATCCGGATGTTGCCGATATCCTCGCCGAAGCGGAGCGACCGGTGATATATGCCGGCGGTGGGGTACGTCGGTCGTCGGAGGGGGGTCGCGTCGTCCGGGAACTCGCCGAGGCACTCGATGCGGCCGTCATCACATCCCTCAAGGGGAAAGGCGTCTACCCGGAGAACGATGACCTCTGGCTCGGTGTCACCGGGACCCACACGCCCGCAGGAATGCGGAAGGCACTCGCCGCCGCCGACATCGTCCTCGCACTCGGAACCGACTTCGACGGCGTTACGACAGCCAATTGGGAGTTGCCCATGGGGGAGAAAATCGTCCACGTCACGCTCGACACCGAAGACGTGAACGAAGGATACGACGCCGACATCGCCATCGTGGACGACGTCACCCGAGCGGGCGACCGCCTCCTCGCGGACCTGGGTGGTCGGGGTGGGGACGGCTGGAACGGTGCCGACGTCGCCCGGCGCGTCCGGGCGGAGTACGAGAACCACCTCCACGACCTCGGGCTCTTCGATGGCAACTCCCCCGCCAACACGCCGGAACTCCTCGCGGCAGTCCGCGAGGCCACACCTCGTGCATCGCCGGTCACGACCGACGTGGGAGGGTTCCGACTCTGGGCGATGCAGACGTTCGAAACCCACGCCCCGGACCGATTCGTCACTGCCGGGTCGTGGGCCGGGATGGGTGTCGGTCTTCCGGCGGCAATCGGTGCCGCGGTCGGCCGTTCCGACGAACAACCCGTCGTCTGTCTCACGGGCGATGGTGGGCTGATGATGTGCATCCACGAACTCCACACCGCCGCCGAGTACGGTCTCAACGTCGTGGTCGTGGTCTCGAACAACGCGGATTACGGCATCATCTCGAAGTCACCGAAGATCATGCAGTACACGGACCGTCACGAGTTCACGTGGAACCGTCCCGACTTCGCCGAAATCGCCGAGGGCTTCGGCGTTCGAGGGACCACCGTCGACACGGCGGCGGCGGCCGGTGACGCCGTCGCGGACGCCGTGGAGCGACGGGCAGGGCCGGAGCTCATCGACGTGATTATCGAAACGGAAGAGCCGTCCGCGGCGGCGGCCGCGGACTACGAAACCGAACTCTCGTTCACTTGAAACCGGATTCGCCTTCGAGCAGGTGTTCCTCGACGACGTCTTCGTCGAGTTCGATACCGAGTCCCGGTCGCTCGGGGACCTCGATGTAGCCGTCCTCGATGAGCGGGTCACTCGTGTGCAGGTCGTCCCACCAATCGACCTCCAACGCGTGGTATTCGAGGACGTCGAAGTTCGGAATACAGGCCCCGAGATGGACGCACGCCATCGTTCCGATGGGACTGCAGACGTTGTGCGGCGAGAACGCGATGTAGTTCTCCTCGGCGCGGTTCGCGATGGCCTTCGATTCGGCGAGACCGCCACAGGTCGACGGGTCCGGCGTGACGATGTCGACGCCGAAGTCGTAGAGGAGGTCTTTGAACTCGTGGACGCGGAATCGATTCTCGCCGGTCGCGAGCGGGATACTGGTCGCCCGGGCGACTTCGCGCTGGGCGTCCATGTTCTCCGGGGGAACGACGTCTTCGAGCCACATCAGGTCGTAGGGTTCCAGCTTTCGCGCGACGCGTTTCGCACTGTCTAACGAGTAGTCCCAGTGGACGTCGAACGCGAGGTCGATTTCGTCGCCGATGGCCTCGCGGACCGCCGCGACGATATCCACCTTCCGCTGCATGGCGCGATTCGACACCCGTCCGTTGTACGGGTCCGGGTGGTTGTCCATCTCCATGTCGAGGTCGAACTTGAGGGCGGTAAAGCCCATATCTGCCACACGCGCCGCCTCCTCCGCGTACGCTTCGGGGCGATAGGCGTCCTCGTCGTGGTGGGCGATGTATCCGTCCTCAGTCTCGAACGCTTCGCCCGCGTGGCAATCGCAGTAAATTCGGACCGCGTCACGATACTTCCCGCCGAGCAACTGATAGACGGGAACGCCGAGAACTTTGCCCATGATGTCCCAACAGGCGATTTCGATACCCGAGGCGGCGGTCACGACCTTTCCGGTCGTGCCGCCGTGGCCGGACATATCCTGCACGATGCGACGGAAGATGCGCTCCGGGTCGAGCGGATTTTCCCCGACGAGGAAGCGCTTCATGTATTCCATGATGTCCGTAACCGTTCCGCCGCGATAGGACTCGCCGATGCCCGTGACACCCGCGTCCGTGTGTACTTTGACCAGATTCCACTCGAAGTTCCCTTCGACGACGGCGGTCTCGATATCGGTGATTTTCACATCCCGGTCCGGTGCGCGGTTGGTCGCGTGGTTGGAAAAGTCACGCATCAGTCCCGTCCTCCGTGTCTGTTCCGCTCGCTACCTTTCAGCGTGGCGTTCACTTCCATGGGATAACGTTCGATGTACGGAATCGAATCCATATAACCATTGGCACCGGATACCGTACGACACAATCGTTTAAGTGAACGCTTTCGCAACGAATGATATGGAATTCCCCGACGCGAACGAACTCGCTTCCGTCGTCCCCGATGTGACGTTACCGCGGTTTGCACGGGTCCGTCACGAACCGTCCACGCCTGAACTCGAGGACCCCGAGTCGGTCGCCCGAAGGGAAGTCGATTCCCTCCCGCTCGACCGCGCTGGAGAGGGTTCGACCGTCGCCGTCGGTGTCGGAAGCCGCGGCATCGACCGCATCGACACCGTCACCGCCGCCGTCGTGACCGAACTCGCCGATCGCGGGGTCGCCCCGGTCGTCGTTCCCGCAATGGGAAGTCACGGCGGGGCGACCCCGGAGGGACAACGTACCGTCCTCGAATCCTACGGCATCACCGAGGACGCACTCGACTGCCCCATCGACCCGCGGACCGACACGACCGTCCTCGGGGAGACCGACCATGGATTCCCCGTCCACTGGTCTACGGCCGCCCTCGAAGCGGACGCCACGTTGGTGATAAACCGGGTGAAGGCACATACGAACTTCCACGGTGCCGTCGAGAGCGGTCTCACGAAGATGGCCGTCGTCGGGTTGGGGAAACAACAAGGCGCACAGAACACGCACGAACGCGCCATCGTCGACGGGTACGAGACCGTTCTCCGCGACGCGCTCGACGTTATCGCCGCCGAATCGAATCTCATCGGTGGCGTCGCGCTCGTCGAGAACTTCCACGACCGACTCGCGGAGGTGACCGCCATTCCCATCGAGGAACTGCCGGACGGCGAGACGCCGCTGTTGGAACGGGCGTACGAGTACATGCCGACGCTTCCGTACGACGAACTCGACGTCCTCGTCGTGGACCGGATGGGAAAGGACGTCTCGGGAACGGGCATGGACACGAACGTCATCGGTCGATACAACGTGTTGAACACGGACGACCCCGAGTTCCCCGATATCAAGCGGATTTACGTCCGCGGACTGACCGAGGCGTCCCACGGAAACGGTGCCGGTATCGGTCTCGCCGACGTCACCCGACGGTCGCTAGTCGAAGGACTCGACCTCGCACAGACGTACACGAACATCATCACGAGCAACTCCCTCTCGAAGGCGGCCCTCCCGGTAGTCCTTCCCACCGACGAGGCCGCCGTGAACGTCACGCTCGCCTCGGTCGGTCCTTACGACCCGGAACGGGTTCGTGTCGCCTGGATTCACGACACCGGCCACCTCTCGGAGTTCCGTATCTCGGAGGCGCTCGTCGACGAAGCCGAGAACGTCTCGGTCGAGGGTTGGGAGCGACTCGACTTCGAGGGAGGTGAAGTCACCTTCGAGGAAATCCAGTAAGGCAGCGCGGGCAACCCTATGTTTTTCATGGAGTCCGTTGTAGTACGAACGGATGGCCACGAAAGATAATTTCAATTCTGCTCCCCGTCCCGTTCCCGAGGAGATAATTCTGGACGCGTGTGGCGAACGACCGCTCCCCGAACTCGGCGTGATAGAGCAGTTGTGGAAGACGGACCCGATTCCGGAGGGCCGAATCGCGGACGTTGCGGCAGCGGCGGTAGACGCCTTCGACCTCGCGGACGTCCCCGAGGGCGGCGATGTCGCCGTCGGAACGGGAAGTCGGGGCATCGCGAACATCCCTATTATCGTTCGCAGCGTCGTCACCGAACTCCGCGAACGCGGATACGACCCATTCGTGTTCCCCGCCATGGGGAGCCACGGCGGGGCCACCGCCGACGGTCAACGCGAGATGCTCGCGTCACTCGACGTCACCGAGGACGCTATCGACTGTGAGATTCGTGCGACGATGGACACGACGGTCGTCGGTGAAACGCCCGACCGTGGCGTCGAGGTCCACGCCGACGCGAACGCCGCCGCGGCGGACGCCATCGTCCCAATCAACCGCGTGAAACCACACACCGACTTTCAGGGCGACGTTGAAAGCGGGCTATCGAAAATGCTGGTAATCGGTATGGGGAAACAGCGGGGAGCGAAGACGGCCCACGAGTGGGCGATGGACTGGAGTTTCAGAAACATGATTCCCGAAATCGCGTCCTTGCTGGTCGAGGAGCTTCCCGTCGTCGGTGGGGTGGCCATCGTCGAGGACGAACACGACGACACCGCTACCGTCGAGGGTGTCCCCCCCGAAGGGTTCCTCGACCGCGAGGCGGAACTGCTGGAGGAAGCGTACGACCGGCTTCCGACGATTCCGTTCGACGAGGTTGACGTCCTCGTCGTGGACCGGATGGGAAAGGACGTCTCCGGGTCCGGAATGGATACGAACGTCATCGGACGACTCGTGTTCGGCCCCGAACCCGCGCCGGAAACGCCCAACATCGAACGGATTTTCGTCCGCGGGCTGACCGAGGCCTCACACGGTAACGCGACGGGTCTGGGGTCCGCCGATTTCATCCACGCGGACCTCTTCGAGGCGATAAACCTCCCCGACACGCTCGTGAACGGCCTCACGGCCTCGGCACCTCGAGGTGTCCGCATCCCTCCGGCCGTCGACACGGACCGAGCAGGCCTCTTCGCCTGTCTCTCGACCATCGGCGTCACATCACCCGAGGACGCACGTGTCGTCCGTATCCGCGACACGATGCGACTCGGTCGCTTTGCGGCGTCCCCTACTCTGATAGCGGAAGCCCGAGAGCGCGATGACCTGCGCGTTGTCCGCGAACCGGAGCCCATCGGTTTCGAGGACGGCCAATTCGTCGAGAACCTAGTCGATGGTACACCCGATCCTTGAACGGGTCGGTATCGCGACGTTCGAGTTTGCTGTACAGGGCCGTTCTGTCTTTCAGAACGCTATCGGCAGACGCTCGACAACGGACGAAACGTGCTGACGGCGAATCGTCCCGCCATACCGGTTTCCCGGTGAATACACGTACCTCGACTGAGCTATAGTGGAATAACACCTGACGAACGTGTACTGACAGAACACAAGATCACCGAATGTTAACGAATATTGAAAATGGCGCTGATATATCAATTCATATCCTGCAATATTCGATTAACAGAAATCGACGAACGCATATGGAAATGCGTTCTGAAATGGAGAAAGAGAACTCTCGGAGGAAAATGTCCGTCGTGGCACGGTTTCGGAACTCATCGAACGAACGTCCTCGAACGAGAAGTGCCCACTCGAAGTCCAAGTCTGGCGTCAAACGGGGAAAAGACACCCCTAATGAACGGAGGTGGTTCTCACAGACAGAACGCTATGGCCCCGGACGTCGCGTCGTCTCATCGAACGGTTTCATCCTATCGACCGCGTCGAGCGGAACGAGTCGATACTCGAACGGGGACCGCTACTCCCGAAAACGGGATGGATAAGCGATGACGAATGTCTCTCTCTAGGAGACGGTTGTCGCCTCGGTGAGGAACGCGTCTTTCTTACAATAGTAGGGATGTAACGAGTGGGGCACCTACGGAGCAGTGACGGCGATGGCGTAGCGATGATTCCGATAATGGCGGATAGGGTATCCCGATAGTCGTTCCGACGTAAGTAACATCGCCGACCGACTGCGGAGTGCAACGGACGTGCATCTGTCCGTCCGTGTATCTGACTACCGACCGGACGAGTAGCAGTCGATACTCCGATTCTCGGGTGTCATCTCCGCCGAAGTGGTGCCACTCTGCACGATGGTTCCGACAGTATCGAAACGGGATACCCACCGTCGAAACCCTACAGAAGGGGATAATCACCTATTCATTCGGAATATTTATTGCAGTTGGTAGAGAGCCAAACGATATGTCTGAAAACTCGTTTCGACACAGACTGCTCGATGGAGAGTTCTCGGTCGGTACGTTCCAACTGCTCGATTCGACGATGGTCTCGGAGATGATCGGCATTGCGGGGATGGATTTCGTCATCTACGACCAGGAACACGGACCGTTGACGGCGGAAACGACGCTCGAACTCTCGACTGCCGCGCAAAACAGGGACGTCGCACCCATCGTCCGCGTTCGCAGCAACGAGGAGGCGGAGATACAACGTGCGCTCGATATCGGGGCCGCCGGTGTTCAAGTGCCACAGATAGAAACGCGTGCCGACGCCGAAGCGGCCGTCGAGGCCGCCCGTTTCGACCCGATCGGAAGTCGTGGACTCTCGAAGTACGTCCGTGCCGGGGACTACGTCGGTAGCGAGACGTACACCGACGACCGAAACGAAGAGACGCTTCTGGTCATCCAAGTCGAGGGTGAGCGGGGCGTCGAGAACATCGACGAGATACTGGACGTCGACGGTATCGACGTCGTTTTCCTCGGTCCGTACGACCTCTCGCAGTCGCTCGGGATTCCGGGGCAGGTAACGGACGACCGGGTCGAAGAGCTCATGGAACGCGTCTGTGAAAGGGCGGCCGACACGGACACCGTCGTCGGTGCGTTCGCCGACGACGCGGAGATAGCGAACAAATGGATCGACGCTGGCGTCCAGTACATCACCCTCGGCGTCGAGGCGGCGCTCTTCACCGAGTACCTGGAGGGCCTCGTCGACGATGTCGACCTCCCGCAAACGGACTGACGGTCCTTCCGTAATCCGGAGCAACCGCTGGTAAGGCGACCACGTGAGAAATGAATAACTGTGATAGGGTGGTCGAGAGCAGTTAGTCGACCAACGACCGGGTTTCCCAGTCCTTCTCGAACAGGTTGATCGTGTGTACCTCGTCTTCCGCGCCCGAGTACGCGTGCTCTTCGACCACGTCCATATCGAGTTCGACACCTAAACCGGGGCGCTGTGGAATCTCGATGTAACCGTCCTCGACGACTATCGGGTCGACGAGGAGGTCGTTGACCCACTCCACGTCGTAGGTCTGGAAGACTTCCTGAATCATGAAGTTCGGTACTGACGCGTCCACGTGGGCCGAAATCGCCGTCGCGACCGGTCCCTGTGGGTTGTGCGGTGCGAAGCTGACGTGTTCCGCCTCGGCTTGCGCGGCGATTTTCTTCGCCTCGGTGATGCCGCCGGTGTTCATGATGTCCGGTTGGACGATATCGACGTCCGTGTTCGCCAGCAGGTCGCGGAACTCGTACTTCGTCATCAACCGTTCACCGGTCGCGATGGGAATCGGGGACTTCGCCGCTACTTTCCCGAGACTGTTGATGGAGTCCGGCGGGCACGGCTCTTCGAACCACGTCGGATGGAACTCCGAAAGGGCGTTCGCGACTTCGACGGCTTGCCCGGCCGTGAACCGGCCGTGACCTTCGATGAGGAGGTCCACGTCGGGGCCGACGGCTTCCCGAACCGCGCCGACGATATCGACGGCGAGGTTGAACGTCTCGCGGTCCATTCGCTGCCACGACTTTCCGAACGGGTCGAACTTCATCGCGTCGTATCCGTCGTCGACGACCTGTTCCGCGGCCTCCTGCCACGTGGCCGTGTCGTCGGTCGTCTCGGTATACCACCCGTTGGCGTACGCCCTGATTTTGTCGCCGTGGACGTTCCCGCCGAGTAGTTCGTACACCGGCCGGTCGAGTACCTTACCCTTGATGTCCCAACACGCCATGTCGATGGCCGAACAGACGGTCGTGTTGACGACGTTCTTCGAGAACCACTCGTCGCGGTACATCTCCAACCAGAGCCGTTCGGTGTCGAACGGGTCCTCACCGATGAAGAAGTCGCTCATCTCGTCGATGGCGGCGGCGATGGTCTCGGGTTTGTCGTGCGTCGTCGCTTCGGCGAGTCCTTGGATTCCTTGGTTCGTCTCCAACTGGACGAACACCCACGGTTTCCACGGATTGGCAACGACATACGTTTCCACGTCGGTAATGTGCAACTCCGACATAGCTATCTGTTTGACTAAGGTCGTAATAATACTTATCCTTTGGACGGTTATCGCGGGATATCTCGGCGGAGAAGACATTATTGTGGTGTTTCACGTCCGCCAGTATCCGATACTATCGGAAAAATATTTGGTGGACCGGTAACAGGGTAGCGTATGGACACCGAATCGGACGTCAAGATCAACTCAACCGCGATATCGTTCGAAATCGTCGAATATCTCAAGGAAAACGGAGGTGCAACACTGAGTGAGGTGGTAGACTTCTTCGAAATGCCGACGAGTACGGTACACGACCACCTCCAAACCCTCGTTACTCTCGGGTATGTGCTGAACGACGACGGGACGTATCGGATCGGAACCCAGTTCCTCGAGTTGGGTGGATATGCACGAAGCCATTCGCGGATATTTCAGGTATCTGAATCGGAGTTGCAGAACCTGGCCATCGAAACGGGGGAGCACGCCAATTTGATGATCGAAGAAAACGGGATGGGTGTCTTTCTGATGAAACAGAAGGGAAAGGAGGCCATCAAAATCGACACCTACGAAGGGATGCGGGTGTACCTGCATACGACCGCGATGGGAAAGGCGATATTAGCGTTCATGGACGAATCCCGACTCGAGCGGGTCCTCTCACGACACGGCCTTCCCCGAATAACGGAGCACTCCATCGGGAATCGAGAGGCTCTCGAGGCGGAATTGGACGTGATTCGAGAACGAGGGTACGCGACCGACGACGAGGAGCGGCTCAATGGGATTCGTTGCGTCGCGGCACCAGTGACGACCGATTCGGGAAACGTCGCCGGAGCAGTCAGTATTTCGGCACCGAAGAACAGGATGCAAGGGGAACGCTTCAGGGAAACGTTTCCGAAGAAGATCCTCGGAACGGCGAACATCATCGAGGTGAACATGCGACATATGTGATGAATCGGAACAGGACAGGTGTACATTTTCGATGTGTTCATCGAACGGAAACGGATCGGGGTCACCCTCGAAACCGATCTGATCGTTCCACTCGTACCGAAGTGGCGACCGTCCAATTCGACGTGAGACATCTCTACACCCAGAGGGGGACGTTCCGCTGAAACCCCTGTGGCATTCGAGACGCGTTCACACCGATGGTGTCGGGGCCGGCGACCCCCAGTGCTCCTACGGCAACCGTAATCAGCGACAAATTGTTCTGAATATCAGAACCAAATACCAAAATCAGGAGTGGGCATCCCCCCGACAACAGTTGTGGGTGAACGCATACCGATGGTGATATCGAGGAACTCAATATGAATTATCAACAGAGTTGAATGATCTCGGGCTCTGACGACGAACACGAAACCAGCAATAAGTGACATACCACGACGGTTCCAGCAGTAGATATCCATTACACCACTACGTCTGTAATAGGTGGTTGGGGAACGGGGAATTACCGAAACCGTCTCGAAAACGGTGCCGTTTCGGCCTGAAACACCGATATTCTCGCATTTCCTATCTATCTCTCGGAGGAGATGGATTGTTCACGATGGATTTTCAACAAACAATACAAAACAGGCCTTGAACTTATACGAATACACGACCTACGACAATCGAAGATGAAGCATGGGGTTTTTCAAATATAGAACAGCGATGATTGAATCGTTCGACCGGCCCTGCTCGTCGTCTCCGCTGAACTCGAACAATCCACACCACCGGTGATTCCATTGTGATACGGTGCCGGTGTGCATCCTCCGATACGGCTTCATTGCCGGGTTCCGTAGAGTCCGAACCTCTATCGTCGCGTTCCGGAACGATTACTGACACCGAATCCCGATGCGGAGCGGTGTTTGGCCGAACAATTGTTCTGATATGTAGAACGATTTCTTCAGATTACGGCGATATTTTGCGGATTAACGGCGCAAATGACAGGAATATACTATTTTTGTTCTATCATACAGAACAATTATAGTCCCATCTGGATTGAAAAATCCTCAAAAATACCACGCGGAGGACGGACGTACATCTCGGCACGTATTCCTCATCCAGTGTAAGCCGACAAATCAATAAAGTAGTCCGAACGACGTGTAGTACCATGGCTTACAGAGCCGGTATCATCGGCACTGGCGGTATCGCGGGGATGGGTATCCTCGGGATGCACGACGAGGCGGACATCGGTCGAAAGAAATTCCGAGCGAGTCACGCCGGCGGTTACAACGAGACCGACGGTATCGAACTCGTCGCTATCGCCGACGTGAACGAGGAGAAACTCGAACGATTCGGTGAAGCGTGGGACGTTCCCGAGAAACAGCGCTACGTGGGACACGAAGAGATGCTCGCAACCGAGGACCTAGATGTGGTCTCCGTCTGTACCCCTTCGTACCTTCATCGGGACCACGTCGTCGCAGCGGCGAACTCCGCTGCCGATCCGGCCGTCATCTGGTGTGAAAAACCCATCGCCGCGAGTGTTGCCGAGGCCGAGGAGATGACCGCGGTCTGTGAGCAGGCCGGCACCGAACTCGTCGTCAATCACTCCTTCCGGTTCACCGAGAAAATTCGGGACCTTCGACGCGCCATCGATGACGGCATCGTCGGGGAGACCAAGTCGATATCCGCCGATTTCCGACGCGAACTGATGCGCAACTCTACCCACCTGCTCGACCTTCTAGTGTTCCTTCTCGACGCCAGAGCGACGACGGTCAGCGGCTACATCAACGGGGAGAACGACGCCGTCGACGCGCTCGGTGGGACACGTGAAGTGACCGACTCCGGTGGCGGCGGCCACGTGCTTCTCGATGATGGCACCTTCGCCACCGTCGACTGTACCGTCGCCCGCGAAATCTCCTCGATGTGCCTCCAGTTCGTCGGGACGGAGGGAAAACTATACCTCAACAACGACGACGGCGAGTGGCGATACTGGCGTCTCGAAGATGGCAACCACGTCGAACGACCCATCCCCGGCGTTTCGGACGCTTGGTCGTGGGAAGAGGACTACAGGCGGGCGTTTCCGAACGCTGCCAACCACATCGTGAACCTGTTGAGCGGGGACGCGGAGAATCACTCTCCCGGGACCGACGCGACACGGTCCCTCGAAATCATCGTCAGTTTCTACATCTCGGACTACACGGGAAGCCACGTCGACCTGCCGCTCGACACGCCGCTCAAGGACGTGCGGATCACGTCGTGGTAACGATGCGACGAATCGACACGCACGTCCACGCGTGGGGGACGGATTCGGAATCGAATCCGTGGTACGAACCCGTTCTCCCACCGGGATGGTCGGGACCCTATACGCACGACGACCTCATCAGGGACATGAACCGAGTGGGTATCGACGAGAGCGTCGTCGTCACGACACCGTTGTACGGTCGGGGTCGGAACGCGAACGCGTACACCCTCGAAAGCATCGCGGCACACCCCGACCGCCTCTACGGCGTCGGCCTCGTGGACTTCTTCGCCGACGACGTCCGTGAGCGTCTCCGGACGGTACTCGACCACGACCGCATGCTCGGCGTTCGAATGCACGCCGCATTGGAGTACGACGGCGCGCCAACGAAACTCGACCGCAACGCGGAGTGGATAGTGGACGACGCGCTCACTCCGGCGTGGGAGGAACTCGCGGCGCTCGACGCTTGTGTGTTCGTGTTTCCGAAGGCACAGCAACTGGAGTCCGTTGCTAAACTGGCGGACACACATCCCGACGTCACGTTCGTCGTGGACCACATGGCGTGGCCGGACGAGACGACGAATCCGAACACGGCACCGTGGAGCGATTTCAGCGACCTCGCGACGTACGATAACGCGTACGTGAAGGTGAGTTCGCTTCCCCGTTCGTCGGGAGAAGGATGGCCGTATCGTGACCTTTGGAACTACATCCGAAACCTCGTCGAGTGGTTCGAGGCCGACCGCTTGATGCTCGGCTCCGACTATCCGTGGATGGACGACTGGGCGACGTATGCACAGTGTATCGACTGGGTCGGGGAAGCACGGTTCCTCTCGCCCCGAGACCAGCGCTATCTCAGACAGCGGACCTTCACCGAACTCTTCGACGCGTAACCCTGCCGCAACGAAAACAGCTTTGAGCGTCCGTCGGAATGCTGAATACATGTCTCACGTTAGATTTCGCGACCCGGCAGGCTCCGTCCGCAAGGGTTCGTGGACGGACGACGGTATCGTCTTCGCCGACAGCACGTACGACCTCGACGAAATCGATGTTCTCCCGCCGACGGAGCCGAGTAAAATCGTCTGTGTCGGACTCAACTACGCGGACCACGCGGCGGAATCGGGGATGGACATCCCGGAACGCCCACTGTTGTTCCTCAAACCACCGAACTCGGTGGCCGGACACGGCGATACGGTCACTCTACCTGCGGGAAAAGAACAGGTCGAATACGAGGCCGAACTCGGTGTCGTCATCGAGAAGCAGTGTCGAAACGTCGCCGCCGAG
The DNA here is from genome assembly GCF_056892285.1 of Haladaptatus sp. HS23. Classification (NCBI taxonomy): domain Archaea; kingdom Methanobacteriati; phylum Methanobacteriota; class Halobacteria; order Halobacteriales; family Haladaptataceae; genus Haladaptatus; species Haladaptatus sp. HS23. The sequence continues at coordinate 144,047 of NZ_JBXGLH010000005.1, read as the reverse complement.
GACACGGACTCGGTCATCGAGGGGTACACCTGTGTCAACGACATCTCGAACCGCGACGACCAGATGGTCGAGCAGAACTGGATTCGCGGAAAGGCGTTCGACGGGTCTGCACCAATCGGTCCAGTGGTCGCCCCGCCGGACGAGGTGCCGGACGACGCGGCGGTCGAACTGCGGTTGAACGGGGAGGTCAAACAGCAGTCGTCCCGCTCGGAGTTCATCTTCTCCGTGCCGGAGATAATCGAGGAGATAACGACGTACATGACGCTCGAACCGGGCGATATCATCATCACGGGAACGCCAGCGGGCGTCGGCCCGCTTTCCGACGGGGACCGCGTCGAAGTCGAAATCGAGGGCGTCGGAACCCTCGAACACGAGGTCAGGACGGACTAAAACCTCGGTATCACTTCGTCGCCGAACAGTTCCATCCCTTTCGTCTCCGGGAAGTCGAGAAACAGCAACTGGAGTTTGCCGAACCCGAGGTCGCAAATCGCCTCGATTTGCTCGGCCACCTCCGCCGGGGTTCCGATGAGGAAGCCTCCTTTCTCGCGTGCGTCCGTCGCATCGGATAGCTCGTCGTCCATATCCGACTCCTCCCCCCACGGAAGCGGGAAGATTCGGTCGCAGTACTCCTTCAGTTCGTCCTCGTCCTCCCGGACGAGAACGTGAGCGAGCCACGACCGTTCGACGTCTTCCGGGTTACGGCCCTCCTCGCGGAGGTACTCGTCGAACTTTCGAACTTTGAACTCGATGGGTTTTCCACGGGCGCGGGCGCTGATTTCGACGTTCCACTCGTCGGCGTACCTCGCGGCGAGTCGCAGCATGCGCGGCCCGGCCCCCCCGATGACGAGCGGTGGATACGGTTCCTGTACCGGTTTCGGTTCGTTGTACGCGTTCTCGATGTCGTAATGGTCCCCCTGGAAGGTCGGGGCGTCCTCGGTGAACATCGTTTGAAGGACGCCTATCGTCTCCTCCAGCATGTCGATTCGCGTGTTCACGTCCGGAAAGTCGAAGCCGTAGGCGGCGTGTTCCTCCTCGTGCCACCCCGCTCCGAGGCCGAGTCGGAGACGGCCGCCGGAGAGAATATCGACGGTCGTCGCCATCTTCGCCAGTAGGGCCGGGTTCCGGTACGTGACCGACCCGACGAGGGGACCGAGGTCGACGTCGTCGGTCCGCTCCGCGAGCGCGCTCAACAACGTCCACACCTCGAACTCCTCCCGACGGGGGCCGAGCATGAAGTGGTCGGGTGCCCAGAGACCTTCGAGACCGGATTCGACCGCTGCGTCAGCCCCTGTAAGTACCGAGTCGCGGTCGAGGGCCTCATAGAGCGGTGCGTCCCGATGGACGCCCGCACCGGCGTAACACTGGACCATCCAGTCGAATTGCATGGATACAACGGTTCGTCGTACCCTGTTAAGTGTTCGGTCGGGACGTAAAATACATCAACAATCGTTCAGGAATTTTTTCGGGTTTCGGTTTCCTCCAGCGATTATCTCGGTCCACGGAGCAATATATTACCACACAATGCTGTCAATTGACAACATGCTTATAATTAAAGTTATAACGCACACCTTCAACATGGATAGTAATGCCACCTGTTACCAGAAGACGATACCTCGCCGGTTCCGGTGCCGCCTCGCTCACCGCCCTCGCCGGGTGTTCGGACTTTTTCAGCACCAGCAGCGGTCCCAAGAGCAGCGAACTGAACAAACTCGGCATCTCGATGTACGTTCGCGGCGGTTCGTGGATTACCGCCTTCAAGGAAGCCGCCCAGTTCTACTGCAAAGACCAAGGAATCGAAGTCGATATCGTTCCGAACCAACAGAGCGCGGAAAAGCAGGCGTCCGACATCCGTCAGTTCGCCAATCAGGACTACGACGGCATCATCGCGAGCGTGTGGTCGACCGGGGCGATCAAATCGGCCATCGATTTCGCGGAGAAACAGGGCGTTCCGGTGTTCACGGCCAACGCCGACACCGCGAGTTCGAAGGCGAAACTGTACGTCGGGTTCAGCAACACCGCCGGCGGGCAGAAATCCGGCGAACAGATGATAAAGGCGCTGAAGGAACAACGAGGTGACAAGGACAAATGGCGCGTGCTGAACGTCCGCGGTCCGCAGGGGAACCAGTCCGCGAACCAGCGCAGTCAGGGGTTCCTCGACGCCGTGAAGAAGAACGACAAGGTCGAAGTCGCGGACACGATAAACGCCGAGTTCGCACAGGACAAGGCAAAGAGCAAGGTGAGCCAGTGGCTCAACTCGAACGGGGACGTCGACGGCATTTACTCCGCCAACCTCTCGATGGGCCTCGGCGTGAAGACGGCCGTCGAGCAGGTCGGGAAGTTGAAGAAGAAAGGAGAAGAGGGCCACATCGTCCTCACGCAGATGGACGGAAGCCCGCAGGTAAACCCCCTCGTCAAGAAGGGATACATCGACGCCGCGGTGGACCAGCCAAACTACTTCTACATGCCCATCGCCATCGAATACATGCGCCAGTACATCGAGAACGGTGACGACGCGCTCCCGAAGGTCGGCAATCAGGTTTCGAAAAGCGACCTCAGCATCAAACCCCACCAACACAAGGGCGTGAAGCTGTGGAAGAAGGCCATCTGGAGTCCGGCAAAAATCAAAACGCAGAACGACCACCCGTGGTTCCAGACGAACAGCATCGTCATCACGCAGGAGAACGCCGATAAACCCTACCTCTGGGGGAACATCTGGGGCTAATCGATGGAGAATACATGAGTACATCCACCAATGGGTTCCTCGGACGGTTCACCGACGACTCGGAGGATTTCGTCCTCGCGCTGCTCGAGTACATGATATGGCCGATCCTTCTTGTCGTCGTCGCCTGCGTGGCGATACTCGTTCCGAACACGTTTCGGAACATCGTCTCGGTGCAGTTGATACTGTGGCAGGCGGTACCGATAGGTCTCCTCGTCCTCGGCGAGAGTATCTGTCTCCTCTCCGGACATTTCGACCTCTCGGTCGGTGCGATAATGGGCTTTTCAGCCATGTTCACCGGCATGTTGCTCGGCAACTGTCCGAGCTGCTGGGGCGTCATCGGCAGTCCGGCGCTCGGCTTCGTCATCATCCTCGTCGTCGGAGGGCTCATCGGCGTGTTCAACGGCGCGATGATCAGCAAACTCGGCATCAACCCGTTCCTGCAGACGCTCTCGACGCTCATCATTCTGGAGGGCGCGAAAACCGCACTCAACACCCAACCGGTTCCGGTCCCACAGGGGTACCTCGTTCCCGGTTCGATTCCCAACCTCGCCATCCTGATCACCATCGTCGCGTTCGTCGTCGTCGGCTACGCGATGAAGTACACCGAGTTCGGGCAGGAGGTGTACGCGCTCGGCAGCGACAAGGATTCGGCGCGGGCCGTCGGCGTCAACACCGACCGCATCACCATCGCCGTCTACGCGATAAGCGGCGTCCTCGCGGGACTCGCTGGATTGATGAGTACGGGCTACACCGGCGTCGTTCCGCCGCTCATCGGGGAGGGACAGGTGTTTCCCGCGTTCGCGGCGGCGGTCATCGGCGGGATAAGCTTGTTCGGCGGTCGAGGGAAGATTTCGGGCGCGCTCGGCGGCGTCGTGCTCCTCGGCGTGATTCAGGCCGCCCTGAACATCAGCGGCGTCCCGGCGACGCAGGTGCAGGTCGTCAACGGCTTCGTCCTGCTCGTCGCAATCCTCCTGTACAACACACAAGAGAGCATCAGAAATCGCATTCTCGCGGCGAGCGCATAACCATGACTACGCAACCCAACGAATCGACTCGGACTGGGACGGAATCGGACGCGAAGATACGATTGGAGGATGTCGAGAAACGATTCGGGCGTATCGTCGCGCTCGAAAACATCGACCTCGAAATATACGAGGACCAGATTTTCGCGCTCGTCGGCGACAACGGTGCCGGAAAGTCGACGATGATGAACGTGCTGTGTGGCGTACACGAACCGACGTCCGGGCAGCTGTACTTCGAGAACGAGCCGGTTCACTTCTCCAGTCCGAACGATGCACGGGAGACGGGTATCGAAACGGTGTATCAGGATTTGGCCCTGATGAACGACCTCGACGTCGCTACCAACATCTTCATGGGACAGTTCCCGACGCGTGGATACGGTCCGGTCAACGTCATCGACTGGGAGGAGACGTACGACCGCGCCGACCACATCATGTCCGACCTGCTCGGTCGCGACATCGACCCTGAAACGGAAGTCGAATTCCTCTCCGGCGGCCAGCGGCAACTCGTCGCGGTAGGGCGAGCGCTCGCGTTCGACCCCGACGTCATCATCCTCGACGAACCGACCAGCGCGCTCTCCGTGGATGCCACCGACCTCGTTTACGAGACTATCGAGCGACTGAAGCGAGAAGGACACACCATCGTCGTCGTCAGTCACAGTTTGGAGACGGTCATGGAGTACGCCGACCGCGTGGCGGTACTCTATCAGGGAGAAATCGCCGAAGTCGCGTCCGCATCCGAAACCGACGTGGAGACGCTGACCGAACTGATGATAGCAGGAACGGAATCGGGCGGTTCATGAGACCCGCGAGAACTACGCTCGTGTTTCTGTCACAGAGCGGGGAGGTGACCACGTGACCCGATTCGGTTTCTTCGCCTCCCTGGAGGAGTTCTCCCCCGAAGAGTGCCTGGAACAGGTCGTCACCGCCGAGGCAGCGGGGTTCGACAGCGTCTGGGTGAACGACCACTTCCATCCGTGGTTCGACCACCTCGCGGACGGGTCGCCCGCGAACGGCGGCAACTGCTGGTCGTGGATGCCCGCCGCCCTCGAACGAACGAGTGACATCGAGATCGGAACGGGTGTCACGGCGATGCTGAACCGCTATCATCCGGCTAACGTGGCACATCGGCTCGCGACGCTCCTCGAACTGTATCCCGATCGCGTCTTCCTCGGAATCGGGACCGGAGAAGCGCTGAACGAAACGCCGCTCGGCAACCCGTGGCCGGAGTACGCGGAACGCGCGCGGCGGACAGCAGAGGCCATCCGTATCGTTCGCGCCCTGTTCGAAGAGGAGTTCGTGGAGTACGACGGCGACTTCTGGTCGCTCGACGGCGCGAATCTGTACACGGGGCCGGACGAAGCCCCGCCGATTCACGTGGCAGGAAACGGGCCGACCTCTGCACGAATGGCAGGGGATTTGGCCGACGGGTACGTAACCGTCTTCGAGACGCCCGACCGGGCGGTGGAGGAACTCTTCCCGGCAGTACGACGCGGTGTCGAGAAATCGACGCGGAACGACTCGTTGGAGGACGTCGAACGGACCGTCCATATCCACTGCTCGCTCGCGGAGTCGAAATCGGCCGCGCTCGAACCGTGCCTACCGTGGCGACTCACGCTCCTTCCGATGGTCTTCGAACAGGACATCGCGGACCCACGCTACTTACAGCAACACGGCGACCGGGTCAGCACTCGCTATCTGGAGGACCAGTTCGTCATCACGACGGACCCGCAGGACCTCCTCGACGTCGCGGAACGGTACGTCGATTGCGGGTTCGACCACGTCGTCTTCCAGAGTTCGAGCCCGGACCAAGAGGAGTTCTGTGAAGCGGTCGCCGACGTCGTCATGCCATCTCTTTCCTGACCGTCCCCGTATTCTCTCGAACGGCCGGAGCGCTGCACTAATTTTATGTGAGAGACGACGAAAGCTCCCGTATGGCAGAACTGACTCAAATCGCGGATTACCGCTGTCACACCGGTGAAGGACCACTCTGGCATCCGGACGAGGAACGCCTCTACTGGGTCGACATCCCGAACGGGCGGTTGTTCCGGTACGACCCGGCGACGGGCGACCACGAGCAGTGTTACGAGACGGACGTCATCGGCGGCTTTACGATTCAAACCGACGGGTCGCTCCTCCTGTTCGAGGACAGGGGTCGAATCGAGACGTGGCACGACGGGACCACCCGGACCGTCGTTGACGAACTCGAGGCTGAACTCGACTCCCGGTTCAACGACGTCATCGCCGACCCTTCGGGTCGGGTCTTCTGTGGAACGATGCCCACCGACGACCGCCTCGGTCGATTGTATCGTCTCGACACGGACGGAACGATAACGGAACTGTTCGACGGGGTGGACATCCCGAACGGAATGGGTTTCACTCCAGACCTGACCGGGATGTACTTCACGGAGACGGAGGCGGACAAAATCTATCGGTTCCAGTACGTCGAGGAGACGGGCGAACTCTCCGACCGGGACGTGTTCCTCGATACGACGGAGGAACGAGGGAGTCCGGACGGGATGACCGTCGACGCCGACGGCTACGTCTGGACGGCGTACTGGGACGGCGGGTGCCTCGTCCGGTACACGCCGGACGGGACGGAAGACCGACGAATCGAATTCCCTGCGCGGAAAGTCTCCTGCATCACGTTCGGTGGAGCGGAGTACGAAGACGCCTACGCGACGACCGCACTCGGTCCAGGGGAAGGCGAAGCGGGGACGAGGGCCGAAGAAGGGGAGGGTGCGGGGATGCTCTTTCGACTCTCGCCCGGAGCGGAGGGGGTTCCGGAGTACCGTTCGGACGTTTCGGTGTGAGTGTCGGAACGGACGTCCGGCGGTCGGTGCAACCTGACGACGGTCAGTGACCCCAGAGGGTGTCCCCGTCCCGGTATCGCGCGTCCATGATTCGGTCCAACTGGTCGTCGGTCAAGTCGACGTCGCACGCGCCGACGTTCTCGTCTAACTGTTCGGTCGTTCGCGCGCCGATTATCGGAACGCAGGTGAAGTCGTCGTGGTCCATCAGCCACCGAATCGATACCTGTGCGGGCGTCGCGTCCACCTCGTCGGCAACTTCTCGAATGGCGTCGAGAACCTTCCAGCCACGTTCCGACGCGTAGTAGTCGCCGAACACGTCGTCGAAGTTCCCGCGAGCGCCGTCAGGACCCTCCACTGCCTGTGGGTCGTCGGGGTCCGCGCGTTCGTACTTCCCGGTGAGGAACCCTCCCGCGAGCGGCGAATAGGGACAGACCGCGAGGTCTTGGTCCGCACAAACGTCGAGATAGTCGGTCACGTCCTCGTAGTAGCCCGCGTGATGGAGCGGTTGCGTGACTTCGAACCGCTCCCAGTCGTGCACGTCGGACTTCCACAGCGCCTTCGTGAGTTGCCACGCGGCCATCGTGGACGCCCCGAGGTAGTTCACCTTCCCGTCTTCGACGAGCCCGTTTAGCGCGTCCAACGTCTCCTCGATTGGCGTCTCCTCGTCCCAGCGGTGGATGTAGTAGAGGTCGAGGTAGTCGGTGCCGAGTCTGTCGAGCGTTCCGTCGATTTGGTTCCGGATGTGCGTCCGTGAGAGGCCGGAGTCGTTGGGACCCGGTTCGCCCCACCCGTCGAACGGGAAGTACACCTTCGACGTGAGGACGAAGTCCTCCCGGTCGTGGTCCGAAAGCCAGTCGCCGATGTACTCCTCGCTCGTGCCGTTCGGATTGCCGTAGACGTTCGCGCTGTCGATGAAGTTGATTCCCCGCTCCCACGCGGCGTCGAGCAGTTCGTGTGCTTTCTCCCGGTCGGTTTCGAGAACGTCGCCCGTCCGCTTGCCGAAGCGCCACGTTCCGAAACAGAGTTCGGAAACCTTCGTTCCGGTCGAACCCAATGTACGATATTCCATCGTCCGAACCCACGGGGCGAAGCATCAAAATCACTTGGATTGTTCGACTGGCGGGTGTCTCGTGGGGTCGGACCAAACGAGTGTCGCACCGACGCGTGTCGTCGGGTGAGCCGTGAATCGGCCGGAGTTACATCGACGGCCCGATGCGGGTTATTGCGAACTCGGTCAACCCGTGGTCGTCGACCGAACACGGTCGACCGTCCGCGACGGTTCGAATCGAGGACAACAGGTCGTCCGCCGTTGCCGTCGTCGCATCGATGTCGATGTCGTCCGCGAGAGCGGTGACCGTGGACTCCTCCCCCGAGACTTTGAGGACTGGAACGGTCGGATGCCCGGCCGGAATCCCGTCGGCGGTGAGGTGGAGGATGAGTCCCGCACCGGCGGCGACCAAACCGGTCGCCGCCTCCTCGAATCGGGACGGCGCATCGAGGAGTGCGAGACCCGAATCGAGAGACGACGCTGACCCGTACTCGATAACCTCTCCGATGTCTTCCGCCCCCCACTCCCGCGTTATCTCCTCGAAGTCGAGCGTCGAGGCACGCATCCCGACGCGCGTCGCACGAGGTGGTTGGTTTCGATGGCGTGAGAGCAGTCCGTCGAGTTGTGCCTCCGCCTCCGAGGACATCCGGGCGCGTGCAGCGTCCGGATGTGCGAGCACGCGCTCGGTTCCCGCGACGACGACCCGTGCACCCAATCCCACTAGCTCGTCGATTGCCTCTCCGACGAGCGGACCGGCCGTCTCGCGCGTACTCTCACGGAGGTCGCTCGAAACGACGCCGACCGTCAGGTCGCCGAGTGAAATCGACCGTTCCTGCGTATCGGCCTGCGTCCACAACTCGCGTGCCAGTTCGATTCCCCGCTCGACGCAGGCGTCGGTCCCGCCGACTTCCTGAATCGAAAGCTCGCGCACCGGTACCCCTCGCTCGGCGAGAGCGTGGGCGACGTCGTCGCTCTGCACTTCCTCACAGCCGAGGCCGACGACGACGACGCCCGCCACGTTCGGATTCGTACCGATTCCGACGAGCGTCCGCGCCGTCTGCTCGTTGTCCGCGCCGAGTTGCGCACACCCGTGGTCGTGCGGAGTTGCACGGGCGTACGGGAGACCGTCCGCGATACGCTCGGCGACGAGGTGGGAACAGATGACCGACGGGACGACGAGTATGTGGTTGCGTATCCCGATGGTTCCGTTCGGCCGTTCGTATCCGTCGATGGTTCCCGTCATCGCGTTCCCTCCTGTTGGTCGCCTCTGCCACGTGTGCTCTCGCAATTGTGCGTGTGAACCCACGTTCCCGCCGGAACGTCGTCGGTCGCACGACCGATGACGGCCCCGTACTTGTACACCTCGTCACCCGAGTCGATGGGTTCGAGCGCGAACTTGTGACCGAAGGGAATCTCGTCCGAGAGCGTCACATCCCGTTTCCCGTACGAGAGCGTTCTCCCGGTTTCGAGGTCCTCTAAGGCCGTCGCGACCGAATCACGCTGGGTCATGACGAGAGCGGCCCCTTCGATGACGTCGCCTTTCATGTTGCTCCCTCCAGTTCTTCCGGTTGAATCTCGTTGATGGCGAACTCCTGTAACTGACGTCGTTCCGCTTCGGTTCGGCGGCCGTCCGCGACTCCCCTGATGGTCTCGAACAGCCGCTCACCCACGGTCTCTATTTCCTCACCTTGGACGATGGTGGAGGCGTTCACGTCCATGTTGTTCCGCATTTTCTTCCACGTGTGTGGATTACCGGTCACTTTGATGACCGGCGCGATGGGATTTCCGGTCGTCGACCCTCGTCCGGTGGTGAACGCGACGATTTGTGCGCCGCCGGCCACCTTCGCCACGACGCTTTCGACGTCGTATCCGGGCGTGTCCATGAGAACGAGGCCGCCGCCCGTCGGCAGGGTTTCGGCGTATTCGACGAGTCCCCGGACGGGCGTCGTCCCGCCTTTGGCGATGGCTCCCAGGCTCTTTTCCTCGATAGTCGTCAATCCGCCCTCTTGATTCCCCGGTGTGGGTTGTGCCCCTCGGAGGTCGACGCCCATCAACTTCGCCTGCCCTTCGCGTGCTTCGACTCGTTCGAGGAGTCGTTCGCGAACCTCGTCGGTCGCACATCGGTCGGCGAGGATGTGTTCGGCACCGATGAACTCCGGCGTTTCGCTGAAACTGACGGTTCCACCGGCGGCGACGATTCGGTCCGCGGCGTTCCCGACCGCGGGATTGGCCGCGATACCGCTCGTCGCGTCGCTCCCGCCGCACTCCGCTCCGAAGATCAGTTCCGACACGTCCGCCACCTCTCGCCGCGCGTCGGCGATTCCTTCGTGAAGGGATTCCGCCGTTCGTTGGCCGTCGGCGAGGGCACGCTTCGTTCCCCCACAGTCCCGAATCGAGAGCGTTTCGACCGGTTTTCCGGTCGACGCGATGTCGTCGGCGAGCGCCTCGGCGTCGATGTCCTCTGTCCCGAGTTCGATGACGACTGCCGCTCCGACGTTCGGATTCCGGCCGATTCCGGTGAGGACTCGTTCGGTCTGTTTCCGTGCTGGTTTCGGTTGCGTCGTCCCCATCTGATGCGGCGTCGCTCGTGCCCACTCGCCCGCTTCGCCCGCGATGTGACGGGCGACCGGGCTGGCGGCCACGGATGTCGGAATGAGGGCGACGTAGTTGCGGACGCCGACACGTCCGTCGTCTCGGCGATACCCGTGAAACGTGGTACTCATACACTCACACCGTTCTCGGAGGAGTGCAATAGGTATTACTCCGCGTTCGGTGGGAAACGCCTCGAAAAGTAGTCCACCGCGGGGGAAGTCAGTGGCTCTCCCTATCGGTGAATCGGGGCGAGTATCGTCGGTCGGAACCCCGCTACCGTCGGTCGTCCGTCTGCTCGAGAAGCCCTTTCAGGTAGCCGATAGCGTAGAGTCGCCCCAGCGTCATGTAGCCGGGGTTGTCGTTCGATTCGGTCGCCATGGTTTGGACGTGGTCCGGTCGAACCGGTCCCTCGAAGCCGATATCCCGATACGCCTCGACGCATTCGAGCATGTCTGTCGGGCCGTCGTCGTGCCACGTTTCGACGAACTTCTCGGCGGTTCCGTCCACGTCGCGGAAGTGTACGAAGTTGATACGGTCCCCGAAGTGATGGATGGCCTCCGGAACGTCCGCCCCCATCGCGGCGAAGTTACCCTGACAGAAGGTGATACCGTTGTACTCGCTGTCGTAGATATCGAGTACCCGGTCGTAGGCTTCCACGCTGGTGATGATACGGTCGACGCCGCGAACGTTCCCCAGCGGTGGGTCGTCGGGGTGAAGGGCGAGTTTCACTCCGGCTTCCTCCGCGACCGGGACGACCTCCGTTAGGAAGTGTTCGAGGCCGCCCCAGAGTTCCTCGCCGTCGACGGGGGCTAACGGTTGGTCGGGGCCACGTTGCATGAGGTCGTGGTCGTATCCGGTCGTGAGTGACCCGCCTCGTGACGGGAGCGCAGTCGAGGTGCGCGCCCAGCGGAGACCGGCCATCCAGTCGTACGCGACGACGGGCACGCCGAGTTCGCCGAGGTTTCGGAGGTATCGTTTGAACCGTTCTATCTCCTCGTCGCGTCCGTCCCGTCCGAGTCGCGTCGCATCGGAAATCGGGACACACCCCTCGATGACGTCGACGTCGATGCCGAAGTCCTCGAAACGTTGGGTCAGTTCCATGAGGTCCTCGAATCGCCACGGTTTGCTCCCGTCGCCGATTTCGAGTGTATGGACGACCGCCCGTTCGACGCCCATCTGTTTGGCGAGTTCCCATCGCTCGTCACGCTCCGGTGGGAGTATGAGTGCTGGCTCCATGTCGAGAGTGTCTCTCGTCAGGGGGTATCATTGTTTCTCTCTTTCGACGACCGGTTGCAACGGGGGACGGTAACGGTGCTGAAACGTCAGCGCCCGCGAGGTGCGAGGAGTTCGACCGGATGTTTCACCGACTCGTCCAGCAGGTCGGCGAGTTGCTCGGTGCACGACGTTCCGGACGCGACGATGGTTCGGTCGGTCTCGTCGGCGAATTGGTCGCGGAGCGTCGTTCCAACGTCCATGCTCAACTCGTAGTACTCCGATTTGTACCCGAAGCTTCCGGCCATGCCACAGCACTCCACGTCCGAGGTGACCACGTCGTAGCCGAGGCGTTCGAAGACCGCCTCGGTGTACACGTTGAGGCCGAGGGTTCGTTGCTGACAGTGGCTGTGATAGGCGATTTTCGGGGCACCCCGTGGGATTACGTCCGAATCCGCGCCGTTTTCCAGCAGCCCGAAGACGTATTCGAGAACCTCGTAGCTGTTCTCGGAGAGCGTCTCGAACGCGCGGACGGGGAGCAGTTTCTCGTACTCCCGTCGGAACATGGCGAGGTCGCTCGGTTCCACGACGACCACGTCCCGACCGCGGTCGATATCCCGCCGAAGCCGTTCGAACACGCGCCGAGCCTTCGATTCGGCCGTGTCGATCATCCCTTGGGAAAGCGGGGCGCGCCCGCTTCCGGGAACGTCCGGAACGACCACCTCGACGCCGAGGGATTCGAGGACTGACACTGCGGCCTTCCCACGCTCCACGAGGACGTAGTTGGTGTAGACGTCCGGATAGAGGACGGCGGTTCGGTCGGCGTCGCGAACGTTGCTCCCGCCCCGTGCTTCGAACCATTCGACGAGGGATTCGTCCCGAAAGGTTGGAAGGTCACGACGCTCGTCGATACCCGCGAATCGGCTCATCGCGGCTCTGACCGGTGACGACCCGAGCAATCGGTTCGAAACCGGCGCGGTCTTGCTCGCGACCTTCGCCATCGTCTCGAAGTTGCCGAACGCTCGTTTCTGGAGGTCGAGTCCCCCCGGTTCCTCGTCCGGGGTCAACCCTTCGACGAGGAAGTCAAACTTCGAGGGGTCGTGGTCGCGGTTGAGGCGGTCACGAACGACCGTGTTTATCCACGGGATGTCGATTTTCACCGGACAGGCGGTGACACACCGTGAACATCCCGTGCAGAGGTCGTTGAACTCGGCGGCGCTGTCGATGCCGTGGACGCCGGTTTCCCACCCGGTCGCGATGCCGCCGGTGTACGTCTCACCGCCGAAGGCGTGTCCGCCGACGTGCTGGAAGTTCGCACACGAGTTCGCGCATGCACCACACCGAATGCAGTACAGCGTCTCGCGAAGTTGGTCGTCCTCGCGCATCGCCATACGTCCGTTGTCGATGAGGACCAAATGGAACTCCCGGTCACGTTGCGTTCCGAATTCCGGGTCGTCGGGGTGCTCGAAGTCCAACGTGGGTGATTCAGTCGGCGGGCTAAACAGCGAGACGTACTGGGCGATGTCCTGTCCCGTGGCCGACCGGGCGATGAGTTCCACGAAGGGTCCGAGTTCCGACAGCGACGGGAGTATCTTCTCGACGCCTGTGACCGCGATGTGTGTGTCGGGCGTCACCGCACACTTCCGGGCGTTCCCCTCGTTGGTGACGAGGGTTATCGTCCCCGAGTCGGCCAGTACGAAGTTCGCGCCGGTCATGCCGATGTCGGCAGCGCAAATCCGCTCGCCGAGGTAATCCCGGGCGAACTCGGTGAGTTCCTCCGCCGTCTCGAACGGTTCGTCCGGGTCGAAGTACTCGTTGAAAAGTTCCGCGACGTCGTCGGTCGTTCTGTGTAACGACGGTCCGACGAGGTGCGACGGCGCTTCGTCCGCGATTTGAATGACGAACTCCCCGAGGTCCGTTTCCCAGACATCGACGTCGGCGGCTTCCAGTTGCTCGTTGACGTCGAGTTCCTCCGTCGTCATCGACTTGCTTTTCACTAGGGAGTCGGCGTCGGTGTCGTCGACGACTTCCTGAATGTAGGCGTTCGCGTCCGCGGCGTCGTCCGCGACGTACAGATGACCGCCGTTGTCCTCCACCGACTCCCGAAGGGTTTCCACTAATTCCGGAAGTCTGTCGATGGCGTCCTCCTTGATGGCGCGGGCCTCCTCACGAACCGCCTCGTAGCCAGCGAACTCCTCGACGGCGTCGTACCGTTCCTCGTTGAAGTGCGTCGTGTTCTCCTGAACGCTCTCGCCTTCCGTCTCCAGTAGATGGCGGATTTTCGCCGCCTTCTCGCGTCGGCTATCGCTGCTCATCTAGCGACCCTCCACGACGATGACGCGGACGTCCGCCGGTCCGTGAACGCCCTCGACCAACGCGCCCATGTCCCCGGTGGCGCTGACGCCGGTGGCGAAGACGGCGGAGCGCCGGCCGTCGTCGAACTCGCCGTCGAGCCATTCGAGGGCGTCACGGACGTCGGGGACGATGTCGCTCTCACGGACCACGGCGACGTGGCGGGGCGGATAGAGGCTGACCGGTTCGGTTCCATCTGGGGACGATTGTAACACCAGGCTCCCGTGTGCTGCCACGCCGAGCGCAGCGGGCGTGACGCCGGTTTTCGCGTCGGTTAGCTCTCCCGTCGATGGTAAGCAGGTCACGTCGGCGTCGTCGAGTGAGATTCCGTCGATAGCTAACGAAACGCCGACCGCTGGCGGTTCGATGGCTTCCGCCAGCGCGTCGGCGAAAGCATCGACGGACGTCACTGTACAGGGAACGTCGAGTTTCCGTAACGACGATTCGAACGTCGTCGTCGATTCCGTCGGCATGGAAAGACGTTGTGGAGGTGGCCTAATAACCATTCTTGTGGCGGCGATGCATCCGCCTCGTCGATTGACGGCGAAAAACGTCGGCAGGCCGTGCGCGTTCGACCTGCTATTCGTACACGTGTACGCTTCCGGTGGCGTTCGATTCGACGTAATCCCAGTCGTACTCCACGCCGAGTCCGGGACCGTCAGGAACCGGAACGGTTCCGTCGTCGTCGACGACCTCGATCATGTCGGAGTAGTCGCCTAAATACACCGGGGGTTGGGTGTTCTGGCATTCGGGGTGAACGAGCGCCATCTCGTAGTAGTTGGCGTTTCGCGTCGCGGCGATGCAGTGTCGCTGGGCCGGACCGGGCGCGTGAAACTCCGTGTCGAGTCCGAAGCCTTCGGCCATCCGGGCGCGTTTCATCGCGCCCGTGATTCCGCCGTCGTATTCGGGGTCCGCGCGGACGAAGTCGGTCGCCTCGTTCGCGACGAAATCGGTCGCGATTTCGAGGCCGCGAACGTGCTCCGTCTGGAGTATCGGGGTATCGAGCGCCTGTCGAAGCTTCCGATGTGCGTGTTGTGAGATACCACCGTCGCGGAAGGGGTCTTCGTACCAGAAGAACCCCTCTTCGTCGAGCGCACGGCCGAGTTTGAGCGCGTCACCGAAGGTTTCGAGTTCACAGGCCGGGTCGTGCATCAGGTCCATGTCGTCGCCGACGCGTTCGCCGACGGCGTGGACGGCGGCGATTTCTCGGTCGAGGTCACGGGAGGTATCCCCGCCGCCCCATCCGTGAATCTTGTATCCGGGGAATCCCCTGTCACGACACTCCTCGGCGAAATCGGCGAACGCCTCCGGGGAGTCCAAGCCCCCGTTCTCGTCGCCGTGATAGGTGGACGCGTAGGCGGGAATGCGCTCGCGGTACGTTCCGAGCAGTTCGTGAATCGGGGCGTCGTAGTATTTCCCCGCGAAATCCCACAGCGCGATGTCGATCGGACCAATTCCCATCCGGTCGTACTTTCGCAGTGCGCGCTTGACCTCGCTCCAGTGTTTCTCACGTTCGAGCGGATTCTTTCCGATGAGATAGTCCGCGACGGTGTTGTACTGGGCGGCACCGGGAGAGTTACCGCCGATATATTCCCCGGAAATGCCGGTGTCGGTCTGAACTTCGATGGCGAACAGTTTCCGTTTCGTCGTCGAATCCGGTTCGTAAACGAGGTTGAAGCCGTGTTCGTCGGTTCCCACGTCCTGTAATGGGTACGAAAACTCCGTACTCACTATTTTCGTTATTTCTGGTCCCACAGTATCCGTTTCCGATGATGCCGTATATAATTTATCTCTCCTCGATGAGGCTTCCGAGGAATTGGAGATGTTCGACCGTCTCGCTCGGTGAGTCGAAGGGTTCGAAGCGTGAAACGGTGCGGTGGGGAACGATTATCGGTCAGTAGTTGATGTTGAGTTCGATGACGTTCGCCGCGTTGAGTACCCGCTTCGACAGTTTCCCGTGGAGGTCCTCGTCGCTCACCCTGCTCGCGGGAGCGGAGACGCTGATGGCCCCCAATACCTCGTTCGAGGAGGTTTTAATCGGTGCCGCGATACAGCGAAGCCCCTCCAGTCGCTCTCCGTCGTCGATGGCGTATCCGCGCTCGCGGACGTTCTCCAGCG
The DNA here is from genome assembly GCF_056892285.1 of Haladaptatus sp. HS23. NCBI lineage: Archaea > Methanobacteriati > Methanobacteriota > Halobacteria > Halobacteriales > Haladaptataceae > Haladaptatus > Haladaptatus sp. HS23. Next base: position 128,171 of record NZ_JBXGLH010000005.1, on the reverse strand, counting down.
TCTCGAACAGTTCTTCCCGCGTACCGATGCTCTGTGGTGTAATCCGTTCGAGTCCGTGCTGTTCGATGATTTCATCGACGCGTTCCTCGGGCAGGTGTGCGAGGATGGCCTTCCCGAGTCCCGTCGTGTGGAGGTACGTTCGGAGGCCCGCGTGCGTGTCCAAATCGACCGCTTTCGCCCCTTTGGCCCGCATCAGGTAGACTCCCTTCCCCTGTTCTTCCACGAGAAGGTTCGCGAGTTCGCCGGTTTCGTCCGCGAGCGACTTGATTTCCGGCTCCGCCACCTCGTAGAGTTCCATCGATTTACGGGTGTGGCCGCCCACTTCGAGGAACTTCAGCCCGAGACGATATTCGCCGCCGGTTTTCACGACGTAGCCGTGTTTTCGAAGCGTAGTCAAGTGGTTGTGTACCATGCTCTTTCCCATTCCCGACCCCTCGGCGAGCTCCGTCACGCCACATGAACCCCGTTCCATCAGCTCTTCGATCAACGTGAGCGTTTTTTCGGTGGTTTGTACCGGGTGTTTTGCGTCCATGTCAACATAACCCACACAGCCCTGGTTGATAAATATTCTGGATACCAGAACGCGAAACCGGAATAGATGTTTGACCCGCAATACACCCGGCGTTCGACTCGTGTCGCTGTCGTAGAAGACGGGAGATGAAGGTCCTATTGTCCGTCACCGACACGTTTGGAAACACGGTGGATTCGGTTTGCATCTGTTACAGTCGTGTACTCGTATCCCATAAGAGTTTGGACGGGAACTGTATATTCCTCGTCGAAATATCTGATAAAAATTCTCTAGCTCGGAATATTCCGGGGGACATTCTCTCCTCGAAATTCGATTCGCGGACGATAGCCGGTGTTTCGAATCTGTCCTTGGAGATACATCGAGGCGAATAATACGATTTGTTTTCCTCTCTACGTAGGCCGGTTTTGATGTATATCTCTTTTCGAGGTGGCGGACATGCCGTCCATTACACCCATGGCTCTGTACCACGTTCGTCGAACTACTGTTCCCTATTACAGAATCATTTCCTCGGGAAACGCACGGTGACTGCGCTCGTATGACATCGAACTAGTCTCGAAAACGGCTGTTGGTAACTACCGATATCAGCACGCGATACGGGAACGGGAAAGTGAAGGGTTCGGACCGTCGCTACTGGTCGCCGCTCCCCCACGCGTAGGCCTGCCAACCGCCGTCGGCGTACAGAACCTCGCCCGTGACGAAGTTGTTCCGTCCGACCAAAAAAAGCGCACACTCGGCCATCTCTTCTATCGTCCCGAATCGGTCCAACGGCGTTCTATCGCGAATCTCGTCGTCCGTGTAGTCCGCCGAACTCTGGGTTTGCCCCGTGATTTCGGTCCAGATGAACCCCGGTGCGAGCGCGTTGACGTGGATGTCGTGTTCCGCCCACTCGACGGCCAACGTCCGGGTGAGGTTGTTTACCCCCGCCTTCGACGCACAGTACGGCGAACGGAGGTGGAGACCACGACCACCCATCAGCGAGGAGATGTTGAGTATCGCACCACCGTCGGTCTGCTCGATCATCTGTCGACCCGCCGCCTGTGAACCGATGAACGTGCCGACCAGGTCGACGTCGATGACGTTTCGCCACTCATCGATATCGAACTCCACCGCCGGGTTTATCGTCGTGATTCCGGCGTTGTTTACCATGATATCGAGGGACCCGAACGTCTCGACCGTCGTCTGGACGAGCGATTCCATGGCGTCTTCGTCCGTAACGTCGGCCTCGACGGCGATGGCGGTACCACCGTCGGCCTCGATTGCCGCTGCGACCTCCTCGGCCCGCTCTCGTGACCGGGAGTTGACGACGACGTTCGCTCCTTCGGCGGCGAATCGCTCCGCGATTCCCTTTCCGATTCCTTTGCTGGAACCGGTGATGATCGCTGTGTCACCATCGAGCGTCTCAGACATGTCTACTCGTCACCAGCCGTGATGATTACTTCACTCTATTGGTGTACGCAAAATTGTCGATGTCGAGTGCACTCGGAGATCGCACCGCCCTTTCGTCGGACGTTCAAACGAACACGGTCGGGTTCCTATCGAGGACAGGACTACCTATTCGTTCGGTACCCATTCCCGTCGGTAGCGATATCCCACACCGGAATACCACGCGGAAAGATGGGACAAACCGAACGACGCTACAGAGTGTGTCTCAGTAGCTGTCGTATACGGTTTTCTCGATGGTGTAGAACTCCAGGCCTTCGTCGCCCTGTTCGCGCCACGTCTCGCTGGACGAACGCTTGAACCCGCCGAAGGGAACGTGGAGTTCGAGACCCGTCGTCTTGTCGTTGACCTTCACGACGCCAGCCTCCACCTCGTCGATGAAGCGGTTGGCTTCCGTGTGGTCGTCGGTGACGACGCTCGCCGAGAGACCGTAGTGGACGTCGTTTGCGACGGCGACGCCCTCCTCGAAATCGCTCACCTTGATGACGGCAACGACCGGCCCGAAGACCTCCTCCTGTGCGATTCGCATCTCGGAGTCCACGTCGGTGAACACGGTCGGTTCGACGAAGTAGCCCGATTCGACCGCTTCACCGTTGGGTGTGTCGCCGCCCGCCGCGAGCGTCGCGCCTTCCTCCTCGGCGATGCCGATGTAGTCGAGCGTCGATTCGAGTTCGCTCTCGCTGACCTGCGGTCCCATCTCGTGGTCGGCACCCGGACCAATGTCGATGGATTCGGCGCGGTCCACGAGTTCCGCGACGAACTCGTCGTACACGTCCTCGTGGACGATGGCGCGGGAACACGCGGTACACGACTGGCCGGTCGTCCCGAACCCGCCGTTAGCGACGATGTCGGCCGCTTCCGCCGGGTCCGCCGAGGACGCGACGACCGTCGGGTTCTTGCCGCCGAGTTCCGTCTGGACGCGCTTCCCAGCGTCCGTCGCTTGGTCGTACACCATTCCGCCGACTTCGCTGCTTCCGGTGAACGATACCGCGTCCACCGCGTCGTGTTCGATGAACTCGGTGCCGACGGTGCTTCCCGACCCGGTGACGACGTTCAGAACGCCGTCAGGGAGATCGGCCTCGTCCAGCGCTCGTGCGAGTTCGATGGCCACGCCGGGTGCGGCCGACGCGGGCTTGAGAGCGACCGTGTTCCCGGACGCGAGTGCCGGTGCGAGCTTCCAGGCGGGGATGGCGATGGGGTAGTTCCACGGCGTGATGAGCGAAGCGACGCCGACCGGTTCTTTAATCGTGTACAGGTTCTGGTTCGGCGCGCTCGGACTCTTCATCGTCCCGCCGAGGTCGGCCGCCTTCCCGGCGAAGTAGTGGAAGATGTCGATGGCCCGTTGAACCTCTCCACTGGCTTCGGCGTAGGCCTTGCCTTCCTCCGCGACGAGCGTGTCCGTGAGTTCCTCTTTGCGTTCCGCGAGCAGGCTTCCGGCCTCGCGGAGTATCTTTCCGCGCTCCGGTCCCGGCGTGGACGCCCAGTCGTCCGCCGCGGCCGCGGCGGCTTCGACTGCCTCCGTCGCGTCGGCCGTGCTGGACGACTGATAGCGTCCTGCGACCTCGCTCGGATTTGCGGGGTTCTCGACCTCGACGGTATCGCCCGACCCCGATTCGATCCATTCGCCATTGACGTAATTTTTCGTCGTGTCCGACATCACCCTCCTTTTCACACCTCTCCCATACGACTTTTACGGTCCGACGAAGGTTTGGCGCGAATTTTTACTACCGACATCACTAGTTTTTTGCCTACCGGGTCGAATCATCCGGTCATGACCGTCAACGACTACCTAAACGGTGTCAGGCAGCGAGATTGGGAGGTGCTGGATGAGGGAACACTCCGCCTCGCCGTCGTGGGACTCGGGTGGTGGACCCGCGAACAGGCTATCCCGGCGATTCGGGAATCGAAGTTCTGCGAAACGACCGTCGTCGTCAGTAGCTCCCACGAAAAGGCGGAAAACGTCGCCGACGGGACGCCGACCGTCACGGCCGCCATCACCTATGAGGAGTTCGTCGGGGGCCGTGCTACCGACGAATACGACGCCGTGTACGTCTGTACACCGAACGCGTATCACCTCCAGTACGTGTCCGCCGCGGCGGACCACGACAAAGCCGTCCTCTGCGAGAAGCCGATGGAAGCCACGCTCGAACGGGCGGAGGAACTCGTCGCGGTCGCCGAAGACATCCCGTTGATGGTCGCCTACCGGATGCAAACCGACCCACAGGTCCGACGAATGCGCGAACTCGTCCGCGACGGTGCTATCGGCGACCCGGTCGCCGTTCACGGTCACATGGAACAGCAGATGCTCGATTTCGTCTCGGGGAACCCCGACCAGTGGCGACTCGACCCCGACCTCGCCGGCTACGGATCGACGGTGATGGACTTGGGAATCTATCCGCTGAACACTGCTCGGTTCGTCCTCGACGCCGACCCCGTGAGCGCGACTGCACAGATGCACTCCGAACACGGCGCGTTCGACGAGGTCCCGGACGAACACGCCACCTTCTCGCTCCAGTTCGACGACGGCACGTACGCGGCCTGTACCGTCAGCCAGAATGCAAACCTATCGGGCGGTCTGCGGATTAACGGAACCGAGGGTGAACTGCGCCTCGACCCGGCATTTTTGGGGATGACGCCACAGACGCTCACGCTTCGGGGCGCGGACGGGCGCGAGATGGAAATCGACGACGGCCGACGCGACCTGTTCGGCGACGAGATGACCGAAGAGTTCGACTACTTCGCCGACCGCGTCATTCGCGGCGTCGAACCGACGCCGGACGGTGACCACGCGCTCGTAGACATGCGGACGCTCGCCGCCATTTACGAGGCCGCTGAAACGAAGACACAGGTAACAGTCGAGTAGTCCACCTGGACGACTTCTCCCGATTCGCAACCTTTACTACCGACCTCTAGGAATCCCTCGCATGCAATGGTTGACCAAGCGAAGCTCCGCGACCCGAACGCGGAGTATACGATGCGCGACCTCTCCGCCGAAACGATGGGAATCGATAACCGTCGTGGAGGGGTCCGCGATGCGGAGATAACTGACGTTCAAACGACGATGGTGGACGGCAACTATCCGTGGATTCTCGTTCGTGTCTACTCCGACGCCGGCGTCGTCGGTACCGGCGAGGCCTACTGGGGCGGCGGCGATACGGCCATCATCGAGCGGATGAAGCCGTTCCTCGTCGGCGAGAACCCGCTCGACATCGACCGTCTGTACGAACACCTCGTCCAAAAGATGTCCGGCGAAGGCTCCATCTCCGGGAAGACGATCTCGGCCATCTCCGGCATCGAAATCGCGCTGCACGACCTCGCGGGCAAACTCGTCGAACTCCCCGCCTACCAACTCGTCGGCGGGAAGTACCGCGACGAGGTGCGAATCTACTGTGACTGCCACGCGGGCGACGAGTCCGAACCCGAATCAAACGCGGCGGAGGCAGAACGCGTCGTCTCCGAACTCGGCTACGACGCGCTCAAGTTCGACCTCGACGTCCCCTCCGGGCACGAGAAGGACCGCGCGAACCGCCACCTTCGCGGCCCCGAGATAGACCACAAGGTCGAAATCGTCAAGCAGGTCTGTGAGACGGTCGGGGACCGCGCGGACGTGGCGTTCGATTGCCACTGGTCGTTCACGAGCGGCAGCGCGAAACGTCTCGCCCGAGAACTTGAGGAGTACGACGTCTGGTGGCTCGAAGACCCGATTCCCCCGGAGAACCACGACGTACAGCAGAAAGTCACGGAATCGACGACGACGCCCATCGCGGTGGGCGAGAATGTCTACCGGAAGTTCGGTCAGCGGACGCTTCTCCAACCGCAGGCGGTGGACATCGTCGCGCCGGACCTGCCCCGTGTGGGCGGAATGCGCGAGACGAGAAAGATCGCCGACCTCGCTGACATGTACTACATCCCGGTCGCGATGCACAACGTCTCCTCGCCCATCGGGACGATGGCGTCCGCACAGGTCGCCGCGGCGATTCCCAACAGCCTCGCGGTCGAATACCACTCCTACCAACTCGGCTGGTGGGAAGACCTCGTGGAGGAGAACGGCCTCATTCAGGAGGGTCGGATGGAGATTCCCGAGAAACCCGGCCTCGGCGTGACACTCGACTTGGACGCCGTCGGGGAACACATGGTCGAGGGTGAGGAGTTGTTTGATGAAGCGTGAGCTTCATCGAGCCAGCAAAGCTCTACTTTGCGTCGTTTGATGAGGCTACGCCTCATCAAGCCAGTGAATCTCTGATTCACGCTGTTCGACGAAGAGTAATCTTTGTCGTGCCAGCAAATTTCCAATTTGCGTCGTTCGACGAAGCGTGACCCTCGTCGTGCCAACGAATCTACGATTCGTGCTGTTCGACGAGGCGTAGCTCCGATACCCCCTCCCCCCGAGAGGACACATTTCCGACGACGATACTCTTTTAACATCTTCCACTCATCATTGTGTATGCGCTATTACCGACTCCCCGGGGGAGAGCTTCGCTCATCCGCGGATATCTTGGTGGTAATCGACGACGCCGGAACCGCATACGACCTCTCGTCCGTCTCTGCCGACCTCGGTTCGTTCAGGGACCTCGCCCGCGCGGCGAACGCGAACGACGAATCGGTCGATACGCTCGCCCGAAAGCGTATCGACGAGGCCGAACGAATCGACTTCGACGTCGCCGACCAAAACGTCCTCCAGCCCGTCATCGCCGACGAGGTGTGGGCGGCGGGCGTCACGTATCAAATCAGCGAGGAGGCACGCAAAGCCGAGAGCGGGAAACCAGAGGTGTACATGGACGTGTACGACAGCGACCGGCCGGAGCTATTCATGAAGGCCACGCCGTCGCGGACCGTCGGGCCGGGAGAGGCAATCGGGGTGCGCGGAGACTCCACGTGGGACGTCCCGGAACCGGAACTCGGCGTCGTCCTGCACCGCGGCGACGTCGTCGGGTACACTATCGGAAACGACGTTTCCAGCCGTGACATCGAAGGGGAGAACCCGCTGTATCTCCCGCAGGCGAAGGTGTACGACCGCTGTTGTTCACTCGGCCCGTGTGTCGCCTCGGCGGAAACGGTCGAGGACCCTCACGACCTCGAAATGTCGTTGACCATCGAGCGCGACGGGGAAACCGTGTTCGAAGACTCGACTTCGACGAGCGAGATGGCGACCTCCTGCGAGGAACTCGTCTCCTACCTCGGCCGCCACAACAGCCTTCCCGAGACGCTGGTTCTGCTCACGGGAACCGCGCTCGTGCCTCCGGAGTCGTTCACCCTCACCGAAGGTGACGAAGTCATCATCGACATCGACCGTATCGGCCGGCTCGTCAACGATACCGTCACCGTCTGACTCGATAGAAAGTGAAGACACACCCGAACAAAGACATCTTTTCCCGGTAGCCGGTCAGCTTCGGTGTGATTGCATTGTCCGTTAGGACATCTGTTCTATATCTAAGAACGAAATTGGAAAATACTGCTGGATGATTCTGTTCGAGAGGTCCGCCGTCGAGTCCCAAAAACCCGGTCTATCGGGATATTCGTCGACATGACCCAGTTGTCGGACTCTACAGCGAGGACGAGATGATTCTGATAACGAGAACGACTATCGGCTGAAATCATCACACTATCGACCATTCGTTCCCGTATCACGACTATCTATTACAGTCTTAGCTCTGTAATGGAATTCGAAACTCCGCTCGGTTTCATTGCCGTTCGCTTTCGATCGACGACTACGAGGGAGGTGCGTTTTCCACAACAGAATCATCGGAGTTCATACTCGCCATGGAAATCGAAAGGAATCGTAACCATCCGCAACGACGGTCTTCTCAAGGTATCATGACCGTTCGGAGTTTCGGTCCGAAATTTGTTATCTTTCGGCATCGGTCCGCGTTTCACGTGAAATCCTTGGGAATCGCTACCCGGTTCGTCGGACTTCGTCTGCCGCTTCACTCGGAACGTACAGTGTCGATAACCCCACGGAGATATCCGACGGTAAACCCACGTGCTCGGTGACGCCAATCATCGTCTCCGACCATCTTCGGGACGTGATCCGGAATGACTACCCCATCGAATCCGATGTCGTGGAGCGTTCGAACCACTTCGACGGTCTCGAAGTTCCCCGTATCGACGAACGTTTCGTGAAACTTCGGAACCGTCCCCACGACGTCCCGAAAATGGATAAAGACTATCTGGTCGCGCTCACCGAATCGACGAAGTACCTGATTGACGTCCTCGCCCATCTGTGAGAAACAGCCGAGACACAGTTTCAATCCATGGTTGTCGCTCGGAACGAGATCCATCGCCCGCTCGAAGTTCTCGACGTTGCGGAACAATCGAGGGATGCCTCCGAGTGATTCTATCACCGGCGGGTCGACGGGATGCAGTGCGAGCTTGACGCCCGCCTCTTCCGCTACCGGAAGAACCGCTTCTAAGAACTCGCGGTAGTTTTCCCAAAATTCGGATTCCGTATACTCCCTATCCAGGTCGGGAGCGAGTGCGTTCGGGTTGTCGAGTTCGGCGAGGTCGAACCCGGTGCCGAGCGCTCGACCGCGAGTCCTCACTGGGGACGTTCGCATCGGCACGACGCCGCGAGGATTCCATTGATATCCCAGGATAGGAATATCGGCCTCGCCGAGGTTTTGGATGAGGGTGATGATCTGGTTGATGGACTCGTCACCTCCTTCCCGACCGAACATGATGTCTCCGTACAGCGAATACGGAAGAGATTGAATACCTGTAAGCGACAGTCCCTCCGATTCGACCCGCTCGCGCGCTGCCGTTAGCTCCGTAACCGTGGGAATCGAGTCACGGCCGACGGAAACCGTTTGGATCCCCTCCTGGTCGTTGAACTCGTCCGGTTCCTCGTCCGTGTCCGCATGATCGACAAATATGTCTGTTGCACCCAATTGACGGATATATCTCAAACGATCCTCCGAGAGCGAACGTGTTCTGACACCGACTCGAACATCAGCACTTTTCGCCGTCTCAGTAGTAGCACGGTTGCTATCCATACCTCCACAACGTTCTGGAATACATAAATATGTTTGATAGCCAAAAAACAGGTATGGATATATTGAAGAACCGTTATGGTTCCCTACGATGTGGTCCGTCCGACATCACACTTCGTGTTGAATGTGATTATGTTAGAGTAACCACGATTACTTCATAAATTTATATGTCTAATGGAGTCAAGAACACAACCAATACTGTGGATTTTTTATCGTAGAGAATAGTGGGTACCGTATGGCTCCACGCACAAAAAAGGCGACAAACAAAATAAAATCCATCGACACGTCATTCGATATCATTGAATATCTCATGGAAAAGGATGGTGCTGGAGTGACGGAACTTGCGAATAACTTGGGACGGTCGAAGAGCACTATTCACGCTCATTTGAACACCCTCGAACAACGCAGATACGTGGCACAAATCGGCGACACGTACCGCGTTGGACTTCGGTTTTTAAATGTCGGCGGCTATGCCGCTCACTCTAACTCGGTTTATCGACTCACGAAGGACGAGGTAGACGAACTTGCGGCCGAAACCGGCCTTGCCGCTCAGCTCGTCGTCGAAGAACACGGCAAGGGAATCTTCGTTCATCAGTCGAGAGGAAACAAAGCGGTTCAAACGGACTCCCATATCGGTACCGAACGATACCTTCATTGCACAGCATTCGGAAAAGCCATGCTCGCATACTTTCCCCGTGAGCGGGTTCGAGAGATCATCGACAGACACGGGATGATCGAACAAACGTCGAAGACCATCACGTCGATGGATGAACTCACCAAGGAGTGTGAGGATATCCGGTCACGGAACGTAGCGTTCGACGATAACGAACAAATCGAAGGCATTCGGTGCGTAGCGGTTCCAATACTCACAAATACCGAGGAGGTCCTCGGAGCTATCAGCGTTTCCGGATCGACCCGCCACATGGATGATGAAACGTTCCGCAGGAAAATACCCGAGTTAATTCAACACACAGTGCGTGTCATCGAGATAAACTATTCGAACGTCTGAATAGCGGACGGATATATTCTCTACCGAATCCGAATTTACACCTTTCTCTCATTACGGTGTCGTATTTGGAACGATCGAGGAATAAAACCGTGACGGCTTTTCATAAATGGGCCTGCTTTACAGACATAGTGCTGTAATCCGCTTCCCTGTTCGATAATATAGAACGACATCAGCGTACGTAGTGCCAATAGTGACAACCAAATGTCATCTATGTCACGTTCAACGTTCGAACGCCCGGAAACGGCCGATTACAGTCGCGGTCAAGCGATGGTTACCGTTGTGTTCGATAATTCGGAACGAAGTCTGCGCCCTTCAAGCCACCCGGTTACTGACTCGGAACTTCGATTCGCTCGTTCGTAGCCGCTGACTCGTACGCCGCTTCCTTTACGATCGTCGCACGTAAGGCATCCCGCGCAGTCGCTGGGGGTGTTTCGTTTTCTCGGATCGACTCGATGAACGCTTCCGGTTTCGTCTTTCGTTCACCACTGTTAACGTATGGTGACACTTCGGAACCATCGCCAGAAATCCTCTTCATCGTTCTGTCTTCCCATTCTCGACCGTCGAAGTACATCGCCCCTTGGTCGTCCCAGATATGAATGTGTTCTCGCGTCCGAGGAACGATACCTGAATCGAAGACGTTTGCGATCGTACCGTTTTCGAACTCGATAACGATCGAGGACTGTGTATCAAGCCGTTTATCGTCGCCGTGATACTCCATTCGGGCAGTCACGTATTTCGGGGTCAGTCCTGTTACCCAGAGTATCGCATCGATGATATGAGTGCCTGTCGTATAGAGGTGTCCGCCGCCGCTCAAGGAAGTGTTCATACGCCAATTGGTTCCTTTTTCGAAATGGTGACGCCAATCTTGGGTGATTTCTGCGGTGATGAATTTCGGCGTCGAGTCGCCGAGCGCCCAGCGTTCTCGAGCTTCGATGAATCCAGGGTTCAGGTGGCGTTGGTACCCGACCATCAACACTGAATCGTTCGATTCGTCGCGTTCGACCAGCGCTCTCGCATCGGCGGTATCGATAGTCAACGGTTTCTCACAGAGGACGTGGAGTCCTCGATCCAGAGCGGCGACGGTTTGCTCGTAGTGGAGTCCATTAGGGGTGACGATGAGTACGGCGTCTAGCGACTCGTCGTCCAGCATCCGCTCGTAATCCTCGTAGAGCGACGTCTCGGGAACGGCTAGTCGCGTCGCCGTTCTGGATAACGCAGCAGAATCGATGTCGGCTATCGCAGAAACCTCCGCCGAAGGGAGCCGGTTAAATTGCTCCCCCAGCACGCCTCCCAAGCTTCCCGTGCCGACTATTCCTATTTGACTTACGGCTTCACCGTTCGTATGATCGGTCATTGCGGTGTATCAATGGAAATCAATCACGAGAATATAAACTTATGCAAACGTTATATTTCAAACACGTATCGTCTCACTAACATACAAATCCTTTATACAGCGACGATTCTTCAGTAGTGTGAGACGCCATGACAACTGATATGGAATACACGTGCCTAGGGATACGGGATTGGAGATTTCACGGTTTTGCCTCGGTTGTATGAACGTCTTCGAAGGACCTTTGATAACCGCTTGTGTGACAGGGCCCTCTATAACGGTCCGCTAACTGGTCGATCTCGACCGTTCCGGTGCCGTTTCCGTTGGACCCGGGTAGTGATTGTCGTTTGCTGAACCCGGAAAGGGGGAGCGACGATTTATATGGCTCCTCTTTGGATACTACCGTATGAAACAAACGCCGAATCCGAGCATCACGTCTCGTTCTCGAACTGACGATACGCATTGGATGACGTTAGCGGCCTACATCGTCGTCGGTATCGCCGTGACGATTTACACGGGCTACACGCTTCTACCCGTCAGTACGAGTCCGTATAGCCTCCTCACGGGTCTCGTACTGACCGGCGCTGCCATGTTGAGTTTGTTCGCATACTTCGCCCTATTCAAGGATACGATCCATCTCTCACACACCGAGTCCCAGTGGAAACCGAGTTGGGTTCGATATTTCCTGTTGGGATTCGGCATCCCGCTCTTCTCTTATCTGCTCCTCGTAGAGGGTATCTCGCTCGGAAAACCGACTCCCTTGATCATCGTCTACTCGCTGATTCTCTCCACGACTGTGACGTGTATCGTCTACCTTTACTTCCGTCGCCGCTACGTGGGGCGGCCGTAACTGGTGCGATAATCGTGCCTATCGTTCATTCGCACTTCGTTTCCCCCTAAGGAAGATACTTATTCCTTGACGCTAGTGTCTAATACTAATAACAAATAATATATAGGGTGAAATCATCAACTCATGATAGACCATGTCAAACACAGGTTGTAGTAGACGCAAGTATATGAGCCTCGCCGCTGCAATGGGCGCAGGTAGTATCGCTGGCTGCTCCGGTGGCGGCGGTAGTGGCGGCGGTTCGAACAAGATAACCGTCTGGTCCGATGCGTTCGATTCACAGACACCGAAACTCCAGAAACTAATGCGCGATTCGGTGGACGGGAAGGTCGAATTTTCGGACATGCGCTACGATAGCATCAAAAAGAAGTACCTCACCGGCGCGAAAACAGGGACACCTGACGTCGTCGAAGCGACGCCGAACCACCGAGGTGATTACGTCTCTGCGGATCTGATCGAACCGTTGACCGACCGGGTGGACAAACTGGATTACAAGGACGGATATACCGGTCTGGATACGATGAAATACAAAGACGACATCTGGGCGTTACCCTATATCGGAAACGGTCGTGGGTTCGTCTACCGACAGGACATATTCGAAAAATACGGCTTCGAGGTTTCCGAAAAATGGTCGGATTTCGTCGAGATGGGCGCTGAAATCACGAAAAAAGAGGACGGGATGCACGGCTTCACGCTCACTAGTCAGAAAGGGAATACACGTGGACTTCAGGAGTTTCTGTCGTTCCTCTTCCAACGCGTCGATACGATTTTCGAATCGGACGGAGACGGATGGAAACTGGTGCCGACGGCGGAGGACTTCGGTATCGTGTTCAAGGAGTACTTCTGGGACCCCTTCTATAAGACGGACAAACCGGCGACGGACCCGAATGCGAGGGGGATCGACTCCCTCGCTCACGACATCGCGTACGTGAACGGGAACTATGCTGCCATCTCCACCGGCCCGTGGATTCCGGGATTGGCGAGCGGTTCGGACGACACCAACAAACAGGCGATGAAGAACTATCGGAACAGCGTCGCTACGCACAACCCACGAGTCGAGGGTGGTGAGAAAGGCACGTACATGGAAGTCAAGCCCGTCTTCCTGAACAACAACTCGAAGAACAAGGACGACGCGTGGAAAGTGGTCAAAGCGGCCACGAGTCCGGAGGGAATCAAGACGTTCCTCGAAGAGGACCCTGGTAACCTCCCAGCACACGAGGACGTCGAATGGAAAGTCCCCGAGCAGACGAACAATCCCGATTGGAAGGGGTTCAAGGAGGTCTTCAAAACCGGAAAGTCCTACGGATTTTGGAGCGTCAGTAAGGTTTCGACGACGTGGTTCGACCTGTCGCAGAAGGTGATGTACGACGAGATCGACCCGATGAAGGCGGGCAAACAACTCCACAAGGAGTGGTCCAGCAAGGCGGGAGAGATATAGACGCGTCCGGTTTCCGAGAGATTCCGAACCACCTTTTGGTACTGTTCCGATATCGAACGTTCTTTTGTGACTGTTTCGGTACCGACACGTCTGGCATTGCTTTTGCGTACCGACGCTACTCGCTCCGGAGTGGGCGAATATATGTACTCCAATCGATACGAGGGGTTGTGCTCTGACACTGCGAAAGAGACACTGCTCTGTGTCATTCCGACCGATTATCGACACTTGTCACTCGTGGTTCGAGTAAATCGTGTGGGAGCCAACGCTCGGTTCGGAGCGGTGAGAAAATCGTCGTCGGGAGGTCCCGGCGGTTACGTACCGTGCATTCCGCCGCTTGCGAGTCCCTCGACGATGTAATTCTGGACGAGGGCGAAGAACACGATCGACGGAATCGCGGTGACGGTAGCTGCGGTGACAGTCGCTCCCCAGTTGATGGTGTTCGCGCTCTGGAACAGGAAGAGGCCGAAGGGGAGCGTACGCGTTCCACCACTCTGCGAGAGGACCGACACGAAGAGGAAATCGTTCCACGACGTGACGAAGGTGTAAAACGATGCGACGGCAATGCCGGGCAGCGCTAGCGGGATGATCACGTAGTAGAGGGCGGTAAAGTGAGAACAGCCATCTATCCGTGCTGCTTCGTCGAGCGCTTTCGGTATCTCGTCGAAGAACCCTTTCAGTAGCCACATGGCTAACGGGAGCGCCCGCACGCAGTGTGCGAGGATAATCCCGAGATAGGAGTCGACGAGGCTCAACGAGTACATCATCAGGAAGAACGGGATGATGATCAGCGCAGGTGGCAACATCTTCGTCGACATGAACGCGACGAGCAGTACCTTCCGTCCCGGGTAGGTGAATCGGCTCAGCGAATACGCCCCAAGAATCCCCAACACAAGCGTTATCGCGGTCGTACTGAACGCGATGATTATCGAATTGACGAACAGCGATTGGAACTGCGGATCGGTCAATACCAACTCGTAATTGCCGAGCGTGAAATTCTCCGCCGAGGGGATGATGATGAGATGGTCCGCTTGTATGATCGACCCCGATTTGATCGTCGATAGCGCGAGCCACACTACCGGGACGAGAAACCAGATGAAATACAGCGCCAGTGCCGCGTATACACCGAGGGCGTATTTGAGACTGTGCTCTTCGCCGACCCACGCGTCTAAGCGGTCGACGATTCCGTTGTTTCTGTCCGTCGTATGTTGGTTAGTTGTTGCCATTGTCGTTCTGTCCTCCGTTGGTAGTCGTTCGAGAGTCGTTGTCGTTCGAAGCCATCATTCCGTATCCTCCAGTACGATGTAGACGACCGTGAATATCGCCAGTAAGAGGAGCATCACGGCACCGACTGCCGACGCGTAGCCCAGCGCGTACTCGCGGAACGCCTGTTGATACACGTACGTGCCGAGTACCTCCGTCGCGTTCACGGGACCGCCACCGGTCGCGATGTAAATCATTTGGAACGAATTGAACGCGGCGATGGTCTCGATGACGATCATGATCATCGAAATGTACGAGATGTTTGGTAGGGTGATGTATCGAAACATCTGTAGCCGACCAGCACCGTCTATTTCTGCCGCTTCGTAGTATTCTTCGGGAATCGACTGCATGCTGGCCATAAGCGCGATGGCGACGAACGGGGTGTCTTTCCAGACCCGTAACATCGTTACGAGCGGCAGTGCGAGCGACTTGTCACCGAACCATGATTTGTTCGGGCCGCCGACCATCTTCATCAGCAGGTTGGCCAAGCCGTAATCGACCTGAAACGTCCACGTCCAGATGATGACGATCACCACAGGGGGGATCACCCACGGAACCATGGATAAACTCCGTAGCTTTCCGAGTCCGGGCAGGTTTTCCTTGAGCAATAGTGCGAGGCCTAATCCGAGGAGATACATCGACACCACGGCTCCGACCGTCAGTAGTACTGTCTGTTTCAATGCGAGCGCGAACACCGGATCCGCGAACAACTCGTGATAGTTCACCAATCCGATCCACTCGACGCTATCGGGATTCAGAAACGAGCGGGAATGAAAGCTAATCCAGAGGGCTTGTATCGTCGGATAAACGATAATCACTAGCATCATCACCGTCGCGGGTAATACGAGCCCGTATCCGACCCACGTTTCACGAGCGAACCACTCAGCCTCGCCGAAGAATCGGCGTACGCGATGAAATCTATACTCTTCTCCCGTAGGTGTCGACATCGATTGTGACAATTATCGACGGGCATATAAAAATTTATGCCAAAAACCGACACAAATGTGTGTACAATAAGATCTTACTCTTCGATTCGACCCTCCAATCGCTGCAGCTGCCCGTTGAGAAGTTCCCGTAGATTGTTCGAAACCACAATTATCAATATAATTCAAAAAGACATATATTAACAATTCGCAAATACTCCGTTCAGCAATGGCGGATCTAGAGTTACGAAACTTCACGAAGGTTTACCAATCGGGGTCCGCGGATCCGATCATCGGCGTCGATGACCTCAGTATCACGCTCGAAGAGGGCAACTTCCTCGTCTTGGTCGGCCCGTCCGGGTGCGGAAAGTCCACGACGCTTCGGAGTATCGCCGGTCTCGAATCGGTGTCGGAGGGCGAAATTCGGATCGACGGAACAGTCGTCAACGACGAGAAGCCGAAGAATCGGGATATCGCCATGGTGTTCCAGAACTACGCGCTCTATCCTCACATGTCCGCGCGTGAAAACATGAGTTTCGGGCTCAAAATGACCACGAACCTGTCGGATGAGGAAGTCTCGGATCGTGTCGAGCGCGTCGCGGAGATGATGGGTATCGACAATCTGCTGGGGGACAAACCGAAGGAACTCTCCGGCGGACAACAACAACGCGTAGCCCTCGGCCGGGCCATCGTTCGTGAACCACACGTGTTCCTGCTGGACGAACCGCTCTCGAACCTCGACGCCAAACTTCGAGCACACATGCGTACCGAGATTCAGGAACTGCAAGATAACCTGAACATCACCACCGTCTACGTCACCCACGACCAGACCGAGGCGATGACGATGGGGGACAAAATCGCAATCCTCGATGGTGGGACGCTTCAACAAGTCGGAACCCCGCTGGAATGCTATTATACGCCACAAAACCAGTTCGTCGCGGGGTTCATCGGCGAACCGTCGATGAACTTCTTCGAGATGGAAGTCGACGACGGGGACCTCGTGAGTGACAGAGTCAGATATCCCCTTTCCGGCAGTCGTCTCGACGCGGTACGTGGCGAAGGCCACGTCACACTTGGCATCCGCCCGGAGGATATCAAACTCGCCGATGGTCCGGGCGATCATACGATCCGTGCGAACGTCAACGTCGTCGAACCGCTCGGAGACATCAACTACATGCACGCCGAAGTCGAGGGTATCGAGTTGACGGTGAAGATACCCGGCGAACGATACGTAGAACAGGATACCGATGTCACGCTGGTGCTTCCCGAAGAGAAGATCCATCTCTTCAGCGGCGAAACGGGTGACACGCTTTGTAACCGAAGTTTGCCGACGGACGAGTCGTTCCCGAAACAACTGTCCTCCCACGGGGATTGAGACCGCTCCGACGCGACCTTCAGTGACCGGACACGAACGACCTCGCGTACGTTAGGAGTCCTTCGACAGTTCCGTTGCCGGAAGAACACCGTCGACTTTCAGGACGAGATTCGCGGCTTCCGTGGCGCTGATGATCGCGTTCCGTTTTACCGCCGCCACATCGACGACTTCGGACGCGTACGCGTCGGTCGGCTCCCCGGAACGGACGTCTATCCCAGTGTCCCTATCGCCACCGTCGTGAGCGGATCGTAGTTCGGTCAGGGCTCGTAGCGAGTCGACTCCCGCATTTTTTGCGAGGACGTACGGGATCTTTTCCAATGCGTCCGCAAAGGCCTCCATCGCCAGTTGCTCGCGGCCGCTCCGTTGTATCGCACTGTTTCGAACGTTTTTGGCGAGTTCCATCTCGATCGCACCGGCACCCGGGACGACCTGCCCATCGGAGAGCAATCGGACGCCGAGGTCGATCGCATCGGTGACGGCACGTTCGAATTCGTCCGAGACCGTTTTCGTCGTCCCCCGGAGGACCAGCGTCACGGCGGCCGCATCCGTTCGTTCGATGTAGAAGGTGTTTTCTACCCCAGTATAGGAAACGTCCGCTCGCCCAGTTTCGTTCCGTATCTCCGTCTTCAGGTCGGAAACGATCCGAACATCGAGCAACCGTGCCAAAAACTCGATGTCCGGTTTGGGAGTGAACCTCGATATCTGAACTCCCTCCTCGGCGAGACGCCCTGCTATTTCGTCTTCAACGCGTTTCTGACAAAAGACGACGTCGACTTCGGCCTCGACGATGCGGTCTACGATTCGCTGACGGGCGCGCGAATCCCGATCGACGAACCGTCGATACCCATTCGGGTCGCTCACCTCGGCGACGAAATCGCCTTTCGAGTCGCCCACTTCGAGCGGCGCGTCTACGAGAAGTATGGTGGCGTCATCGAGTTCTACGGCCACATCCTCGACGATCGGTGATTTCTCTACGACCGCGCCGGAACGTATCTCGGATTCACCAATCCGTCGGCCAGGGCGACGTGCGACGGCGATTCGCTTGGTGAGGTCTCTCCCTCTCCGGTCGCCGACCTGTCGAAAGGCACCGACTAGCAGTTCCGCTACTGCTCTCCCCTCCGCATCGGAAACGGTTCCGGAGAGGGTACTCGCTATCGCCTGTTCGAACAGGGGGTCCTCTTCGTTCTCAACGGTGGTAGCCATGGTCTCCAACTGGTCGCACGCGAGCGAACTCGCGGCGCGGAATCCGGAGACTATCGATGTCGGATGGATTCCCTCAGAGAGGAGCGTCCGTACACCCCGTATCAATTCTCCTGCGATGATTATCGCGGTCGTCGTCCCGTCACCTACCTCCGACTTCTGTGCAAAGCCCACGTGTGCGGTCATCGTCCCGAAGGGATCGTCGAACGACATCTTTTCCAGGACGGTCGCACCGTCGTTGGTGATCGTCACGTCTCCGCTCTCGTCAATGACCATCTTGTCCATTCCATCCGGGCCGAGCGTCGACCTGACTGCCCCTGCGACCGCTTGGGCCGCTCTAGCGTTGTGGAACTGCACGCTTCGTTCTCCTTCGCTGTCGGAGGAGTCCCACCTTCTCCTCAGGTCCGTGGTGGCTTGAGCCATGTGCTACCCATTTGCGTGGACATCCATAAATACGTTCTGTGACTCGATACTAGAACAAATCGTTATCCGATGTCAGGATTCTTCGCAAAGTTCCGTATCCATAAAATATAACTCCCTTCGGGAGATTATGTGACGTAGTCATGGAGAGCGAGATAGGTACGAAGACCGACAGTAGTACGACTGCTCCGAAACGGAGCGACCCGGTGGAGAACATAAAAATCGGGTACATCGGGGGAGGAAGTCGGGGCTGGGCGTACACCCTGATCAACGACCTCGCACAGTGTACGACGATATCGGGGGAAGTGGTGTTGTACGACCGCGTTTTTGAAAGCGCCAAACGAAACGAGCGGTTCGGAAACTGGGTGCAGGAGCGTGAAGGAGCGGTGGGTGACTGGACGTACGAGGCGGTCGAAGACCGAGAAACGGCGCTCGACGGTGCCGACTTCGTCGTTCTCTCCACGCAAGATCCCCCCCCGGAAACGATGGCCCACGAAATCGATATACCCGCCGAATACGGTATCCTTCAGTCCGTCGGCGACACGGTCGGACCCGGCGGAACCGTGCGAGCGATGCGAACCATTCCGGTGTATCGAGATATCGCCGCGGCCGTCCGAGAGCACTGCCCGAACGCGTGGGTGGTAAACTACACGAATCCGATGACCGTCTGTGTACGAACGCTGTACGAGGAGTTTCCCGACATCAACGCAATCGGTTGTTGTCACGAAGTGTTTCATACCCAAGAACATCTGGCGAACCTCGTCGGGAAGTACCGTGATACGGACCAACCGTCGAGAAAGGAGATCGACGTGAACGTCAAGGGGGTCAACCATTTCACGTGGATCGACGAAATGAGTTGGCGCGGAGAGGACCTTCATCCCCTCATCGAACGGCATCTCGAAACGGAGATCCGCGACCGCTCGTTCGAACCGGGCGACTTGGACGGGGAATCCTATTTCGTCGACAACGAACTCGTCACCTACGAACTCTACGAACGGTTCGGAACGTTCCCGGCCGCAGGGGATCGACATTTGGCGGAATTCGTCCCTTGGTTCCTCACCTGTGCCGACGAAACGGAGATACAACGGTGGGGGATCCGTCTCACGCCCAGCAAGTATCGAGTCGACCGTCAGGAGGACGCCCTTTCGAAGTTCCACGACCCGATGAATGGCGAGGAGAAGTTCGAGTTCTTCGACTCCGGTGAGGAGCTGGTCGAAATCATGCACGCACTGTTGGGCTTCGAAGAGCTGAAGACGAACCTCAACCTGCCGAACCGCGGTCAAGTATCGAACCTCCCGGCGAACGCCGTCGTCGAGACGAACGCACTCTTCACTGACGACAGCGTAACGCCGCTGGCTTCGGGAGTACTTCCCGCACAGGTACACAACCTCGTCAGTACACACGTCGAAAACCAGGAGACGCTGATCGAAGCGGGATTTTCGGGCGATGTCGACCTCGCGTTCCGAGCGTTCCTCAACGACCCACTCGTCTGCATTCCCATGGCCGAGGCGCGGGAGATGTTCGACGACTTGGTCACTTCAGTTCGCCCCTATCTGGACGACCACTGGGACTTCGAGAACACATCGGCAGTTCGTTGACACGCATGTGGACGGCTGTGGAACCGACCTCTGTTTATTCGCAGACCAGCGTTTCGAGTGTACCTCTCCGAAGCACCGTTCGGGACGATCCGCTCGAACATCGGTTTCACACTTCCCGCCGCTTCGAAGCCCTTACTTCTCAAAAAATCTTTCAGTGATGCTGTTCGGACGAAATTTTAAATATACCGTTCCCGAACCTACTACGAGAGCAGCCAATGAATACAGTAGTAGTAACCGGCAGTTTCGGTCGGGTAGGCCGTTGGACTGTCGATTTTCTGACAGAGGAGGGTTATTCGGTCGTCGGCGTCGATACGACCCATCCGGGATCCGGAGTGAGAGCACGAGACCGTGTGGAACTCAAATCCTGTGATCTGACGACACGGGGTGCGTTCGAGGAGTTGATTCGAGAAGCCGATCCGGACGCTATCGTACACCTCGCTGCGATTCCGAATCCGGAAGTACATCCGGGGACGCACGTATTCGAAAACAACGTAATGAGTACCTACAACGTTCTCACCGCAGCGGGGAGGGAGAAGCTTCCCGTGACGTGGGCGTCCAGCGAGAGCGCGTATGGCTTTCCGTTCGCGGAACGTCCGGCACCACCCGAGTATCTCCCCATCGACGAAGACCACCCCCTGCGACCAGAGGACCCGTACGGTTCATCGAAACTCGTCGGCGAGGACATTGCGGACGTCATCACACGACGATATGGCATTCCGATCGCCAGTCTCCGGATCTCGAACGTCCAATATCCGGGCAAGTATTCGGTACTCGACGGTCGAGATTCGTTGGAAAACGGCGTCGGTAACTTCTGGTCGTACGTGGACGGACGTGACGTAGCAACTGCGGTTTCCCGGACGTTGGACGCGGATCTGTCGGGACACGAGCCGTTCGTGATCGCGGCTGACGACAACTATCTGGGCAGACCGACGACGGAGGCGTTCGAAGAGTACTTCGGTGACATCCCGGACGACACTTCGATACTCGGTGAGGAGTCAGCCTTGAGCTCGGAAAAAGCGAACGCAGTCCTCGGATGGGACCCGAAGCACAGTTGGCGAACGGCCGCCGACGAGAATCGGCCCGTTCCGACCCTCACGAAGTAGACCGGATACGACGAGAAGTATGAGAGAAACCACTATCAATTCGATATCCGGCGGCGTTCGACTCGCAGGCGACGTTGAGGAAACACCTTGGTCCGACGCCGACCGAATCGACGTCGATCAGTTCAATTGGCATCGTGACGGTCCGAAACCGTCGCTGACGGCACGAATACTGTACGATGACGAAGCGCTGTATCTACAGTTCCACGTCGAGGATAACAACATCTCGTCGCACGTGACGGATCTGAACGGACCGACGTATCGTGACAGTTCGGTCGAACTGTTCGCCGATCCGAATCCGAACGAGGATTCACGGTACTTCAACTTCGAAGCGAACTGTTGTGGCTACTTCAAACTGGCGTGGCAGGAAGCGGGCTGGCAGGAACGCGGTATCGGACGCGATCTCGTCTCGCCGGGCGTGGCCGAAAGAGTCCGTGTCGAAACGTCCGTCGAAGGACCGACGCGCGAACCACGGGACGACGACACGGGGTGGTGGTTGGCTGCCGCAATTCCCTTTTCGGTACTTCGGTCGTTGACGGGTATCGGCATCGATCCGAATTCGGATTCCGTTTTGAGGGGAAACGTGTACCGAAGCGGTGTTCCCTCCGACGAACAGAAGGCGACGTGGAATCCCATGCCGACGGATGAGCCTGCGTATCACTCCCCGGAGTATTTCGGTCGTTTCCGATTCGATTGATGAGTCACATCCTGTCTCGCGGCAACGTGAAAGAAGGGTCACACTCAATGGACGAATTCAGTCCACGGGCCGTCGACGTACGGATACTCCTCGATGACGTCGCGATTCACCTCGATTCCCAGTCCGGGTTCCCCGGACAGTTCGAGCGTTCCGTTTTTTATTTCGAGCGGGGTCGATAGGATGTCGTTTGCGAGCGGATTCGGGTACATTCCCGGCGCGCCATCGTCCTCATAGATGGGATATTCGAGGAACGGTGTCTCGGGCGCGGCCGCCGCCAAATGGGCGTTTGCGACCAACCCAAGTTTCGTCCCGAAGTGGTGTGGGACGAACGTGACTGGTGACTCCTGGCAGTATTCGACGACTTTTCGACAACCGGAGAATCCGCAGTGCTGTCGAACGTCGCACTGCAGGTAGTCGACACCACCGGTCTTCGCCAATTCGATCAGGTCTTCCGGCATCGCTTTGCTTTCCCCGCCTGCTAGCGGGACACCGGTCCGTTTCGAAATGGATCGATATCGTTCGTGGTCGCTCGGTTCGATGGGTTCTTCCACCCACCGAACGCCGTACTTTCCGTGAGCCGACACGAGGTCGACGATGGTGTCCAGATCGTACGATCGCTGCCCGAAACCCCACCACGTGTGTCCATCGACCATGACATCGATTTGTTCGCCGACGGCTTGGTGAACGCGGCGAATCATCTCTCGGTCCTCGTCCGGTCCTCGACCGACGTGATATTTATATCCCTTGAAACCTTCCTTCGTTATCCGCTTCGCCTCGGCAGCTACGTCGTCCGGTGAGGGATACATACCTCCCGACGCATAGAGAGGGATTTCGGGGGCAACGTCGTCCTCCTTGGCGAGCAGTTCGTACACCGGTGCTCCGTTTTGTTTACCCGCTATATCGTGGAGCGCGATGTCGAGCGCCGCGGTGGACCGGGATTTGAACTCCCGAGACAAGGTCGTTTGTCCGATGATCTTCCCCACCGTCTCTATCGACGTGATCTTCTCCCGCTTCAAACTGGGGGCGATCGCCCGTTCGATCACCTTCACGAAGTTATCCAGGGTTTTGTCGGTGGAAAACTCCCTCATCACTGAACTACTGGCGTCGACCGGTGCGTACCCCATTTCACCGCTGACCGTCTCCACGGTTACGAGGACCAAATCGCGTTTGAATATCCGCCGTCGTCCGCTGTAAAGCTGGTACTCCCGAGGGGAGTCGAGCGTGGACGACAGGTTATACGCCTGTATATCGGCAATTTGCATCTCTCTGAACTACCTTACACGTAGATGGTTTAAATAATTACTCGCCTGCGGAGGGGTCACAACGCTACCGGTGGACACCGATTTATAGCCGTTCAGGTTGTAGTGGTCTTCCACCGTCGTTCGGTATCATCGAACGCCCCTCGCGAATCCCGATTTTCGGTGTTACATTACAGGACTACTACTGTAATCGCGCCATGTTAGAGGGGCCAAAAGGAGTGTACTCACCCCGATTCGGTATTATCGAACGGTAATGAACGGGACGTCGTTTTCCGTCCCGGTTCGAAAATGGAATTCGACGTCCCGAAATTTGGTGTTAACACATGTCGATAGGAGATCGAAAGCCGCAGACCCGAGTAGGTCGATGGTTACGGCCGGTATGCGTCCGATTCCGCGAGGACGGTGGACCGTTCGAGGTCCCACTCGCCGAGATAGTCCGCTTCCGCATCGACGAGTTCGGCGAACAGCTCCCGTGCGGTTTCGGTCTGGAGCGACCGGACCTGTGGATCGTTGAGGAACGCCTGGAACGCGAGGTCCACGTCCCCTCCGTCGACGGCCGCCTCGATGAGAGTTTCGTGGGTGTCCACGTGAGTCCGAAGTTGCGTGCGTACCGGTCGCGGAAGCGGACCAGCGGTGATCGGTTTGGCGTTGTTCGGCGTTATCAGCGCGTTCGTTTCGACCACCGCCCCGTCGGGGAGGTCCGATATCTGTCCACGGTTGGGGAGATTCACGTGCGTCTTCATCATGTCCCCGGAGGTGAGCGTCGTTATGAGGTCGACGGCGATTTCGCCGGATTCGGCGAGCGAAAAATCCTCCTGTCCGTCCATCCACGACTTGACGTCGTACGTCTGATGGTCCGTCGCGTCGTCCTCCCAGTGCTGGCTGCGGTATTCGCTCGTAGTCCGCTTGACCCCCCACCGGTTGAGGTCGTCGGGCATCGTCCCTTGGATGAACCACGGGGCGTACTCGACCAAGTGCCGGTCACCCGCCGCGGGAAGAACTCCGAACCGACGATACAGCTCGAACGTCACCTGATTGTTGTCGACGAACGGATCTTGGTCAGCCATCTCCGCCACGCTGAACTCCCGCATCGCGCCGTCCTGTTGCAAGTGATAATCGATGACGTCGAAGAGATCGACTCCACGCCAGTACGCCTCGTCGACCCACGTGAAATGATTGATCCCCTTGACGTTCATGTCGATCTCGTCGCGGTCCGGTCGTCCCACCTCGAAATACTCTCCCACCAAGTCTGCCAGCATGTCCTGTGCGTGGAACACCTCGTGGCACAACCCGAGCGCGTTGATGTCGGGAAACGCCTCGTACAGTGCTCGGGTCGCCCACGTCATCGGGTTCGTGTAGTTCAGTACCCACGCATCGGAGCAGTGTTCCCCGATAGCGGCACCCAATTCGCGATAGACCGGAATCGTCCGCATCGCACGCAGTATCCCGCCGGGACCGATGGTCGCCGCGACGGCCCCGTATATACCGTACTTCTCCGGAATGTCGAGGTCGTGAACGAACGTCTCGGCGGGGTTGAACTGTGTGGAGAGAATGACGAAGTCGGCACCGTCGAGCGCCGTCGCCCGGTCTTCGACCGCCTCGTACTCCCAGTCGCCCACCGCTCCTTCACGCTCCTGCACCCAGTTTCCGAATTCCGCGTTGAGTTCGGCACTCTCGTAGTTAATGTCGTACAAGGCTACCTCACCTTCGACTTCAGTGCAGAGGGCGAGGTCGCGGAACAGGTTCGGCGCCCACTGCCGACTACCACCCCCGATATAGGTGATTTTGACGCGGTCATCCGGAAGTTCCGGAAGTTCCGGAAGCGATTGCTGGTGGCTACTCTGGTCGATCAGCTGCTGATCATTCACCATGGACAGTAGTATATTTCACATGGGTCTTAGGTGTTATGCTCACTATTCTACTCGATGCTCGTCGATCCCGAGTAGCAAATCCCGCGCTCCGAGAGTCGGCACACCGACCGATTCCTATCCAACAAATCGACGCGAGGTAGTTCGATGGTTGGTGCCTATTCGTCGTACTGAAATTCGGTCCACGCACCCTCGACGAACGGGTAGTCCTCGATGACATCCATGTTCACTTCGATACCTAGCCCCGGTCCGTTCGGAACCGTCAAAACGCCGGCGTCGATGCTCGGCGTTCCATCGACGATATCGAACGCCAGATCGAACGGATACATCCCCGGGTCATCGGACGAATCGAGTACGGGGTCGTTCTCGAAGACGGGATATTCCAGCAACTCCGCTCGTGGTGCGGCCGCAGTGAGGTGTGCGTTTGCGATCAACCCGAGCCACGTCCCGAAGTTATGTGGGACGAACGTGACGGGTCGGTCGATACAGAACTCTACAGCCTCCCAACATCCCGAAAATCCTCCGTGATGGCGCACGTCTCCTTGGAGGAAGTCGACTGCACCGGTGCGTCCGAGTTCGAGTAACCCCGTCGCGGACTCCTCGCTCTCCCCGCCAGCGAGCGGAACGCCGTCGCCGTTTAGAGTGCGATATCCGTCGTGGTCGTCCGGTTCCACCGGTTCCTCGACCCAGTACACGTCGTGTTCGGCGGCGTGTTCGACCAGCGATAGAACGGTCTCCCGTCCGTACGACCGACCGCCCATCTTCCACCATGTGTGTGCATCGACCATGATCTCCAATTCCACCGTTTCGGCGAGACGTTCGACGATTCGGCGGTCATCTTCCGGGCCAATACCGGGACGGTACTTGTATCCAAAGAAACCCTCATCATCGAGGAGTTTCGCCTGTTGTACGTAGTCCTCCGGTTCCATGTACATACCCGCGCTCGCATACAACGGGAGTTCCGGGGTCGATGTCGTCCCGTGACGCTCGCAAAGCAGTTCGTAAATCGGCGCCCCGACCTCCTTCCCGAGCAAGTCGTACAGCGACACGTCGATCACGGATCGGACTTGACTACGGAGATGCTCGGGGAGGTCCATCGCAGTGACGATGGAGTGAGCCTGTTCGATTTCATCGATCGTTTTCCCTTCGAACTCGTCAGCGACGGGTCCGTTGATAACGTCAGCAAAGGTGGCCTGCGACGCGCCGTCGAAGTACTCTCGCATCGCGGAACTGCTCGCACCCGCAGGTGCAAACCCACGGGTTCCGTCCGCCGTCTCGACGACGGCGAGGACGACGTCCCGTTTCAGAAGTCGACGTCTCCCGGCGTGAAAACGGCGCGTTTGAGGCGGATCGATCGGCGACGACAGTGCGTACCCGCGAACATCGACGATGTTCATATTCCTACCATCGGTGACGGGGACTTAAACTACTAGCTCGATACCGGCAACAGGTCACATCGTTCTGTCATCGATGGTGAAATCAAAATGATAGTAGGGCTTATATCCTATGGGATGAATTCTCAACTATGTCTTTGTCAGACGATACGGTGAGGGAGCGCCTTCGAGGCGTAGCAGTTGGCTTATTGACGCCGTTTGACGACGAATTGGAGGTCGATCACGCGAAGATGGAAGAAAACGCTCGAACGATATACGAGGACGGGATTCGAACGTTTCTCTCGACGGCAAATATAAGCGAATACCACTCACTGACACACGAAGAGAGGGTACACATAGCCGAAACGAACACCAACGCACTCCCTTCTGACGCCTGCATACTCGCCGGAGTTGGGGGAAACACGATAGATGCACGACGACTCATCCGGGACTACGACGACGTCGGTGTTGATGCCATGATGATCATGCCCCCCGACCATACGTACGTTCACGAACAGGGATTACTCCGGTACTATCGAAAGCTCACGTCGGTCACCGAGACACCGCTCGTACCGTACGTTCGTGGGTTCGACCCGTCGGTCGAATTTCTCCGCGATATGAGCAGGCTCGAAGGTATCGCCGGCATAAAATACGCACTCGAAGACCCGGTAAAACTCGGGGCTGCCGTCGCCGTTGGGGACGACGAAACGGTCTGGGTCGACGGACTCGCAGAGCCGTTTTCGATCTCGTACTGGAACGAGGGTATCGAGGGCTTTTCCGCCGGCGTCAGTAACTTCCGCCCGGAAGTAGGTCTCGAACTTTTCGATGCACTCTCGGCCGGGGACTGGGAATACGCCCGACAGCTCCGGAACATTTGTTTACCCTATCAGAACTTCCGCGGGGAAACTGGCCAGAACAATTCCCTACCCGGAGCGATCAGCGTCCCGGCGGTGAAGAAGGGACTCGACCTCGCCGGTCTCAACGGTGGGCAGGTTCGTGAGCCGATCGTCCCGCTTTCGGCGGAGGAGGAACGTCGGGCCGAGGACCTGTACCGACAACTGGACGACGACATCGAGCGATTGATCGGGTGAATCCGCTCGGGCTTGGTACTGAGCGACGCACGTGAATCGAAGATTCGGCGTCGATTTTCCCATCTCGGAGCGGGGAGATTACACGACCCGAATCCCGTAGGGTTCATTCCGGCGGCGAGTTCCACTCCTCACCGTCGTCCTGCGGTCGATAGCCGATCTTCGACCGCGCGTGTTCCAGATCGAACCAGCGTCTGTAGTTGTCGCTGACGCCGTAGAACACGTCGAATTCGATATCGTCGTCCACGAGACAGCAGTCGACTTGATGGGCGAAGTCCCGTCGGGACTGCCACATCGCCTTCATCCGCGCGACTTGCTCCTCGTATTCCGGGCTGCCTCGTTCGTACTCCCCTTCTTTGACTCCGTTTTCGGCGTCGCCGTACGGATGGTCGGACGCTTCACTCCGGACGCTACAGATCCGCAGCGCGTAGAACCGTTTCGGATAGTCGTAGTTCTCGACGTAGTACCGACCGAGATTTTCGCCGAAACTCTTGGTCGTGCCGTAAAACGAATCCGGACGCACGGGAACGGTGTGATCCAGTACGATGTCGTTATCGCGACGATAAATCTCGGGCGAATTTTCCTGCTCGTACATCCCGACCACGTGATTCGTCGAACCGAAAACGAACGTTTCGACTTCCGCCTCGCGGGCAGCCTCCAGCGCGTTGAGCATTCCGAGTACGTTCGGTTCGAAAACGTCCTCCCACGTTCCATCCACGTACGGATAGGCGGCGAGATGAACGACCGCCTCCTGATCCTCGAAGGCGGGTTGAATCGCCTCGTACTCCGATACGTCAGCGACCACCGTGTCGAAGCCTCCGTACGGATGATCGTCGGGACGGTCCGATCGATTCAGGTACGTGAACTCGTACCCGGAACGGTCGTGGAGATGGTCGATGAGCGCGGTTCCACAACGGCCATAGGTGCCCGTTAAAAGAACGTTCATCGAATGGGAAAACAAGGGGCCGTATCATAAACCTGTGCCTCCGAACGGTGTCTGTGGGTGGTTTGCTCGTTCGGACAGCTCTCGTCGTCGAGCGTAGAGTCGCTGTTCCCGAAACACATATGTGGCACCCAAGGGATGTCCAACCGTAGGTCGGAACGGAACATAAATTATGGTCGGAAGGATCGATGACAGTCAGCAGGAATGCCTTCTACGGGACTGGTCCGTAAACTGGATTTCGTCGTCGATCACCCGTCACAGCTAGCGACGCCAGCACACCGGACACTGGTTCGAACACTATGGAAGAAACCAACATGGAAATCACCGAAATAGAAGCGATTCCACTCGCACACTCGCTCGACGAAGGTCGCGGCGTCGGGAGTGCGCGTGGGATTCACACCACTCGATCGACGACGCTCGTCAAACTGACGACGGACGACGGATCCGTCGGCTGGGGTGAAGCGTTCGCTCCGGCACGGACGACGGCGACTTTGATAGACGAACTGTTCGCGGACAATATCGTCGGAATGGACCCATTCGACGTCGAATCGCTCGCGGAACGGTCCTACGTTGAAGGGTATCACTTCGGCGGGAGTGCCATCGTCCAATGTGCACTCAGCGGTATCGACGTTGCGATGTGGGACCTCATCGGAAAGAGCGTAAACCGACCCGTGCATCGAATGTTGGGCGGGACGCGGACGACTTCGATTACTCCGTACGCGTCGACGATGTACGTCACCGAATGGGATCAGGACCCCGCCGAACCGATAGAGCGAGCGGTCGAGGAGGGGTTCACCGCGGCGAAGATCAAGATCGGTCGCGGGTTCGAAGACGACGTCGAACGCGTCCGAACGGCCCGTGAGATACTCGGCGACGACGCATCCTTGATGGTCGATTTCAACGGGAACTATCGACCAAAGCAGGTCGCTCGGTCAATGGAGAAACTCTCGAAGTTCGACATCGCCTGGGTCGAAGAGCCGGTTCCACCGGAGAACCATTCGGGATATCGGCAGGTTCGAGACCTGGTGGACGTTCCGATTGCGGCGGGCGAGGCGCACTTCAACCGATTCGAGTTCAAACGACTCATCGACGACCGAACCGTCGACATCGTCCAACCGAATTTGGGTCGGTGCGGCGGTCTTTCCGAAGCGCGCCGTATCGCCGATATGGCGACGACGGAAAACGTGGCAGTTCGTCCCCACGTGTGGAACAGCAGCATCGGGTTGGCGGCGGCGATACAGTTCGCCGCGAGCGTTCCGGAGTATCCACACCCCGATCACGTTCCGGAGCCGCTCCTCTTCGAGTTCGACCGTAGCGAGAACCCACTTCGGGACGACCTGTTGGTCGACAGAATCGACCCCACGGGAGCCGTGTTGGAGGTGCCACAGGAACCCGGACTCGGAATCACGGTGGACGAGGACGCCGTCGAACGGTATCGGCTGGACTGAACCGGTACTCACACGTGCTTTGAATCCCATCATCGACCATGGATGCAGCCCTCGATAGCGGGATGGTGTACGCGGTCATCGGGGCCGTCGTTTGGGGATACTTCCTCTTTCTCAACAAATATCAGTTCGATCGGGTACCGTCCACCGTTTTCATGACGATCACCTTCGCGGCGGCGGCGGGCTGGTACGCGCTCGTCGCGGTAGTGAACGGGTCGCCGGTTACGCTCCCCGCACGATATTCCGGGACCGATTGGTTGTTCGTATTCGGCGCCATCACGTTCTTGGCTGTCGGTCTGCTCCTCCTGTTTCACTCGATCACCATCGGGCAGGTGTCGTACGTCGCGCCGATCAGCAAAATCACGCCCGTGTTCGTGCTCCCGTTCGAGATCGTCCTCCTCGACGAGCGGTTGACGGCCATTCAAATCCTCGGCGTGGGACTGGCCACGCTGGCGGTGTATGTAGCGAACTATCAGGGTAATAATCTAGCGACACCCGTGTTGAAGGCGACGACGTATCGGCCTGCCCAGTTGGCACTCCTGAGCGCGTTCGCCTTGGCAATTTTGAACGTCGCACAGCGGGTCGTCCTTCAGGAGTTGGCGTTTCCGAGGACGACGTGGGTCGTCCTCAAACTCGGCGGGACAGCAGTCCTCCTGTCACCGCTAGCGGTTCGTGATTGGCGTTCCGAGTTCACCGGGTCGCTTCCGAAACTCGTCTTCTCGGGGGCGATTCTGATTGTAGGGGAACACTTCATAGCGCTCGCTTTCACACGGATTCCGGCGAGCATCGCATCACCGATCCTCAGTATACAGGCGATCGTCGCCGTGTTGTTAGGCGGAGTCGTCCTGAACGAAGAGAATCTCCGAATCCGTCTCGTCGCGGCCGTTATCGCCGTGTCCGGGGTTGCGTTCATCGCGATTTGATCCCTCCGTCGTCGTATCGCTCGAAACGTGTCTGGTGGAACTCGAACGGTCGTCTCCTATTCGTAGCCCACACCCGCCTCTGTGAGAACTGAACGAAACGCATCGGCCGCGGTCCGAAATCCTTCGCGGCCGCTCAGCCCCATACTTTCGCCCGCGTACTGGAGGTGGGGTTCGAGCGAGGCGAATCCGTCGAATCCGCGTGCGTCGAGGACACGAATCAAGTCGTCGAACCGCCCGTCTCCTTCACCGGCGGGCTGTATCTCTCCCCGCTCGCCCATCTCGGCGTCCTTGACGTGGAGATACTCGACGTACTCGGCCAGCAGTGCGAACGCGTACGGATATGCCTCGACCCCGATTTCGACGAAATTCGCGGGATCGAACGCGGCGCGGAGATTCGGGGAGTCCACCGTCGTAAGGACGTCACGGCATCGTTCGGCTGTATCGCCGTAGATGTCCTTCTCGTTCTCGTGGATGAGCGTTACACCCTCCTCCTCCGCGCGCCCGGCTTTCCAGCGCATCCGTCGCATGACTTCATCGCGGTGGTCCGCCGGGTCGTCACCCTCCGGGATGTAGTAGGAGAAGAGACGAACGTACTCGACGTCGAAGAAGTTTGCAATCTCGATGGCGCGTTCGAAGCGTTCCTTGTGGGGTCCGAAATCCTCCTTGATACCGATTTTTCCGATGGGTGACCCGACGGAGGAGATGGCGATGCCGCGTTCGTTTATCGCGTCCCGAATGCGTTCGAGGAAGGCGTCGTCCAAGTCGAGGACGTTGGTATCGTCGACCCCTCGGAGATCGAAGTAGTCGATATCGAGTGTTTCGAGGACGTCGAGTTGTGTTTCCAAGTCGGGATCGATTTCGTCCGCGAATCCGGAGAGAACGAAGCTACTGCCGTCGCTGGCCGTTGGTTTTTGTGTGGTGTCTGATGCCATTATGTCGGTTTCCATGACGGCCGTAACGGTGTTAACAGTTTCGACGCCGGTGAACTGACCGGTATCCTTTTGCGGCGGCCGTGAGACATCTCGAATCGAATGACGGAGAACTTCCGTATCGCCATCGCCGGTATCGGAGCGGTGGCGGAGATGCACGCGGAATCGATAGACGACCTGCCGAACGCCGAACTCGTTGGGGGATCCTGCCGGACGGTCGAGAAGGGTGACGAGTTCGCGGACGAGTACGGTTGTAACCATTACGCGGACACTGGGACGATGTTGGACGAGATGACCCCCGACGTCCTCGTTGTCTGCACGCCGAGCGGTGCCCACCTCGAACCGACGCTCGCCGCGGCGAATCGCGGCGTTCACGTCCTCTGTGAGAAACCGCTCGAAATAACGACCGAGCGCATCGACGAGATGATCGAGGCTTGCGAGACGGCGGGTGTTCGACTCGGTGGCGTCTTCCCACAGCGGTACAACCCCGTGGTCGAGACGATGTACGACGCTGCCGCGTCGGGCCGATTCGGTCGGCTCGCGGTCGCAAATGCATACGTGCCGTGGTGGCGTCCGGACGACTATTACGAGGGGGCGTGGCAGGGAACCGAGGAACTCGACGGTGGCGGCGCGATAATGAACCAGTCGATTCATAGCGTCGATGTCGTTCAGTGGCTCACCGGTGCGACCATGAATCTCGCTGAGGACGAAAACCCGGTCGCTGAGGTGTTTGCGTACACGGGTAGGCTCGCGCACGACGACGACCAAATGGAGGTCGAAGACACCGCTGTCACCGTCCTTCGGTTTCGGAACGGGACGCTCGGCCAACTGTTCGGCACCACCTCGATGTATCCGGGGTCGCTCAAGCGCGTCCAACTCGGGGGTCGTGGAGGGACCGCGGAGCTCCTCGAAGACGAGCTCGTGACGTGGGAGTTCCGTGAGGAGCAACCGAACGACTCGGCGGTTCGAAAGGAATTCACCGAGACCACCAGCGGTGGCGGTGCGGCGGATCCGATGTCCATCGACTACGAGTATCACCGACGGAATATCGAGGCCTATCTCGACGCACTGACGAACGATGCGCCCTTCATGCTCGACGGACGGGAAGCACGCAAAGCCGTCGAAGTCATCGAGGCTATCTACGCCTCGGCCGACCAGGGGAAACCCGTTCGTCTCACATAAACGCCCGGTTCCGAGCGATGCTTGGGCTGCATCCTCCACGTGATAGAAATTGCCTTTCGACTTTTTCCGGCACTAGTTCTGGAGAGTGGCGTCACAGCAGCTTTTACGTCGCTGACCGACAAATAACTCTGCCCATAAAATGGTACAATAAATATAAAATTTAAAAATTTGGATAGAAAATAAATAAGTACATAACATCAGATACTTGTGAAATATTCCTTTTAATAGTCTTTTTTGGGCTTATTCTGTGTTAATCCTGAATAATTCTCAGATACCGGGTTTAGAAATTAGTGGACAATTGTCAAATTCTCTTTCGATTCATTCTCCGTTCAACCCGAGGAGCCGTTCGGCGTTCCGGTGTGCCAGTTTTTCCACATCCGCGGGGGCGAGTCCCGTGCATTCGAGCAACCGGCGGCCGTCGTCGATGGAACTGTACGGGTAATCCACGGCGAACATGACGTGGTCGATGCCGACGGCCCGAATCGCCATCGCGAGCGGCGGTCGGCTGAACATCCCGCTCGTAGTGAACCAGAAGTGTTCGCGGAAGTAGTGGGACACATCGTGGTCCACGTCCACCACCGGTGTGAGCCAGTCGTCGATTCGGTCGAGCATGAACGGAATCATCTCGCCCATGTGCCCGAGAACGACGTTCAATCCCGGGTGGCGGTCGAACGCTCCCGAAGCGATCAGCCGTAACGCGTGGAGTCCCGTTTCGGCGTGCCACCCCCAACTCGTCGTGGCGAGCGAAAAGTCGATGTCCGAGTCGAACCCCTCGTAGTACGCAGCGTCGACGCTCTGCGGAGGATAGCCGGGATGGATGTAGAGGGGAACGCCGAGTCGTGCGGCCCGTTCGAGTAGCGAGTCGTAGCCGGGATGGTCGAGAAACCGCCCGTCGGTGGTTCCGTTGACGACCGCCCCGACGAACCCGTGTTCCGTGACGGCCCGTTCGAGTTCGGAGACCGCTGCGTCGGGGTCGGCCATCGGTAGCGTGGCGAACCCGACGAAACGGTCGGGGTGGGCGGCGACGGCGTCCGCGAGTTCGTCATTGGCCGCTTCCGCGAGTTCGACCCACTCCTCCGTCGTCATCTCCGCGGACCCCAACTGCGTGTGCGAGATGACCTGAACGTCCATCCCTCCCTCGTCCATCGCCGCCAATCGCCCTTCACCGAGGTCGCGGAGCCGGTCGGTCGGCGACGAATCTCCCTCTCCACCTTCGCCGGGGTCGCTCCCCGCACCCTTCTCGACGAAGCCGTCCGAGACGAAGTGTTCCTCCACGCCGATGATTTTCATATCCTCCGTACGTCCTCCGCCGTGTTAAACGCGGGCCGTCGGCGTTCAGGGGCGAGTCACCACTCGGCTAAACTGCCGTCGTCGTGGTGCCAGACGGGATTGTGCCACATGACGTCGTGTTCCGCGCGTTCCCGTACCCGTTCCTCGTCGATGGTGATGCCGAGGCCCGGAGCCTCCGGCGCGGCGATGTACCCGTCCGAGAACCCGAACACGGTCGGGTCGTCGAGGAGAGCCACCCCGCCGCTCTTATCCACGTCGTGGAGGTTCAAACTCTGTTCCTGCACCACGACGTTCCGCGAACAGAACCCGACCTGAACGGCCGCGGCGAGGGCGATGGGACCGACGGGACAGTGGGGAACGAGCGCCACGTCGTGCGTTTCGGCCATCGTAGCCACTTTCCGCATCTCGGTGATTCCGCCGACGTGCGTGACGTCCGGGTGGAAGACGCCGGCGACCCCGTCGATGAGGGACGATTCGAACTCCCACCGCGAGTACAGTCGCTCCCCCGTCGATACCGGCACCGGCGTGTGCATGGCGACCTCCCGAAGTCGGTCGTTCTGCTCCGGGGGAACCGGCTGTTCGAAGTACATCGGGTCGTATTCGTCCAACGTGCTGACGACACGCTTCGCCATCGGGAACGACACTCGCCCGTGAAAGTCGACTCCGATGTCGATATCGTCACCGACGGCGCTTCTCACCGCCTCGAAACGGGCTTCGACGGCGTCGACCGAAGCGGGCGACGCCAACATGCGAAACTCGGCGGTCGCGTTGAGCTTCAGCGCCGAGTAGCCAGCGTCTACCATCTCGCGGGCCGAGACGGCGATGTCCTCGGGCGTCTCCCCGCCGATCCATTGGTGAATCCGCAACCTGTCTCGGACCGGCCCACCGAGGAGCGCGTGGACGGGTGCCCCATACTGTTTCCCTTTGATGTCCCACAGCGCCATGTCGATTCCCGCGATGGCACTCATCAGAATCGGGCCGCCGCGGAAGAATCCGCCGCGGTACATGGTCTCCCAATGCTTCTCGATGGGGAGCGGGTCCTCGCCGACGAGGTACGTCGCCATCAACTCCTCGACGGCCCCGCGAACCGCTTTGATGCGTCCTTGAACTATCGGCTCACCCCAGCCGACCGTTCCGTCCGAGGTTTCCACCCGGAGGAGAAGCCACCGGGGCGGCACTTCGAACAGTTCGTAGTCGACGATGTGCATACGCGACACTCACAGCGGAGCCACTTGACCGTTGTGCGCATCGCTGAACCGGACGAATCAAACGGGTTCGGAAGTGGCGGTCGGAACCCACCTCACTCGCTCGTTCCGTAACTCTCCAACTTGCCCTGTACCCGGCGAATCTCCTCGTCGGGGAGGATATCGGGCGTTCCGACCGTCGAGGCGAGATGGTGAATGCGGGCGCAGTACTCGACCATCTGTGCCACGTCGAAGGCGCTCGCGAGGGAGTCCGAGGCGGTTAGAACCCCGTGGTTCTTCAGCAGCGTCGCCTTGAACTCGTCGCCGAGCGCTTCGGTCGCCGCCGCACCAAGTTCGGGTGTGGCGTGGGTTCGGTACTCAGCGACGGGAACCTCCGTTCCCGCAAAGGCGACGAGGTAGTGCGACGCCGGAATCGGCTCGCCGAGCGCCGCGAAGGCCGTCGCGTACGGCGAGTGCGTGTGAACGATGCCGCCGACATCGTCGCGCTCTTCGTACACCGAGAGGTGCATCGGTAGTTCCGTCGACGGCTCACGGTCTCCGGTGAGGACGTTCCCGTCGAAGTCCACCACCGGGACGTCCCAGACGTCAATGTCGCTGTAAGGGACGCCCGAAGGACTGATCGCAATGTGCTTGTCGTCGAGCCTGACGCTCAGGTTGCCGCCGGTTCCTTCGGTCAATCCGCGCTCGATGAGTTCGATGCCGTAGTCGCGGATGGCGCTGCGTTCGTCGTGGTATTGGTCTTTCTCTTCGGACATGATTCACTCCGAGGCGACTCCGACGTCGGCCATTCGGTCCGCCAGTTCGGCTTCGGCCTCCGCGGTGAGAGTCCGATGGCGAACGGCGTCACCGGTCTCCGTGTCGAAGAGGTGTACCGTC
This sequence comes from Haladaptatus sp. HS23, assembly GCF_056892285.1. Lineage (NCBI taxonomy): Archaea > Methanobacteriati > Methanobacteriota > Halobacteria > Halobacteriales > Haladaptataceae > Haladaptatus > Haladaptatus sp. HS23. Next base: position 91,638 of record NZ_JBXGLH010000005.1, on the reverse strand, counting down.
CGCTCGGGGATATCGACGTACAGTTCGTCGCCCTCCTTCACCGGCCGCTGGCCGTCGATTTCGACGACGAACGTCTCGTCGTGTGACTGTTCGACCGGTTTCAGGTAGAGATATCGGATGCTTCCCATCGGCTCCACTACGTCGACGGTACAGCGGAACTGGTTGCGGCCTTCCGGTTCCTTTGTGACCTCGACGTCCTCCGGCCGAACCCCGATGGTCACACGGTCGTACCGGTCCGCGGACGTCGCCAGTTCGTCGGACAGTTCGTAGTCGAACCCGTCCGAACGGAGCGTGGACCCGTCCCGTTCGGCCTCGAAGAAGTCCATCGAGGGCGACCCGATGAACCCCGCGACGAAGCGGTTCGCCGGCTTGTAGAAGCATTCGAGCGGCGTTCCGACCTGTTGGAGTTCGCCGCCGTCGAGGACGACGAGGCGGTCGCCCATCGTCATCGCCTCCGTCTGGTCGTGGGTGACGTAGAGGGTCGTCACGTCGAGTTCGGACTGCAGACGGTTGATTTCGGTTCGCATGGTAGTCCGTAGCTTCGCGTCGAGGTTGGATAACGGTTCGTCCATGAGGAACGCGTTGGGGTCACGGACGATGGCCCGGCCGAGCGCGACGCGTTGGCGTTGACCGCCGGACATCTGGGACGGGCTGTTGTCCAGCAGACGTTCGATGCCCATCGTCTCCGCGACGCGTTCCACGCGTTCTTCGATTTCGTCGCCCGAGAGGTCCGTCGACATCTTGAGCCCGAAGCTCATGTTCTCCCGGACGGTCATGTTCGGGTAGAGCGCGTAGTTCTGGAACACCATGGCGATGTCCCGCTCGCGCGGCGATTTCCCGTTCACCAATTCGTCCCGAATCCAGATGTCTCCCTCGGATTGCTGTTCCAGCCCCGAGACCATCCGAAGCAGCGTCGATTTCCCGCTCCCGGACGGCCCGACGAGGACGACGAACTCGCCGTCCCCGATGTCGATGTCGACGTCGTCCACGGCGACTATCCCGCCCTGTCCGTCTCCGAACCGTTTGACGACGCTGTCGATAGTGATTCCGGCCATCGGAGTAGTATCGTCGTTCTTCACAAATAAACCTTCACGTCGATATCGGAAAATAAACGATTTGATGAAACTACCTCGCTACTCTTTTAGCACGGCACCGAAGCTCAGCCCGGAGGCGAGATACCGGTTGGCGACGACGAGGAGCAACAGCACCGGGAGGATCATCGTCATCGACGCGGCCGCCAGCATCGACCACTCGATGTTTCGAGAACCGATGAAGCTGTACACCGCGAGCGAGAGCGTCGTCGCCCGGTTGTTCGTGAGGATGAGCGAGAACAACAGCTCTATCCACGCGAAGATGAAGCTGATGATGGCGACGGAGATGACGCCGGGGAGCGCCGACGGCAACACGACCTTCCGGAACGCCTGCGAGCGCGTCGCGCCGTCGACCATCGCGGCCTCCTCCAACGACTGCGGAATGCCGTCGAAGAACGCCTTCATCACCCAGACGACCAACGCCACGTTGATGGTCACGTACATGAACACCAACCCGATGATGGTGTCGTAGAGATTGAACGTCCGGAATATCACGAAGAACGGGATGACGACAGCGATGGGCGGCAGCATCCGCGACGACAGTATCCAGATGAGGACGTCGGGTTTCTTCGGCACGTCGTACCGCGAGAGGACGTACGCCCCCGGAATCCCGATGGCCAACACGATGAGGACCGAGGCGGTGACGCTGACGACGCTGTTGGTGAACGCGGTGACGAACGACGGGTCGTTCGCCAGTTCGAGGTAATTGTACACCGTCGGCAGGAACACCCACTTCGGCGGCAGTTCGAGCGCCTTCCCCGGCGGCTTGAGCGACATGAACGCGAGCCACCCGAGCGGTGCGAGGCAGACGAACGTCCACGCGAGGAGCACGGCGTGACGGCCGACGGCTTTCGCGCGTTCCGAAACCGCCATCACTCCAACACCCCCTCGAAGCCGACGACCCGAATCAGGACGTTACAGATGATGAGGACGACGACGAGATACACGATTGCGAGCGCGCTCGCCGCGCCGATGTCGATGTACGTGAACCCGGTCTGGAAGATCTGGATGCTGATGAGCTTCGTCGCGTTTCCGGGGCCGCCCCGCGTCAGGCCGTACACCGTCCCGAACGTCCGGAACAGGTCGATGAGGCGGATGAGGAACGCCACGAAGATGACCGGCTTCATGTACGGGATGACGACGTGGACGTAGGTTCGCCACGTCGGCGCTCCGTCGATACGGGCCGCCTCTATCAACTCATCGGGCACGGACGACAGTCCGGCGTAGAGGATGATGAACATGAACGGCGTCCAGTTCCACGTGTCCATCAGGATGACCGTGAGCAGCGGGACGTCCGTGAGGAAGTTCGGGGCGGCGAACGGCGTGTACGTCGAAATCGTGTACGCGATGATGCCCAACTGCGGGTCGAGCATTATCCGGCCTATCATGGCCAGACTGACCGGGGCCACGGCCATCGGCAGGATGAACACGATACGGTAGAACGTCCGCGCCCACCTGTTTTTCACGTTCGTCAACAGCGCGGCGAGCGCGAACCCGAGGACCAGTTCGAGGAGCAGCGCACACGTCACGAATATGGCGGTCACCGTGATGGACTTCCACACGACGGGGTCGGTGAAGATGACCCTGAAGTTGTGCAGTCCGGCGAACGTGCCGATTCGCTCCGGGTTGACGTAGTTGTAGTTGACGAGGCTGAGGTACAGGTCGTAGATTCCGGGAAACACCGTGATGAGGAGGACGACGAGTACCATCGGCGTGGAGAGCCACACCGGGAGGTACTCGTTCCAGAGTGACCGACCCTCGTCTTGCGTTCCTTGCTCCGTTCGTGTTTGGGTGTCGATGCTCATGGTTCGGTGGTATGGTCCGTCGATTTGGGGTGGTTTCGTTTCATGGGTCAATCCTGCTGGACGATCAGTTCGGCCTGTTGTGCGGACTTCGAGAGGGCCGATTCGACGGATTTGCCGCCGGTGATGGCCTTCTGAAGCTGGATGGAGTACTTCTGTGCCCAGACGGGGTACATCGCGTCGTACGGTTCCGTCACCGCGCTACTCAGCGACTCCAGCGACACGCGGCTGAACTTCTTTCCGTATTTTTCCTTGTACGCTTTCTTCGACCAGATGGACTGGCGCGTCGGGAACGATGCGTTCCGCTGAATCGACATCCACCGTTGGGTCGGCTTCGACGTCGCCCACAGCATGAACAGGAACGCCGCTTCGGGGTTTCGTGCGGCCTTCGAAGTCGACAGTTGCCACGTGAACGCGCCCGGCGCGAACTTGCTTTTCTTCGTCGTCGGGGTCACCATCTTGGCGACGCCGATTTCGCCCCCGTCGGGGGAGGAGTCGGCGAAACTTCCCCAGAAGAGGTTCGCGTCGTTCATCACGTGCGCGGCGTTGCCGCCTTGTATGGCCGCGACCACCTCCGACCACGTCATGGTCCCGATGGACGGCGGGCCGTACTTCTGCAACGCATCGACGTAGTACCTACACGCCCGCTTCGCCACGTGGGTGTCGAGGCCGGACTCGTCCGGGTACTGCTTCCAGAGGCTCCCGCCGTACTCCCGAATCCACGCGTCCATCGTGTAGACGTTCATGCCGTACCCCTTCTGCCCGCGGTTGACGAGTCCCGACATGCCGTCTTCTTCCTCCTGAATGACCTTCGCGTTGTGGAGGAACTGGTCGGTCGTCTTCGGCACCGACAGGCCGTGTTTCTCGTAGAGGTCCTTCCGGTAGAACATGGTGTGAACTTCGACGGTTATGGGCATGCCCGTCCAGTGCTTCGTCCGACCGGCCCCGTGGCACGCCTCGCGGCAGACGCCGAGGAGGTCGTTCGGCCGATACCACTTCTCGTCGAAGAGGTCGTCGCGTTCGAAGTACGGGTCGAGGAACTGGAGCCACCCCGCCTCGCGGAACTGGTTGACGACCTGGTCCATGAAGAAGACGTCGAACTTCCCGGCCCCGGTGCTCACGTCGGTCAGACGCTTCGTCCGGAACTGCTGTTCCGGGAGGATGTTCCACACCACGTTTATACCCGTCAGCTCCTCGAACAGCGGGACGAGCGGGCGGATGCTGTCTATCCACGCGTGTTGGACGGCTCCGACGTTGATGGTCGTCCCCTCGTGTTGCTTCCACTCGATGTTCGCGCCGGTGTACTCGGAGAGGTCTATCTTCGCGTTCCCGCTCGTCGGGTCCACCGTCTTCGTATCGCTTCCCGACGAGGCCTCTCCCCCTCGCGTACAGCCGCTGAGGCCGACTGCCGCGCTCGTTCCGGCGACCGCGAGGAAGTCGCGGCGCGTCCTATCCGTCGTCATCGTTGGTCGGCTCCGTTGCTGTAATTCGGTTGCTCGTGTTCATTGGTCCGTGTTTAGTGCTGGTCACTGCCCCGCCGTGCGTTCGGCCCGGTTTGTCGCATCGACCGCGTGCGCGTTCGACGCCGCCGTCGATACCGCCCGAACCATCCAGCGGGATGTCGATGGCTTCGATACCGGTTTCCGTCGACAGTTATCCACGAGAATAATTCCATTACTCATAATTAAGCATTGCCCTTACTACAATCGATTGGAGTCGCTATTTCTTCTCAAGTACACGAAACAAATATATGGCTCAACCCGGTCACTCCCGACATGGACTGTGACTTGTCCGAGCGGACCGCGCTCGTCACCGGCGCGGGCCGCGGTATGGGTAAAGAGACGGCGAAGCGATTTGCAACCAACGGTGCCGACGTCGTCGTCAACGACGTGGACCAGGATGTCGCCGAGGAAACCGCCGACGAGATTCGTGACCTGGGCGTCGAGTGTGTCGGCATCGGCGCGGACGTGACGGACAGAGCGGAAGTCGAAGCGATGGTGGAGACGGCCGCGGAGCGTCTCGTACCGATAGATATCCTCGTGAACAACGCGGGCGTCGGCGACGCCGGACCGTTCCTCGACGAGGCGTACGACGACACGTTCGAGTTGAACATCGACGTCCACCTCAACGGGTCGTTGAACTGCATCAGAGCGGTCGTGGACGGGATGGTCGAGCGTGGATACGGGAAGATAGTCAACGTCACGTCGATTCACACGAAGAACGGCGTCGGGATGTCGCCCGCCTACGACGTCGGGAAGTTCAGCCTGCTCGGGTTGACGAAGAGCCTCGCGCTCGAACTCGGCCGGGAGGGCGTCCGCGTCAACGCCGTCGCGCCGGGGTGGGTGAACACCCGGATGACGGAGGAGTTCAGCGACGCCGTCCGGAAACAGATACTCGACAACAACCCGCTCGGGCGGTTCGCCGACCCTGAAGACGTCGCGCAGGCGACGACGTTCCTCGCGTCGCCCGCCAGCGACTACATCAACGGCCACGAACTGCGCGTCGACGGCGGGCAGGTCCCCATCGACAGTTGGCGGTTGGACAGTCGCTGAGCCTTATCGGTCATCGTTCGGGTAGATCATTTTCTTCAACCCCTCCTTGTCCTCCATCTGCGTGAACGCGTCGGAAAGCCCGTCGAGGTCGTATTCGTCTGTGACGAGCGGGTCGACGTCGATTCGTCCGTTTCGAAGGAACGTGACGGCGCGGGCGAAATCGTTCGGCGTGAGCGAGAACGTCCCGACGAGTTCGAGTTCGTCGTAGTAGACGTCGAACGGGTCGATTTCGACGGTCGTTCCCTGCGGCGGGACGCCGAAGACGAGCGTCGTTCCGCCCGCGGACGGCAACGACATGGCCGTCTCGATGGTCTCCGGCAGACCGACGGCTTCGACGGCGATGTCCACCCGGTCGACGAGGTCGTCGAGTTCGGACTTCAAGTCGGTTTCGATGGGGTCGACGACGGTGTCGGCACCGGTTTCGAATGCCAATTCGCGCCGTTCGTCGACGGGTTCCGAGACGACGACCGTTCCCGCGCCGCTCGCGCGGAAGGTCTGGGCGAGGAGCAGGCCGATGGGTCCCGCGCCGACGATGACGACCGTGTCGCCGGATTCGAGGGACACTTGGTCGACGGCGTGAATGCAGCAGGCGAGGGGTTCGGCGAACGCGGCCGTCCGATACGGCACGTCCCCGATGGATTCGACGTACCCCGCGGGCGCACGGACGTATTCGGCGAACGCACCGTCGATGATGGTGTCGGCAGCGCCGCCGATGGAGGTGAAGTTTTCACAGAGGTTTTCGTTTCCGTTCACGCACGCCTGGCACCGATTGCAGGGAATGGAGGGGTTGATGGCGACCCTGTCACCGACGTCGACGTCCGACACTTCGTCGCCGACGGCGACGACTTCCCCGGCGCTCTCGTGTCCCGGAATCGTCGGGAAATCGACGGGAAACGTCCCGTGATACATGTGATAATCGGTCATACAGACGCCACAGGCGTTCACTCGGACGAGTACGTCGTCCGCTCCCGGATTCGGTTTCTCTCGGTCTTCGATGGCGACGGAACCGGTATCCGTCAGTACTGCTGCTTTCATAGGCGGATATGACTGGTATCTCGGGACTGGCGGTTAAATCTTCTCCCCCGATAGCGCCGCTGCATGGATGTTCGGGTTCCGGTCGCGTTCACCCCACATATTGTCTCCGCCAAAACTGCGAAATATTTACTATGTATGAACGAGCAGTATTCGGAACAGATGGGTGTACTAGACCGATTTGCACTTGACGGAGAGACCGCCATCGTGACGGGAGCGGCCCGCGGACTCGGGAAGGAGATGGCGGACGCACTCGCGGAGGCGGGTGCCGACGTGGCGATAGTCGACGTCGACATCGAAACGGCGGAAGCGACGGCCTCGGAACTCGCGGAAACCGGCGTCGATACCACCGCCGTCGAAGTGGACGTGACGGACGAAGCGGCGGTCGAGGCGATGGTCGAAACGGTCACGGACCGCCTCGGACCGATAGACGTGTTGATAAACAACGCAGGCATCGCCGCAAACGCTCCGGCCGAGGAGATGGAGTACGAGACGTGGCAGCGGACGCTCGACGTGAACCTCTCGGGCGTGTTCCTCTGTGCGAAACACGTCGGTCGTCGAATGCTCGACCGGGGCGAGGGACGCATCGTCAACATCGCCTCGATGTCGGCTTACAACGTCAACGTTCCGCAACCGCAGGTCGGATACAACGCGTCGAAGGCGGGCGTGCTGATGGTGACGAAGTCGATGGCCGTCGAGTGGGCCGACCGCGGCGTTCGCGTCAACGCCATCGCGCCGGGGTACATGCGGACCGACCTCGTCGAGGAAGTACTCGAAGCCGACCCCGAGATGGAGCGGACGTGGGTTGAAAACACGCCGATGGGACGACTCGGACGACCGGACGACCTCCGCGGAATCGTCGTCTATCTCTCGTCCGAGGCGTCCGCCTACACGACGGGAGAAATCGTCCGCGTCGACGGCGGCTACACCTCGCGCTGAAGCGGAGTAGGACCGCCGTTGGTTCACCGGGACGCCAGTTCGCGCATCGTCGCCTTCGCATCGTCCCACCCGTCGGCCGTCGGTTCGTACGTGCGAATCTCGGCCGTCGCTTCGACGAGTTCGCGGCCCGTTTCGAGGTCGGGAAGCGACCCGGCGGCGACCGCTTGCGTCAGGAGGTTCCCGGTCGCCGTGGCCTCCGTCGGTCCCGCACGGACCACTCTCCCGGTCGCGTCCGCGAGGGTTTGGCAGAACAGTTCGTTTCGAACGCCGCCGCCGCCGACGTGGAGCGTGGACGGATTTCGACCGGTCACGGACGCGATTTCGTCGAGCACGAGCGCCGTTTTCACCGCGAGGCTATCGAGAAGGCAGCGGACGGTTTCGCCCTTCGTTTCCGGAATCGCCTGCTCCGTCTCCCGACTGTAGTCGGCTATCCGCTCCGGCATCTCGCCGTCGATGCTAAACGTCTCCGCGTCCGGGTCAACGATGGTTTTCCTTGCGGGTACGCCGCGGGCGGCAGCTATCAACTCCTCGTAGGGCGCCGACTCGTCGCGTTCCTCCCACGCCCACCGACACTCTTCGAGCAGGAAGAACCCGTTCACGTTCTTCAGCAGACGGACGGTGCCGTCGAAACCCAGTTCGTTGGAGAGTCCGGCCTCGTAGGCCGCCTCGGAACGGTTCGGCTGCGAAGCGACGAGTCCGAGGATGAACCACGACCCGGTGCTGAGGAACGCCGCCCCGTCCGAGAGCGGCATTCCGGCGACGGCCGCCGCCGTGTCGTGGCTCGCCGGGAGGACCAATTCCGGTTCCGACGAGAGATACTCCGCCGACACCGTTCCGGCCGTGCTTCCAGGTTCCCGGAGCGGCGGAAGCGGTTCGGTCGGGAGCGAGAGGTCGTCGAGGAGGTCGGTGTTCCACGTCCGTCGCTCGGGGTCCAACATCTGTGTCGTCGAGGCGACGGTGACTTCCGTGATGGCGTCGCCGCCGAGGAGGTACGTCAGCAACTGCGGCATCATCAGCAGGCGGTCCGCGTCGTCGAGACGGTCCGGTTCGTTTTCGGCGAGCGCGTGGTACTGCCAGAGCGTGTTCGGGGTGTTCCAATGGTTGAGTCCGGTGGCGTCGAATATCGACCGCTTTCCGACGGTATCGATGATAGCATCGCGCGTTTCGCTCACCGCCGGGTCGCGGTAGGAGTACGGGTCACCCATCGGTTCGCCGTCGCGGAGGAGTCCGAAATCGAGTCCCCACGTGTCGATTCCGACCGTATCGATTCCGTCGAGCGCTTCGGCAGCCAACGAGAGGCCGGTTTCGATGCCGTCGAGCAGCCTCGATAGCTCCCAAACGTACCGGCCGCCCACCTCTCTGGGTCGATTGTCGAACCGGTGAATCTCGGTCACGTCCAGTCGGTTGGGTTGGATTCTCCCGACGAACACCGTGCCGCCGTTGGCGCCGATATCTACAGCTACGTGTTTCATACCGTTCTTCCACTACCGACGCCCTTCATTGTTTTTAATGTTTCTCGAACTGATTTCACCGAGGTGTGGATTTTTGGGCCAGACAGAAATGAAAAGGAGAAGACATTTATGTTTAGGAGAACAAAACGCAGTCGTAGAAGGTTCATACCCGAATTTCCGCACGAATACGTTCGGAAGGTCGGTGATCGACTGTCCTCGACAGAAAATAAATCATCGTTCAATATGAATTTTCACTTTCAGTTTAGCATTGGTGAACAAATATAAATAGCACTCCGAAGACGTACCACCCATGGACGAATCGAAGCGGTATCCGGTGAAGGCGACCAAGACGTCGGTCACGCTCATAGAAGTACTCGCCACCGACGGGCCACTCGGCGTGACCGACGTGGCCGCCAGAATGGACACGACGAAGGGAACCGTCCACAACCACCTGACGACGCTTCGCAGTTTGGGATATGTGAAGAAAATCGACGGCCGATACGACCTCACGTTACGTGCGCTCGCGACGGGCGAACGGACGCGGGAGCGGTCGCACCTGTTTCGCGTTGCGAAGCCCTACCTGGACAATCTCGCACAGACGACCGGGGAATGGGTCGGCCTCTTCATAGCGGAGGAGGGTCGCGGGACTCGTGTCTACCACGCAGTGGGTTCCGACACGTGGTCGCCGCCGTCGGTCGATGGCGACCAACTGCCGCTACACGCGACCGCCGCTGGAAAGGCGATTCTCGCTTCGATGCCCGACGAGCGGGTCGAGGAATGCGTTCGACGACACGGGTTGCCCGCGCGAACGCCCCAAACGATCACCGACCGGGAGACCCTCGACGCACAACTTCGAAGCGTCCGCGGAGACGGTGTCGCCTACTGTCGGGAGGAACGAATCGAAGGAGTCAACGGCGTTGCCGCTCCCGTCCGCAGTAACGAGGACGAGCGCGAGGGGGCCATCTCCGTGGTCGGGCGGGCCGAGGTACTCAACGGTCGGCGTTTCGAGGAGGATATCACCGGACAGGTGTTGAGTACCGCGAAACAGATAGAATTGGAACTTCGATCCGACTGAAATCGTTTAGTTATTCTAAACGGTGCGACGAGTTCTTCGGTTCGTTCGTGTTCTCGATACCGGCCGGGGGAACGTCTCTCGGGTGGTCAACCTCTATCGCCCTCGAAACTGCTGAGGCGACTGCCGTCCCTCACGTCCCCGCATCTAAATTACAATGGTAGGGGTGTAATGCAATGGGTCATCGAAAAGACGGCCGTCCATCGGTTAGCTAGCACCCTACGTAGCCTCGTCACTTTGTCCCCTTCTCTATACTATCGTCAGATATGTGCGAAGCCCTAAATACCTCTCTACTACCTATTTTGACCACTCCCCACTTAAGAACAGCGCTTCCGGATATCGTATCAAGCGGTAAGCGAATTAGAATCCGCTCCGAACCCAATCTGCACACAGTTCATTGTGTGAGTGTAACAACGGCGATTCGGGCCGGCTCCCGGTCACTCCGTGTCGCGACGGAACTGAAACGGCGACCGGTCGTCGTCCGTGAAGAGCATTCGACTCACGACGAGCCACGTCGGGATGGCGAGTACGACGATGGCGGGAAAGCGAACCCACGCATCGAGGGGCGTGAGCAAGGCGCTGTAGAACCACACGATAGCGAACGTGAGGGCGAGCCGAACCATCGGCTTCAGTGCGACTTTCATTCGTTATCCGGCCGTCCGCCGTCTGCGACCGGTTCGTCGGCGTGGTCGAAACCCTCGATGCTGAACCTGTCGTCGACGACCACTTCCTCGGCGACGAAGCCCGTTCCGTACTCGAACTCATCGACGTGAATGCAGGCCGCTTCGTGCCCGTCGTTCGCCCCAGGGATCGCATCCAGCGACGGATCGGTCGTCTTGCACTCCTCGGTAGCGTTCGGGCAGCGAGAGTGGAACGAGCAACCGCTCGGCGGGTCGAGCGGTGACGGGACTTCCCCCTCTAACGCCGTTCGCGTGCGGGCGAGGGCGGGGTCCGGCTCCGGAATCGCTCGGAGTAGCGACTTCGTGTACGGGTGTTGTGGACTCTCGAAGAGGTCCGTTCCGTCCGCCACCTCCACGATTTCGCCGAGATACATGACCGCCACGCGGTCACAGAAATGACGGATGACGCTGAGGTCGTGGGCGATGAACAGAATCGTCAGGTCCAACTCGTCCTGAAGGTCCATCAGCAAGTTGAGTATCTGGGCTTGAATGGAGACGTCGAGTGCCGAGACGGGTTCGTCGGCGACGATGAACTCCGGGTCGACCGCGAGCGCGCGGGCGATACCGACGCGCTGGCGCTGCCCGCCCGAAAACTCGTGCGGATACCGATTGGAGAACTGCGGCGGAAGGCCAACCGTCTCCATCAGTTCGTCTACGCGCTCGTCGCGTTCGCCTTTGTACAGCCCGTGAATCTCCATCGGCTGCTTGAGTAGCTGCGAGATGGTCTTTCGACGGTTGAGGCTGGACGCGGGGTCCTGAAACACCATCTGGATACGCTTTCGCATCGCCTTCATCTCATCCTCTGACAGTTCGGTGAGGTCGGTTCCGTCGTAGCGAACCGTCCCCGCCGTCGGTTCGTCGAGGCGCAGGAGCGACCGCGCCGTCGTGGACTTTCCGCTCCCGGATTCGCCCACGAGGCCGAGCGTCTCGCCACGTTCGATTTCGAAGTCGACGCCGTCGACGGCCTTGATGCGCTCCTCCGCGCCCAGTAGCCGGTCGATCAGTCCATCGTTCTGAACGAAGTGCTTGCGCAGTCCGCTCACCTTCACCAGTGAGTCGTCAGTCATCGATTACACCTCCATCGGCCGCAGTCTCGGTACGTTGGCCTGTTTCCTTCTTGTTCGATATCGGGCCGTATCCGCGGGCGTGGATACAGGCGGCCTCGCGATTCGGTTCGACCGACCGCAGTTCCGGGTCGTACTCGCGACACGCGTCCGTCGCGTGTGGACATCGCGGATGGAACGAACACCCCGACGGCAGGGCGGCGAGGTTCGGCACGTCGCCTTTGACGGGGACCAACCGGTCCATCTCTCCCCGCAGCGTCGGCAGCGAACGCATCAGCCCGCGCGTGTAGGGATGACGGGGATTCTCGAAGAGGTCGTCCACGCTCGCACGTTCGACGATACGACCACCGTACGCGACCGCGACGCGGTCGCACGTCCCGGCGACGACGCCGAGGTCGTGTGTGATGAGGATGATGCTCATCCCGTATTTCTCCTGAAGGTCGTCGAGCACCTCGAAGATCTGTGCTTCGATGGTCACGTCGAGCGCCGTTGTCGGTTCGTCGGCGATGAGTACGTCCGGTTCGCAGGAGATCGCCATGGCGAGCAACGCACGCTGGCGCATCCCGCCCGAGAACTGGTGCGGATAGCTATCCATGCGAGCCTCGGGTTCCGGAATACCCACGTCATTCATGAGCGAGACGGTGCGCTCTCGCGCCTCTCGCTTCGAGACGTCCTGATGTCGCAGGATGACGCGGCTGATCTGTTCGCCGATGGTGAACACCGGGTTCAAGCTCGTCATCGGATCTTGAAACATCATCGATATCTCGTTGCCCCGTATCGCGCGCATCTCAGCTTCGCTCTTGTCCAACAGGTCGTCGCCGCCGTAGAGGACGCTTCCCTGTTCGATGCGTCCGGGTTCGTCGACGAGCTGCATCACGGAGAGAGCGGTAACGCTCTTTCCGGACCCGCTCTCGCCGACGATGCCGAGGGTTTCGCCCTCGTGGAGGTCGAACGAGGAGCCGTCGACGGCTTTCACCGTTCCCTCGTCCGTGTAGAACCGAGTGACGAGGTCGCGAACCGACAGTATCGGGTCGCTCATTCTCTCGTCTCCTCCGTGTATCGCGGATCGAGCGCGTCGCGTAGCCCGTCACCGAGCAGGTTGAACCCGAGGATGGTGAGCACGATGACCGCGCCCGGGAACACCGAGTACCACCACTCGCCGCTGTAGAGGTAGCCTCGTGCGTTCGACAACATCAATCCGAGACTCGCCTTCGGGGGCTGAATGCCCAGGCCGAGAAACGACAGTGCCGCACTCGCTAGCACGGCCGTCCCCATGTACAACGTGCCCTGAACGACGACGGTCGGCAGCGTGTTCACGGCGATGTCCTTCATGAGGATGTGTCGGTCGCTCGCTCCGAGCGCCTTGGCGGCGTCGATGTAATCTTCTTCCATCTCCTTGAGCACGGAGCCGCGCATGACGCGGGCGAAACTCGGAATGTAGACGACGCCGATGACGATGATTATCTTCACTAAGTTCGGGAGCACGAACGACGCATACTCCGTCTTCCCGACGCCCAGCACACCTAACACCGCGATGGCGAGGATGAGGCTGGGGAACGAAAAGAGGATGTCCATGAACCGCATGATGATTTCGTCGACCCACGTGTTCCGGTAGTACCCGGCAATCGCACCCGCGCTCACGCCGATGAGCATGGCGAAGAAGACGACGCCGAGCGACACCGTCATCAGGGTGCGCAAGCCGTAGAGGATACGCGAGAGGATATCGCGGCCGTGATGGTCCGTCCCGAGGTACGCGGTCATCGTTCCGACCGCCTCGCCGTTCGTGTTTTCGACGATCATCTCGGTACCCATCGGCATCGGGTTGTGCTCGCCCTCAGGCGCCTCGAACTGTGCGGTCGGGTCGTGCGGGGCGACGTAGGGTGCGAACAGCGCGAGGAGGAGCATCGTGCCGATAATCGCACCGCCGAACAGCGACAGCTTGTTGCGCCGGAACTCCTTCCAGAACATCTGGAACTGCGAGTGGTGCGTTCCGGGGGCCGACCCAGCGTCGAACTCGTCCGCCTCTGCGTGGTCTTTCGTTGCCATCGTTAGTTCCTCCCGCCGTATCTTATTCGGGGGTCGAGGTAGGCGTAGAGTACGTCGACCGCGAGGTTGGCGAAGACGAATACCATCGATATGAACAGGATGAGCGCCTGAATAATGCGGTAATCCCGCCGGTCGATGGCGAGTATCAGGAGCTTCCCGATTCCCGGCAGATTGAACACGGTCTCCGTCAGAATCGCCCCGTTCATCAGCTGTCCGAGACCGACGCCGATGACAGTGACGACCGGAATGAGTGCGTTCTTGCTGGCGTCTTTCAATATCACTTCGCGGCTGCTGATACCCATCGCTTTCGCCGTCTTGATGTAATCCTGGTTGAGCGTGTCGAGCATCTCCGAGCGCATCATCCGTGCGATGAGCGCGGAGTAAGCCGTTCCGAGCGTAATCACGGGCAGTACCAGCTGCTGGAGGTTCGCTACCGGGTCGACCCACGGCGGCGTCCAGCCACCCGTCGCCCAGGGGAACGAGAACTGGACCGCGAACACCATGATGAGGATGATTCCCAGCCAGAAATCGGGGATGGAGATACCGGTCAACGCGGCGATACGTGCCGCGTGGTCCTCGATTCGGTCCTGGCGAACGGCGCTGATGATGCCGGTGGGAATGGCGATGAGTACCGCCATTATCATGCTGAGTATGGACAGTTCGACCGTCAGCGGCAGTCGTTCCACGATGATGTCCGTCACCGGCGCCCCCTGTTGGACGGTCCAGGACGTTCCCAAGTCTCCCTGTATGGCATCGGCTATCCAGAGCCCGTATTGAACGTACACCGGTTGGTCCAATCCCATATCGTGTCGAATCTGGCTGACGAGCTTTTCGTCTTGGAGCGGCCCGAGCATCACGCGGACGGGGCCGCCCGGTGCGAGGTGAACCAGCGCGAACACCACGACGCTGACACCGAGCAGTACTGGTATCGTCAGCAGCAGGCGTTTTGCGACGTAGCGTCCCATGCTCATCGCTTGATCACCACCGGAGCAGTTCTACATCGACTCATTCGTTCACTTCCTCTGAATCGAATTCCATGGTTGTATACGTTTACTCACCGATCTCGATGTCCCGGTACTTGTCGACGAACGTGCCGATATCGTAGTTCTTGACCGAGTTATTCCACGCCTCCAGCTTGTTCACGTACGCGATGTCGATCTGAATCGCGTGCTCGACGAGGTACTCCTGGAGACGGTAGACGATCTCTTTCTGGGTCTTTTTGTCCGTCGCCGCCTGCGCCTCGCGCAGCTGTGCGACATACCACTCGTGTCCGTTCGAGTAGTCTCCCTTGGCGTCGGCTGGCGGCTCGGGTCCGCTCGGGGCGTAGATGTCCATCAGGTCGTCCGCCTGGTGGTGCCAGTTGTTGTGGTTGTGGTTGTTGTTCGCGTAGCCCGCCTCCAGCCAGGACGTCACGACCGGAATCGACTGCCCCCAGTCTTCCATGGCGGCGTGCCAGTCGTTCGTGCTGTAAACCTCGTTCAACAGGGTCGACTTGTCCACGGCGGTGACGTTCACGTCGATGCCGATGTTGGACAACTGGTTCTGAATGACGACGGCTTCGTCCTTGAACCACGAGCCCTTGGTGGCGATGATGTCCATCTGGAAGCCGTCCGCGTTTCCGGCCTTTTCGAGTTCCGTGCGGGCTTTCTTCGGGTCGTAGAGCTTCATCTCCTTGAGCTTCGGCGACGTCCACTCGCTGTCGGGGTACCAGGGACCTTTCTGGACGACGCCCTGTCCTTGGAAAATTTCGTCCAGAATCTCATCGCCGTTGATGCCGTAGAGCACCGCCCGCCGGTTGTGGACGTTGCTCATCGGGTTGCCCTCCGCCTCCATGAGGTTCACGTAGAGAACCTGCGTGAGGTTGCCGGGAACCGACTCCGCCGTGATGTCAGGCTGACCCTTCAGCCCCGCGAAATCCTTCGGCGGAACCTTGTTCGTGAGGTCTATCGTGCCGGAGCGAAGGTTGGCGAGACGGGTGGAGTTCTCCCCGATGAAGTCGAACTTGATTTCGTCGACCGACGGAATGCCGTCCATCCAGTAGTTCTCGTTTTTCTTCAACAGAACGTGGCTTCCGCTCTTCCACTCGACGAACTCGTACGGACCGGTACCTGCGCCGCTCGGGTCGTTCGTCAGTTTGGTCGCGAGACCGCTCGGTCCCTTCCCGTCCTGAGTCTCGCCGCGTGAATCCTTCGGGACGATTCCTTCGAGGCTCCGGGTGAGCCACCAATTGAGCGTACCAAACGGCTTCGACGTGTTCAGTCGGAGCGTCCGGTCGCCGACGATTTCGCTGCTCTCCACGAACGGCATCCTGCTCTTGATTGGAGAGTTGTTATCGGGGTTCAGAATCCAGTCGACGGAGTATTTGAAGTCCTCGACGGTCACGTCGTCGCCGTTGTGGAAGGTGATTCCGTCGCGGAGCGTGTATTCGAACGCTTTCCCGCCGTTCTTCGGTTCAGGGACTTCCGTCACGAGTCCCGGCTTCAGCTTCTCGTCGGGGGTCAGTTCGATGACCTCGTCGAAGATGAGGCCGCCAACCGTGCTCGTGGCGGTGTCCGTCCAGAGCGCGGGGTCGAAGTTCCACACTTCCGCAGAGATGGCGACGTTCAACCGCGTCTTCTTGCCGTTGTTGCCGCCGCCACCGCCGCCGTTACCGTCTCCACCGCCGTTCTCGCCGTCGTTCGAGTTTCCGGAACATCCCGCGAGCGCTGTTCCAGCCAACACGCCTGCGGCGCCGACGAACTGCCGTCTGTTCAAATTGTATTCGATTATGTTGTCGTCTTTCATATCTACTGTTACCTACTTCGATACACACGTTTTGGTGTGGTCTACCTTAGCACATGGAGATAGATTATATAATTGTTTTGTTGACGGCGAGGGCTGTGTTTCGATACGTTTCGTTACGATTACCTGTTCCCATAGCAGTTTAATAGTCGTACTTTGTTGTAGAGCCATGGCAGATGCCAGACCGCTCACCCTACGAGAGCTACGCAGAGACCTTCACAAAAACCCCGAATCCGGTTGGAAGGAGTTCCGCACGACTGCGCTCATCGCACACGAACTCGACGAGCGCGACTACACCCTCCACCTCGGTACGGACGCCGTCGCCGAGGACGCCCGCCTCGGGGTTCCGGACGACGCCGATATCACGAATGCGGTCGCTCGCGCCCGTGAGAAGGGTGCACCGGAATCGTTCCTCGAGCGAATGGACGACATCACCGGACTCGTCGCCGAGAAGACGTACGGAGACGGGTCGGGACCGACCGTCGGTGTCCGAGTCGATATGGACGCGCTCGAGCGCAGCGAGGCCACCGACGACGACCACGGCCCTGCACGCGACGGGTTCGGGAGCACGCATCCGAACGAGATGCACGCGTGCGGCCACGACGGCCACACGGCCATCGGTCTCGGTATCGCACGCGAATTCGACGAGAACGGCGGTTTCGATGGGACGTTGAAACTGTTTTTCCAACCCGCGGAGGAAGGCGGACGGGGCGGTAAACCGATGAGCGAGACCCACCACCTCGACGACGTCGAGTACTTCCTCGCGCTTCACCTCGGACTCGGTAACGAGACGGGAATGGTCGTCGCGGCGTACGAGAACCCGCTGTCGAACGCGAAACTCGACGTGACATTCGAGGGGGCCCCGAGTCACGCTGGGAACGCACCGAACGAGGGACGAAACGCGTTACAAGCCGCAACGACGGCGATTCAGAACCTCTACGCCATCCCTCGCCACTCCGACGGTGCGACCCGAATCAACGTCGGCAAGGTTCACTCGCCGAATCCGCAGAACATCGTCGCCGAGGAGGTCGAGATGCGCGTCGAGGTTCGCGGCGGCTCGGCGGAACTGAACGACTACATGCTCGAGAAAGCGCGCCGTGTCGTCGAACACGCGGCCGGAATGCACGACGTGGAACTTCGAACCGGTCTCTACGGGAAGACAACGACGTTCACGGCCGACGACTCGATGATCGAGGCCGTTGCGGCTGCGGCGGCCGACGTCGACACCGTCTCCACCGTCGTCGAACGCGCCGACATGGGTGGAAGCGAGGACGCGTCGTACCTCATCCGTCGCGTACAGGAGAACGGCGGCGAAGCGACTTACGTCGGTATCGGCGCGAGCAACCCGTACGGCCACCACACGGCTCGATTCGATATCGACGAGGATTCCCTCGCTATCGGAGTCGACGTCGTCGCTCGTACCGTTCGAACGCTCTAATCGCTGCACTCGGACGAGACTCGCCGCTGGTTCGGAGCGGCGGCACCGTTAGCGAGACGTCCGTCAACGTCCGACGACGCTACCGGTAGTTTTCCGGACGATACACTGTGTTTATTACCCCTCATTCCGATTGAGCGGAGGTATGCAGGTTGACCAGCAACGCCTTCGTCGCGACGTCGAACGAAACGGCCAATTCGGTGCCATCGATGTCGAGGAGGGCCACGGGAGGACGGTACTGACAGGAAGCGATGCGGACCGACGCGCGCGTGAGTTTTTCGTCTCGCGGCTCGAAGACGCCGGACTCTCCGTGCGTGTCGATGCGGTCGGCAACATCGTCGGACGATGGGTTCCGGACGGGGCCGACCCCGACGCCGCGCCCGTAGCGGCCGGGAGTCACCTCGATTCCGTTCCCGAGGGCGGTATCTTCGACGGTCCACTCGGCGTCTACGCGGCGCTCGAAGCCGCCAGAACGCTGCAGGCTTCGAACGCGGACCTCCGGCGGCCGGTCGAGGTCGTCTCGTTCACCGAGGAGGAGGGCGCACGGTTCTCGTTCGGATTGCTCGGGTCGTCCGTCGCCACCGGCGTTCGAACGCCCGAGGAGGCGCTGTCACTCGCTGACGACGAGGGACGAACACTCGAGACGCACCTGCAGAACGTCGGCTTCGCAGGCGACGACGAGGTTCACGCGGACGACTGGTCTGCCTGGGTGGAACTGCACGTGGAACAGGGAACGACGTTAGAGTCGGCCGGGAATCAGGTCGGCGTCGTGGACGCGATCACCGGCATCACGAACTGCAGGGTCGAAGTCGTCGGTGAGGCGGACCACGCGGGCGCGACGCCCATGTACGAACGCTCCGACGCGCTTACGACCGCGAGCGAGTTCATCGTCGACTTCCGTCGCGCCGCGGAAGACGTGGTCGCCTCGATTAGTCCGACGGCCGTCGGAACAGTAGGCCGGTGCGACGTCGCGCCGAACGCCCGCAACATCGTTCCGGGGTACGTCGAACTCCATATGGACATCCGTGACGTCGAGTACGAGTCGATGAACGTGCTCGCGGACCGCGCCCGCCAGTCGCTCACGCGCCTCGAACGCGATGCGCCGGTTCGAATCGAATTCGACCGGTACCGTGACCAGCGGCCCAGCCGGATGGCCGACCGGTGTGTAGAGGCGGCATTGAACGCAGCCGAAACGCGCGATATCGGCGCACAGAAGATGTACTCCGCCGCGATGCACGATACTGCAAACGTCTCGTCCGTGACCGACTCCGTGCTCCTATTCGCTCCGTCTCGGAACGGTCTGTCGCACAACCCGCTCGAATGGACCGACTGGGACGATTGCGCCGCAGCAACCGACGTACTCGCGACGACGCTAGCGGAACTGGCGAGCTAATACTGGTGCATTCGGACGTCGTACCTGACGATGGACGCTGTTTCGTGACTATGTAGATAGTTGCAATCGTTAGCTTGAGGTGATGTATCCTCTTGTTACGTCCGATATATCTCGGATTCAACCGTCCTCGCTCGAGCACAATACGTCGGCTGTCCACGCGACCACATCGGAAATCACACCGCTCTGACGATGATGTGCGCCCGATGTTCGATACGAACGCTCGAAGATGAGACGGGTTGACGGCCGGAGAACGAGTGAGATGGCCACGTATTACCTTCTTCCTTGAGATTGCAACATATGCAAACAACTATATCTATCGTTTGCACAGTGAAGGTATGAGAAAACTACCGAATAACGGTTCTCCGTCACGGACACTGAGCACCGTCGTGACGGCGGTGAACGTGATACGGGCTTTGGAGGAGTTACGCGCCGCGACCGTTGACGACCTCGTTGACCACCTCGACGTCTCCAAAACGACCATGTACAACCATCTTGCAACACTTCGACAAACTGGGCTCGTCGTCAAGAACGGCGACGCGTACGAACTCAGTCTCCAGTTTCTGCTCCTCGGCGAGTTCGTCCGCAACCAGCACGTCCTCTACAAAGTGGGGAAGAAAGAGGTGGAGAGGTTGGCCAAACGGACCAACGAGTACGCGCACCTCTCGACGGAGCAACACGGTCTTCGAATCAGCCTGCTCAAGGTACGCGGCGAGAAAGCGGTCGGAGACGAGTACCAGACGTCGAAGTTACAGAAGCCCGACTATCTGCACCCGTCGGCGACGGGGAAAGCGATACTGTCACAACTCTCACCCGAACGAACCGCGGAGATAATCGACTTTCACGGCCTGCCGGCCAAGACCGGGAACACCATCACCGACCGGGACGCACTCCTCGAAGAACTCGAGGAGACGCGTGAACGCGGCTACTCCTACAACGACGAGGAGGAAATCGAGGGGCTGCGCGCGGTCGGTGCGCCGATCAGGGACCGTGACGGGAACGTCCTCGGGGCGTTGAGCGTCTCCGGGCCGACGAGTCGGATGAAAGGAACGCAGTTCCAGGAGACGATACCGGAGATGGTCACGAGCACCGCCAACGTCATCGAGGTGAACATCAACATGGCGGACCGGAGTTCCGACACCCCGCATTTGGGGTAGTCCCCGTTATCACCTCGGGACACGCTGCCACCGAGACGTGCTTCGATGTAGGACGATTCCGCGTTCATTTCCGGTATCGACGAACCGGTCACTCCTCGTTCTACACCCGTCAGTCGCTCCCCTTCGGACCCACCTGTTGTCTGTTGCGAGTGATCGCGGCCATGCCATTACAACACTAATATTGTAACTATCGGGAATCAAAAATCAGAGTACAGCGTATCCAATATCGCCGATGAACGGCGCGATATAGCGATTCAGGCGGTTGAACGAGGGTATGTGGTCGTTGTACCTGCCATGCGGGGTATGGCAGAACATCACGCCACTTCGATGAGGAACTCGGCGACCGTATCTGCCACACCCCGCAACCCCACGCCTAACTATTTGGCAGGTCACTAATTCGAGAAGAGTTAGAATCGTAATCGAAACGATGTCTGAACTCCAGTTTGAAGCGCGTGCAAAAGGGTGAATTGGCTGAAGTCGTGCATTCTGGGGTTGCTATTGCCTGTGTAGTCTCATCTCCCCCGCGCCCTTCCAGAAGTTGTGACTGGTGCTCTCAATGCATAGAACAGCTCGTTGGCTCTCTTCGAGCACTAACATTGTCGCTTCTCAAATTCGTTGAACCCTGTAGACAGACACTAGACTACCGACAGGGTGGTTCTGTTCGCTCAGTGTGCGTTGGCGATCCGGCTAATTGGGCGAAGCACCCGACGAGGCAACCACCCGAGGAACGAAATGATCGGGCTTAGTCGGCCCCAACGAGACGGGGTTGCCCGGTATCCCGTACCGGACTGCTCGACGCGTCCCTTGCTAACGAGGTAATCAAGCGCCAACTCGGTGCGCGACTCGGTGATATCAAGTGCGTCCGCAACCTTCGTAGTGGTCTGTGAGCCGCCGGTATTCTTGAGATGGTGGTAGATGCTGTTGAGTGTCTGCATCCGCAGCATCATCTCGGTCTCTTCGCCATCCATCTCCGAGACGTACTCGTGAGTGGCTTTCGAGGAAGCGTACTTAGCTGTCGTCGCGCCGTCGAACGTGAACCAGAACCCGAGAACAAGCATGGCCCCACCGAGTGCCGTCCCATCGAGGATGAGCAGAAACGCTCCAGTGACCGCAACGCTCACACCATAGAATACCCAGTTCGTGCCATCGGGGAGATCGTATCGCGCGTCGGTAAATTTGTGTGCAATCATTCCGATGCTCAGGATCGCTATCGGGACAATCGCCTTCCATGCCATGTCGGTGAGCCAGAGCAGGACGGCGAGAATAGCGATCGTGCCGACGGCTTCTCGAACGAGACTTTGTTCCCAGAGCGCTGGATTCCGCTGCGCCATACCAACTAATTGGACGAGGTGTTACTTAATATACCGAGTTTTCAATCCGGGTACACGTGACCAACTGAGTTTCGCCACGACCCCACGGGGTGCACGGACCCAGAACGCCGATCCTCATTTTGCACACAGAATTGACGAAACCGTGTGCAAGATTGCTCGCTCAAAGGCGCTAACTCACACTGAATTAGGCCACGAACGACCCAGCGCCGATGTTCATTATATGCTATCCCAAGTGAGTTACCCACTCAGAGACGCTTTTCGCCCCCCGTGTGCAAAATGAGCGAAGGAGGCTATCGGTGCCGTCAATATTCTAGACCACCAAACACGACTGCACCAACTACTGCCTGAATTATTGCGGACCAGAGTGGAGAGCCACCGAGCCAGAGACTCATTCCGAACCAAACGAGAAACCAGATAGTGCCTAATGCGAAACCACGTTGGAGAGGCGGGAGTTCCTGAATCGATCCCTCGAGTAGCTCATATCGGACCAACAGGGAGTTTTCAGCCATACAACAGAGATTGAGAGCTAGTCGTGAATTACTTTCGACCCTCCACCTACATCACTCACACGGACCTCATCATACCAACCGACGTACTCTAATGTATACTTTGCATCGTGAGATCTCATGGTCCCGGGTGGGGGCCGGAGGGCTGGCAGGATACGATTGAACCGCATGCAAACAGAGGAATAAATATCCGTCAAAAATTACTTTCCTTGATGGGCGAACGAAGGGCGAATGCAACGGTCCAACCATCCCGACGTGAAGTGTTTCGGGAGATCGCTACGACGTCATATCGAGATTGGCCCGCGTACAATGCAACTCCACTGTACGATCGGAGTTCGCTCGGTGGACTCGAAGAAGATATCCGAACTGTCGCGGGGGTTTGGTTCGGACACGATGCTCACGAATCAGTCGAGGACTTCGTGTGCTGCCTCCCACTGACGTATGTCGAGTTCGACGCTCACGACCGCTACGCGGGAACGACTCGCTACGGGATGGAGCAGTTGGTACGAGCCTTTCTGCTGAAAGAACTCCACGACTGGGAGTACGAGAGCAAACTCGTCGACTACCTTGACCAATGTTCGTCGGTTCGAAAGCTCCTCAATCTTGAGAGCGTACCTGATCAGTCGACGCTGTGGCGAACATGGCATCAGCGATTCACACCCGCTCTCAGAGAGACGATAGTAACGGCGGCAAGGAGCATCCTCATACAGGCGGATCGAGCAGACGTTTCTGTTCCCCGTGAGCCACCAGAACGGCCGTCTCCAAGGGAGCAATCTGACGAGGTAGTACCTACTCAACAAGAGATACTCGCTCGCGCTGAGCAGATCACAGAGCAGGTTGGCGAGATCGCTCATCCAGCGTTCTCATTGGGTCGTGGAGAAGGATGCGAGATACACCAGAATGCGTTCTGGCAGTTACAGACCTACCTTGGCCTTCGTGAGAACCTCGCTGCGAACGAAGGTGCACGCAGTTTCCTCTACGAGTCCAATCGGAAGCGAACACCACTTGGGCACAACCATCGAGAACATCTACGCGACCTCTCCATCAGTAAGATTCGCGAGATGTACCGGGAGGCAGTGAGACGAATTATCGACCGGCTGGGTAAGACGGATACCTTTCATCGGGCTGGGCTAGTCGCTATCGACACCACCGAGGAGAACCCGTTCACTGGTGATCGAGAGGGTCACGAAAACGAGATCATCGGGACGAAAGAGAAGAACACCGAGTACGCCTACCAATGGGCGACCGTCCAGCTAGTCGGCAACGCAGTTCCGTTGGTCCTGGACGCTCGGCCGGTCAAGAAGAGTGAGACGCGTCGAGAGATCGTTGAGGATTTGCTTGATAGCGCTCAGAATCTGCTCCACATCGACGGAGTGCTGATGGACCGCGAGTTCGACAGTCAACACCTCTTGGAATCCATCTCTCGGCGGGGATTGACGTACGTCGTTCCGAAGCGGATGTATACCAGCGAGAAGGCACAGGCAAAGCGATTGTTCAAGCGTGGTCAGGATTACTATACTGCTGACCGGAAGCTCCACCTCGGACAGAACGAGTGGCACGATACCACGTTCATCTACAAGCGTAACCCGAACTCAGAGCGAGATGACTACGGCCAGTACGCGTTGTTCCTGACGAACGCTCCAGCCGGTGCCGTCCGTGAATACAGCTATCGTTGGGAGATCGAGAGTGGCTACAAATCGATTAAGCGATTCATGGCTGCAACTACCTCGAAGGACTTCGTGCTGCGGTTCTTCTATTTCGCCTTCGCATGCTTGCTGTATTCGATCTGGCGAGCGGTCGATCTCCTCGTACAGGTGGCTCTGACGGACGAGTATGAGCGCTCGCCGATAGTGACGGCACAGAACACGCTCACGCTGTTGCAGAAGCGGACAGGTGTCGGATAGAATCCAGTGTAGGGCTGGAAGCCGCGAGTCTGAGCAATAGCTCTACCCAACGTATCCCTTGGGCGCGATTTTAATAGATCGCCGACACAAATCAGTTGGTGGAGCTTGGTTTGGTGGGCATCGAAACCTACTATTCCGCTAAGATAGCGCATTCTGACCCCTCTATACCGACTGTAGTCTCATCTTCCAGCGCCCTTCAATTTGCTATAGCGAAATACAATTTATAAATAACGAACTGAAGGTGTTCGGACGTCTGAGGCTGTATAACACCTGAATTTACTGTGATCGTGCCGATAAAATTCACTTCCGCTTTTTCTTCTAAGCGGAAGTGATTGAGGGCGGGAGTGGTGCAAGAAACTATGCGTGAAGGTTACTCAACCGTTCAACGAAAAATTTGTACGCAGAGTATTGTCTAGTTTAACCAGATTGAGAAGCGAGAGGGTTGCGGTTAACGGGATCGTTGACAAATTCAATGACGAATGATATTGTGGATTCTCTACAATAAATGCCGAAGCAAACTTATTTCTTAATAACAAGCTGTCTGTTTGGTACAGTACTGAGTCGGAAGATGTGCTTCTGCTCTATTTGGCCCAGAGACATTATTTTTCAAGCATTGTGCTTTTCGTTAATGACTACAATTATCAAATCGTATTCCTTGCAATTCGATTGATCGGCAACTCAAATATAAACGATGTATTCTGTCCAAAGGTAATCTCACGTACTCAAGGAACTGATTGACTGTACTATCCGTTATAGGTTGATCCTCGGTCGAATATCGATAGTAAATTGAACAGTTTGTACAATATTGTAATCCGTAGTCACCGTATCAGTTGTTCAACAATGTAACATCTGTCGAAAAGAAATAAACTATGCACTGATTTTGGTTATTGACTATATTGGTAATTTATCGAGATCGAACTTGATGCTTCACGAATTCTTTGTTGCAGTTGACTCTGATACGATTCATCTCGCATACGATCGCTCGGCGCAATTATTCCGACAGCACCTAAAATATCATCGTTAACAAGAACTGGAGCAGCAATAATGCCCATGCCGCTGACCTGCTGATCCCAATCGACTGCATATCCTTCCTCCCGAATCCCTTCTAATTCATCCTTTAGGGCGTCGATATCAGTAACTGTCTGGTCGGTCATCGACTCCAATCCGTGCCTATCAATAATTTCATTGACACGGTCTTCGGAAAGATGGGACAAGATGGCTTTTCCAGAGGCGTGCGTGTGAAGCGGTGTCCGCATGCCGGGATACATCCCGAGATCTAACGCTTGATCTCCGCGTTCGTAGTGGAGAATAACCGCCTGTCCATTATCTTCGATGTTGATGTCTGCTACTTCCCCGGTCTCTGTCACTACTCGCTGGAGTTCGCTTTGTGCAACTCTAAACAAGCGACTTCGATACTTGACCCGCCCTCCAACGGTGAGCGGCTTGTAGCTCAGCCGGCACTCTCCCTGTGTCCGTGTGATGTATCCTATCGACTGTAGAGTTTGGAGATAATCATAGATCGTGCTTTCCGGGACGTCCAACCGTTCCGCGAGTTCGGATGTAGAAGCACTGGTTTGCTCCCAGAGTATCTCGATAATCTCGAACGCCCTATGAACTGTTTTGAGCGGTATCGGATCACCAGACATATACAGCACTATTCGGGAAGTCTACTTGTAATTTGCGATCATTTCGCAACTACCTCCCACACGTCTTTGGCTTCGAGGAAGTACAATCGTCCGAATTGCCGGATCGTGGAGAATGGGGATTGTCGATCCGATCGCTATACGAACAGGGAGTCAGTATGATTCTTAGTGGTATACGATGACCGTTGACCTCGGTTGTACGACGGCATTTCGATTATATCGCAAACGAAGAGCCAGCCATCCGTTGAAAGCCGCTTATCCGCGAGAGATAGTACTCCTCACTACTGTCGTTACCGGTTTGCTGACTCCACTGGTGATCGATCTCATCCGGCGGTCTGTTACAATACTACCTCTGTAAAGGCCTTGTTCATGCGCGAATGACCCGGTAGAACAGCGAGTCGGTAGAGGACACACACCGTACTCATACCGAATCGTCATTGCGGATATCTCGCAAAGCCAGTCTACAGGAAAATCATCGGAAATCTCATAGACAAATGACCCTCCGATAGTTTGCCGAACAAATGCCTGAAACTGGTCAAATCTCATCTAAAAATCAACTTCGAGATCATCTGGTCGTCGTTCCGAGCGGATCGATATGTTTCATCTCTGTTTCACGGTCTGCTAACGTCGCGATTGCACTACTCAGACTTCGTGGTTGAGTCGATCAGTGCTCCGACCGCCTGTGCCCCACGCTCTGGCGTGTCGAACGTCGGAATTCCAAGATTCTCCATCTCCCGTCGCTCGTCCTCAAGCGCGTGATCGGGACCAGCAACGGTAAAAAGAATCGGTTTGTCGACCTCCGTTGATACTTTCGCCAGTTCATCAACTGGGTAGCCCAATGAATCTTCGTATATCTCGTAGACGAGGACGATATCGATTCGGTCATCACGTGCAACGATGTCGACAACCTCCCCGAACTTCGGCATCGGTCGGCCCGTATCGACGGGGTTCTCCGTATACGTGATTCCGGGAAGGATGTTGTCTAACCGTTCCCGTGTTTCGTTGGTCAGATTCGGGAAAGCGGCATCTGTACCCTTGAGGTGATCCGTAATGATGATCCCGGGACCGGCCTGAGCCGTCACGATTCCTACGTTTGTTCCCTTTGCTGTCGGCGAGTCAGCTAAGACTCTCCCAGCGTCGATCAGTTCGGTAGTCGAAGACACGGTGACCAAACCAGGGCGATCGAATCCATCCTCATAAATCGCGTTCTCCTGTGCTGGCGCCGCCGTGTGTGCCTTGGCGAGATCGGCGATGTCGTGCTTGCCGACCTTGTATGCAACGATCGGAGTCTCTGAGCTCTGACAGGCATCGAGGAGTGCATCGATGTCCTCCGTCCCTTCGACATGCATAACGATCGCGTCAGTCCTCGGATCTGCGTCGAGTAGCGGAACAACGTCGGCGAATTCCGTGTTCATCCGATTTCCGAGACCAAACATCGCTGAAACACCGTATCCTTCACGGGTAAGCTGGAACGACATGGTAATGCCGACGCCAGCACTCTGCGTGATGAGTCCGATATTGCCGGGGTTGACGTCACGAATGCGCGGGACAAACGATCCATATAGATTGTCGTGTGGGATCGCATATCCTGCCGTATTCGGTCCGAGGACCATAATCTCGTACTCGTCTGCGATCCTCGCGACTACCTCTTGGAGCTCTTTCCCCTCGTCGCCGACTTCGGCAAATCCACCGGCGAAGATCACGGCAGCATCGACGCCTGCCTCGCCACATTCTTCGAGCACCTCTGGCTGCAACGGTCCGGGGACACAACAGAAGGCCAAGTCCGCGTCTGTTTCTTGGACCGAGTCGACGAATTCGTATCCGAAGACGGTCCCCGAACTCGACGGATTTACGGGGTAAATCTCGGTGTCATACGCTTCGATATTCGACATCGCGTCGTTCCCGAGCTTTCCCGGTGTTTTCGATGCTCCGATGACGGCGATGCCGTCTGGGTCGAAGAGAGCTGACACGCCCATACCGGGTTAAACTAAACGTTGTCTCTTAAGTCTCCGGGTTTCGCCGCACTGCTGCGTCGCTGGATTCCCCGATCGTTGATAGCCCGACATTCGTTGCGTTGAATGATACTGAACTATCCGCCCGATAGCCGGTCGATCGTTTTCGTGATGCCTCACAGAACGATCAGCGCGGAAGTGCGTACGCGAGTAGTGCTATCGGTGTCGGGGGTTCGTCGCCATCGAGCGATGTGCCGGCGAGTGAACAGTTCAGCGGAACCGGTTGGATCCGACTATCGGCGAGTTGGGTTCGACACGACGTCCCCGGTGCAGTAACAACCTCGGCATCACTTTCGTCGATCTGATCGAACAGGATCCCGCCGATGGCTTTGCTCAGCGAGTAATGTTCCGCCTCGTATCCGAACGTACCGGCCATACCGCAGCATCCCGAGTCGAGGGGATCGACGCTATACCCGGCCCGTCGAAGGACACCGACTGCGTGATGATCCTTTTTCACGGCCTTCTGGTGACAGTGGCCGTGGTATACGAGCGATTCGGCGGGTGGGTTCCAGTCGACTTTCTCGTCCAGTCGGAACGCGTCTAAATACTCACAGAGTCCGTAGGTGTTCGCAGCGACCGATCCAACTGCGTTACCAGTACACAAATCAAGGGCATCTGATTGGAACATCACCGCGTCGGATGGTTCCGCGACGACGATATCCCAGCCATCGTGAACGCGCGGCTCGAGTTCTTTTAGATCTCTTTTCACGGTCTCTCGAGCACTGTCGACAAACCCTTTCGATAATGCCGGTCGACCGCTATCGGTTTCGATTGCTATATCGACGTGGACACCTGTTGCCTCGAGAACGCGTACTGCTGCTTTTCCGACGTCCGGATGACTATAGTTGGTGTAGGTATCCGCAAAGAGGACGACTTTTCGCTCGGCTTCCGTTTTCGAGACACTGGGGTCGCGTGCGTCGAACCAATCTTGGAGTGTTTCACGATGAAACTTCGGTAGCGACCGCTCGCTCGCAATCCCGACCGTTTTTTTGGTGGCCGTCCCCAATGCTGGAAGCGACTGTATCAGATTCGACACCGGTGCCAACGCACTTCCGATCATTGCGAGCGTATCGAAATTGGCGAAAATATTGTCGCGAAGACTTGCACCGTATTTTTCATGCCGCTCGTGCATGACTTCAGTTTTGAGTTTCGCCATGTCAACGCCGCTTGGGCAGTCTCGCTTGCACCCTTTACATCCGATGCAGAGATCAAGTACGTCCTCGGCGAATTCGTCATCAGTAGGATCGTCGGGAATATTACCGCTCATTGCCTGCCTGAGGAGGTTCGCTCGCCCACGGGTCGTCGTAATCTCCTCTTCAGCGGCTCTATAGGTCGGACACATCACTCCACCCGTGGTTTCCTGGGACCCACGACACCCTCCACACCCGTGGCAAAGTTCGACCATTCCTTGCATCCCGTTCTTACTCTTCCAGTTCAACGATGGCTCAAATCCAGCGTCGAACTCGTACTCCCCGTCGTACCTAAGGTGTTCTGTCATAGCGTGATCACCACAAACGTTCCCCGGATTGAGTAACCACTCGGGATCGAACGCGGATTTCAGGTCGCGAAACACCTGCCAAAGGTCGTCACCGTACAGTTTGCGATTCCACTGGGTGCGCGCGCGTCCGTCGCCGTGCTCGCCGGAAACGCTGCCGCCGAACTCGACGACCATATCGGTGACCGCGTCCGCGATGGCGACCATGTCTTCGCGATCAGCGGTTGCCTTCGTGTTGATCAGCGGGCGTACGTGGAGAACACCTGGACCGGCGTGGGCATAGAATGCTGCATCGGCATCACGATTCTTTTCGGTAAGTAGCGACTGAAAGCGTTCGACGAATTCCGGGAGGTGTTTCGGCGGAACTGCACAGTCTTCGATGAAACTAATGTGCTTTTCGTCGGAGGTTCGAGAGAGCAGGATCGGGAGGCCTGCTTTTCGAAGCGTCCAAAACATCGCACGCTCATCCGCGTCATGGGCCTCCAATCCGGTGAACGCAAACGTTTCGGTGTTAGTTGTCCGATCTTCGGAGGGGGGTATTTCAGTGGCAGTTTTCGGAGTCCTATCGGCGAGGAGGGCCGCAGTCTGTTCCTGGCCGTGGTCGTTATCATCGGCGTAAAATTCGACGAGGAGCCCCGCTTCTCCCTCACTCGGGACGATCGAAGCTGCTTCTTCAAACTCAGTCGTCTCTCTGGCGAGGCCGAGAAGTACGTCATCGATGAGTTCGACCGCAGCAGGGTCGTGTTCAAGCACGTACTGGACATCAGTCACGGCATCGAGGACGCTCTCGTAGAACAGCAATGACACTGCTTTCGTCGTTGGGACAGGCTCGAGTGACACTTCGGCTTCGGTAACGATAGCAAGGGTGCCTTCGCTCCCTGCGAGCAAGCGAGCGAGATTGACTGTCCCTGTCTCAGCCTCCTTGACGAGTACGTCGAGGTTGTAGCCCGAGACGTTACGTTTCATCTCAGGAAACCGGTCCCGAACTTCGTCGCCCTCTTCGTCGATAATCCGGACTATTTCCGCACACACCTGTTCAAACAGCGATCCGTCAAAATCGGCAGACAGACGGAGCTTTTCGACACTTATCTCGCCGAGTGTGGCGACTGTTCCGTCGGCCAACACGACTTCACATTCCTCAACGTAAACGTCGGTCTTGCCATAGACGAGCGAGTGTGCTCCGGTTGAGTTGTTTCCGATTGCCCCACCGATTACGCTACGGTCACCAGCGGCCGGGTCGGGTGCAAATTTCAGATCGTGGGGAGAAAGTGCCTCGTTGAGGTCACCAAGGACCGTACCCGCTTCAACCCGAGCCCGTTGCTTTTCTGGTTTGATTGCCACGATATCATCCATGTATCGAGTGAGATCAAGTACGACGGCCTCGTTGATTGCTTGCCCTGCCAAGCTCGTCCCACCACCACGTGGTAGGAGCGGAATTCCTCGGTCAGTACAATAGGTGACGGTTGTCGCGACGTCATCGGTTGATTTTGGGAAAACGACGCCAATCGGCGTGATTTCGTATGCGCTTGCATCGGTTGCATACAGTTGCCGCGTATAGGTATCGAACCGAACGTCACCGGCAACTCGGTCGCGGATATCGTCTACGAGCGCCGGTCGATCTATCTCATCTGAAACGAAATCATATGGCGATTTGTGATCTGCGGTATCGTCTCCTTCCTCGAATGCTGTAGTGGAGTTCGTAGTCATCTTCGATTCAACGTTCAAATAGTTAACACGCGTTTCCCACCAATAAAACGTTCGACACACAGTTAATTATTCGAAATTATGTCACTGTATCGTTGGAAATCCGTGGTCGCAAGCGCACGTCTTCGAAATACGATCACCCACCGGGAAGGCTCTTTTCGGGAGCGTTGCTCGACAGGGTACACTTCGTTCGGAATCGTCGATATTATTCTCTCCCTCGAGCGAGAATAAAATGACCGGGTTTTACGAGTTGAGTAGGGTGAAAATCTCTGTTTGTTGGAGACTTTTGTCCGATCAGATAAGTCCTATGAACACAGCAGCATGGACCAACGCAGCGGTTATCGGGATGAGAAGGGCAGTTCGCATCACGAACAGTACGAATAAGTCTTGGAATCGAATCGGAATATCGTCGAACATATCGACCATCATCGGCGCTGAGGCGGCAAAGAAAATCGCTTGCCCGCTTACCACGATTATGACGAAAACCTTCGTAATCAGGTCACCTCCAACGGCGAACGTTGCAGCAATGAACATTTCAGCACCACCAAGAATCACCGATGTGGCGGCCATCTGTGGATCCGGGATACCGAACGCAGACAAAATCGGAACGAGCGGTGTCGACAGCACCTCGAAAACCGACGTGTATTCGTTGAGAGTTACAGCGGCCATCCCAATCGTGAGAATCGTCCCCAGCATCATTCCAGTCAGTTTCAACCCGTCGATGAGCCCGTAGACCGCGGAGCTCGGGATTGAGGCTCCCTCTTCAGCGGTTTTGATGGCCTCGTTGAATGCAAATCTGGAATAGTCCCCTACTGACCCGCTGAATTCTGGCTCTGGGTCGGGTTCAGCAATGAATTCGTTCGGGACGGTCGAAAGCGGCGGTATTCGAACGAGAATGATTCCCGTAATAATCACACTAAGCAGGTACAAGAGAACGACGATCGGAAAGACATGCAAGATCTTGAGGACAGCAGCGATCGCTCCAATCGTTCCCAAGTTCGCCGTAGCAAAGCAGGTACAGATGACGAAGACCTCTCGTTTGTCATAGCCGCCACGGTCAAAGACGTTTCGTGTGAGGTAATAGCCGATACTGAACGAGCCAAGCCATGACGCTGCACTATCAAGCGCCGCACGACCGGGTAAATTGAACACTGGCTTCATCACCGGTTGGGAGAGCGCACCAACGAATTGCAGTCCCCCGAGTTCAGCGAGTAAGTTGACGAAAACAGCACCAATCGGAATCACGAGCGCGATCGTTAGGAGGAGACCGCCCCAGACAATACCTGATGTATTCTCGCTAAGTAGCCACTCTGGTCCCTGACCAATGAAGATCGGAATCGCAAGAAAAATCCCGACGATGCGGAATATCCAGAAAATATTCGACGTTTGCCAATAATCCAGCTCGAACCGATCGACTGTCCGGTTACTGATCGTCACGATTCCATGGTGGTTGGCCATCGAAATCGTCGTCAGGATTCCACCGGCGAGTATCAGACCGAGCGTTAAGAACTCCACGAAGGTCGGGAACGCTTCCTGTGTGATACTCACAACGACGTCGAGTGGAATCGTAGTTTGACCGTTCCACTGAATCGGGAACAGAAAGAAGAACGAACCAATCCCGAACGCAAGAATGAACTTCAGTACGGGTTTTGGTCGCTTCTTTATTAGACTCACATCTCTGATTGTTTTTGTATCTAGATCGACACTATCGCCAGACACATGCTCGTCATTCTCCCACGTGGTACTACCAAACATGGTTCGACCGTATTTTCCATGGATAATAAAGATATCGGTTGTATATGTAGATTAGCTACGTTTTGCCGCTTTGAATCAACTTCCAGATAGAACCCCATATTTGACGCACTGCCGCTCGAATGATCCGCATCAAATCTTCCGTCTGCGATAATCCTTGTCCCCGCAGTTCGACACGGTACGTGACCACAACTGTTATCATGATTTACTCCAACGATACGACCATGAGCGGTACTACGACAGCAGCGCCAGTGCTGATAGCTGGCGCAGGTCCAGTTGGAATGTCCACGGCATTAGCACTACACGCACGTGGTGTGGAGACGGCGATATTAGAAGCCGAATCCGAAGATCGCGACCGGTCCGGGAGTCGTGCTATCTACGTCCACGGATCAACACTCCGAACACTCGAGCGAATTCATCCTGGACTCGGGACTGATCTCGTCGCCGAGGGGATCGTCTGGCCAACGAGACGAACTCTTTTCCGTGGAAAAGAAGTGTTCAGTCGAACGTACGACTCGCCCGGTGGCTCCGGTGATATTCCCCATTTCACCAGCATCCCACAAGTCGTGACTGAAGAATACATGCACCGCGCATTAGACGAAGCCGGTATCGATATCCACTGGGACGCTGAAGTGGAGACCGTGGAAACGTCGCCCGGCGGAGTCGAAATCGAAACGGTCGACAATCGTGAGTGGACGGGGGAATTTTTGATCGGTGCTGACGGCGGTGGATCGACCGTCCGGAAGGAAATCGGTGCGAACTTCGACGGTGACCAGTCTGAGAACGCCTTCATCATTGCAGACGTCGCGGAAGTCGAAAATGATCCACGCCCGTTTGAACGAGTGTTCCACTACGATGCACCAGCGGCTGACGGGCGAAACGTACTGCTTGTTCCCTTTTCTGGCGGCTGGCGGCTCGACATCCAATGTATCGAAGGCGACGATCCCGAAGAACTTTGCAGCGATGAACGAATGCGTAAGTTCGTCCGGGAAATAATGGGTGAGCGGTATGCAGACAATCTACAGTGGGTTTCGAGCTATTACTTCCTCCAAGTGATGGCGGATACGTTCGTAGACGAACATCGCCGAGTGTTACTTGCAGGAGAAGCAGCCCATTTGTTGGCGCCATTCGGTGCTCGCGGGATGAACTCCGGGATTGCCGATGCGGATGAGGCGGCCTCCGCCATCGCGGCTGCAATCAACGCCAAGACCGATGCGGTCATCCGCGATGAGGTCGAACTGTATGCTGCTCGCCGTGAAACAGCTGCTGAATTCAACCTCAACGCGGCGGGTCAGGCACTGAAATACCTCCAGGGCGATAATCCGGCGACGGTCCTTCGGAAAGAAGCAGCCGCCGCCTTGGCGGATCACTTCGAAACCGCTGGTGAGTGGCTCGACGATGCACCGTACGGCCCCCACGGAAATCCGCCAATCGTCTCGACGGGTAATTACTGAATTACGTTCACCAGTCACCGTTTACACAACAGGCGGTGACGTTTCCCAAATTCTACCGATAGATGGCAAAAACATGGGTTCTCTCAGTCCAGATGCAACGTGTTGGCGACCCAGTGATCCCGGGCAGCCATCACCAGTGATTTCTCGTCCTCGAAATCGGTCGTTTTGGCCACGAACTCGTTCCACTCTCCGTGAGACACACGATCAAGTTCGGCGGCGGAATCGGCGTTACTGGGGCTTGCTGCGACCAGCTCATCGAACGAGTCGAATTCGGTGTGGTTTCGGACGAACGTGGTGTCAAATAAGTCGGTGATGGAAATCTCCTCATTGCGATCATACACGGTATCCACATCCGGGACATCCCCACGCTGTTCCGCGGCTGCTTCGACGTCTACCTCTTGAGCCATACTCTCAATCGTCATCGAAACCTTGTAAATCTATATCATTCCTGACCGCTCTCAGATATAACGTTGCCATCCAGATCGCAGGGGTCACCCCGACTAGAAGCGTGATCGTCTCAGGAGAGTTTATAACGGAGTATTTTCCCACTCGGATTCCGGGGGAGTTCGTCGAGAAATCGGTATTCTCGCGGTCGTTTGAAATTCGCTAAGGCATCGTTGTTGGTACACCATTCTTCGAGATCGTCCGAGGTCAGCTCGTCATCGGCAACGACGTATGCCTTGACGATTTCTCCCCACTCGTCGTCAGGAACGCCAACAACGGCGACATCCCGAACTTCCCGATGTGTGATGAGGATGTCTTCCACATTCCCTGGATGAATGTTTTCGCCGCCACTAATAATCATGTCGTCAGTTCGACCGGTAATCACGATATTACCTTCGTCCGTCTCATAGGCTGCATCACCGGTGAAGAACCAACCGTCGTGAATGGCTTCCTCGGTGTGTTTCGGCTTGTTCAGGTATCCGTCGAAAGCGAGCGGCGACTCCGTATTGACGATGAGTTCCCCTTCTTCACCATGCTCAACCTCGTCGTTGGGATCGCTATCGAGGTTGACAATCCGCGTCTCGTAGAAAACATTTGCCGGTCCCGTCATCCTCGGATCGTCATTCTCGTCCAATCCTACGTGTGCAGTCGTACCGAACGCTTCGGTCGTCCCGTATAGGTTTGCAATGTGATCCGGGTCGAATACATCGACGACGTCTTTGAAGAGCTCTGAATTCATCGGTGCCCCGGAGTATCCAATCGTTCGAACGCTACTGACGTCGACTTGGTCTATCGCGTCGGTGGCGAGATATTGACTGAAGATCGTCGGTGCTTCGTGAAGACCAGTAACCTCCCATTCAGGGATCGCTTCGACACACCGTTCCGGATCGAACTCCGGCATACAGAGATACGTTCCGGACACGCTCAGGACGTTACAGAGAATACCGTGAAGTCCGACGGTATGATACAGTGGCATAATGCCGATCAACGTTTCATCGAGATAATATCGTTGGCCCATAGCGTTGACCAACGTTCGAGTGGTCGTTGCACGATGGTCCAGCGGAATTCCTTTCGGGTCGCCGGTCGTCCCGGAACTATAGAGGATGACACTCGGATCATCACTTGTCACGTTAATATCAGGATCGTCCACCGGTGCGTCGAGAAGTGAGTTGAACGATTCCGCTTCTGACGGTGACCCGGCACCGACGAAGAACAGTTCGCAGTCAATCGAGTCAACCACTCCCTGCACTGACTCCGCTGACAAGGCATCGTACACCAGCACATCGGCGTTCGAATCGTCGACGTGGTACGCAACTCCGCTAGTCGTCACCCGGAAGTTAAACGGAACCGGGACGGCACCGATAAACTGAGTCGCAATGAACGTCATCGCATTCTCGGGCCGGTTTCCCATACAGATGGCAACCCTATCTCCGTGGTCGATACCGTGGTCACGTAGTCCGTTGGAAATCGAATACACCCGACTCGACAGCTCCCGGTACGTAAATTCTCGTCCGGATTCGAGGTCTACGATGGCATCGGTATTGGGTGTTCGGGCAACGGACTGCCTGAACAGTTGTGGAAAGAGCATACGCGATAATAGAGAGCATAGACCACATAAAGCTCTGGGTCACTGACTTCCCACGGCTACAGCCGTGGGGTTTCACCTCTCACCGTTGAATGACTTTTCGAAGCAACTGGGACCGACCGATGGTCACGATCGAACCGCTGACTGGGATTTGCGTAGTGTTCATGAGCACGCGATATTTGCTCCGGCTGGTCTTCGGTAAACGGCTTCGTCTCTGCGGGCGTCCCATACGCCACGTGTCGCTCTGGGGTTATTTGATCCCGCAAAACGACGGTGTTTGTAGCGACGATGCAGTTGGATTCCACGATTGCCTCTCGAAGAATGGTGTACCGTCCTCCCAAGACCGAATGATCGTGAACATATGCAACAATATTCATTCGCATCTACAATCTTACTGTCATATTCACGCTTCGTGCGAAGCTCTCGATTCCCATTGCTGCGGTGCTCAGGCACGTTGCGAACTATTTCGGTCCCTTTCCTTAGAGTTGGGTTGAAATCGAATCCTCTGCCTAGGTCTCTCACTCGAGAACTCTGCGAATCCCTTCTTCGATACGAGGCGGATTGGGGAGGTAGTAGTCCTCCATCGAGAGCAGGGGGACGGGGATGTCGAAGCCAGTGACGCGTTCGACGGGCGATTCAAGATAGTATAGTGCATCGTCGTTGATTCGAGCGACAAGTTCCGAGCCGAGTCCCCCCGTCCGCGCCGCTTCGTGTACCACCAATACCCGGCCAGTCCGTTTCACCGATTCGATGATCGTTTCGTGGTCGAGCGGTGAGACGGTACGGAGGTCGATTATCTCGGCGTCGACGCCGTGATTCTCCACGGCCGCCATCGTCGGTTCCATCATGGCGCCCCACGACACGACAGTCAGTTCTCTTCCCTCGCGCCGGACAGCGGCCTTTCCAATCGGTTCTTCGTAGGACTCCTCCGGGAGTTCCGCGCTGAACGACCGGTAGATGTGCTTCGGTTCTAGGAAGAGCACCGGGTCGGGATCGCGGATGGCTGCGATCAGGAGCCCCTTCGCGTCGTGCGGCGTGCTCGGGACGACCACCTTCAGTCCTGGGATGTGGCCGTATGCCCCCTCCAAGCTTTCTGAGTGGTGTTCGAGCGCCTTGACTCCTGCACCGTAGGGTGTCCGAATGACGAGCGGTGCGGTCCATTCGCCGCGCGTTCGCCAGCGAATTCGACTCGCCTGCGTGACGAGTTGGTCGAACGCCGGGGTGAGGAACCCCGAGAACTGGATCTCGGCCACGGGTCGATAGCCGTACATCGCGAGGCCGACCGCGCCGCCGACGATAGCGATCTCCGAGAGAGGCGTGTCGGTGACTCGCTCCTTGCCGAATCGATCCTTCAGCCCGTCTGTCGCGCGGAAGACGCCGCCGCTTTCAGCGACGTCCTCGCCGAAGACTACCACCTTCTCGTCCGTTGCCATTTCGGCGTGCAGCGCGTCGTTGATCGCGCCGATGACGGTTTCTTGCACAGCTAGGTCACCCCT
Source organism: Haladaptatus sp. HS23 (assembly GCF_056892285.1). Lineage (NCBI taxonomy): Archaea > Methanobacteriati > Methanobacteriota > Halobacteria > Halobacteriales > Haladaptataceae > Haladaptatus > Haladaptatus sp. HS23. The sequence continues at coordinate 53,820 of NZ_JBXGLH010000005.1, read as the reverse complement.
TCACCCGCTGTTGGATGTGGTCGTACGCGTCAGGCCGCTCTTCAAGGAACGCCTTGTATTCGACCAGTTGACGCTGGAGGTACGGCGGTAGTTCATCGTACAGATACTCGAACAGCTCGTCGACGGACCGCTCTTCGTACTCGTCCGCGGCTGCCAGCGCGTTGTCGAACTCCTCGTTTATTTCCTCAACGAGGGCCTCCCGGTCGATGTCGGTCCACAGCCCTTTCGAGCGGAGGAACGACTCGTACCGCACAAGCGGATCTCGCTCTTGCCACCGCTCTACCTCCAACTCGTCGCGATACCGGCCTGGGTCGTCGCTGGTCGTGTGGGCGTCGCGACGGTACGTCACTGACTCCACGAGCGTCGGATTTCCGGAGCAGGCAGCTTCGCGAGCTTCGGAGACCGCCTCGTACACGGCCAGAACGTCGTTTCCATCGACGCGGATGCCATCGATTCCGTATCCGACGGCCCGTTGCGCTATCGAGCAGGCGTTCGTTTGCTTCTCGAATGGGGTCGAGATTGCATACTGGTTGTTCTGACAGAAAAACACCGCTGGCGCGTCGAGGACGCCAGCGAAGTTCACTGCTTCGTGCACCGCGCCGGTACTGCTGGCTCCATCGCCGAAGTACGCCGCAACCACGGAATCCGCGTCAGCGAGCTTCATTCCCCACGCGGCACCGGTGACGAGCGGTAGGTGCGATCCGATAGAGATGGCGATCATCTGGTCGTGTTTGGCCATCTCCCGGTTCGCATCCGCAACACCGCGCCAGAACAATATCAAATCACGGATCGGCAGCCCTTGGAGGAACATCGCGCCGGCTTCGCGTCCCATCCCGAGGAGCCAGTCTCCCTCCGCGAGCGCGTACCCGGATCCGATAATGCTCGCCTCCTGTCCGCGGCCGGATCCGAAGGTTCCGATCTGGCCGCGTCGCTGAAGTTTCACCATTCGGTCGTTGAACGTTCGCTCTAGGAGCATCCAGCGGTAGAGCTCTTGAAACGCGTCATCGTCGAGATTCGGAACCGTCGTGGTATCGTACGAGCCGTCGGGATCTAGAATCTGAAACGATCCGAAATCGAGATCGTCCTGTGAGACTCTCCCTCGGTTCACTCCGGCCGACACCTCGAATCTACTATCGTTTCCCATGGCTTGTCGATCACCCTTGTTTGAGAATACAGCGGTCGAGAGATAAATCCATCGGGACCTTCTAACCCGACACGCTCGCGCTTGGTGACGGTGCTGAACTGATCACCGTGCTTCGCCGCCGAGACATCGGTTCGTCTTCCGAAGCAGAGACGAGCGCGTGACGGACGGCGCATACCGCCAAGATTTATAACAGTGCTATACACACGGGTAACTATGCGATTCGTTCGATTCGACGAGACCCGACTAGGATTACTGACCGAGGACGGCACCGGAGTTGTCGACCTTACCGACAGGCTGGAACTCGATGCCCGCGATCCGCTCTTGGAGTACATCCACGACGGCTATGATGCGAGCGAGTATGCCGACGCAGATCCCGACTACGATCTGGAAGACGTATCCATCGAAGCTCCAGTAAAGCGGCCGGGGAAGGTCATCGCCGCCCCGCTCAACTACGAAAACCACATCGAGGAGGCTATTGCCGACAAGGACATCACGACGGAGGAGTGGTTCTCCATCGAGGACAAGGGATATTTCTTGAAAGCACCCTCCAGCGTCGTTGGTCCCGACCACGGCGTCGAGCTCCCGTTCTCGGATCGACGTGTGGACCACGAGATCGAATTGGCGTTCGTAATGGGATCGGACGTAAAGGATGTGGACGCCGACGAAATTTGGGACGAGATCTTCGGATACACTATCCTGCTTGACATCTCTGTTCGCGGTGATCAAGACCGCTCCAACCGGAAGTCCTACGACACGTTCACGGTTGTCGGACCGTGTGTCGTGACACCGGACGAGGTCGGCGACCCGCAGAACCTCGACATGGAACTCCAACTCAACAGCGAAACAAAACAGCGGGATAGCACCAGTGACATGGTGTACACTTGTGCCGACATCGTGCAATACGCCTCACTCGGGACCACTATCGAGGCCGGAGACATCATCACGACAGGGACGCCCGAGGGCGTGAGCGCCCTGTCGGACGGCGACACCATCGACGCCGAGATCGAGAACGTTGGCTCCATGACCGTCGACGTAACGGCGCGTGGCGTTCGCTTCGAGGACGTGAACGTCCAGAAGGGCGGTCAGCGCTAAGTCCGCCGTCCCAAATACTATCGGAAGTCTGTCTCTCTCCGCGGCTTCGACTTAGTAACTATAGAGGGAAGCGTGTACGATAGAGCACGGTTCGTCTGGATTCTATGAGCGCGTGATTCGACGACCGGAGACCGCCTCGAATCACGAACGGCGGTTATTTGCTCAAACGACGAAGAGGCGCTTGACCTGTTTTCCCTGTAGAATCGATGAAGTTCTGGTTTGAGACGACAGAAAATTAGGTCGGTTGCGCTTCGGCATAGAAGTTGAATGCCTCGAACACCGGACGGTCACTCATGCCGAGGAGAATCGCCTCGTCATCTGGTTCGTGGTGATGAATCTCGTCCGGTGGCACGACGAAGATATCCCACTTACCCCACTCCAACGCCTCGTCGCCGACATGGGTCGCTCCTTCCCCTTCGATAACGAAGTACACTTCTGTCGCGTTGTGGAAGTGCGGATCTGTCGGCCCCTCGTTCAACAGTTGCGCACGGAACGACATCGTCGGGAACAGCGGCTCCTTCCCTGTCGCCGGGTTGACGTACGCAAGGCTGTACCCGTCGTGCGGGTCGGGGTCGTCATTGTCTGCTCGCTGGCGGAGTGTCTCGAGCATCTCGTCCCAGCCGAAACGATAGGGCGGCGTCGCCTCGCGGATGCCCTCGAACGGCCCCGGGATTGACCCGTCCGCCTTCTCGTTTGCGGGACGACCGCGACCGTATTGGGAGTCCCAGTATCCCTGAGTCTTCGTGACGGGTTGGCGTTCGAGCTCGTGATTCTCGAAGGCCTGTCGCTTATTCAGCGAGTCCAGAAAGAGTGGGAGGTCAAGCACGTCGAGCCACGCGGCCGTCTCGTCGGAGTCATTGACGTGGTCGTGCCACTCCCACTGTGGCGTCGTGATGAGGTCGTTGTCTTCCATCGGGAACTCCTCGCCCGCGACGACGGTCTTCATCTCCTCGTTGCCGTCGATGGCGAACCGCAGGGCGTTGGCCGAGTGCCGATGGGAGGGAGCAGTTTCCCCCGGCGAGACCGTCTGGACGCCGACGTAGATGGTGTTCGATATCGCGTTCCCGATCGCAGTGTTGATCGGAACGGCGACCCGCCGCTGAAAGCCCGGCGGCAGGTCGGCGATCGGGACGTCTTCCTCAATGCCGTCAATGGCGGTCTGGATGTCCTCCCACTTCCAGATGTCGGCTTCGAGGTCGTCGTAGACGTTTCCGAAGTCGTCTTCTACCTCCCAGAGCGGGCGGAGCCCGTGGTCTTCAAGGATGTTCCGCGTGTCGGAACTCAGCTCTAAGAGTTCCTCGGGATCTTGTTGGGCCATAGTCAGACTTTCGCACAGATTCATCATAAATGTAGTGGACGCGTCACCCGATCTCCGAATTCGATACGCGTCACCAGTGATCCGACAATTCTCCTCCTCATGGTCGGTCAATCCAGTGAACTGAGAGCAACTCAGCGGGGGGGTTACGTGCGGGCCACCCCACAGTGCTACGTCTGTGCGTCGAATATCTCCCCGGAGGGGAAGACTGCCCGACAGTCCTCACAGACCATCTGTCCTTGGATGGCGTACTCCCAGAGCTTCCCACCACAACTCAGGCAGTCGAAGTGTGCTTGGACGAAGGGATTTTCCTCGGCGTAAATGTTGTCGAACTCGGCCATGTGAGTACATTACGATAGCAGTCCAAAAAGCGTATCGTCCGCGTCCGAACGCAGCCACGGTCGACCTGAGAAGCGTACAGTCTGGAAGGGCGGAGTGCCGATTAGTCGTCGGCGTACGTTTCCATCGCCGTGCGGAGGCCGTCAGGTAGTTCAATCGCGCCCTCACCGCCGGTACGTGCGCAGACGCGCTGTTCATACCCGGAGAATGCCACCTCACCGCCGCAGCGCGCGACGTACTCGAATTTCACGCTCCGATTTCCGAGCGTCGGTGTCAGTTCGATGGTGACGTCATCGCCGGCTTCGACAGGGTTCTCGAACTCGAAGTTCATCTCCACGAGTGGGAGACCGAACCCGCGCTCCTGAGACATCTCCCAGAAGGGCCAACCCATCGCTTCCATGAACATGTCGGACGTCTCGTGGATGGCATCGACGATGCGGGGGTAGTGGGCGATTCCGAACGGATCGGTGTCCGAGAATCGCACCGTCCAGGTTCGTTCGTACATGGTCATTCCTCCTGAAGAACGACGGCGGCGTCCAATGCTACGGCGCCGGTGTCGGTCGCCAGCACAGGATTGACGTCCACCTCTGCGATCGCTTTGTAATCCGTGACGAGATCCCCGACGCACTTGACGACATCCGCGAGTGCCGATACATCACCTGGCGGCCTTCCACGATAGCCGTCCAGGATGCGCATTGCCTGTAATTCTTCGATCGCCGATCGAGCTTCCGCCCGGTCGATCGGCGCGAGGCGATGACTGGTGTCCGCAAATATCTCCGTGAAGACGCCGCCGAGGCCACTCAGCACGACGGGACCGAACGATGGGTCACGCAGGCCGCCGACGATGAGCTCCGTGCCCACAGCTGTGTCGTGTGCCGTTTCGACGAGGACATCCGCTTCGATATCTGCCGCCGCCGCCGCGTCAAAGATCGTGCCAGCAGCTTCGCGGACGGCGTTCGCGTCCTCCAGTCCGAGCGCCACGCCGACGCCGTCGGCCCACTCGCTCTTGTGGACGACCGATGGAGCGGAGACTTTGACGACGACGGGATAGCCGATTTCCGCGGCCGACTCGACGGCTTCCTCCGTGTCTTTTGCGACGCGGAATGCGGGTGTCGATACGCCGGCGGTAGAGAGCAGTGACTTGCTCTCTGCTTCGGTTAGGGTCGTCCGTCCGTCCGCTCGCGCCGTTGCGATGGGGTCAGACATCCGCGTTCACCTCCGTTCGGTCGTCGTTACCGGAAAGGACAGCGTACTTCGCGAGTAGCCCAGTGGCCTCTGCGCCGCGCTCGGGCGACGTAAACACCGGGACGTCGGCCGCCCAGAGCGAGGCGAGGTCGTCGGCCATATCTTCCTCGACGCCGTCAGTGGCAAACAGGACGGGCTTGTCGACCCGTTCGGCCAGCCCGTCGAGTTCGTCGATTGGGAAGCCCAGCGACTCCTCGAACAGTTCGTAGACGAGGACGATATCGATCCTGTCATCCTCAGCGACGGCGGACACGATCTCGCCAAACTCCGGCATGGGCCGTCCGGTATCGACGGGATTTCCGGAGTACGTGATTCCGGGGAGGAGCTCTTCTAGACGCTCTTGGGTCGTCGCCGTCAGATCGGGGAGGTTACCGCCAGCCTGCTGAATGCGGTCGGCGATGATGATTCCGGGGCCGGCTTGTGCCGTCACGACGCCGACGTTCGGTCCGGAGGGGCTGGGCGAACGTCCGAGTGCAACGCCCGCATCGATCAGTTCGCTCGTCGATTCGGCCGTCAGGACGCCATACTGCTCGAATCCCGCCATGTACAGTTCGTGTTCCCCCGTCAGCGCTCCGGTGTGTGACTCGGCGAAGTCGCCGACGTCAGTCTTTCCCACCTTGTAGGCGACCACTGGCGTCTCGGCGTCACGACACGTTTCGAGTAATTCACGCCCGTCGTCAGTGCCCTCAACGTGAAGGAGTATCGCGTCGGTTCGCTCGTCCGCATCGAAGTACGTGACAACCTCCTGAAAACCGACGTTGGCGCGATTTCCGAGTCCGACCATTCCCGACAACCCGTATTGCTCACGACGAGCCTGGAAGGCGAGAACGTGGGCGACGCCGCCACTTTGAGCGATGACCGCGACGTTTCCTGCTCGTATCCGCTCGACGCCGCTAGCGAACGAGGCGAACAGCTCCTCGCTCGGGACGACGAATCCGCTCGTATTCGGCCCGAGGAGCGCGATATCGTGCTCAGTTGCGACCTCGACGATGCGTTCCTGGAGGCGTTCACCCTCCTCGCCGGTCTCGGCGAAGCCGCCAGCGTAGATGACGGCCCCTCCGACGTTGGCTTCGCCGCACTCTTCGAGTACGTTCGGAACGACGGGACCGGGAACGCACAGCAAAGCGAGGTCGACGGTATCATTGATTTCCGTCACGGAGGTGACGAACGATTCGCCGAAAACCATTCCCGACGAAAACGGGTTGACGGGGTATACGGAACCGCTGAACGCAGTCGCGTTCGCCATCGCCTCGTAGCCGATCTTTCCTTCGGTCTGTGAGGCGCCGATGATCGCAATACAGTCGGGGCTGAACAGTCTCTGGAGATTCACAGCTACCTCTATTCGGATAACCACTATATGGTTTTCCCCGACTCTCGGACGCAACGTTTCCATCTGCGACATGAACGGATCATTCTTGCCTACCCCGATTCGGGAGTCGGTTTGTGCGAACGGTTCGTAATTCGCCCACAGAATGGCGTTACTTGAAGGTGGTTCGAATGCCGGCGTTGGGATCGCTTCTCATGCTCGGCATCCTCATCCCGCTTCAAGCTGTCGCGTTCGCGCTCGTCTTTTGAAGCTGATAGCGTGCAGTCAGCCAAGGTGTTGCTCGATGATGCGCTCTAGCTGTATCGTTCCGGTATCGGATCGCGGCAGCGTCTCGGTGGTGATGGCGTACTGACGCGGACGCTTGAAATTGGCCAGCGACTCGTGATTTTTACAGAAGGCGTCGAGTTCGTCTTTGTCGATGGAATCGTCGGTGACAACGACGGCGGTAACGATCTGCCCCCAGTGGTCGTCGTCCAGTCCGACAACGCAAATCTCCTGGACGTCCTGGTGAGAGGCTAATGCCTGCTCGACTTCGGTCGGGTAGACGTTTTCCCCGCCGCTGATGATCATGTTGTCGACGCGGTCGACGATGTAGAGGAACCCATCTTCGTCGATTCGTGCGACGTCGCGCGTCCTGAGCCAGTCGCCGAAATACGATTTTCGTTCGGCGCGTTCGTTATCGATGTATCCTTCCGACCGCCCGGGACCTCGTGCGATGATCTCCCCCAACTCACCCGAATCGACAGTTGCTGTTGGATCCGGATGCTCATCCAACGGTGCCGTTTCCACCACTCGTAGTTCCCAGACGAACGACTCCTTGCCGATCGATCCGGGATGATCGTTCTGAACCGACGGGTGAGCGAACGTCAAGTTTGGCCCTCCTTCGGTCATTCCGTACGTATTGTAGACGTTTTCGGTAAGCAGCGCAGCAGTGCGCTCGATCAGTTCCTCGGTGACAATCGATCCGCCAGTCCTAATATACGAAAGCGAATCGACGTCGTAGTCAGATTCGGCCTGGACATCGTTGAGTCCGTTTAATTGCGTTGGGACGGCGAGCAATCCCGTAATCTCGTGTTTCTCGATCAGTTCGAGTGCCTCCGTCGGCTCGAAGCTCGAATGAAGAACGACCGTCGCTCCCGCGAGCAGGTGAGGGTAGAGCCACGCGTCGGACGTGACCATGTGGTACCACGGCGTCGTCACGAGTGCGACGTCAGTCATGTCGATACCGTGTTCCATGACGACCTGTGTCGCTCCGAACCACATCTTCTCTTGGTCGAAGCAAACTGCTTTCGGCTGACTTGTGGTCCCACTCGTGTAGAAAACAGCACACTCGTCACCGTCGGGCAACCCGTCCCGTAACTCCTCGGCCGCCAACGAGAGTACCGCCTCGTACGATTCGACCCCGTCACGAGAGATGTCTCGTTTCCCGGCGTGGATAGCCACCTCGAATTCGCCCTGCTCAAGCATCTCGAGGGCGATCTCCGCGTTGGCATCGTCAAAGACCAAGCCTGCCGCGTCCGCTGTCTCCGCCATCGTACTCAGTTCGATAGTACTTCCTCTGAAGGGCAGTTGGACGGTGGCTTCACCGCGCTTTTGTCCGGCGATCATCGATTCTACGGCGGTCAATCCATTGCCCGAAAGAACCGCACATCGCTCGGAGGGAATCCGTTCGTCGAGAGCGTTTGCTAACTGGGTGCTTCGCCGGTCAAATTCGTCATAGGTGAACTCGTCTCCGTCGTCAGTGACGATGGCCGTATCGTTAGCGTGCGTCCGGACGGTTCGTTCGAACGCCTCTAAGTATTTCATGGTCTAGGATGATGTGTTAATGCATGCCTATCTCTCTCTTAATGGTTACGGTTATCTCGGTGATTACGGCCTATTTCCACTGAACGTCGCCGTACTGAGTCGGCTTCTACGACCCGAGCGATCGGCAAATCGATAACTCCGTCTTCCCCCTATTCGCGACCTGGATTCCCGAGTAATCACGATCAGATTTTTGTGTAGCTCCGCGCAACGATACCTATGTACACTAAACGCATCCGTACGAGCGGTCGGGGGCTCTTGTCGCACATCAAGCCGGTGTTCCTGATTCCCGCCATCGCGACATCACTGTTCGGGGGATTACTCGCCCCGGAGTTCGCTCTCATTCCAGGGATACTTCACGGATGGGCCGTCGGACTCGCCCTGTATACGGCCCACCTGAAAGACGGATATGTCGACGGACACGTTCGCAGTGAAGAGCAACCGACCCTGTCTCCTCGGGAGAATCAGGTCGCGATACGGATGGCGAACGCTGGTTTCCTGATAACGATGGTCGCCCTCTGGTGGGCTGCGAGTCTCGCCGCTGTACTGATGACGGTTCCGTTGTGGATCCTGGCCTTATTGCACGCGCCGTACCTCGATATGAACCCGGTCACGGTCACCGTCGATTACCCAATCGGTATCGGCCTGTCCGTCATCGGTGGGTATTTCGTCCAAACGGGGCAGTTGCCCGCTAGAATTCTTGGTGTTTCGGTCATCTTCGTCGTTCTTCTCTCGGGGGTGAAGGTGTCCACAGACCGACTCGATTACACATTCGATCAGTCGATCGGAAAGCGCACCGTTCCAGTTCTTCTTGGAAACGATGGGGCGAATGTGGTTGCAGCTACGTTTTTCTTCTCGACTTCATTGCTCGTGGTCGGGCTTGTTTTTTCGGGCGTATTCCCGCCTATCACGGCCGTCGCAGGCGTACTTCCATTGTTTTCCGCCAGTGTAGGGTTCGTCGGGTCGAGGCGCGACACGGTCAGAGTTCAAATGTTTCTCACGTATCCATTCGCGGCGATTCTCTTTTCGACCTACTGCTGGTCGGCACACTGTAGCGTGATTAAGATTCTCGATCTCCTGTGACTCACTCTCGTTAATCTCTCTCCTGTCGGTGTCATACTTGCGAAAATCGTTCCCCTGCTACGTCTCAGTGCAACTAGGGGTTTGTGAAGAGTAACTGATGCATTTCTTTTCTTATAGCTCAACTCTCGATTCGGTTGTTTTCTCTTAGAATCTTGTGTACCCACGGCGATTTCGGAAACCAGTTCACGAATGGATTGGTGTGTTCTCTCACGGCGAACACATTTGGTACCATTCCATCGAATTTTATCCTTTTCAGGGTGCGCCAGTCAAGCCGTTATTTTCGGTCTTCGGTAGGTTGAGAGACCCTCACACGGTGTTACATAGCTATGTTTGTAATCCATCGTCAGGTGGGTTTCCAGAGCGTGCATCGATTACAGCCGTCAGCTGTTCGCTGTCAGCGAACGCTAGATGTGGGCGTGTCGATGTATTATTCTCCCATGAGTTGCACGTATTTGAATTCCAAAACGAAAAACGAGGAGGACGGTAGTTCGTCAAAACCTCGTTGCGAAAATCGGTGGCGGTCACCAACGTTTAAGTGTAAAACGCTCCATTCATTGGTCGATGGGTATTAACGCCAATGACACGAATTTGGTTAAGTCGGATGAAACGCTGTTCGCTATAATTGAACAGCTTAGGGAATCCGACGGTGCGGGTGTCACTGAACTCGCCAAACAACTGGATATGGCGAAAAGCTCAGTCCACAAGCACCTCCACACGATGGTCAAGCACGGGTACGTGGTAAAACGGAACGACACGTACCACATCGGACTCCAGTTTTTAAACTTCGGCGAGTACGTCAGAGATAGCTACGATATTTATCATGCTTCAAAGTCGAAAGTTCATGATCTCGCGGAGAGAACGGGCGAAATGGTTTGGCTCATCACTCCAGAGAACGGTCTCGGCTGGTTCCTATACGGGGAGAAGGGGGACACCGGAATTAGCGAAGAATCTATCATTGGGTCATGGACCTATCTTCACAATAACTCCGGTGGAAAGGCTATTCTGGCAAACCTTCCTTCAGAGCAGATTGACAACATCATCGATCAGCACGGACTCCCAAAGAAAACGGAGAGTACTATTACCGATCTTGATACGTTACAGACGGAGCTTGAAAATATCCGCGAGCAAGGGTATGCGGTAAACCAAGGCGAAGACATCGCAGGGATTCACGCGGTCGGAGTTCCACTACTTTCCGATGGAGAAATCCAAGGAGCGCTGTCGATAGCGGGCGCTGCACACCGTTTCAAACAGGACCAACGTGAGCAGAAACTCGCTGAGTATCTCATCGCAGCTGCGGATGATATCGAGGTTAATCTCGCGTATCAGTAACTCCTGTCCACTCTCTTTGGGTGACCCGTGTCAACGGATGGTGAAATCCGATGCAGCTGCTATCGTTCGCCAGTAGCGAACCATCGTATTTCAAACATTACCTGAAAGGAAACGAATCAGTAGTGGCAATCAGCAGACAAAACAGGTGAATTTACGGGGGACGGAGTACAAGACGGTCGAATTTCCTGGCGAGAGTTTCTCCATGTAACCAGGAGAAACTCTACCTGATCGAAGAGCGGCCATCGTGAACATCCCGACGAATCGCAGTTGCGGAACTCGGTCATATGGACCGACCAGCGTGGGCGGTGTGAAAACTCTGCTCACTTCGACGTCCTCTTACAGCGATCCGCTAGTATTCGTTGGTGATCGTATTTACACCCTGGCGAACCTGTTCTATCAATTCAGAGCGAAAGACCGAATCTTTCAGCCTGTCCGTTGAGGTCGCTACAGAAAGCGCACCGAGTACAGCAGCGTCGTTGAGAAGAGGTGCTGCAACGACACACATTCCAGGAATCTGTTGGTTGCAGTCCAAAGCGTAGCCGTCGTCCTGAATCGTTTGTAGTTCTTCTCGCAGGGTTTCGACATCGGTGACTGTATTCTCGGTCACCGGATCTAATCCGTGTGTATCGAGTATCTCCTCGACATTTTCGTCGGGAAGATGGGCCAGTATGACCTTTCCGGCAGCGTGTGAGTGGAGTGGCGTTCGTCGGCCCGGATATGTGCCTAAGTTCAACGACCGTGACCCGCTTTCATTGTGGAGAACAACCCATCGACCACGTTCCTCGACGCTAACGGTAGCGAGTTCACCCGTTTCGGAAGCTATCTGTTCCAACACCGGTTTCGCGATGTGGAATAGGCGGTTTCTGTGTTTCAATCGACTACCCATGGCGAGGAACCGGTATCCTACGTGGTATTGTCCATTTCTTCTAACTACGTACCCTGTTGACTCTAGCGTTCGCAGGTAGTCGTGTGCGGTACTCCGAGGCATATCCATCTGTCTGGCCAGATCTGACGGCCCCTTTATGTTTCCTTCCCACAATAGTTCGATGATTTCAAAGGCTCGGACGACCGTTTGAAGCGGAGCTGATGTTCGTTCCATACCAGCACTACTGTTTCCGATCTTATAATTGTTCGGTTATTTCGGACAAACCCAGCTACCGCCGATTGGCATTACATGCATAGGTTTGTAATCCTGGGCCGCCGAAGAGAACTAGGAAAACTTACCGATAATCGGGTAGCCCCAAAGATTCCGATTTTATGTTCTATCATTTGACGTTCCACCGGCACCGTTCGAATATTTCGGACGGATTCTATTCCTCAAATTTCTGCCGTACATCGGTCGATTACTTCTATTCACTTCTCACGTAGTTTCATCGAGGACGACCCAAATTACATCGACGGCGACGTTGTGTGCGATAAAATAACATCGTTAACAACAGTGAGTATGTGATCGCCACGGGACAGGCGGAATGCGTACTTGCGAACCTGTTGTCGAGGACATCGACAGGATGTGGTAGATCGATCCTTAAAACACAGATTTGTTTCCGACCCGATTACTCGTCGACCGGCAGCGTCCCGTACTCCGACTCGAACTCGCTGCGCAACACCTTCTTGTCGAACTTCCCTGTCGTCGTCTTCGGGATCGACTCAATGAAGACGATCTGATCGGGGAGCCACCACTTAGGGAACCGCTCAAGGAGGTGCTCTCTAAGTTTGTCCTCGGTGATTTCGCCTCGTTTGACGACGTAGGCGACCGGGCGCTCGTCCCACTTCTCGTGTTCCATGTTGATCACCGTCGCCTCCTCGACATCGTCGTGAGCCATCAACTCGTTCTCGAGTTCGAGCGAGGAGATCCACTCGCCACCACTCTTAATGACATCGTCGAGGCGGTCCACGACCTCGAGGTAGCCGTACTTGTCCACGACGCCGACGTCGCCGGTCTTGAACCAGCCGTCGTTGGTGAACGATGTCTTCGTCTCCTCGGGACGGGCATAGTATTCGTCAATGAGCCACGGCGCCCGTGCCTGTATCTCACCGGTCGACTCGCCGTCGTGGGGGACGGATTCACCGTCAGGCGTTCGCAGGCGGATTCGCACGCCGGGCGCCGAAACCCCGGGCTTCATCTGCTGCTGGTAGCGTTCGCTCTCCGACAACTCCCGGACTTCGGTCGTCGTCATCGTGTTGACGAGGTGGGGTGCCGCCTCCGTCATGCCGTAGCCTTGGTGGATCGGCGCATCGATCTCCTTGTCAAACTTCTCCATGAGCCACTCCGGCGGTGAGGTTCCGCCGATGAGAACCCGATCGAGGCTCTCGAGTTCGATGTCCTCGTTCTCATCGTAGTACTGTGCCATGTCGAGCCAAACCGTCGTCACGGCGGCGGTGACAGTTACTTCCTCACGGTCAATGAGGCGGGCGATTCCCTCGGCGTCGGTGGTTTCGCCCGGTAGGACGAGTTTTGAGCCGGAGAGCGTCGCCGAGTAGGGTAGCCCCCAGCCGTTGACGTGGTACATTGGGACGACCGGCATCACGGCGTCGTTCTCGCTGATCTCGAAGACGTCGACGTGACCGTGAGTCAACGAGTGCAGGTAGAGGTCACGGTGGGTGTACGCGGCGCCCTTTGGCAGTCCCGTCGTTCCCGACGTGTAGCAGATCCCCGCCTCGTCGTCCTCGTTGAGGTCAGGCCAGTCGTACTCGGTATCGTACCCCTCGAGCAGGTCTTCGTAGGAAACCGCGGGTTTGAGATCCGTCTCAGGCACCTCATCGTCCAGAATCACGTACTGCTGGACCGTCTCGAACTCGTCAGCAACATTCTCTAGGGTTTCAACGAACTGGGGATCGACGAAGATGACCTCATCTTCGGCCTCGGTGACGATCTCTACTAAGTGCTCGTCCGGAAGCATGTGATTAGTCATGTGGATACTCCGGCCGCTACACGCAGGGCCGAAGTACAGTTCGTAGTGGCGGTAGTGGTTGATCGCCATCACCGACACGCGTGAGCCGGGTTCGACGCCGAGGTCGTCGAGTGCGTTCGCCAGCTGCCCGATTCGGTTGTACGCTTCTTCGTACGTGTACCTGTGGGTTGTTCCATCGGGCAGTTCCGAAACAATTTCCTTGTGACCGAACAGATTGGTGGCCCGCTCGAGCATGACCTGCAGCGTGAGTTCGTAGTTCTTCATTACGAATCACCGTCCGCGGGTTCGAAACGGTAGAAGACGCGTTCCTCATTCGTCGGGCCGTCGATCTCTACGATCTTCAGCGAGACCGGGTCACCGATCTCGAGGTCGCTATACGAGGCGTCGTCGACACGTCCCGATAGCGTGACGGGCCCGAGGTCGATGACGGCCACCACGTAGGGAGCGTCGTGTTCGCGTAGCCCCAGTGGGAGACCACCCCGGACCTCGGAGAAGGCGAACAGTTCGCCCTCGTGGGGGAGGTCGATGTACTCGAGGTCGTCGCTCGTACACTCGGGACAGACGATCCGGGGTGGGAAGTGGATCTCGTCACAGTCGTGACACTGCGTTGTCGTCAAATATCCGTCACGAAGGTTGTCGTAGAATTTGTGAATCTTCGTCTGTTCTTCGGTCTGAAGCTCGTAGAAGTCAAGCAGCCGTGGGAACTCTATTCGGTCGGGAACCGAAACGCGCTCTCGCTCGTCGTCGTTGGAATCGCTGGTGTCTGTATCAGTCATCGTGGATCACTGTCTAGGACCATCACGCTGTGAACCGAGCCGCTGCCGCTCAGGTTGTGAATGAGTCCGGCCGTCGGGTCGTCTACCTGTCGCTCACGCTCGACCTCGCCCTGGAACTGCCGGGTGACCTCGAGGGCTTGCGAGACGCCGGTCGCACCCAATGGGTGGCCACAGCCGAGCAAGCCACCGCGGGGATTGACCGCGACGTCGCCGTCGATGTAACTGCGGCCGTCCTCGATGAACTGACCGCCTTCGCCGCGCTCGGCGAAGCCGAGTTCCTCGTACTCGATGATCTCGCTAATAGAGAAGCAATCGTGAATCTCGGCGACATCTATGTCCTCGAGTGGATCTTCGATTCCAGCCTGTGCATAGGCGTTCTGTGAGGCCTTGCGGGCTTGGGGCCAGCCGCTGAACGACGGCAGATTGTTGATCGAGTTGCCCGCCATCGACGACTGGCCGCTACCGGTGATCCAGGCCGCGATATCGGTGACTTCCCGGGCTTTTTCCTCACTCATCAGGATCACGCCCGCTGCGCCGTCGGTGATACCGCTGCAGTCGAAGAGGTGTAGCGGCGGCGCGATCTCGGCCGACTCGGTGATCTCCTCGGGTTCGATCTCGGAACGGAACTGTGCGAAGTCGGTCTTGGCGGCGTAGCTCTTGTTCTTCGCAGCGACCAGCGACAGCTGATCGCGGGTCGTCCCGTATTCGTGCATGTGTCGCTGGGCATACCACGCGAAGAACGGCGGTGCGGAGAGCCCATTGACGCCGTCGAACTCCCGATCGAGGACGTTGGCCATCGACGACTGCATCTCCGGCACGTAGTCGCGGCCGAGGTTCATCTTCTCGACCCCGAGCACGAGCGCGGTATCGAGCTGACCGGCCGCGATTGCGAGCCATGCGTAGCGCAACGCGGCTTGGCCGCTGGCACAGGCCAGTTCGGTCCGTGCGGTCATCTCGGTAACTTCGATCCCGAGTAGTTCGGCTACCATCGGTGCGACGTGCGACTGATAGGAGAACCGCTCGGGCTGGACGGTTCCGACGAACAGTCCCTCGATATCCTCGGGATCGACGCCGGGAACGCCGTCGAACGTCGCCTTTCCACCCTCTTGGGCGAGATCCTTCCACGTCGCGTCGCGCTCGCCCCACTCCGTGGTGCCGCCGCCGACGATTGCGACGTTGCGTGTCGTCACGGACACGATCACTCACCCTCGAACTGCGGCTCGCGGTTCTGTCTGAACGCCTTCACGCCTTCGAGCATGTCGTCGGTCGTCGCCAGCACGGCGAATGACTGTTTCTCCATCGCGAGGGCGGCCTCGAGGCTGGCCTCTTGGCCGTCCTGAATGACCCGCTTGGCGGCCTTGAGTGCGACCGGCGGTCCCAAGACCAGATCGTCGACGATCTCGTCCACGAGATTCTCAAACTTTTCGTCGGGGACGGCATGGTTGACGACGCCCCACTCCTCGGCCCGTTCGGCATCGAACTGCATCCCTCTGTATACCATCTCTTTCGTCTTGGCCTCTCCGATGAGGCGGACGAGACGCTGCGTGGCGCCACCGCCGGGAATCACGCCAAGAGTCGTCTCCGGCGTTCCGATCGTCGAGTCCTCGGTCGCGACGCGGATATCACACGCGAGAGCGAGTTCGAGGCCAGCCCCCAGGCAGAATCCGTCGATCTTCGCGACCGTCGGCCGAGGGAACTCGTAGACGGTCTGGAACATCTCGTCGACGTCCATGATCTCGGCGGGTTCGCCGGCTGTGAAGCCGGTGATGTCGGCCCCCGAACTGAACGCGCGTTCGCCGGCACCGGTGAAAATGACGCACGAGACCTCGTCGACCTTGACGTCGGCCAGAAGGCGATCGATTTCCATGAACATGTCCTCGGACATCGAGTTCATCCGCTCCTGGCGGTCGAGGGTGATACTGAGGACGCCGTCGTCGTCGAGTTCCCACTCGAGATAGTGGTAAGGTGGATCGACGCGGTAGTCGAAGAAGCCCTTTCCAGCGTCTTCACCGGTAAAGCCCTTCTCGACGAGTTCGACGAGGTAGTCGGCGGGCTCGTAGCGCTTTTCGCCGTATTCCTCGTGCAACGACTCGAGTTTTTCGAGGACATTGTCGAGACCGATACGGTCGCCGCGTCTGCACATCCCCTCGGGGAAGCTGCCACCCAGTCGGAGGCCGATGTCGATCTCCTCGGGCGTTGCGACGTCGTTGCCGACGAGCCAGGCGGCCTTGTTGATCATCACCGCCTCAGTGCGGAGCGCGTCGTAGTCCCCGGCGTCCTCCGGCTCGTAATCGACGCCGTCACCGTCTTCGTAGTCGTAAAATCCTTTTTCGCTCTTCTTACCGAGATTTTCGTTTTCGACTTTTTCCTCGATGACTGGTGGGACGGGCTGGTCGGATTCATCGCGGAAGTGGTAGGCGATATCGATGCCGCCGAAGTCGTTGAGTTCGAACGGACCCATCGGGTAGCCACGTTCATAGACCATCGTCGCGTCGGCTTCGCGAACCGTCGTCTCGCCGTTCGAAAGCATCCACGCCGCCTCCTCCATGAAGGGGACGAGGACGGTGTTGACCACGAAGCCATGGATGTCCTTGCGGACGTAGATCGGCGTCTTGCCGACCGACTCGACCCACTCGTAGGCGAGTTCAGCCGTCTCGTCGGTCGTCGTTTCGCCGTAAGTGACCTCGACGAGATCCATCTTCACCGGCGGGTTGAAGAAGTGTAGCCCGACGACCTGCTCCGACCGATCAGTCGCCGAGGCGATGTCCGAGATCGAGAGGCTCGAGGTGTTTGACGCGAGAATTGCGTGGTCGGGCGCATGCTCGTCGACCGTCGAGAACGTTTCTTCTTTGATCTCTAGTTGTTCGGGAACTGCCTCGATGACTAGATCAGCGTCGGAAACAGACTCTTCGAGATCGGCCGACGTCGACACTCGGTCGAGGATCGTCTTGGCGTCTTCGTCGAGTCGTCCCTTCTCTTCGAGCTTCTCGAGTGACCACTCGATTTTCTCGTATCCGTCTTGGACTAGCTCCTCCTCAATGTCGCGCAACACTACTTCGTACCCGGCCATGGCCGATACTTCTGCGATTCCGTGTCCCATGCTTCCGGCACCGAGGACGGTGACGCGGTCTATGGTCTCCGATAACATCATTCAAGAGATTGTTCACGGTACTTTTGAACATTGTGGTTAGAGCGGTTCGTTTCCGCGAAGATTACTCCCCCCTGCAGAGGATGTCAGACTTCTTATAACATCCCCGTAAGATATATATACTATCTTATCCCGTTAACTGGTAGGATGCCACATACTAGCAGACGGCACGTCCTCAGGCGTGTCGGAGCAGCAGGTTCGATAGGTATCGCTGGACTCGCGGGCTGTTCCGAGAGTTCCCCGAATAGCGGTTCCAACGGCGGGGGATCCGACGGTCCATCGTCGTTCACCGTCGGCGTTATGGGGCCGCTCAGTGGCCCATTCGCTGGGTGGGGTCAGGCCGAAATCGCGGGTGCCAAACTGGCGAAATCAGATATCGAATCTGAATTTGACGTCAGCATCGATCTAGTGAAAGGAGACACCGAAACGGATCCAAGTGCCGGACTGAAGCGGATAAAGAGCCTCGTGACGAGGGACAACGCCGACTTCGTGCAGGGCGGCGTCTCCTCCGCGGTTTGTACGAAGATGGGCACATGGGCTTCCGACAACGCCGTTTCGTACATCGCCTCGGGTGCTTCGGACACCCTTACCGGATCCGCGTGTAAGAAATACATGTACAGTGTTTATTCCTCTAACACGATGCAGGTTCAAGCCGCAGCACCGGAGATGGCCAAGGAAGCTGACGACTGGTATGTCCTCTATTCGGATTACACGTGGGGCCACACGGGTCAAGAGGTGTTGACGAAAGCCCTGGAAGAGAACGGTGCCTCGGTCGTCGGAAATGACGCCGTTCCATTCCCCGCCGACGATTTCACGCAGTATCTCAACAACGTCGCTAACTCCGATGCGTCTGGTGTCGCTCTCATCAATCCCGGCTTAGACGCACGGCTGGCGATAAAACAGCTGATGAACAAGGGGATGCACCAAGATTTGAAGATAATGGCCCATCAGTTCGAGGACCTCGTCCTTTGGGGTCTCAACAAGGATGCGGCGGCCGCGCTCGATATCTCGCCGATGGGATGGTACGCGGGCGTCGAAGGGGCCGACGAGTTCAACGAGCGCGTCTCGAAACAAAGCAAGACGGACCCCTTTGTCCGTCACTATATGGGATACACATCGCTTGACCAGCACGTGCGGGCCGCTATTCGCGCGGGCGCGAAAGACGCAGAATCGATCCGCAAAGAACTGGAGGGTCACGAGATTTCCAGCTCGGCTGCCGATCTGCAGCCGGGGAAGTGTTACTGGCGTGCCTGTGACCATCAGCTCGTCCAGCCAGTACACACTGTCACCGGACGGTCGGTCAAGAAGATGCAAGATGACCCGTACAAGCTTTGGTTCGACATCAAGTCAACGACGCCTGGGGACAAACTCGCACGAGATTGTGAGGCGACCGGGTGCTCATTCTAGTCCTCTGTTTGATCCAACATGAAACACAGATTGCTCAACGGCCAGCGTCTGTCCGGGATCAACATCTCCCCTTTCGGGATACTTGCCAGCGTCGTCGTCGGAGGGTTTCTCGTACTATCATTCGTCGATGATCCCGGACTGTTCGTCGACCAAGCCATCGGCGGTCTCGTCTACGGGATGATTCTCGTACTCATCGCGCTGGGACTGTCGATTATCCTCGGTCTCCTCGGAATTGTCAACTTCGCACACGGTGCACTAGTGATGCTCGGGGCGTACGTCACCTTCGAGATCATGACTCAGATAGGGTTATCCTTCTGGGTTGCCCTCGTCATCGCCCCCGTCACCATCGGACTCGTCGGTATCATCATCGAACGGGGTGTGTTGCAGTTCGTCTATGATGAAGATCCTCTCGTCGGCCTCTTGGCCACGTTTGGTCTCTCGCTGATGTTCACCGAGTTGGTTCGTGCCTTCTGGGGCGGCGGGCCGAAAGGTGTCCCACTGCCACAGGCGTTAAGTGCGAGCGCCGACCTCGGAGTAACGACTGTCGCACGCTTCCGGCTCTTCACCGTTATCGTCGGTGCGCTCACCGTCATCGCCGTGTTCCTCTTCATCGAACGAACGTCCTTCGGACTCTCGATTCGGGCAGGAGTGCTAGACCGAGAAATGGCGGAGTTCCTCGGTATCAATATGCCGGTTCGATTCATAGCGATGTTCTTCCTAGGTTCGTTTATTGCCGGTCTCGGAGGTGTTCTTCGAGGAGCGGAGGTCGGCATGGATCTCGGAATGGGTGAACACTTCATCATCCTCGCGTTCGTCGTCGTCGCCGTCGGTGGCATTGGAAGTCTATTCGGGAGCGTTTTCGCCGGACTCCTCATCGGAGAGGCTCAGTATCTGACTCCGGTCGTCCTTCGAACCTTGGCGACTGTGACCGGTATCCAATGGCTCGCCGTTCCCGGTATCGACGGCCTCGTCCCATATCTCGTGATGATCGCTGTCCTGCTCGTGCGTCCGCGCGGACTTTTCGGTCAGGAGGGATTCCTCGAATGACCGACGAACCACGGACGAACGAGACGATCAATCGAACAGAAGAGGGCGTAGACCTATCTTCCATCCGGCGGCTTTCGGTTCCCATCGGACTCTTTCTCATCGTGGTTCTGTTGCGTCCGTTGGTGAGCCATCCGTTGTTACTGGGTTACGGACAGATCGCCACCACGATGCTCATTTGGATGCTGTTCGTCGCCTCGTTCAATCTCCTGTTAGGGTACACGGGGATACTCTCGTTCGGTCACGCTATTTTCCTTGGTGCCGGTGCCTACGGAGTGGCCATTGGAATCGCCAAGTTCAGCGCTCCGTATGCCGTCGTTGCGCCGATTGCCATCGCCGTCGCTGGCGTCATCGCCTACCTCATCGCACGACTCATCGTCCACAAGGGCGAGATTTACTTCGCCATGCTGACGCTCGCGTTTGCGAAAGCCGTTCAATTCATTGCCAACTACAATCCAATGGATCTCACCGGCGGTGCACAGGGGCTATCGGGGGATACGCTCCCTGCTTTCATCCAGACCTACCGTGGCCAGATGCTCGTGACCCTCGGGAATTTTTCCGTCAACTGGTACTACGTAGTTGGACTCGTCTTCTTCGTCAGTATGCTCGCGCTTTGGCAGGTCGTCCGATCGCCATTCGGCCGGTCGTTGGTCGCGATCCGCGAAAACGAGGAACTTGCGCGGGCGATGGGGATGAACACACGGCGGTATAAGGCGTGGGCGTTCACACTCAGTGGGATGTTCGCCGGTCTTGCAGGCGCACTCATCGAGATTAACGACCAAGGTGCGACGCTGTCGTTACTCTCCGTTCAGACGAGTGGCGACGCCATACTGATGACCATCCTCGGAGGTGCGAACTACTTTTTTGGACCTCTCGCAGGCGTGTTCATGTGGCTATTTGCCGAGGACTATCTTACCAACTTCGAGACGCTCTACTTACCGCTAGCGGAATTCCCAATCGTAGGGGTTGAGCTATCAGGTGTGCTGGCTTACTGGCAATTCTTACTTGGGTTACTGTTCGTCATCGCGGTTCTCGTCTCCCCTCGTGAGGGATTATGGGGGCTGACAAAGAGCGGTATCGAATCAATGCACAACTGGCTCAGGAGCTACCAATGACAAACACCACCATCGACACCACGGCTGAACTCGACCCGCGCGACGCAGTTCTCGGAACAGTCAATCTAACGCGACGGTTTGGCGGTGTGACTGCCGTCGACGAGGTCAACCTCGCCGTTGAGCCCGGGGAACTGCATGCTATTATCGGCCCGAACGGGGCCGGGAAAACGACGTTGTTCAATCTGATCACCCACGTCCTTGCCCCGAGCGAAGGCTCAGTTTGGCTTGAAGGACGAGATATCACCGATCTCCAACAGGAGCGACGCCCACACTTAGGGCTCGCGCGATCGTTCCAATCGAATCAGGTGTTCAACGACCTCTCGGTTCTCGAGAACATCCGCATCGTCGCACAAACTACTCGAACCGGTACCTTCCGTCTCGATCTGTTCCGAGATGGCGAACGGCTCTGCGAGGATATTGCCTACACTACCCTCGAACGCGTCAATCTCGACGATATTCATGAGGAAAAGGCAAGAAACCTATCACACGGGGATCAACGACGACTCGGTATCGCGATGGCGCTCGCAACCGAGCCGAACGTTCTCCTGCTCGACGAGCCGACCAGCGGGATGGGACCGAACGAAACGCAAGCAACGGCGGATCTTATCGCCTCGCTCCAATCGGAACTTGACCTCACAGTTCTGCTTATCGAACACGATATGAACATCGTCCTCTCAATGAGCGATCAAATCTCGGTTCTTAACCAGGGAGCCATTATCGCAACCGGCTCTCCCGACGAAATACGGGGGAACCAAGACGTCCAGAATGCGTACTTAGGCGGTATGAAGGAGGAACTATGACATTATTGGAACTTCGCAACCTCACAGCCGGGTACGAAACAGGTCAGATTCTCTTTGGGATCGATCTGGTCGTCGGAAAAAACGAGGTCGTCTCACTGCTCGGACGTAACGGAGCCGGAAAGACAACGACGATGCGCTCCATTGTAGGAGCTGATGAACCAAATGTCAGTGGCGGAGCAATCCGATTCGATGGACAGAATTTACTCGAACGGCGCAATTACGAGATTTCTAAGTTGGGACTTAGCTTTGTTCCGGAAGGCCGACGCTGCTTTCGAGAATTAACTGTCATCGAAAACCTCGAACTTGCAGCCAATTACGCATCGAACCCGCTTCGTATCGAGACGATGTTGGAACAATTCCCCGAATTGAGCGAGATGCGAAATCGACAGGCGAAAAACATGAGCGGCGGCGAACAGCAAATGCTCGCCATTGCCCGGAGTCTCGTCACCAACCCACGGATGATGCTCCTCGACGAACCCTGCGAGGGTCTTGCACCGTACATCGTCCGGCGCATTGAGTCCATTATCGAGACTATCAATGCTGAACAGGACATCACAGTACTACTTGTGGAACAGAATGTGGCTGTTGCGCTTGCGGTCGCTGACCGCCACTACATTCTCGACGAGGGACGCATTGTCGAAGAAGTCACGAGCGAGCGCCTCCACGAGGATGAAACTCTCCGTCAAAAGTACCTTGGCATCTAAACTACCGTTCGAGAGGTGCGTATCGATTCGAGTTCGTTCAGTTTTGAGGGATCGAGGACGTCCAATCCGATTGTTGTCGTAGGATAGCGTGTTGGATGACAGACAAGGCACTTGACGATCACGCCGAAATATTATTGGATTATATCCAAATTCATAAACACAATAAAATTGATTGACTGGTTAGTATTTAATGGGTTGCAAATCATTTAGTCTATGAACGTTATTGGGTTCGTTATTCACATCGCATCCGTGAAGATCACGAGTTAAGTAAACTGATACGCTTCGATGCACGACCAGACAAAGAACCGAATACGTGCAATGAGAGTCGGTAGCATAGCCATCTTTCCAAAATTATTTACACGGTGAGGTTGTTGTACCCCGTTATGGCTCACCTGACAGACATCTCGACTTCTGAGCTCCGGAATGCACTCGAGGAGGTGGACGACGTCTATGCGACGAAGCGGCTCATGGTTGCGATTGCCTATAAGCAGGGCGTCACGCAGACGGAGCTGGCTGAGTGGTACGGGCTTTCCCGGAAGACTGTTTATAATTGGCTCAAGCGATTCGACAAAGATGCCATCATAGATGCAGTCAGTGACAAAGCTCGTCCCGGTCGCCCGCCGAAACTCGATCACGTAGATCAAACAAAAGTTCAACAGCTGCTACAAAAATCACCCGTAAACGCAGGTTATGACGCTGAAGAGTGGGATATCCCACTTATTCAACGGCTAATCGAAGAGGAATTCGACATCACATACTCACGTACGAGTGCATACCGACTTTTTTCCAGTGTTGAGTAAATTATTTTGAAACATGAATTGCATTTCCACTCATTAATCAGACGTAAATATATAATATTGAATCCATAAACGGCGGTGGAGGCTTCCCGAGAACGCTGTCGTTATCTCTGTGTTGGGGGTGGATTGTGACGGATGCTGAAATCTCCATAAAAACTAAATCACAGACGCGTGTAGTATTAACTGTCTAGCCCGATTGCTCGGCGTCGCGAAAACAAATAAAATGCGACGTTTGGGCGAGTCTGCTTGGAGAGCTTCACTCGCCCTGTTTCCGTCTTGCTACCACTACCCCAGCAGCGACGAGTATCCATCCAGCAGGTTGCTGGCTGGCAACGATCGTCGCTCCGGCAGTGATGAGTGCAACGGAAACACCATGCGACAGTGTCTCTGTCGCCATTTTTGTCTGCCGTTTCTGACGAACACGTAGGAATCTCAGGGGAATCGTCTAAAACAGCGGCAGATGTTGTTAATATACTATACTAACGACTATTGTTTTCCTAAGCTACTTAAGCAACTATTCTAATTACTGGATTTTGACATCCATAGTTCTCTGTTATTATCTTGGTGATGTCTACAGTTGATACAAAACTATTATACTAGTCGCAGAACGAGTTCGAATTAGACACAGAGGAGACTTAGCATGTACCGACACGGCCACATCGGCATCACGCTCCTTACTCTTGCGCCGATCTCCTACGCCCTCATCGTACGCAACCAGTTCGCACTTGCTGGATTGCTCGCTCTTGGCCTACTCTTCGTTGAACCGCTTCCTGATAACGACCACTGGATACCTGGACTCTCGCACCGTGGAGTGAGTCACTCGCTGCTGACTGCTTGTATTGCAGGACTCTTCTTTGCTGGTTGTGGCTGGCTTCTTGGACGGTATCTTACCGTCCCACTTGCGCACTGGCTGCAGACGACCGTCCTTCCAGCGACCACTATCACGGCAGTCACAATCGCGACTGAGCAACTTGCTGCACTCACTCCCGGAACGCTTGTCGGACTCGGATTTGTCATCGGTGTTCTCGGTATCTGTGTCCATCTCGTTGGCGACATCATTACGGTCAGTGGTATCCAGCCGTTCCTCCCATTCTCTCGGCGGCGGATCTCACTGTCACGTCTTCGTGCTGCGAGCACACTCGCGAACACCGTCTTCTTGCTGCTTGGCGTGCTCGCGATGGGGACAGTTATTTTTGCACTCTCTCCGTTCGCAGGAGCGTTCCCGTGAGAGAACCAGTCGTGACTCAAATCCCATAGTAGAACTGAGAGGGCGACAATTAGCAGTAAGAGGTGATTTGATGGCTACTCTGGCGTCACAATATCGTGCCTGAATCGGTGATACTCTTCGACCGCCCAGTCCCCCGTCTAGCGGTTGCATCGGCATCCCATACGAACCACACTGATACAAACCGTCACTAAAACCGATGCGATAATTCTTCAGGATGGCCCTTGTTAAACAATCCCACATGTGGGACGCAATCATGATGATTCGAAAAAAAGAGATATAGACCGGAACAATGCCAAAGAAGCAAGAAGGGGTCACGTACAACGACGTTGATGATAGCTATTTTGAAGACCGTGAGTTGAGTCGGGAGGTAGGGATCCTGGGGTTATGGGCCCTTGGTGTCGGCGCCGTCATTTCAGGCGATTTTTTCGGCTGGAACTTCGGTCTCACGGCTGGTGGGTTCGTAGGCCTCTTAATTGCTACAATTGTGGTTGCCGTCATGTACTTAGGCCTCGCTTCCTCCATCGCAGAAATGTCGCCAGCGCTGCCTCACACTGGAGGTGCCTACTCATTCGGGCGCACAGCTTTGGGTCCATGGGGCGGTTTTATTACTGGTCTAGCCGAGAACATGGAATACGTCATCACTCCAGCCGTCATCGTAGTCGGTATCTCTGGCTACATGAACTCCGTAACGCAGGCGCTGTTCAGCTTTGGGATGCCCGATCCGATCTGGTGGGCGATATTCTACGCCATCTTCGTGGGCCTCAACGTGTGGGGAGTTAAGGAAAGCTTCTGGTTCACGGTTTTCATCACTTTCGTCGCGTTGGGTATCTTATCCGTCTTCTTCATTGGCGCAATTCCACACTTTAATCTTGAATTGGCGATGACTGTGCCCGCCGATCCAGGCCAAAGTGAGTTCTTGCCTCGCGGTATCAAGGGCATCTTCATGGCTTTGCCATTCGCGATTTGGTTTTTCCTCGCAATCGAAGAACTGCCACTAGCGGCAGAAGAGGCGAAAAATCCCGAAGAGGATCTTCCCAAGGCCACAATGCTGGGTATCGGGACACTGCTGGTCACAGCGTTTCTGACGTTGTTCCTCAGCGCTGGCATCTCACCTGGTGCCGCAGAGGTGGGCCAGGCTGACAACCCACTGTTCCTTGCGTTCAAAACTATCTTCCCAGGGAGTACAGGCCCAGCGTTGCTCTCCCTGATCGCTGTGGCCGGCCTGGTGGCGAGTTTCCATGCCATCATTTACGCATACGGGCGTAACATTTACTCGCTTTCCCGGGCGGGTTACTTCCCACGTTGGCTCTCTCCGACTCACGATGATCGTAAGACGCCGCACATAGCTTTGATCGTCGGCGCTCTGGTAGGCTACGCTGCGGCGTTGGTGATTTGGCTCGTGCCGAGCGACAGTCCTGTGGGAGCGATGCTGCTAAACATGGCGGTGTTCGGCGCTGTGATTTCATACGTCATGCAGTGCCTGGCGTTCCTCAAACTGCGGAACGAACATCCTGATCTTGAGCGACCGTATAAGGCCCCACTAGGTGTATTCGGCGGGGTCATTGGGCTCGTTATCGCAGTCGTCACCCTCGTGGCCCTCTTTTTGAACCCGGACTATCGGCTTGGTGTTTTCGGGGCTGCCCTCTGGTTTGTGGGCGGTATCATCTACTTCATCGTAATAGGCCGCCATCGAATGGTTCGCTCGCCAGAGGAGGATATCGCCCTGGCCCACCGCGCAAAGACGAAAGGTACCGATTCTAACGACGCTGGTAGTGACTCTGGTAGCACCGCTAGTAGCTCTGCTGGTAGCGACGTTGGTGGTGACTCTTAAGCGGACTCACTGTCCGCAGGAGACAACTCCCGCATTCTTATAAAGAGATCCAGCACGTGGTTGAGCTATTCTGATTGCCGGTCTAGGTAAATTTCTATATTTGAAAGAGCACCGCTACCGATAGCTTCCTGCAAAAACGGGGAAGTTGGACTGCATCCTGGTGTAGCCTTGTTGAAATATGCTGTATTTGAATTTACTATTAATAAATCGTAGGTTTGGGGGTAAAGTAATATCTTCCCATCTCACCTTGTCACATTGTCTCAATGACCTCCCTTTCAGAGTACGAAACGGTCCGATTGGTCTGGACAGACCTCAATGGTGTCGCCCGTGGGATTACCTTGCCCAGTGATGAGGCCGCACACGCGATCGAAGAGGGGGTCGGGTTTGCAAATGGGATTGCGGAAATGACCCTCGAGCCCGGCCTTCTTAACGATCCGAAATACGGTTCCGAAGCTGGTGATATGATGGCCATGCCCGACATCGACTCAGTGACGCCAGTGAAATGGGCCGATGATACAGCTGCTGTCTTTGCTGAGCTAACCAACGTTGACGGGTCACGCTTCGACCTCTGCAGTCGGAGCGCGTTACGGAGCGTTCTCGATGACCTCGAATCGGAGGGATACAGGGCATGTGTCGGCGTCGAGACCGAGTTCTCACTCCTAAGCCCCGACGATGAGGGTGGATGGGTTCCATTTAACGACCGTTGCTCCTACGATCTTGATGCTCTCGATATGGGGTCGGAACTCATCCGGGACTGGACGAACGCAATGGAAGCGGCAGGAACTAACATCCTTGGTGTTCACCAGGAGTCCCAACCAGGGCAGTACGAGATTAACATTGAGTATGATGACGCCCTAAGGACGGCGGATACCATCATGTTCCTCCGCCATATGATTAAGTCCGTCTCGCGACAGCACGGTCACAAGGCGTCGCTCATGCCTCGGCCTCACTCGGATGAAGATGCCAACGGGATGCATTTCCATCTCAGTCTCTGGAACCACGATAGATCGGAAAATAAGTTTGAGAGCAATACAGACGATATCCAGTTCCCTGCAGGAACGCACCCATCGGGTGAGTCTGGACTCTCCGAGGCGGGACGATACTTCGTTGGGGGACTTCTGGAGCATATGAAGGCACTAACGGCAATCTGTGCGCCGACAGTCAACTCGTACAAACGGCTCCTTCCCGGTATCTGGGCACCAGTCAATATCGCGTGGGGGCCCGACAACCGCTCGACGGTACTTCGCCTACCGCCTGAACTCGGATCGGCGACGCGCATCGAACATAGGGTTCCCGACTCGGCGTGCAATCCCTATCTCGGTATTGCGGCCTCGTACGCCGCCGGACTAGACGGTATCCGAAATGAGATTGATCCAGGAGAACCGACGATCAGGAACGCATACGAGGAGGAGTACGAGAGTCTCCCCCGTACCCTTTGGGAGGCACTCGACCATCTCGAAGACGACAAAGTCATCGCAGATGCGCTCGGTTCGACGCTCGTCGAGGAGTTCATACAGCTCAAGCGTGATGAGTTCAACCGCTCGATGAACCACGTATCCGAATGGGAGCACGACGAATATCTGGACGAGTTCTAAGCATCCTCAGTAGGTTGGTCGAGCATTGGTTCGATTGCTTTCAGGATTTTTGACTCAGAGAGCCGAAGGTGTTCACCGACTGTTGAGACACTCGTGGGGTCGAGTTCGGCGAGATCTTCGAGGTTACATGATCGAGGCGAGTCGTAGTAACCCTCCTCAATCGCGAGCGAGAGCACCTCACGTTGCCGGGAAGAGAGATCTTGGATGGCCTTCTTGACTTCGAGCAACCCCGTAAACATCTGTTCAAAGCCGGTCGAGTAGAGTGAGTCTATGTCCACAGATCCCAGTTGCTGTAGTTCCTCGTGGGCTTGACTCACGTGCTGGTGTGTTGGAGAAAGAACGTCCCAGTGCTCGCGGCCATGGGCGACTGTCGCCGGAATCGTTGGAAAGCAACTATTCCGAAGCAACACGTTCAGGACAGGCTCCGTATCTACGTCATAGTCTCCCTCCAGACAGATGATACCCCGGTTGCTGGCGCTCGTATAACTGACCAGCCGACTCGTGTTCATTATCGGGTGGTTTTGAAGCCAGTCAACGATGTTGTCAATCTCATTTTCCTCAACCTGCGTTACCTCGATCATTGTAATACTCGTTTCCCGAATAAGATAGGAGTAGATTATCGATGCCTGTAAGTTCGGAAAATCATCATTGATTCCTTCGGTCCAGCAACCTTTGTGTTCAATCCGAAATGAATATTCGATCATTTTGCATCGTCACAACCAGACTAGATTCCGTTTGAACATTATATACCTCCGGGTCGGTAATGCCCTAATCGGTTGAACATACGTGTAGTTGGAATCAAACCATTCAATTGTCCCGATGATCGCATACGCCATCAAGGGTTTCCTCATGCTACACGTTCTCGCATGTTATGCAAATCAGTACGGACTTGTCGAGGGCTCGTTACTGCTCGCCTTTCGGTCGGAATCTATAGGCGGAGTAGAGTGAGTGCCTCAGGGTCAAGCTCCAAGGCGGTTCACATTGGTGTCTGGCAATTGCCTATTGACCTTTTTGCAGATCCAGTCTGCCCCTGAGTAGCGGCCCAGACGAGTATATTGGAGATCGCTATCGAGAGCCAAGAGAAATAAAGAGCGTCGGATCACCCTCTTGTGACATTATCGTATCGCCAGGGATTGCGATCTCATTAGCGCCATGAGTGTGACCAACTTCGGGCACCGTTCAATGGTTATAAACAATCCCACATCAACCGAGTAACGCTTAGGCGGAATACGGGGAATATGAGTGACATGCACTCATTTGATATGCAAATCGCGGGTGAGCCCAGAGACGGGGAGGAATCCAGCATTGAAAACCCTGCCACGGGTGAAACCGTCGGTACTGTCTCAATCGGGACACGTACGGATGCGATCGACGCAGTTGAGGCGGCGGCGGACGCACAGAAAAAGTGGGCAGAAAGCAGTCCTAACCGGCGGGAACAAGCGTTGCTCACCGTCGCAGAGCGTATCGAAGCGAATCAGGACGAACTCAGCGAACTCCTCGTCGCAGAGACTGGAAAATGTCTCGCTACGGCGGAGGGTGAGGTTATGGAGACTGCCCAGCAATTCCGCTTTTATGCGGGCATCGCGGACAAAATTCGGGGAGACACTGTTCCGACACCGACGAATCGCTTCAACTACACGAAACGTGTCCCGTACGGCGTCACGGCACACATCATCCCATGGAACTACCCACTCCTCCTGGGGTCACGGGGAATTGCGGCCGCGCTTGTGACGGGGAACACAGTTGTTGCGAAACCGCCGAGCCAGGCACCACTATCCACGATGTGGTACGGGAAGTTCCTTGTCGAGGAGTTTCCCGCTGGCGTCGTAAACATCGTCCCTGGGCCAGGAAGTGAGATCGGAGCAACCCTGAGCGATCACTCTAGTGTCGATGCGATCACCTTTACTGGGTCGACCAGAGTCGGTCAGCAGGTGCTGGAGGCGGCGGCAGCGAATATCACGCCGGTCGACCTTGAGCTCGGAGGGAAGGCACCGGCGATCGTCCTCCCTGATACGGACATTGAAAACGCAGCACGTGGCGTCGCACAGGGGATTTTCTCGAATGCCGGACAGAACTGCGTCGCCACCTCACGTGCCCTCGTCCACGAGGACGTGAAAAAGGAGTTCACTGACCTAGTGGTCGAAAAAGCAGAACGGATCACTCTCGGTTCTGGATTCGATTCGGCGACTGATATGGGGCCAGTTATTTCGGCACAAGCGCAGGATGAGATCCTCAGTTACGTCGAAACGGCTCAAGAGGACGGAGCGACCCTTCGGACCGGCGGCGATATCCCAGATAATCCAAATCTACAGGATGGTCACTTTGTCGAACCGACTGTATTTGACGACGTCACACCGCCCATGCAAATCGCGTGCGAGGAGATATTCGGCCCGGTGCTCTCAATACTGAGCGTCGAGTCAATCACTGAAGCCGTTGAGATAGCAAATGACTCGCCGTATGCGCTGGCGGCGTCCGTCTGGACTGACAGATTGCATGCGACCCGCATTGCCGATCTACTCGATCACGGTCTCGTCACGGTCAACACGTTCCCCGTGTCAATGCCCCAGAGCCCGTGGGGTGGAAATAAAGAAAGCGGTCTTGGACGGGAAGGTGGCTACGAGGGCGTTGAGGCGTTCACGACAGTAGACAGCGTCGTCATCGAACACAACGAAATGGAGGATCCCTTCTGACGATGTCCACGAAGACGGTGGTCGTCGGTCGAATCAAGCACGAGACGAACACGTTCTCGTCGCTCACCACCGATTATGAAGCATTTGTAAATACCTCGTTGTTCTTCGGCGACGATATCATCCCCGAATTTCGAGGAACAAATACCGACATTGGCGGGTTTATCCGAGTCGCCGACGACCACGGGTGGGACGTCGTTCCCACCGTGGCGGCGAACGCGACGCCCGGTGGGATCGTGACTACCGAGGCACTCGATTCATTCCTCACGCAGCTCGTCGATGAGATCGAGCGATCCAATCCGGATGGCGTCTTGCTCGGACTTCACGGTTCAATGGTGAGTGAGAATGAACGAGATGGTGACGGTGCAATTCTGGAGCGCGTTCGTAAGGTTGCGGGAGACATTCCTATCTTGGCAACCCTCGACCTTCACGCGAACGTCACCGAACGGATGGCTGCGAACGCTGACGGGTTGTTCGGCTACGATACCTACCCACATGTCGATATTGGCGAGACTGGCGAGGAGGCGGCTCGAGTGCTTGCATCGACGTTCGCTGGCGAGATAAATCCACGAGTTGTCGTCGAGCGGGCACCACTCCTTCCACCCCTCCCTCCATTACGAACTGAGATTGAGCCAATGCAATCTCTCCTAACTGACGCAAACGATGCTGAAGACGACCATATTCCGGATATCTCGGTTTTCGGCGGGTTCGCGTATGCCGACGTTCCAGAGGCAGGATTCAGCATTGTAGGAGTCTCTGATGCGGAACGCATCGAGGAAACGCGCGAAATGTGCACACAGCTGGCTACGTCGGCGTATGAGCGACGCCACGAGTTCGATCGGTCGTATATTACTGTCGAGGATGCGGCGGCCGAGGCGTCGATATGGGCGGACGAAGATCACGACCAACCGCTACTTCTTGCCGACATCGCAGATAATCCGGGGGGCGGGAGCGCACAAGATGGAACTGTCCTCCTCGAAGCATTGCTCAATGCAGACGTCGAGGATGTTGCAGTTGCGACACTTATCGATCCGACGGTAGTCGATGCGGTGGCCAAAGCGAGTGTCGGCGAACGAGTCACCGTCGAATTGGGTGGTCACATCGAAGACAACGGCAATCCGATTGAAATAGAAGCCACCGTCCAGAACATCTCTGATGGAACGTACCGGAACAAAGGCCCAATGTCGACAGGTCTCGAGGTGACGTTCGGACAGACGGCCGTCCTCGAGTGCGATGGCGTCGAGATTATCGTCGGATCACACCGACAGCAGCCATATGATCCGGAAGTGTTCCGATCACACGACCTCCAACTAAAGCAAGTAAATGTGATCGTCCTCAAGAGCACGGTTCACTACCGTGCCGGTTTCGAACCGCTAGTTGAGACGATTCGTGAGGTGGTCGCACCCGGGCTTTGTTCGCCGGATCTGTCACGCTTTGAGTACGATCACATCCCTCGTCCGCTGTACCCACTCGACGAAGATGCTTAGGTGAGCTCTCACAGCTTTCATTCTACCTCTACATGGAGAGGATTCGCCAATTCCATCGGGGAGGACTTCACTTAAATACTCATAGGTGTGGGGCGTAACAGGTATGGATTAAATACTGGTACTATCTCTCATAGAACCGGAACTCGGAACCCAGTGACGGTCATGCACTCGCGATAATCACGGAAAACAAAGCAATAACAATGAACCAAGGATTGACCGAATGGAACGTGCCGAACAGGGTAGTGTTCGGACGTGGAGCATCAGACGAGGTTGGCTCATATGTTGAACAGTTCGACGCGGAACGAGCACTTCTTGTAACCGACGAGGGTGTTCGCGAAGCAGGTGTCCTCGATCCAGTCCTCAATTCGATCGAGTCGGCTGGAAAGGAGTATGCGATCTTCGACGGCGTTCGACCCGATCCGACAGATACTGTCGTTCACGAGGCAGCGGACGCTTACGACGACGCTAGCGCAGATCTCGTCATTGGGATCGGTGGTGGGTCATCGCTGGACACCGCGAAATCCATGTCGATCGTCGTAGCAAATGACGGTCATATTCTCGATTTCAAGGGCAGCGGAAATGTCCACAAGGCACCCCCACCGAGTATCTACATTCCGACAACATCCGGAACTGGGAGTGAGGTTGGCCATTGGTGTATCGTGAAGGATTCCGAGACCAACATCAAAGAAGAGATTGGGGACGTGAAACTTCTCGCAGACCTTGCACTCATCGACCCAGATCTGACAGCGAGCGCTCCACCGCCGGTGAAAGCCGCGACCGGGATGGACGTGTTGACGCACGCAATCGAGGCATATGTCTCAATTAAGGCGCAAAGTCAGACCTCTGCACTCGCGCTCGACTCGATCGAAAAGGTCGGCGAGAATCTTACCCGTGCTGTTGAGTATCGTAACGGCGATCCAGCCGCACTAACGGCGATGGCGAGAGCGAGCATGCAGGCAGGTATGGCGTTCAACGGTGCTGGGCTGGGTGCGGTGCATGCACTCTCTCATCAAGTCGGCGGCCAGTTCGGTGTCCCACACGGATTGGTCAATGCGATCCTTCTTCCGTACGTAATGGAATACAACCTGCCACAGGTACCCGAGGAGTTCTGCACTATTACCGAGGCTCTCGGTGAGTCCATCGACCGCCAGACGCAATTGGAGGCCTACAAGGCTGTTCGGGCAGTACGTGAACTCGGCAACTCGGTTCGAATTCCCGAGACGTTAGACGCCACGGCGGCAGAGCGCGAAGCGATTCCAAAACTAGCCGAGCAAGCACTCAATGACGGAAGTCTCACTGGCAATCCACGTATTACGGATCAGGACGACATGGAACGCATCCTTGAACGGGCGTTCAACGGTGAATTCGAGTATGAATCCCGCCTCTGAATCCGTAATTACGTAGATCTGATAAACAGTACACCCCGGAGTTACTGGCGGTCGCGGTTCTGGTTTGACTGTCAATATTTGGTCATGAGCTGATTTGTGTGCTGTCGCCTCATTGACTATTGACATTCAGTTGGTTCACCTCTTTTTTGCCAAACTGTCTCCTTAGCGGCCCTGAATCAAGTTCTATCTTTTATGGCTACTCCGACATCACAATATCGTGCATGAATCGATGATACTCTTCGACCGCCCAGTCGCCACGACCGACAGTCGCATACGCATTCCGTCGCTTATCGCTTGCTTTCGTCTGCTTCGAGATCAGCCCTTTCTCAACGAGTCGATCGAGGCCGGGATACAATCGGCCGTGATTGATCGGCTCAGGATAGAGGTCTTCCAAGGCTTCCTGCAAATCAACGCCCTCGGCTGGTCCTAAGCGGTAGATAAGACACAAGAGGTGTGCCTGAAAGGCGGTGAGATCGGTTGGGAGATTATACGAAGCAAAATCAAGACCGGATTCATTCTCATGTCTGTCAGCAGAGTCGCCTTGGTCGGATTCTGAATTAGTCATACTGGAGTGACTAATCTTCGCTACTTAAATCCTACTATAATATATAGTGAATAATCAATGCGAAACACGTGGAAGAATACGGGATCAATGCTCGTCTTTGCTGGGAGAAGATGAGTATCGACTATCTTGATTGTCCGAACCCATCTTTAAAATGATCCCAGATTGCTCCCCTACGACAGCTAAAATTCAGTATATTATTCATAAGGGCTAAAGTTTTTATCACGGGGAAAAGAATGAAATCGTGTATGCACTACCCATCCCGCCATCGAATTACGTCTCTGGCCACTGCCCTGCTCGCGTTCGGTGTCAGTACTGGTATTGCCGCTGCTCAACAAAGCGAGATCAACAACTCGCTCAGTGAGATCGAACAGTTTGTCGCCACCACACTGGGCCAGATTGGAGTTATCGTTTTCCTCGTCGGTGCAGCGCTGTGGTTTGTCTCCGGGCGGAACGCGAGTCGCACACAGTGGGGCTGGCGTGCCCTCTGGGGTGGCGCTGGCATGATCGTGCTCTCGGTCAGCTATAATGTGTTCGTCACGCTCTTCGAAAATCTCGCTCCGGGGATGATCGTCCCACCGTTCTTCTAACGACGGTGCGCTCGTCCAGTCTCCTGTATACCATCGGCTGACCATCGCCCTAGACACGCTTTCCCTACGAATGTCACCACTCTCGGACACACGTCTTCGGCCACTCATTCTTGGACTCGTTGTCCTGCTTCTGCTACTCAGTTCATTTGCAACTGGCGTCAGCACCAACCGATTCGCGAACGCCACTGACGTCTTCGTCTCTGATGACCCAGACCCCACCATCGGTGCACTACCACCGTTCATTCAGCCAGACCTCCGTACGGTTCTCCAGTCCCCGAATATCTCGGCAGCAAATGCCAGCCGGGCTCGTGATTTCACATATGCAACGTCCCAGCCGTCCCACAAAGTCGGGCATCACAATCAGACGCTTGCCGAGTACCGTCGCACCAACCTCCAGAACCTTCCGCACAATCGCTCGACGAGCGTGTGGTTTCCTGATTCGAATCGTACGAACGGAACTGTCGTCACAAATGCGCATGTGACGATTCTCG
The DNA here is from genome assembly GCF_056892285.1 of Haladaptatus sp. HS23. NCBI lineage: Archaea > Methanobacteriati > Methanobacteriota > Halobacteria > Halobacteriales > Haladaptataceae > Haladaptatus > Haladaptatus sp. HS23. Next base: position 18,581 of record NZ_JBXGLH010000005.1, on the reverse strand, counting down.
GGACGCAGAACGGAACCCAAACCCGTCTGGGACGACCGAACACATCATCACAAAATCTCTTCTTGCTTCCCCGAAACGGGTCTATTCTCGCCTCGCTCGATTACTCGACGGCGATTCCAAATCAGACCTGTACAGTCACGAATGGTACCAAGACCTGCATCAACTATTCTCTCACGAGCCAGTCTATCAATCGGTCACTCAGAATTGGCTCACAAAGATGGGCTTCCGAGGAAACCACAGACGAAGCCAGAGCATCGCGGCCGCTCATATACACGAACGCACAGGCGACCGGCCGAACGACAATGGTCGTTCGAGGAACGATCACAACACAGCTGGCCATTCATAAGACCGTCTATATCCGGACAAGTTCTGGTTGGGAGCGAACGAATGTGACCTCAAATACCACTCTCCTTTCGCATACCGTCCGCGATGCAGCACCCGTCGTGATCACACCGAACCAGCAGCTCAACGCAACACAAACCCTCGTCACTGACAACGGCAAACTCAAACGGATTGTTCTCCACCTAGATGGACCAACAACATTCACCACTCGTCGACACTGGAGTTATGCGTCGTTCAAATCAGGGCAGATGCGCCTTGAAAATGTCTGGGGCGTCTACTCCCAGCATCGGTACCGAAATGCAACGATCGGCACCCAGCGCCCTAACACGACGCTCTCACTCAATACATCACAGCCGTCAATCCCGCTCAACAGGTCAGTCAATCGCTCTTCACCACCCATCACCACTTCACAGAGAACAGTCCCGCCACCAGACGTGCTCGAAAAACAGCTGATCGCCATTCGAAGCAAGCCAGCGATTGCTCGCACAGCCTCACAGGCAGCGTCGATGGCAACTGTTAGTCGCGTTCGCACCGTTCCGCTCGCTCCAAAGGCTGCACCGCTCAAGCCGACCGTCAACCTCTCGTCGGTTCCGCCACGAGCGTCCACTCGTGTGGTTATTACGAACGTCGATCAGCCACTCACCACGCTCTACGACATTCATGGCGATGCGATCCCACTGAAAACGAAAACTGTCTCTGAACGCCCAGTTTCGCTCACACTCACGAAGCAGGGTAAGAAACGCGTTCAGATCGATCTCACTGACGCCCAGACTGGGAGCCCGATCACTAACCAATCGATCTATCTCCACGGAGCCATTAAGGGCCGTGTCACCACCAACAGTGATGGTGTTGCTGTCGTCACGCGTGATGAGAGTGCGGTCGAAGCGACGTTTCGCGGTGTCGCCAACGATTCACGAGGACTCTACTACGCCTCATCGCACAATCAGATTCGATTTGCGCCGACACCGTTCAACATCTACAGCGCACTGATGGCACTGAGTAAGGGGTTCGTGGCTGTCATCGCATTCGTGCTATTCTATCTTCCATTTCACTATCTCCGTCGACAATAATTCAGAATATCTAAGAAAATATTTTTACGAGATGGTACTGATATACAAGCAAACACCATCTTTTTGACACCCAATGATCCCCACCCTCCAATCACATGGCACAACCATCGTTCACAGTGTTCCCAACCTCGTGGCCGACGTCAGCCATCTCCCCGCAGAGATGATGTCGTTCGCTCTTGCCGCTGGATTCACCGGGTGGATCGCGGATCTGTTCACCTGGTTGATGACGAAGCTGATGGGCTTTGTTGGGCTGTTGATGTCCGGTGGTGTGTACACCTTCCTGGTCTTTGATAGCCCCTATACCGATCCGCAGTACCTCCAGGCGTTTGACCACCTGTTGGGTATCTTCCCCCAATTGCTGGTGGTCGTGGTGATGGCTGGCTTTGCCTCACAGCCCTTTTCAAAGAAAGCCGACGTGGATAGTGTCATCCTGGTTTGGAAGGCGCTCAAGGCGATTATTTTCGTTGCCGTTGGTCGCCAGCTCATGCATTTCGGCCTGTTGCTCGTGAACGCCGTCATCGCCTACATTTCCCCCGAGAGCTATGGCGCATTCGGGACGCAAGTGCTCAAAACCGGAATGGAGGGTGCAGCCGCTTCAGCAGGTGTCGTCGCAGTCGGCATGGTGATTTTGAGTGTCACTTCGATTGCTGGGATTCTCCTGTTGTTTGCGATGCTGGTGATTCGGGAGTTCCTCTTCGTGGCGATGTTTGTGACGCTACCGATTCTGGCAGTGATGCTCTATCTCGACTTCGGACCGTTCGAGGATTCGGCGAAAGCGGCGAAGATGTTCATCAACGCGACGCTCTCGCTGTTTCTCGCAGGGATCTTCATGGCTGCCCTCATGTATGTTGGCGCTGCTGCGATCGGTGCTACTGGATCTGGCACAGCTACACAGGCAGCAGCCACTGCAGGGTCAGATCCTGGTTCGTTCAATGATGTGCTCGAGTCATTCCTTTTCTGGCTGATTGGCTTGGTCGCACCTGCCGTCTATGGGTTGAAAACAGCCATGTCCTCCGGTTTTGTCCCTGGTCGGATACGCAGTCGGCGGAAGCGGACATCTGGAAGTCGGTCGTCGGCATCAGCAGGCGGGTCACAAGAGTCGAGCCGTGCGAGTATCATGAAGCAGGCTCGGTTTGGTGGAAGTAAAGTCCGGAGAGGAATGAATTCCGTTGATCAGCGGACTACTGGTGGAAAAGTAGGTGAGAGAGTCAACAGTAGCGTAAATAGAGCCACTTCAGCTAGTAGTGGAATAAAAGATGGCCTTGGGTCAAAAGCTGAAGGAACAATTGTCGAAGACGCAAGTAGAGCCGGGAAAAGAGGAGCACATTACACGAAGAAAGGCGGTAAACGTGCAGCTAAAGACGCCCGCTCGGGAACGAATTTCACATTGCGAAATCTCGACCGGTCCCCTCTTGATTGGGCAGAAGCAGGTTTGGAACACTATCGGGAAAACCCAATCATTAATGAATCCCAGGATGGGATTGGCTCAAAACAGCAGACATTAGGGGAATGGACCGACTCATCGACCAACAACTCTCGATCAAGATGACACCTGTTAACAGAATATATTTGGGTAATCGAAGAGGATTATAATACGGACTATGGACGATCAAGAAAACATCACGTCCACAAGAACTCAAGAGAATTCGGGCTACGGCTCGAAGAATTTGATCATAGTTGCAGTCACAACGATCGTAGCGTCACTGTGCTATCTATTTGTCCCGATAGGGATATTCCTAACCGGTAGGGAACTTTCGATATTTCTTGGTGGACTCATTTCGGCAATTCTAAGCTTATTAGCCATGTGGTTCTTGCCTCCCCTCATCACAGCTGTATTCTATGAGGTTCTAAGGTATTTAGCTCGGATAGAAAAAGAGAGCATGTATCCAGGGTGGTTTTCAGGAGCGATCATCGGGCTAATTCCACTTACTGGAGTTTGGTTTCTTCCGCTTTGGAACCATGTTTCCCCCGAATTTGCAGCTATCTTACAACCGTTTCGAGTTGCACCGATGCCTGATAATTCGTGGCTAATGATTCTAAGTTGGCTAGCATGCATTCCAGCCCAGATAATGGGGCTTGCCCACCTTGATCAAGGAAAGAGCTCAACAGATTCAGCGACGAGTCAACAAAAACAACCAACGCAGAAAAGACTCGATCAGCACGTCGAAACCGACTCTCAAAAGGATCAGTCTTCTACTAAGAATCCTAATAACGAGGCTAGAGAGACAAGCGGTCCATCTCCATCGGAGCTCACATTTAACTGGGAGTCAGCACCCCCCACGACGTTTCGCGATGTCGGTGGCATGGATGACCTCAAACGCAATATAATGCGATCGGTTCTTCGCCCGCTCTCACACACCGATGCCGCCTATGAACGGTTCAACGTCTCGCCACCAAACGGCATCCTCCTGCATGGCCCACCTGGCACTGGGAAAACGCATTTCGCTCGGGCCATTGCTGGCGAACTCGGCCATCCATACCTCGAGCTGAGCGCTGGCGATATCAAAAGCCGGTGGGTGAACGAGTCCACTGAGCAAGTCAATCAGTTGTTCAATGAGGCCGAGCAATTCGAGCGCTGTGTGATCTTCGTCGACGAGATTGACGCACTCCTTGCCGGTCGTGGGAACGACCTTCACCGGGAGCACGCCCAAGTCGTCAACGAGTTTCTGGCGCACTTAGACGATGAAGACCCGAGCTTTCTGCTTATTGCAGCAACGAATCGTGCGGACTTGCTCGATGAAGCTGCGACTCGTCGTGGTCGCTTTGATCAGCAGTACGAGGTGGGTCTGCCCGACAAGGAGGCACGGGAGAAAATCTTCAAAGTGCGATTGCAAACGCTCCCGACCGAACTCGATCAAGAGGAGTATGAGGAGCTCGCCGAGCTATCTATCGAGCTCAGTAGTGCGGATATCGTCGGGATTGTCGATGATGCTGCAATGAAAGCTGCTGAACGGGATGCCCAAGCAATCACGTATGATGACCTCGCCGAATCATTCCCAGATTCGAAGACGACTTAGGAAATCACAGACACAATGGGGTCTGTCCGCTCTTGTTCATAAGTTAGTATCTTATACTAATCGACGTACCCATCGATTTATAGAGCCTCAGTCGGTATTCGACCGTATGAGTAACTCTGGCATGACACGGTTGTCGGTGGGGGATCGCGTGATCGACATCAAAGACGATGATCCAAACGTGGGGATTGTCATTGCGAGACCACCTGAGCAGACAATTGAGGATTGGGAGTTTTCGACCAGCGACGGATCCATGACAACTGCCGACACGAATCCAGAATATCCAGCCGACACGCAATTAGTCATCATCTCGTTCCGCTCTGATCTGAACGGCTATTGGGAGGGATGGCAAAACGTCGAGCCAGACGAGTTATTTGACGGTGTAGAAGACAATGGCGTCCATCGGTATGGGTTTCCCGAACCGCGATTAGCACCCACCGACGAGAATGAAAGTGAAACGAATACGGCTGCAGAGCCGACCGAGCAAAAAGCGAAACTACCGGACAAGTTCACGCCAGTTATCGAGCGTCTTGAGCAGAATGGCTTCTCTGTTACGTACAATGCAGACTCCCAGGAGCTGCTGGTTGAGAAGTATGGGGTCGAGCATACCATCGACCATGATGGAACAGTCCAGGGCGAGAGTGGAATCAAAGGGCGGATCGAGACGATTGTAAATCGCTTTCTCTAAGTTCAGCAGGATCGTCTTTTCTACGGATTCTCTTTCTCCCGTAGTCGGGTTTCGAGAGCGTCCAATACTTCCCAGAGAACTCCAACGGCCGAGGTTGCGGTAAGCGTGAACTCGTCATAGACGTAGTTTTCGTCCGGTGACTCCCGTTCTTGGAAGTGGAGATGACCGCAGACATGCGGATTTGGTTCGAGATGCCACCCACAATCAAACCCCGATGATTCGCTGTAATGGAAGGTGAAGTTGGAAGTTAGCGACGTGCGTTCGCGGTCTTCGAGGCCAGTTCCTGGTGGAAACGTCGGGGTCGGGTGCCATGTCACCCGGAACGTTGCGTTGTCCGCGTCGCGTCCAAAATACCGAGGCTCAACCTCTGCCCGCACTTCGGCGTAGTACCCCTCTGGAATGCCGTGTGCATTTGTAATCGCCGGATGCCGGTCGAGTTGTTCTCGCAGCGCTCGAAGGATGCGGTGACGTTTCTCAGCTGCCTCATCCGGGTTGTGTGATCCACCATCCGGCCGAAGACACAACAATGATTCACTCACTGCTATGCCTCGGTCTGATCGATGGTGAGTCGGCAGACCCGACCATTCAGACGAATCAGTCATGCCGAGGCAGAGGGGCGAGCAGTGTAGGTGTCATAGTGATCAATGGCATCTCGGAGCAGGGAGAGATGATACTTCGCAGATGCCCAATCGTCTGCTCGCCGGAGACGAGTACGGGCTTCTTCAGCAATAAGCTCTTCACCAGCGACGGTTGCTCGGAGGCTCGACGGGTCACCGACCTCGTATTCATGTTTCCACGCTTCGATATCGCGCTGTATCGCAGCGGCTTGTTCAGCAAGTTCGGCCGCTGAGTTCTCATTCACGAGCTCACGGAGCGCGGTCAATCGCGAGTAAATCGGATCTGGATAGTAAGTTCGCCCGTTACTCGTATCGTCCGTAACGAGAATCCCGAGATCGACGAGTCGGCTCAAATGGTTTCGAGTCGTGGGTTCCGAAACGTATGCTTCGTCGGCGATCCAGCCTGCTGTCCGTGGCTCTTGGAGTGCGAACGCTACTGATCGCACTCGATCGAAGCCCGTCGTCTGTTCTTTCCACCGCTGGACATAGGACGGATCTGTGCTCGTTTCTGAATTCGACGATGAATCCGTCATCAGTACTTCTTCGACCTCACGTGTAATAATCTTTCTGCAGATAAAATAGTCTATCTCGATAACTACTGGCGTATCACACAGTCACCGAAGCAACAGTACGTTCAGGCCAAGATCACAGCAACCAGCAAGGTAGCCGCCAGCTTCTCGTTCCCGATCCCACAACGAATTGATCAAAGATGGGTTTACAAACACCTAGCCCGGTCAACTGCCTCGGGGCTTGACCCCGAGGCTTGTCAGTAGACTCCCGCTCTAACTGCGTAATGCAGTAGGTCGAAACCGACCATTCGCGTTCAACGTCCCTGTCTTCAGAGCCAGTTGACTGGTGGCTCGTTCAGCACCAGACTTGAGCCAGTGCTGAACAAGGCGCCACCCGACGTTCCGAGCGGCGTTGTAATCGCTATGCAACTCCTTCCCGCACTTCAGACACTCGAACTCATCACCATCGCGATTATCCTCGTGCGTGAACCCACATTCGCCGTGACTACATCGCTGAGATGTGTACGCTGGAGCAACATCGTCCACGTCGATACCGTGTTCTTCAGCCTTGTATTCGACGTGGCGTTGGAGTTCCTTGAACGCCCATTGTTGGAACTTGCTGGCGTTCGAGATACGTTTGCGGATGTGTTTCAGGTTCTCGAACGCGATAGCCGTGCAATCGTTTTCGACGGCCTCACGGACGAGTGCTTTGGAGACGCGATGCAAGTAGTCTGCACTCCACCGGGCGAACCGTGACCCGATGCTCTTGATTGTGAGGTGAGCGGAGCGAGTGCCTGTCTATTGTAGGTTCCCGCGACGACGCTCATACTGGTCGCGGCGGTGATTGAGGTAGTCCGCATTACCGAAGAACGCTCCCGTGCTGGTGACGGCTAAGTATCCATCCACGTTCAAATCGACGCCGAGAACCACTCCGTTCTCGGGTTCTTCGTCGCAAGAATCAGGTTCAACGTTTTTCTTCACGGCAACGTGGAGGTAGTACGTGCCATCGCGCTTGTGGAGCGTTGCTTCGCGTTTCTCCCATTCGTCCGTCCAGTAATTCTCGAACGGTGTCCCGTCCTCGTTGACCGGCCTGACGTATTCAGCAGTCACGCGCTTGTCGGTGGTGGCGAGGGATACATGGTCGTCGCTGTATGTGATGGTTCGTCCGTTGTACACGACGGTGCTTCCCCGGAACTCAGGTTTACTCGCTTTCTCACCCTCTTCGATGATTCGGTCTTTGCAGTTTCCGAGTGCCGTCGCCGCGAGGTTGCGGGCACTTTGAACGAGACTGGATTGCAGGGAGAGTTTCTCACGAACATCGGAGTACGTCTCGTCGTGGAGCGTATTTTTGGTGTCCGTGATGTTGTAGGGGTTGTCGTCCCATCCGTGGTCAGCGACGTGTTGGGCCGCATGTCGGAACTGCTCGAACGTCTCATCAAGAACGCTGTGTGCGTTCTCAGGAACGTCGAGTTTGACTTGGATGTTCCGAACAACTTCCATACTTCATTAGTATGAGTAGAGATACTTAAACCCATATATTGGGTTGGGGAGTCGGGATTGCCATCAAACGTCGTTTGTGTCATCAAGTGTCGGCTTCCTCCCCGAGGTCAAGCCTCGGGGTATCCGCCTTGCATTTTGATGAAAACAAACCATGACAGCAACGACTCGCGATCGGCCAGAATTTGACACCGTGCGCCTCACAATCGAGCCAGCAGAAGCCCAAGAACTCATTGAACAGTCATTGAAGGGATTGCGGTCGTCAGTCACCGAAGACGGCATTCTCTTGCGCTCGTCTGATGGAATGTTGGTCGCGACTCTTCGTGACGACTCACCGTCCGATGAGCAGCACCGAACCGAACTCGCGTATCGCGTTGCCCCACCGTCAGAACTCGCGACACGAAGGGGGAAAAAGATATTCGAGAGTCTCGAATCACACCGTACCTGATAAGGGAGTAGCGGCGGGAATGAGCGACACCGGATCGCAGCGCAGCGGATATCGTTGGAATGGTCGATGATGCTACGATGCGTGCGGCCGAGTGCGACGCCAAGGCGATCTCCTTGCGTTTCGGTGAAAAACAGGGGGCAACCCACTAGGCTCCGTCGAGCTCCTCGGCCAACCCGACGATGATGCCTTCGGGGCCGCGTACATAGCAGAGGCGGTACACGTCTTCGTACTGAGCGACTTCGCCCACGAGTTCGGCGCCGTGTGAGCGGAGACGGTTGAGGACTTCGTCGACATCGTCGACGGTGAACATGATGCGGCGGATTCCCAGGGCGTTCACCGCCGGTTCCTCGGATCCGTCGCGGGTGGCCTCGGGTGTGATGAATTTCGAGAGCTCGACGCGGCCGTGGCCATCGGGGATCCGCATCGTGGCGATGTCGCTCTGGACGTTCTCGAGCCCCACGACGTGGTCCGCCCACTCTCCCTCGACGCGCGTCTCGCCCTCCAGTTCCATGCCGAGCTCCGCAAAAAATGCCTTCGCAGCTTCGAGGTCCTCGACCACGATGAGGACGTTGTCCATTCGTTCGATCGTCATAGTCCGCTCAAACCCCTCCTGTATTTGCTAATTTATTCGCAACGACGAGTCCAAGCACGACACCGAACCCGAAGACGACAAAGCGAGGCGGACCTCGTTCCATGAATCGACCGCTCTCTGTACTCTGTTTTGCCTTTGCGTGTTCTATACTACAGGATGTGGGTCGTTTCGAGCATGACGTTGGAACCATCACCTCTACAGACGAGCCGTCATACCCTCAAGATTCGTTCGAACATGTTCGAGTAAATAGTCTTCGTGGCTGCTATCGTCCTCTAGTTCATGAAATCACCTGCTGGAGTATCAAAGAATGAGTCGAATTACAGAGGAACACGATTTCGCAACAAAGTCCGAAGTAGCGAGGGAATCCCGATGAGACGACTCATGCGCGTATTGCTAGGAGTTGAGACTGCATCATTCTTCCTTGCCGCAATGATTCACGCGGGAGTGCTCATCAGTGGCTATGAACATCACGAGGCGATGATTGCCGAGAGTGTAATCGGGACGGTTCTTCTCGGTGGCTTAGTGATGACCTGGCTCCATTCACGTTCAATGTTTACAACCGCCATAATCGTCCAAACATTCGCAGTACTGGGAACGCTCGTCGGAATCTTCACGATCATCATCGGCATTGGCCCACGTACGGTCCCAGATATTGCATACCACGTAAGCGTCGTGGTGGTGTTAGCAGTCGGCCTTGGAGTGGCCCGACGTGGACGTAGAACTGAACCAATGTGAAGCCGTCATAGACTTGGATATCGGCGATGTTGTATGTGACTTCAATGAATTCTCCCGGACAGACTCCTACGTAGAATACACAACAACGGCAAACACAAATTAGCTATTATTGACTAAATAAGTGAAAGTAGATTAACCCCGGGACTCCCGAATCAATCTGTGCGCAGTTCGTAATGAAAACGCATCTCTGATTCCCTTCTTCACGCTCAACTTGCCGCGTTCTATTGCTATTGTTGGATACCGCAATCGGTTACATCACATATACTCCCCCAAAAAAGTGATTGACCCAGTTACTAGCTGCTACTAGCTAGGGAGTTCGAGACAAATCGAATGTCAAAGAATACCGCTTTCGCATTTCCGGATGCCGTGCGTTCAGGGTGCTGGAACCGGTGATTCGTGATCGCGTCCAGATTCACGTAGGCGCTCTTGTTCTGCTTCGTCGAGCGGCTCGTACTCGTTCGCTGCTTCAAGAATGTCCGCAACCAGGTTCGGATCGCCAGCGCTCGGGATGGTGGTCATGCCTTGCGAGAGCGCGTAGCGGAAGCAGTCAACGAGTTCCTCTTTTGTATCGTACGGTTCATACCAAGTCTCATAGGGACGCTCGTCCTCGGAAAGATCCTCGGGCCATGATTGTTTCGCGAAGCCTTTGATGCAGAGGGTACCGAGACCGCGCTCTTGGGCAAACTCGAGTACGGATCGGTAGTTGTATTCGGGACCTTCTTTCGAGTCGAGTGTGTAGTTGAACGGAAACATCACCGATTCCAGTTCGGGGATGCGTTTGATACTGGTGCGAATAATGCTCGGATCACCGTGGCTCGTCAGGCCGATGTGACCGATAAGTCCCTCCTCTTTCGCTTCCTTGAATGCCTCTAGTGCGCCGGGATCGTGGTCGCCTTGAGACATCTCTGGCTGATAGTCGCCTGTGATAGTGTCCAGTTCATCATAGCGGGTTACTGCGTGGAACTGATACAGATCGATGTAGTCGGTGTCGAGACGCTCAAATGACTTGTGGAGTTCGCCCCAAGCGCCGTAGTAGGTACGCTCTTGGGTCTTGCATCCGAGAAAGATTTCGTCGCGGTGTTCGTTCAGCTTGGGGGCCAGTTTCACTTCGGCGTCACCATAGGTAGGAGCGACGTCGAAGTGATTGACGCCTGCATCGAGAACATCCTCCACCATTTGATTCGCGTCGTCTTGTTCGAGGAAATTCAGTGCGATGGCGCCGAACGTCAGGATCGAACTGTCGTGACCGATGTCGCCGAGTGGTCGAGTTTCCATGTATCCTATACTGGCTGGAGGTCACAAAATTCTATGTCCATCATCAAGATACTCTGACTACTGTGTGACAATAACTACCACATAGCATTGCATTACTCCTCGTAACTGACGATGGAGCGGAAGCCACCGTACACCACACGGTTCTCGTCGAAAGGCATCTCCTCATCGAAGCTTTCTGGGTCCATTGCGGGATCGTCCATCACCTTCGCATTCACCTCGTCACGGTGCTCCCGAGACTCGTACACAACGAATGAGAACACGACCGATTCGTCGTCTTCGGTTTTAGCGAGTTGGGGAAAGGTCCGCATCGACATGCCGTCCATGTCTGGCTCCATGTCGTCTCCCACCCCTTCGAAGTACTCGAGGGCACCGTGTTTGATCCAGAGCTTTCCAGCTTCGGCGGCCATTTCGCGGTACGCATCGAGGTTATCGGTTGGAACCGGGAGGACATATCCATCGACATATCGTTCCATAACTTACGTAGAAAGGACGCGAAAAGGCTTGAACTTTCTCTCGACGTACCGAGATCTCTCAGTTGTAGATATCGCTCTGCTTGATACAGGCTCTCAATTCAGCATGAACCTGATCTTCTGCCGGTTAAATCCATAAGCGGAAGTGGAACTCCCCCGGTACTCTCAATGAAATCTGTGCGTGGCGGCTACCGATTGCTATCGATCCAGGCTTTGAACTTTTGGTAGTCCTTCGCGCCGGCCTGATCGGCGATACTTCGGAGCGTGCCCGCGCTGAGTTCATCGTGGAGTGGGACGGGCACGGTTCGGGCTTCCGAGTCGTGCCCTTCGGGCGGCTCCCACCGGAGGATTGCGTGGTCTCCCCGTGTGCGTTTCCACTCGTAGATTCCGCTGTTGACCATTACCTTTACGACATCCTTCCCAGAAAACGGCGCATACGACATTGTCGTCAGGAGAAGTCAGTCGAAGATCTCCGAGTCGTCGAGAGATCCGGACGTGTTTTGTTCGGGATCGATCCCCAACTCGCGGAGATTCTTGTCGCTCGGAGGTTCGCCCTCGCCGTGGTAGCCCTGGAGTGCCTCATCAAGATTTTTGAGTGCCTTTTGGCGCGTCTTCCCTTGGCTGACGACGCTCGTTTCTTCGTCCTTTGCGACCCACCACTTTTCTTCGCGAGTGAGCGTAATTGTGGTGCCTGTCGGCGGTTCGTGGTTGGTGCTAGAATCGGTACTCATGGTTCAGCCTCCGGTGTCAGACTCCACGCGAGAGAGGTGCCGATTTTCTTGCTTGTCACCGTGCCCTCCTCTTGGAGCTGTCGCAGTCGATAGTCAGCACTAGGTCGCTTGATCTCCAGTTCGTCGGCGACCTCGCTCGTGGCTGCTGGTTCGTGCTTCCGCACGGCGGCGACGACTTCGTCGTCGGTGTGCTTCGCGGAAAAGCGCCCGCGTTCGTCACGTTCGCTTGTGCTCATACTCGAGAGAACGTGCTCTAGAGAGAAAAGTCCATCTACTCCGGAGTAGATGGCACTTGTTAGTATGTACTACTAACAGATGACCGGGAGAATGCACGTCCCTCACCAGATCTTCGTAGTGCATATTGAGCGTGCCACCTGTTAGAGACATCTGCGGTAATGTGTTGGATCCTCTGAACGATCGTGCGAAAAGTAGTCTGCGTTCTGGGATTTCGACCCGTTTCGGGATGACTGATTAGTTCTATAACCGAAGTAGAACGTGCGACAGCAGCGAGGCAGATTTTCTAAAATCGGTGTTTTTGGGTGATTGACTTCCTGTGGGCAGTATAAGCGGCAGTGGAATTGGGAGATCACTACTCTCGAGAAATCATTCTTCGTCCACTTGGACCACTCACTGTCTTCAAATCGGGGGTTCTCCGATCACACTACCTGATTGTGAGTGAGTCGATGGAGATGACGCGCTCGCTGTCGGTTGCAAGTTAGTATCAAATACTAACTCGCACGCCAATCGATTTATGGGCCCTCAGTCGCTACGCGGGATTATGGGAAAGTTTAGCATGACACGACTATCAGTCGGGGATCGCGTAATCGACACCGACGACGACGATCCGAGCGATGGAGTTGTCGTTGCGAGACCACCGGAACAGTCGATTGCAGATTGGAAATTTTCGACTGATGATGGTACGAAGACCACAGCGGACACGAACCCAGAGTATCCAGCAGATACGCAATTAGTCATCGTTGCGTTCAAAAATGCGCTCAATGGATATTGGCTAGAGTGGGAAGAAGCAGACCCTGACGACCTCTTTGCGGGTGTACGTGAGAATGGTGTCCATCATTACGGCTTTCCCGAACCGCGCCTTGCACCCATCAACCACAGTGAAAATTCATCGCCAGAAGATGAGGAAACGACTAAGCAAGGGGAGATAGGAGAAGAGACAGGCCCACCAGACAAATTCACACCGGTTATCGAACGACTTGAGCAGAATGACTTCTCTGTTGAGTACGATGCAGACGCCCAGGAGCTGCTGGTTGAGAAGTACGGGGTCAAGCATACCATCGACCATGACGGCACAGTCCAAGGCGACAGCGGAATCAAAGGGCGTATAGAGACGATTGTCAATCGCTTTCTCTAAGCGAGCTAGTCCTCATCTCGGGGGAAACTTCGGGAGTACGGTACCATTTCGCGGTGAACACACCAGCCCGGACTGTTCGGACTCCTGTGGCTCGTTGATCGGTGGATCGTCGTGACTCAGATTGGTGACTCGCGTCAAGATCTCGTCAGTAGCCGATCCTGCATTGGAGTTAGTTCCTTCTAATACAGATGATCTACTGAGACGGGATAACGCTCCTATATTCGAGTGTGTCCACCAATACTCACTCAAATCGCCAGAACTGGATCAGTATATTGCCCGCTCTGGAACAGATGGGGTCTTATCCGTCCACATGAGCGCATCAAGTATCGCTCCTAGCTGGTTCACCCGCTGGTCGAAGACGTTCAGTGGATGGCTATCAAGATAGTTCGCTGAATCGCGTTGGACTGTCGACCGTTCAAAATCGACTTGGAAATGGCACTTGCCGAGATCCATATGCGTCTCATCTTGGTGCCAGCCGAGCATTAGCTGTCGCTCTGGTTCGACCCACTGGATCTTGTAGAAATCATAGTCATGGGTGGATGGGAAGTCAAATGAAACTTGGAGTTCTGCCGCCTCGATTGGATATTGGGTTCCAAGGAACGTCGGTGCATCAATCCGGGCGTGGACACCGACCTTGTTGCCGGACGATGTACGGTACCAGACGCGTTCGATTGGTGAATTTTCGTTGGGAACTCGTGTGTGGAGTGTATTGTGCAAACGCGTGAGAAGCGTTCTCGTGTCGAGATTTGCTCTATTTGCAAGAAATATCATTGATAGCAACTACTGGGAAACCGGGGGCGATGAATCAGATGAATTGTTCGTTCCAGGATGGAGCGAGCGCGCATCGTCGTACAACTGGAGGGCGTGTTTCAGGAGCCGTTTGTTGTCCTCGTATCGGTCCCACTGACGAATCACCGTGTTCCGGCGGCGAATTTCCTCGCTCGCGAGGCCCTCGTCAGTGAGCGTGGTTTCAAGCGTGGCGCGTGAGTCGACATCGAAATCAGCTTTCCATTCGTCGATCTCTTCTTGAATATCCGCGATCTGCTCGCGAAGTTCATCACGCGTGTGGTTGTTGATGAGCTCTGTGACTTCCTGGAAATATCGGAGTTGATAGTTCGGTGCGTACTTTGTATTCCCGTCGTCACCTGCAACGGTCTGTAGCTGCCCAAACTCCACGAGCATCTCCAGTTCATCCTTTGCCGTCTGCCATGAGGAGATCTGCGCTTGCTCTCGAATCCACTCGACGGATTGTGGTTCCGTGAGTGTAGTCGCGATTTCTCTGACGCGTTCGCGGGCGGTCAGTCCCGTCGTCCACGATTCGAGGCCTGGGTCGGTCATACGTATAGATAGGCAGTGTGGTCTATTATATCTTTGGAGGGATCACAGATATTGTAGACAGTAGTGGATGCGCTATCTTGTTGGACATCTCTGCATCACTCACTCACGAATAGAGCAAACTACAGTTCGCTTAGCCCGGTGAATCGTCTGTGCAACTAGAACAACTAAGACGTCAGAAACGCGGTTATCTGGGTGATTCCTTCGTTCCTGTTCATGACTCAGGGATTCGATCGTCGAACCGCTCGGATGATTTGTGAGGTGGGCAGCCATTCTTCGCTAAGTCCTGTCGTTGTGCGATCGGTGGCATACTGGTTGCGTTGCTTGGTGAGTCGATCTTGCAGCCACGCTCGCTGCTCGGCATCGTGAGTATCCGTGTTCTGCTCATTGAGACTGGTTTCGAGCGTATGGATGCGGTGGGCCCGTTTCATGAGCGGCTTGGCTGGTGTAGAATTGATGAAGAGAATGGCTTTCTCTGTCTCATCCTCGATTCGACCAATAAACTCCGTCGGGGTGCCACCCTCTGTGAATCCAACTTTCTGTTCTGCAAGCCACTTCGGAATCTTGATGAGCAATTCGTCGGGGTTGAGTTCACCCAGTAGTTGCCACCGAAACCGTGTGGCTTGTTCATCAATCAATCCGCGTTCACGCGCTTCGGCTAGTGAACACGCTTCTTCGGTAAGGGTTGCTGCACACCACTCCCGCACGAACTCATCATAGCTCGTATACTCACGAACCGGGAAGACGACCATACATGATATCTTCGAAGTTGTGGTCAATAACATTTCGTGTACCAGTCTCTGGCCCGCTTAGACGATTGAGACCCGAGTTCTCTGTTCATCGCACCAACGAATCGTGTGGACTTGCTTGATGAAACCGCGACTCGTCGTAGACGGTTCGATCAACAATATGAGGTGGGTCTGCCCGACCAGGATGCACTAGGTCGATTCATCATGCAAGGATTTCTGTAAAATTTAGACTGCCGAAATAGATTCCAGCCCCACCGTGCATGAACACCTTTTCCACGCACTCTTTGTATGATCTGAAATGGTTCCTGTAGGGAGCGCAGTCTCCACAGGCGTTGACGAGAGCAAAGCTGTCGTTCGCACACCAGAAATCGGATAGTCCTGGGGACGTTGTATCCCCTCCTACTCGCTCACGCTGCTCGTTCCTTGAAGACGGGGCTTGGGCTTAGCGCCTGAGATCTCCTAATTCGCTTGGTGAGTTAGTCTCGGTCATATTCAACAGTATGTAGTAACTCGACTTCGAGATCTCTTAGAGAGCGTAACCTGGCGTCTCAAAGGGATAGCCCATGAGTTTTGTGTCAGAATTATTCTGCTTTCGTCATCCATAAGGAAACCGACCGTGGGATATCATTCTTTGAGTGGTAGTAGATAGGATGTCTGTACTTGTTTCACGATTCGATTGGGGTTAAATCGACAGTACCAGAACTATCGACCACGATCCGGTAGCCAGCGTATGAGAAGGTCACTTCGCCACTAGAGCGCATGTCCCCATGATACGTTGGTGCATAGAGACGATCCAATGCATCCGGGTCGATGACTTCATAAAGGGGGGCGAGCTCCTTAACTGAACAGCCAGCAGCATCCGAAACACCGTTAATAATCTGAATACTGGGCAGTGGCCGAGAAGAGTCACGGTTTGTTGTTTGGGTGTGGGATTCACCATTTTCCGTTTCGTTGTTATTCATAACAAGTAGAGACTGGCTAGCGATGCTTATAAGTCAGATTTGATAAATTGGGTGACAGACGATTTCTCAAGTCCGACTCCCGTG
The DNA here is from genome assembly GCF_056892285.1 of Haladaptatus sp. HS23. Taxonomy (NCBI): domain Archaea; kingdom Methanobacteriati; phylum Methanobacteriota; class Halobacteria; order Halobacteriales; family Haladaptataceae; genus Haladaptatus; species Haladaptatus sp. HS23. The sequence continues at coordinate 2,091 of NZ_JBXGLH010000005.1, read as the reverse complement.
GCAAAAGATCACAAACGGAAGGTGCTAATTACAGCGTTGTAATCACGAGGTTCTTCGAACTCCCATTTCGGCGACGTCAACAAAAAGCATCACACCGCATTCCCGATGAGAGGTGGCGGTAGTAACCTAGTAAATACGGTGGAGCGCGTCCTTTTCTGCAAAATGGGGGGACTCTTGCAATCCTCCTCTATTATAGTAATGCAATCGACCAATCTCAATGGCGATAAGTGTGGATGATGCGGTCAAGGTAATCTCGAGAATGTAATCTGAGACCCTAAAGCCCCTCTCAAAATCGATTCTCTCGTGTTGTCAAAAGATGAGACAGATATAACCGTCCACATACCCTCTTAGTATAGAGAATACAATGAATATCTCTGAGATAGTTTCAACACAGTTCACCGAGTTCGATATCGGGGCACCGCTTTCAAAGGTCGCCGGTGCGTTCGAGAATCAGGAACTCAACGCCGTCGTCGTTACGGATGGTGACGAGTATCGCGGCATCGTCAGCCGCCGACAACTGTCCTCGTCGTCCAATCAACCCTCGGCGAAGGTTGGTTCACGAGTGCAACATGTCCCAACCGTCGATCGAACCGAGGATGTTCGTGAAGTTGCACGACTCATGATCGGGAGTAACGCCAAGACGCTCCCGGTGCTGGACAAAGACAGAATTTTCGGTGTGGTGACTGCAGATGCCGTCCTAGAGGCTGTGAGTCCGTTTCTCGACGCGGTGAGCGTCGATGACGCGTACACGACAAAGCTCATCAGTGTATCCCCAACGACCACGCTCGGGAAAGCCCTCAACACGCTCCGAGAAGGACGCATCGCACACCTTCCAGTCATTGACGATGACAAACTCGTAGGAATGCTGAGTTTGTACGATGTCATCGAATTCACGACACGCGGGGGGAACAAGAGCCAGGGTGGTTCGTCAGACGAGTTTAGTGACCGCGGCGGCTTCGGTGAACGTGACGGTACTTCTGATCGGATGCTTGATCTGCCGGTGCGGAACTTAATGTCCGATGCGGTCGCGACGGTTCAGCGAGACACACCACTCGATACGGTAGTCGAAACGATGTTCGATCGAGAAATTTCCTCACTCGTTGTCACGGCGAACGAGACGGGCGAGCCAATCGGAATCATCACAAAGACGGACGTCATCGAGGCGCTCACCTGGGAACAAGAAGAACGACGCGCTGTGCAGGTGTTCGGTCTCGATTTGCTCAATGAGATGAACTACGATGACGTCTCTGCGTTGATCGACAGCGTGACTTCGAAGTATGGCGAGATGAGTGTAATCAAGGCCAGTATCGAACTCCAGGAGCATAAAGAAAAGAGCCGAGGGGTGCCGCTGGTGCTGGCACGGATTCGGCTCGTCACCGACCGTGGGTACTTCACAGCCGATGGGGAGGGCTACGGCGCCACCCACGCACTCCGTCTCGCGGCGAATACGATTGAACGCCAACTCCTCAAAGGCAAGACCTACGGCCAATCGAAGAAGCATCCGGATACGGAGGAGCAAGAGCAACTCTACGGCTGGTGGCTCGGTGGCTAAAACCCTTTGAGCTATTTTACTGATGGTTTGAATCTAATTAACAGAAAGATGAATAGAATATATATTCGGTACCCAATAGACGAAGGAACGAAATGTGGGTTAACTTAATGATACCGCTGTTCGACCTCGATAGTCTTCTTCACAGCGTCGTCGAAGCGGTTTCGTAATTCGTCGCTAAAGTCCTGGATCGCTGTATCCTCTTGTACCACTTCTAATGAGTCCCAGTCATCTGACTCGGTTGCAGCATACAGCTGTGTGAACTTCTCTCCGTTGTTCCCGTACGCAATTGCGATCACATACGGTTTCACCTCTTCGATATCCTCAACAGAATGTCTCCCTGACCACTCCTCGACTTTCGTCACGCTCACACGGTCGAATGTCGTTAATTCTGCACTGAATTCACGAGCACCGAGTCGTTGTATTAATTGTTCTCGATCCCATTCCCGCGTTTCACCAGTCTCGGTATCTGTTCCCGTGACGGTCCCTGACGTGATTGATTCAATTCGCCAGTTCGTGAGTAGTGGTCCACCCATCTCAGC
>NZ_JBXGLH010000056.1:0-745 GCF_056892285.1 Haladaptatus sp. HS23 | reverse complement strand
GGCACTGTCTAGTTAGGCCAGTTTAAGAAGCGAGCAGTTCCGTGGTTTTGGTGTCTATGCTCAACCAAGAACTGCTCAGTGAAACGTTAGAGACGGCGAATCTTGAATGTTGGGAGAATGAGCGGACGGCGACGCCCGTCAGGGCGTTCGCCGTCCGCCTCCATGCGACCGGTTGTTCGCTCAGAGAAACAAAAGCAATTCTTCGACTATTCGGCGTAAAACGCTCACATCAGGCAATTTTTCAGTGGGTACATCGGCTCGCTGACAGCGTTTCCGACCCGCCGTCGGCTGCGCCGACGCGGGTCGCGGTGGACGAAACCGCTGTCAAAATTAACGGCGAGTGGTTATGGGTGTACGCTGCAATAGACACCGAAACAAAACTGCTACTCGGTATCGAAGTGTTTGATCAGCATGGGACCGATCAAGCGGCTTCATTTCTGTCTGGATTGGCCGAGAAACACGATCTCTCGGACGCGGTGTTTCTCGTTGATGGCTACGGGTATCGGACTGCCCTCTTCCGAATTGGATTGAGCGGTCACCTTGACTATACCGAGCGAAACCTCATCGAAAAGTGGTTTCACACGCTCAAACAGCGCATCGACCGCTTTCATACGTCGTGGGTGGGCAGTCGGCCGACCGTTCAGCAGTGGCTTGAACAATTTGTGCATTACTATAATCATCAGCGACCGCATCAATCGCTCGACAATCGAACACCTGTTGAGGAGGAGCTAAACTAGACAGTGCC
>NZ_JBXGLH010000055.1:0-843 GCF_056892285.1 Haladaptatus sp. HS23 | reverse complement strand
CGCGTTATCGACGTCAATCTTGGCGGTGTGTTCAACTGCTCGAAGGCGTTTTATGATGACGTCAAACAGGCCGAACATGGACGACTGATCAACATTTCGAGTGTGGTTGGCCAGCAGGGCAACTACGGCCAAGCCAATTATGCGACAACGAAAAGTGGCCTGTTCGGATTCACCCGGACGCTTGCCCTTGAGCTGGCGAATTCGGGATCGACCGTTAACTGCGTTGCGCCAGGATTCACGAGAACCGATATGCTTGCCGACGTCGATGAGGAGATTCAGGGCAAAATTCGCCAGCGTATTCCGCTGAACCGGTTTGCTGAGGCTGAAGATGTCTCCGGTGTTGTTCGATTCTTAGCGAGCGAGGAGTCGTCCTACATGACTGGCCAAATCCTCGGTATCAACGGTGGAATGGAGTGGTAATCACCGTCCCTAACCGAGAGAAAGAACCTAATTATAGAATAAAAGACAATATCGAAACAATAGAATAAAATTGAATAAATCAGTACTAGAGTCCAACGCACGCGTGAAGAGACAACAAGATAGCCCAGATATTGAGTCACTGCCGAGCGACCTTGACTCAATGGGATCAAAACTCGTGTATCTACATCTTCATTATAGCAGTGGTGGGACGGTTCAAGAGCTCTGTCACACACTGAATATTCCCACAATATCGATCTATCCTATCCTAAATACACTTCGAGAAGAAGGGCTAGTTGAGCGAAGAGGAAGCCAATATGTTTGCACCCATAACTAGGAGTATTCTAGTTATCATTTGATCGCGGGACAAAAATTGTGTCCAGTGAGCGAATCATTAACACAGGGATCACAAACCACGAGCAACGT
>NZ_JBXGLH010000054.1:0-843 GCF_056892285.1 Haladaptatus sp. HS23 | reverse complement strand
CGCGTTATCGACGTCAATCTTGGCGGTGTGTTCAACTGCTCGAAGGCGTTTTATGATGACGTCAAACAGGCCGAACACGGACGGTTGATCAACATATCGAGTGTGGTTGGCCAGCAGGGCAACTACGGCCAAGCCAATTATGCGACAACGAAAAGTGGCCTGTTCGGATTTACCCGGACGCTTGCCCTTGAGCTGGCAAATTCGGGTTCGACAGTCAACTGTGTTGCACCGGGATTCACGAGAACCGATATGCTTGCCGACGTCGATGAGGAGATTCAGGACAAAATCCGCCAGCGTATTCCGCTGAACCGGTTTGCTGAGGCTGAAGATGTTTCCGGTGTTGTTCGATTCTTAGCAAGCGAGGAGTCGTCCTACATGACTGGCCAGATCCTCGGTATCAACGGTGGAATGGAGTGGTAACCTCCATCTCTAACCGAGCGAAAGAACCGAATTAACGAATACACGACAATGTCGAAACAATAGAATAAAATTGAATAAATCAATACTAGAGTCCAACGCACGCGTGAATAGACAACAAGATAGCCCAGATATTGAGTCACTGCCGAGCGACCTTGACTCAATGGGATCGAAACTCGTGTATCTACATCTTCATTATAGCAGTGGTGGGACGGTTCAAGAGCTCTGCCACACACTGAATATTCCCACAATATCGATCTATCCAATCCTAAATACACTCCGAGAAGAAGGGCTGGTTGAGCGAAAAGGAAGCCAATATGTTTGCACCCCCACCTAAGATTATTATAGGTATCATTTGATCGCGGGACAAAAATTGTGTCCAGTGAGCGAATCATTAACACAGGGATCACAAACCACGAGCAACGT
>NZ_JBXGLH010000053.1:0-856 GCF_056892285.1 Haladaptatus sp. HS23 | reverse complement strand
TAGGTCCGTGACGGCTGACGCTTGAAAGTACGGCGCTCCATCCAGCACCACGAGCAAGTCATCCTCGAATTCTTCACATAGTGCTAAAATGAAATGCTTCGCGTGTTCGGCGGTAACGTACTCTTCGAATCGCGAGAAGAAGCGATCACCGCCCTCGGTGATCGCACCCAGCAGACACGTCCAGTCGCGTTGGCCAGAGAGTTCGACCGAGGGCCGCGTGCCGCGCGGAAACCACGCGGCACGCGGCTCAACTTGCACCGATTTCTTGGTTTGGTCGATACAGACTACCGTGGCGTCCATCTCCCGCCGCTTTTTTTGAGCTTCTCGTAGAACTCTTCTTGCTCGTCTTCGTCGGCTTCAGCGGCTGTACGGCGTGGCTTCTGATAGCTCAACCCCGCTTCTTTCAGCAACCGCCGACAACTCGGGATTGAATACTCGACGCCGTACGTTTCTTTGAGAAAGTCTTGGGTAAGCGCCGGCGTCCACGCCGGCGCGTCGATCCCGACCTCTTGAGGAGGTTCGTGAACAGTTTCTTCAAACTCTTCTTGCTGTGCTTTTGTGAGTTTTCGCTTTCTTCCAGTTCGCTTACCATCAGAAACGGCTTGCTCAAGCGACTCGTCGGTATCGAGTCGCTTGAGCCAACTGTAGACCGTCCGCCGCTGAACGTCGTACCACTCGGCTAGCTCGGTCTGCGGCACGCCGTTCTTGTACGCGATAGCAGCTAAGAGTCGTTGTGTCGGCTTTTTTCCGTCCACGTTGTCGAGTGCGTCTTGCAATTCTTCGACGGAAATCTCGTCGAGATGATTCACGATCTCTTGCAACAGTCTCTGAGTGAAAAGTTCTAACGGTTACTATA
>NZ_JBXGLH010000052.1:0-1060 GCF_056892285.1 Haladaptatus sp. HS23 | reverse complement strand
TATAGTAGCCGTTAGAAATTTCTGCCCGGATAACGTTGAGTGTTCTAATGGACCATCTTGACGATATTTCCGTCGAGGAACTCCAAGACGCTCTCGACAACGTGGAGGGAAGCAAGCCGACACAACGGTTGTTAGCAGCAATTGCGTACAAAAATGGTGTTACGCAGACCGAATTAGCCGAGTGGCACGACACCGGCCGGCGAACAATCTACAACTGGCTCAAGCGACTCGACAGTGTCGAGTCGCTTGAGCAGGCTGTGACCGATGCTCACAGATCTGGGAGGAAACGAAAACTCTCAGTAAATGAGCAACGCGAATTCGAAGAAACTGTCCACGAACCACCAAACAAGGTTGGCGTTGACGCACCGGCGTGGACGCCGGCGCTCGTCCAGCAGTATCTCGACGAGACCTACGATGTCGAGTACTCAATCCCCAGTTGTCGGCGGTTGCTCAAAGAAGCGGGATTGAGCTATCAAAAACCACGCCCCACAGCCGCCGAATCAAAGGCTGAAGAACAAGAAACGTTCCGCGACGAACTCAAAAAAAGCGACGGGAGATGGACGCCACGGTAGTCTGCATCGACCAAACCAAGAAATCCGTGCAAGTCGAGCCGCGTGCCGCGTGGTTTCCGCGCGGCACGCGGCCCTCTGTCAAACTCTCTGGCCAGCGCGACTGGACATGTCTGTTGGGCGCGATCACCGAGGACGGTGATCGCTTTTTCTCCCGATTCGAAGAGTACGTCACCGCTGCGCACGCGAAACATTTCATTCTCGCGTTATGCAAAGAGTTCGAAGATGATTTGATCGTGGTGCTTGATGGAGCGCCGTACTTCCAGGCGTCGGCCGTCACGGACCTAGCGGCCCGTGACGACCTCGCCTTCGTGACGTTGCCGGCGTATTCGCCGGAACTCAACCCTGTCGAAGAATGCTGGCGGCAACTCCAAGACGCTCTGAGCAACCGGTTCTTTGATTCACTCGACGAATTAACCACGGCGATTGATACCGCTCTCGACCAGCTATCTCTTCCAACAGTGAGCAACTACTTCTAATGTCTACTATAG
>NZ_JBXGLH010000051.1:0-1119 GCF_056892285.1 Haladaptatus sp. HS23 | reverse complement strand
AACAACAGCGATTGACACTGCTCTCGAGCAACTTTCGGTCCCAAAAGTGAGTAGCTACTTCTAACGGCTACTATAGTATGAGGTACTAACTTCAGATTGTCAGCTATCGCTCTCGCATGGATTCCTAAATAGTCCATTGGCTTCACTCGCTTATGCGGGGAGTAAGTTCTAAAATTAGTTGAGGGCAGTCACCCTGTGATTTTCACTTCTCATTACGGAGAAAAGCGGCAGTACCCCACACACCACCACTTCCAGTGTAATCGACCGTAATAGCCGTTCTATCCCTCAAAAATAGCCATTTAGATATTCATAAATCACATGGTGCGATACAAAATTAGTTTTTGAACCGGTATAGAGTAGCCAACCTGTTACCGGACGACTGTTACTGGAATTGGTGAGCGACGGAAGACTGTCTCTGCAACATTGCCAACAAACAAGCGGTCAGCGAGTGTCCCTCCATGACTCCCGAGAATAACCGTTTCAAAGTCTTCAGTTTGATTGAGAATTTGCCGGGCAGGATGGCCCACTCGAACAACAGTATTGAGTTCGACACCAGACTCTGCGGCGATTTCATGAGCGCGATCGAGTACCGGTTGCGCATGCTCCTGTGCTACCTTTTCAGGATCGTCTGCCATCGCAATAGCTGTCGCTCTCCCCATCAAGGCAGAGGGTTCACCGACCACGGTCAACACTGTAATATCTGCGTCTGAATAGACGTCAAGCGTATATCGAAGTGCTTTCTCCGCCATCTCTGAATCATCCATCGCAACCAGAACATGCGAGACCATACTCTATCTACGTCATAGCACCGAATAAACCTCTGTGTGGACAGAACGACGAATTACGCGTGGGACAGTCAAAAATATTGTTGAGTGAACACCCATGAAATGGTCCCTGTTACGATGAGATCCAGTAGCCATTGGAGAAGTGACCTACTAAAAGTCGCACTTGGTATCGGTACACCAAGTGATCTTACCCTTGGTGTAACTGACCGTGAACCCCTACTCCGTGTACTTCGTTCGCAAGAGAGATAGAACTGATAGAGCTATAGTAGACATTAGAAGTAGTTGCTCACTGTTGGAAGAGATAGCTGGTCGAGAGCGGTATCAATCGCCGTGG
>NZ_JBXGLH010000050.1:0-1242 GCF_056892285.1 Haladaptatus sp. HS23 | reverse complement strand
TACTTGACTTCGCACGTTAGACGAACATACCCTCGATCTGGTGCATTAGTTCGTCGGTGTTTTGATTCGGACTGGTGAGTGCCCAGGACAGAAGGTTCTGAACGCTCTCGCGGAACGAACGTTTGATCTCGGCACGAAGCGATGTTGCTCGGGCGAGGATCGTTCCAAGAGCGCTGTGTGCAGCACCGAGCTTCAGGAGACTGTAGGCCAGCATTAGCAGGTGCCAGTGCCGACTGGCACCTGCGGCATGCCGGAGCTCGCAGTCTCCAAAACCAAGATCCTGCTTGGTGTCCCTGAAGAACGTCTCTACTCGCCATCTCATCGCGTACAACTCGATGAGATGGCTCGCTGGTGCGTCGATCTTGTTCGAGACGATGTACTTGATACTCGGTTTTTCATCCTCTTCGCTTGATTCCTTCTTTGTGATCAGCAATTTCACCTTGCCCAGACGACTTACATCGCGTTTCTGTGTCCAGATATGATACGTCTCTCCAGCGATTGTGCGCGGGACTGTGTCGATGCGCTCGGCCAGCGCATCGACACGGATTCGTTCACCACCGTACGTGACGCGAGCGTCACTTTTGACCGCAGAGACCCACTCTTTCCCATGATTTTCGAGGTGGGTCACAAACTCTTCTGAACAGTAACTCTGATCGAAGAGATAGGTGTCCGCCGGGACACCTATCTCGATGAGTTCATCGACGAGATCGAGAGCTAGCTCAACACGTCGTTGTGCGTCTTTTTCATAGAGCCGAAAGCCAAGCGGATAGGTGGTTTTCTCGTCGGCGTAGAGTGCGTAGATAAGATTTTGTCCCCAGATGTAACCGGGAACAGTATAATCGTAGAATTTTCCGGCGTTAGGGATTTGCTCGCCGGTTTTATGCGTGAAGGTGTCGTCGATGATGACGACACCTTCACTGCTCCATGCTGTATCGTTCTCCTGTTGAAGAAACGCCAACCGTTCCTTGTTAAGTTGATTTTCGTCCCAATCATACTCTGTGAGAAACTTGTTCAACGCCCGTTCACTTTTCGCCGGAAGAACGTGATTCGAGATGCCCTGAACGGTCTTGTTGCCGGCGGCAACAAGACCTGTAACGTATGTCTTTGCGTGGTGTTTCTGTCTCGTTGAGAAGCACTCGAGCCGGTCGATTGGCTCGGTACACGACAAGAACGACGTAATTGGAAGCATCAGCGATTCACGCTAGCTATACGCGCTTAGCCAGCATAAGGTGCGAAGTCGAG
>NZ_JBXGLH010000004.1:0-387854 GCF_056892285.1 Haladaptatus sp. HS23 | reverse complement strand
GGAGGTAGATTTGAACTACCGATCTGCGGGTTATGAGCCCGCCGGAATCTCCTGGCTATCCCATCCCGCTACCAGTTCCTACAGTCGTCGGCTAGTTATGGGTTGTGATTCGGTCGCCGTATGTGATTTTGTATCGCGGCCCCACCTCGTGAGATTCATGTCCAATTATAGACAATACCGTAAGAAGTATATCACTGTAGTACCCGGACTGATTCAGAAATGGAGTTCTTGCTCGTTGGCTTCTGGCTAATCCTCTACTATCTCCTTGCAATCGCGGGATTACCGGTCGCAACGACGCTCTTTCGACGATTCCCTGACCGCGGGGCGACGTTCGCCCTCCCGGTGAGCCTTACGGTCGTCACCATCGTGACGTACTGGTTGGGCCAGTTTGCCTTCTCTAATATCACGGTTCTCGTCGCGGTCCTGTTTCTCGCTTCCCTGTCGATACTGCTGACGAGGCGCGATCTCGAAATCGACCTACAGGGATACGCGGAAGCGATGACCGTTTTCACGGCGGCGTTCTGTTTTCTCGTCATCGTCCGCGCGATAGACCCGGGAATCGTCGCGACCGGCGGCGAGAAGTTTCTCGACTTCGGCCTGTTACAGTCGCTCATGCGGGCACCCGCGCTCCCGCCCGAGGACATGTGGTTCGCGGGGGAGCCGGTTCGGTACTACTACGGCGGCCATCTCATCGCAGCGATTCTGACGAAACTATCCGGCACGCCACCACAATACAGCTACAACCTCTCGCTCGCGGGGTTCTATGGCATGCTCATCACCACTGCCTACGGATTGGCGGGTGCAATCGGCGACCGGCACGGAAGTTCACGACGCCTCGCGGGCGTCTGTGCCGCCTTTTTGGTCGGTGTCGCCGGGAACCTGTTTACGCCGTTGCGCTTGCTCGCGGGGGGCTTTCCGGGGTGGCTGCTCGACGCAATCGCGAAACCGCTAGAGATGAACCCGTCCGCGATTCCGCTCGCCCCGGCGGATTTCTTCTACTGGGAAGCCAGCCGCGTGATGGTCGGAACGATAAACGAGTTCCCCTTCTTCGCGTATCTGAACGGCGACCTTCATGCCCACATGATGGGACAGCCGTTTCTGCTGTTCGTCGCGGCTCTCGGCTACGTGATCTATCAGTCCGACGCCCGGCGGCTGAGACTCCTCGTCTTCGGGGTCCTCCCACCTGTCGTCGCCTTCGTTAGCACCATCAGCTTCTGGAGTTTTCCGACCGCCCTCGGCGTCGTCTGGCTCTCGCTCGTGTTCGCGGAAACGCACCCGGCGAGGCTCGTCCCGGGTGGCGAACGACTCGTTTCGATGACTGACGGGTCGCCGTCCGCCGACGAAGTCGGACGAATCGTGGTTTCACTCCTCCTCGTCGCTGCCGTCGGTGGCCTCGCCTTCGTCTGGGCGGCCCCGTTCGTGGTCAACGTGTTGTTCGGGGCAGCGGGCACGCGTGGACTCGGTTTCCTCCCCGACCACAGCAGCGCCGTCGAGTTGCTCATCGTTCACGGGGCGTTCCTCGGCCTGTTCGCGCTGTATCTCGTGACGAACACCCGTTGGCAGACGGAGGACTTCACGACCGCAGGAGTGCTCGTCTTCCTGCTAGCGGCGATCAGTTGGCAAACCGGCATCGTGGCCATGTTACTCGTCGCGCCCTTCCTCGTCGGCGGATGGCTGTTGCTCCGTCGTGACTCCGACTTCGGTTTCGAAACGGTGTTGCTGGTGGCGGGTGCGGGCCTCGTCCTCCTCGTCGAGTTCGCGTACGTGCGAGACAACGCCATCTCCGGACGATTCAACACGGTGTTCAAGGTGTACATGCAGGTGTGGGTTCTCTGGGGAGTCGCCGGTGGCGTCGCGCTGTCCCGACTGCTCGCGGGGGCGATACCGACGCTCTCCAGCGACCGTCACACCCGTCTCCCGCTATCACTCCGACGAGGAGTCGCACTCGTTGCGGCCCTTCTCGTGTTGTCGACGTCGGTGTACGGTGCCTTCGGGTTCGTCGAACACGTCGGCTCCGAAAACCCGATACACCGTGCTGACGACCCGACGCTCGACGGACTCGCCTTCGTCTCGACGGTTCATTCCGACGAAGCCGGTGCAATCGAATGGCTCGGTTCGAGGGAGGGGCGCCCGCACATCGTTTCCGCACCCGGGGACCCCTACGCTTGGGGAAGCCCGGCCTCCTCGCTTACGGGGCTCCCGACTGTCGTCGGATGGTATCAAGAGCGGATTTACCGCGGGGACACCGCTTACTTGGAACGGAAACACGACGTAGAGGTGATATTCAGTCCGAATACGGCGTGGGAAACCCGTGCCAGCAGACTCGACAAATACGACGTTCAGTACATCTACTACGGTCCACGGGAGCGAGACAGATACGGTCGGACGGGATTCGAACAGTTCCCCGGTATCCACCGCGTCCACCATTCGGGGTCGGTTTCGATTTACCGCGTCAACCGGACCGTCATCGAGGCGGAGACGGTGGCGAATTAATCGAGCGAGAGACCCGGATGCCAGCGGTCGACGCCTGCTTCCGCTTTCACTTCGTCCATTCGAGCCAACAGTTTCACCGCGAGGCTCGCCGTCTCCGCGGCGCGGTGTTCCCCTTCCGTTCTGAACTCGCCCGTTTCGCGGTTCGCGTACACCGAACAGACTGCCCCCGCACGGAGACCGTAGACGTTCGCGATCGTCAGAATCGCGCTCGCCTCCATCTCGATGTTCTTGACGTTCGCATCTTTCAGATGGGAGACCAACTCCTCGCCGCCTTCCGCGAGGAAGCCCTCGAACCCGGGGCGACCCTGTCCCGCGTAGAAACTGTCCGCGCTCATCGTGATTCCCGTATGATAGTCGTAGTCCAATCGCTCGGCGGCAGCGACCAGCGCCGAGACGACTTCGAAGTCCGCAACCGCCGGATAATCCTCGCGCACGTACTCGTCGCTCGTTCCCTCTTGTCTAACGCCGCCGGTCGTGATGACGAGGTCGCCGACGTCCATCTCGGGTTGAATCGCACCGCACGACCCCACGCGGATGAACGTGTCCGCTCCGATTCGAGCCAGTTCCTCCACCGCGATGGCCGCCGATGGACTACCGATTCCGGTCGACGTGACGCTGATGGGTGTGCCGTCGTAGTCCCCCGTCACGGTTCGGTACTCGCGGTGGAACGCCTTTTCATCCGCGGAATCCCAGAACTGCGTTATCTTCTCGACTCGCTCCGGGTTCCCCGGCAGGAGAACGGCGTTCGCGACGTCGTCTTCACCCACTTCGATGTGATACTGTACGTCCGCGTTCGGGTCTTCGCTGTCTTCCATACCACTCACGTTTGCCGCCGCAAAAATAGGTGCTTCGCGTTCGGGACGGTGAATTTCCGCTCGCTGCCGTTCAGTCCAGCATCTCCTCGGTTATCGTATCCGGAAGCAACTCGCCGAGCGTGTACTCGGTCACGTCGTCGCCGTGGTCGCACACGACCACCAAATCGTCGTCACAGAACTCCGCGAGCGTCTGTCTACACATCCCGCACGGCGTCACGCCGTCGCGACGTTGGGAACTGACCGCGAGACGGTCGAACTCTCGATGCCCCGACTTTATCGCCTCCGCGATGGCGACTTCTTCGGCGTGGAGCGAGTTGCTGAAGTTCGCGTTCTCGATGTTACAACCGACGTACACGGTTCCGTCCGCCGTCCGGAGTGCCGCACCGACCGGATAGTCGGAGTACGGAACGTGCGCGCGGTCCTGTATCTCGCGTGCCTGCTCGACGAGTTCGTCCATAGCGAAGGTGGGATTTCGCGGGTCAAATAACAACCGACACTGACCGAGGAGAGTCTTTTTATAGCAAACCGGGGCCAACCCCGTCGTGGTTCGTCACCTCCTCGAATCCCTCGTTTGCGCTCTGCTCGGCGCGACACTCGAACTCGTCTCATCGCGAGAGCGCCCGACCACGACCGGCAGGAAACGAGAGTCGAAACACGTCCGAAGCGAACCGCCGCAAAAATCGGTCGCACCGAACGACCGGCCGCCCCCTTACTCCTCGCCGGAGTCGTAAGGTTCGCCCGCGGCGTCCGGAGTTCGAGTGTGCCCGACGAACACCAGCACGATGATGACCGTCACGTACGGGATGATGCCGATGAGTTCGTTGGGAACGCTGAAGCCGACCTGTTGGAGTCGCAACTGAAGCGCATCGAGGCTGGCGAAGAGGAACGACGCGCCGAACGCCCCGAGCGGGTTGTAGTTCCCGAACAGGTAGGCGGTGATTCCGATCCATCCGCGACCGTCGACCATCGTCGTGCCGCTGCCGTTGAACAGGCCCGCCTGTCCGAGGGACAGTCCAGCGCCACCGATTCCGGCGAGAATACCGGAGAGAAGCACGCTCGCATAGCGAACGCGATGAACGTCGACGCCGACCGTATCGAGTGCCATCGGGTTCTCCCCGCTGGCTTTCACCCAGCGGCCGAACGCCGTCTCGTTCAGCACGAACCACGTCAACGGCACGGCGACGAGGAGCATGTATACCGTCGGATTCGCGTCGAACAGAATCGGGCCGACGACGGGTATCTTCGCGAGAAGCGGAATACGCCAGTTCGAGAGCGTTCCGACGCTCGGACTGTTGATGCCGCCCCAGAGAATCTTGCTGGCGAACGGCGCGAGTCCCAGTGCAATGAGCCAAACGGCGAGTCCGGCGATGATCTGATCGGCCTTGAACTCGATACAGACGATGGCGAACAGGAGCGCGAGGAGCGCACTTGCAAGCACCGCCGCGAAGAATCCGAACCAAAGGGTCGTCTGTGTCGCGCTTCCGGATCCGGCCAGCGCGTCTGCAACCGCGACGCCGGTGAACGCCGAGATGATGAGGTGGCCTTCGAGCCCGATGTTGATGACGCCGCTCTTCTCGGCGAATATTCCGCCGAGCGCGGCGAAGCCGATCGGAACCGTAAATCTGAGTGCGGCACTCACGTAACTCGCGTTGATGGTCCCGACGATTTTCCCGAGCGCGCTGTTCGGGAACGCGAGACCGAGAGCGGCGAGTACCGCCGCGATAGCGACGGAAATTCCGGCGATTCGGAGGCGTTTACTCATCCCCTTCACCCCCCTCGATTCGGGAGCCACCGTCCGCGGCGACGGCACCCCTCGATTCCGGCGTCGTCACCCGTTTACCGATCATGCGGAAGAACTCCGGCATTGCGACGAAGAGGATAATAAGTCCGCGTAGAACGCCGACGAGTTGCTTTGGAACACCGAGCGCGAAGTCGATGGCGAGGCTTCCGCTTTTGAGCATGCCGAACAGCAGCGCGGCCAACGGGACGCCGAGCGGGTTGTTGCCCGCGAGAATCGTTACCGTGATGCCGTCGAACCCGTAGGACGGGACGCCCTGTTGCCAGCGGCCGAGGATCATGAGGACGTAGACGGTCCCGCCGATACCGGCGATGGCACCGGAGAGCGCCATGCTCGACACCATCGTTCGCTTCGCGTCCACGCCACCGTATTCGGCGGCTTCCGGTTGAATCCCGCTCGTCCTGAGGTCGTATCCGAACGAGGTTCGGTGCAGGAGGAGATAGATTCCGGCCGCGAGGGCGAGCGCGCCGATGAGGACGAGTATCGAGAACGACGCCTGACTCGGGAATACGATGGGCGAAAGCACCGCGGCACCCGGGACGGGGGGAGTCTCGACGGTCTGGCTCGCGGGATTCTTGAAGTACTCGGAGACCAGGACGAACGCGACGCCCGTCGCGATGAAGTTGAGCATGATGGTCGTGATGACCTCATTCGCGTCCGCATACGCCTTCATCGCCCCTGGAATCGCGCCGTATGCACCGCCAACGAGCGCACCGACGACCAACCCGAGCGGAATGAGAACGAGGCTGCCGACGAGTCCGCCCGGTACGTAGGGAGCGACCCACAGCACCGATAGCGCCGAACCGAGCGCGCCGAGCACGAGTTGTCCCTGCGTCCCGATGTTGAACATGCCTGCGCGGAACGCGACCGCGGCGGCCAGTCCCGCGAAGAGGAGCATGCTCGTCTGCCGAAGCGTCACCGCGAGGCTGAACTTGTCGAGGACGAAGTCCGGCGGCAGCAGGGTGGACGTCTGTGGGTTTGCGAACGACCCGACGAAGAGGTACTTGTACACTTGAATCGGGTTGTAACAGAACGACCCCGGAATCGGGAACTGAACGCCCCAGCCACCGGTACCCGGAATCGTGATGAGCACTTGCCGTGCGAGGAACGGGTCGGAACACGTCGCGACCCACCCGGAGATGAGGATGACGAACCCGCCGACGAATATCGACATGACGAGTGCCGCGATACTGATGAGTACCCGTTCCACCGCCGACGCTTCGACGAGTCGGGCCAAACCTCGTTCCGCTTGGTCTCGCCACGAACTCACTGCGCCTCACCTCTCGGACTCTCCGTTTCCTCCGGATACTCGCCCGCCATCAGCAGGCCGAGTTCCTCTTCTGTCACACTGTCCGGGTCGACGACGTCCATGATTTCACCTTCGTACATGACTGCGAGTCGGTCCGAGAGCTGTTGCACTTCGTCGAGTTTCGAGGAAATGAGGACGATGGCTTTTCCCTCGGCCCGCAAATCGAGCAGTCGGTCGTGAATGAATTCGATGCTGCCGACGTCCACACCGCGGGTCGGGTGAGCGGCGACGACGAGGGACGGGTCGCGCGCGAACTCCCGACCGACGATGAACTTCTGTTGGTTTCCGCCGGAGAGCGACTCCGCGGATGCATCCGCGTCCGGTGGGCGAACGTCGTACTCCTCGATTATCTCCTCGGCGTGGGTCCGTGTGCCCTCCCAGTCGATTCTCCCGTCTTTCGCGTACGGTTCCGAATGCTGGCTTCCGAGGAGGCCGTTCTCCACGAGGTCGAACTCCATGACCAATCCCCGGACCTGGCGGTCTTCGGGGATGTAGGACATTCCGGCGTCGATTCGCTCACGACGGGAGAGTTTCGTCACGTCGGTCCCGCTGAACGAAATCGACCCCTCGTCGGGCGAGGTGAGACCGGTGATGGATTCGATGAGTTCGGATTGTCCGTTTCCGTCGACGCCCGCGATGCCGAACACTTCGCCCTCTCGTGCGACGACATCGACCCCGGACACCTGTTCGACGCCGCGTTCGTCGGTGACTCGAAGCCCGGAGACGTTGAGCATCACGTCGCCCGGGTCTGCCGGTTCCGTTTCGGTTTCGAGCAACACTTCGCGGCCGACCATGAGTTCCGCGAGTTCTTCACGAGTCGTCCCGTCGGTATCGACCGACCCGACGTTCTTCCCGTCCCGAAGGACGGTGATCTGGTCTGCGGCCTCCATGGCCTCGCCGAGTTTGTGCGTGATGAAGATGATGCTCTTTCCCTGCGCCGTGAGTTCGTCGAGAACCGAGAGGAGGTCCTCGATTTCCTGTGGCGTCAGCACCGCGGTCGGTTCGTCCAATATGAGGACGTCCGCGCCCCGGTACAGGGCTTTCAGGATTTCGACGCGCTGTTGAACGCCGACGCTCACGTCTTCGACGAGCGCGTTGGGGTCCACGTCGAACCCGTACTGGTCGCTTAGTTCTCGCACCTCGCGTACGGCGCGGTCACTGTCCATCGCCAATCCACCCCACTTTCTGGGTTCGTTTCCGAGAACGATGTTTTCGGCAATCGAGAGGGTATCGACCAGCATGAAGTGTTGGTGAATCATGCCGATACCGTTCTCGATGGCGTCGCGTGGCGAGTCGAACTCACACGGGTGGCCGTCGACGACGACTTGTCCCTCCGTCGGCTCGTACAAACCGTAGAGGACGTTCATCAGCGTCGTCTTTCCGGCCCCGTTCTCCCCTAAAAGTGCGTGAATCGACCCCGGTTCTATCGTCAGATCGACGTTGTCGTTTGCGACGACACCCGGGAATCGTTTCGTAATGCCGTCGAGATGTACCGCCCGGCTCATTCTAAATCTGGATTTCCGCCCTACTTGTTTAAGCGCGCGGGTTTGCGCTTACTGCTGGGGTTTGGTCGGCACTTCGATGTCGCCGCTGACGATTGCCTTCTTCGATTCTTCGACCTTCGATTTCACGTCGTCCGGTATCTTCGAGCCGAGGTCGGCACCGTACACCGCTTCGATGCCGCCTTGCTCCAAGCCGAGGGTGTTGACCGAGCCGCCCTTGAAGTTGCCGTCGATGACGTTCTCCGTGGAGCGGTACACCGCCTCGTTCACCTTCTTCACCATGCTGGCGAGGATGACGTTGCTGAACTTCGCCGTCCCCTTCGCTTTGGACTGGTCGCTGTCCACACCGATGGCGAACCGACCCTTCTGGTTCGCGGCCTTGAACACACCGGTACCGGTGCCACCCGCCGCGTGGTATACGATGTCCGCGCCGTCGTCGTACATCGAAATCGCCGCTTCCTTCCCTTTGACGGGGTCGCTGTACGTTCCGGCGTACGCGGTTTTGACCTCGATGTCCTCGCTCGCGTGTGCGATACCGGCCTTGTAGCCTGCCTCGAACTTCTTGATGAGCGGCACTTCCATGCCACCGACGAAGCCGACGGTCTTCTTGTCGGTCTTCGTGGAGCTTTTACCCGCGCTGAAGTCCATCTGGGTCAGCTGTCCGGCGAGATGGCCGACGAGGAACGAACCCTGTTGCTCCTTGAAGACGTAGTTCGCGACGTTGGAAACGAGGTCGCCGCTTTCCTTCTCCGCCACGCTGTCCACGAGCATGAAGTTCTGGTCGGGGAACTGGCCGGCGTTCTTGATGAGGGAGTTCGTCTGGACGTAGCCGATACAGCAGATCAGGTCGTAGTTTGGGCTGCTGGACTGGGCGAACTGCCGCTGGAGGCTCTCCACGTCCGTCGCGGAGTCGGGCTCCGCGTTCTGGTACTGGACGTTGAACTCCTTTTTCGCCTGTTCGATGCCCATGTGGGCCATATCGTTGAACGAGTTGTCGCCGAGGCCACCGGTCGCGTAGACCATCCCGACGTTCGTCGTCTCTTCGCCCTCGCCGGAGCTACCGTCGTCCGTCTCCTCGGATGACGTGTTCTGGGTTTCGTCGCCGGAGCCATCCCCACTGCCGTCCCCGCCGTCGTTTCCGCTGTCACTTGGACTGCTGATACATCCAGCAAGACCTGCAATACCGACCGCACCGCCAGTCTTCATCAATGTTCGACGCCGTTTGTCAATGTTCGTCATCTATGAGTAATCAGACGGGTAATTTGTGATAAACGCGTCGCTTCACGCTTGAAAGTGAGAAAAATAGTCCACAGAAGTTCGTTGTTGGTTATTTTTTGACGGCCGAAACGGCGTCCGTTACGACGGTTTTCGTCTCGTCCACGAGTTCGTCCACCGTCTCGCTCTCGGCGTAGATTCTGACGTAGGGTTCGGTACCGCTCGGCCGAACGAGTACCCACGAACCGTCGGGTCGTTCCGCACGGACGCCGTACTCCGTCTCGACGGTGGCGTCCGGGAACTGCTCCGGAATCGCCGCCTCGACGCGTTCCATCGTTTCGGTTTTTGCCCCGTCGGGACAGTCGACGCTCACCTTTCGGTACGGTCGTTCGGTCACTTCCGCCCGAAGCGCCTCCACGCCGCCGGCGTCGGCGATGAGTCTGGAGAGGACCGCCGCGCTCACCACGCCGTCTATCCAGCCGCCGAACTGGGTGTGGATGTGTTTCCACGGTTCGGCGGCGAACACGACTTCGGTGCCGTCGTCGCCGTCTTCGAGCGCCGTTGCAATGCCTTCGTGAAGCGCGCCGAGACGCACCCGCTCGACGCGGCCGCCGGCCGCCCGGACGCGCTCGTCGATTCGGGCCGAGGCGTTCGGCGTCGTCACCACGACAGGGTCTTCGGCGTCGCTCGCACTCGTGTAGTGTTCCGCGAGGATGGCGACGATAGTGTCTTCGTGGACGACATCGCCGTCCCCGTTGACCACGACGATTCGGTCGGCGTCGCCGTCGTGGGCGAGGCCGAACTCGAAGTCGTCGTCGGCGACGAACGAGCGCAGGTCGGTCAACGTCTCCGGCGTCGGCTTGCTCGGCCGGCCGGGGAAGTGTCCATCGACGTTCGCGTTGAGCGCGATGACCTGTGCGCCGAGCGCCCGAAGTACCTGCGGCGTCGCCACGCTCCCCATCCCGTTTCCGCAATCGACGGCGACGCCGACGCCGTTCAGCGGCGCACCGTACTCGCGTGCGTACTCCATGACGGCATTGCGATAGGCGTCGAGAACGTCCTCGTCGGTGCTCTTGCCCCACTCGTCCCACGGCAACGGCGGGAGTTCGTCTTCGACGCCGGTTTCCACGCCGCGTTCCGCGGTTCGGTCGTACTCCTGCCCGTCGTCGAACAGTTTGATGCCGTTGTCGGTCGATGGGTTGTGGCTCGCGGTGAGCATGACGCCACGACGGTCCCGTGAGGCGAACGCGAGCGCCGGGGTCGGGAGTTGCCCCGCCCGACGAACCGTCGCACCCGAACTTTCGAGTCCGGCCTCCATCGCGGCGGCGAGCGCCGCCCCCGTTTCGCGTCCGTCGCGGGCGACGACGAACTCCGCTGCCTGTCGTCCCGCGGCCCGTCCGACGGCGAGAGCGAGTTCGGGCGTCACTCGCTCGACGACGTCACCACGGATACCCGCAGTTCCGAACAATTTCATACGGGGTGGGTTCGCACGCTGGTACTTAGGTACCCGCGATTCCGTTTTTCCCATTAACGATATGCCGACCAAGGTCGTAGCGGTTGACATGAACATGCCAAAACTCACGACGCCGAACGGGTTGTTCGACTATCTCATCGGACTCATCGTCCTGCTTGCAGCAATCGCGGGAATCTACATCGTCGCGGTGATGACCGGCGTCATGGCTCCGTGGTTCTGAAGGCGCGAAAAGGGGTGGTGGGAACTACAGTTCGACGCCGCTCGGGATGAGACTGTGTTGGCGCAACAGGTTTCCCTCGCTGTTGTAGACGAGAAACGTACGCTTGTCGTACTCGACCACGTGGTCGCCGTTGATGGCGATATCGACGTGATAGCGACCGTTCGATTCGTCCGTTTCGTCGCCGTACGCACGCGCCGCCCGGATGAATCGAAGCACGTCGTCCGCGTCCTCGTTGAGTTCGAGGATGAAATCACCCGTCGTTCGATTCGTCACGCTCACGACGCCCGTCGCGGTAGGGTCGTCTAAATTGGCCTGTAGCCGAAAGGTAACGTCCGTTTCGCTCGCATCGAGAAGTTCGTCTGATGGACCGGTAAGTCGCTCGCGGAGCGTTCCCGACGGTCCCTCGAAATCGATGATTACCGTGGGCTTGCGGGGTGTCCCGTCCGCTTCGACCCAATCGATGTTTTCGACGTTCAGTGTGAAATAATCGCGCCTCATTCCGTACGCGAACCTACGTTCTCGCGTCTCATGAACGTAACGCCATATTTCGAAATCGGATGGGCTCTTCAGGAGCACCCGTTCCTGTCTCCTGATACCTATCGTTAGTGAAAGTATCCAGCCATTGATTTAAGTATCCGCGCTCCAATGAGCGGGACGAACACGCTCTCTCGCGTGCGGGGTCGGGTCGGACGGGGACCGATATCGGAACCCCTACGCGAGGGGCAGAGAACAAACATGTCGGGGTTAGAGTTGGACGAGCTGACAGTTCGCGTGCGCGAGTGGCGGCGGACGATTCGACGCACCGCCGAGATGCTTCAGGGCTCGACGATTTCCGTCGGAGAGTACGACCCGTCAGTCCACGGGTCGCTCATCACGTTCACCGGGGTGCCGGGATACGAGGAGGTGGACCGATACTGGGTGAACGCACCGTTCGCGTTCGTCTCCATCAACTACGACCCGGAGGCGAACGAGCATCTGTATCACGTCGTCGAACCCGAATTAGACGAGTTCGAGGTCGAACTGTTGGAGCGACTGTTCTCGGACCTGCGCGAGTCGCTCATCTACCGCCGCGAGATGGTGAACGAGACGGCAGAAACGGTTCTTCGCGGTGAACTGCGCGAACTTCTCGAAGTGTACGGCATCGAGGTGGACGCCACGACCTTCTACCGCCTGTTTTACTACCTCTTTCGGTCGTTTCGCGGCTTCGGCAAACTCGACCCGCTCATCAACGACCCCCGCATCGAGGACATCTCCTGTGACGGCTACGACCTCCCCATCTTCGTCTACCACGACGGATACAACGACATCGAGACGAGCGTCGTCTACCCCGAAGCGGAACTCGACAGCCTCGTGGTTCGCCTTGCCCAACAGTCCGGCCAGCACGTCAGCGTCGGCGAACCGGTCGTCGAGGCGACCCTGCCGGACGGCAGTCGTGCGGAACTCGCCCTCGGCGAGGAAGTGACGCCACGCGGGTCGGCGTTTACCATCCGAAAATACGCCGAGGAGCCGTTCACCCCGGTTGATTTGATGAACTACGGCACCTTCTCGCTCGACCAGATGGCCTACCTCTGGCTCGCCATCGAGAACAACAAGTCGCTCATCTTCGCGGGGGGGACGGCGTCCGGCAAGACGACGTCGATGAACGCGATCTCGATGTTCATCCCCCCGCGCTCGAAGGTACTCACCATCGAGGACACGCGGGAGTTGACGCTGTATCACGACAACTGGCTGTCGTCCGTGACCCGCGACCGGTTGGACGCGGGGACCGACATCACGATGTACGACCTGCTCCGGTCCGCCCTGCGCCACCGCCCCGAATACATCGTCGTCGGTGAAGTCCGTGGCGAGGAAGCCATGACGCTCTTTCAGGCGATGAACACCGGCCACACCACCTACTCCACGATGCACGCGGATTCGGTGCAGACGGTCATCAACCGCCTCGAAAACGAACCCATCAACGTTCCGCGTGCGATGATACAGTCGCTGGACATCCTCTCGATTCAGTCGCTGACGTACGTCGGCGAGGAGCGCCTGCGCCGCAACCAGACGCTCGCCGAAATCAACGGCATCGACCAGCGTACCGGTGATTTGGACTACACGACCGCGTTTTCGTGGGACGCCAGCGACGACGCGTTCCGACGGCGGGACAGCGACGTGCTGGACGAGATTCGACGCGACCACAGGTGGTCACAGTCCGAACTCCTCACCGAACTCCGCGACCGGAAACTCGTCCTGCAGTATCTCCGTGAGAACGGTATCTCCGACTATCGCCGGTTTACCGCGATGATAAACGAGTATTACGCCGACTCGGAGACCGTCGTTGCGAACGTCCGACGAACCATCGAATCGACCGTCGCGGAGTTCGACTGATGGGGCTGCTGAACTTCCTCCCTCTCGTTCTCGCCCTTCTCCTCCTCGTTCCCGTCACCCTCTCGCCGCTCAGCACGGCAGCGAACCGAACCGTCACTCGGGCTTCCCTGCAGACGTTCGGGTCGTACGTGAGCGAGAGCGGACGGCGACGGAAGCGCCGCGAGGAGACCTTACGAGCGGCACACGTCGGCGAGACGTACCGCCTGTACGCGTCGAAGACGTGGGTGTACGCCACGCTCACCGCGATTTCGGGGAGCATCATCGGCGTCTACGTCGCAGGGTTGGCCCTGTCCGCCCTCTCCGTCTCGCCCGAGAGGCTCCGTGCAACCCTTCCGACGCAAGTGGGATTTCTCGCCGGCCTCGTCGCCGTTCCCTCACTCACCGTCGGCCGACTGTTCTTCCTCCTGTTGTTCAGCAGCGGGACGGTCGGCCTCCTCGGCGGACTGTTGACGTACTGGCTTCGTTGGGAGCTTCCCTCCTATCGCGGAAACGAACGTGCCCGAAAGATAGACAGCGGTCTCTCGCGAACCGTCGCGTTCATCTACGCGCTCTCCCGGAGCGGCATGGGAATGCCGGCCATAATGCGAACGCTAGCGCGAAACCGCGACGTGTACGGCGAAGCGGCCGAGGAAATCGCGGTCGGCGTCAAAGCCATGGACCTGTTCGGTCTCGACGTGCTGACCGCCATCAAACAGATGTCGCGGCAGTCGCCGAGCGAGCAATTCGAGGATTTCGGCGAGAACTTGGCGAGCGTCCTCCAGAGCGGCCAGAGCCTTCCGGAGTATCTGAGCGAGCAGTACGAACGCTACCAGCGGGACGCGAAGGCAGAGCAGGAGGCGTTCCTCGAACTCCTCTCCGTTCTCGCCGAGGGGTACGTCTCGTTGTTCGTCGTCGGTCCCCTCCTGCTCATCACGATTCTCGTCATCATGGGACTGATGGGTATCGCCGACACGCTTTCGTTCCTCTACTTGATGACCTATCTCCTCGTTCCGCTCGGAAACGTCGGCTTCGCCGTCTATCTCGATAGCATCACGGAGTCGCTTCGCATCAGCCGTGGGTCGCGGGTCGTTCCCGAAGTCACCCTTCCGGCGGTTCGCCGGGTCCAGGATCCGGACGCCGGACGGACGGTGAGCGACGGTGGAACAACACTCTCGAACGCGGAGAGATTAGACGCCTACGACCAGTTTGAGGGCGTTCGAACCGCACTCACGGAACCGTTTCGAACCGTGCGAGAGAACCCGGACACCCTGCTTTACGTGACGGTTCCGCTCGCGCTGCTCTCCATCGCGGTTCGTCTCCTCCCCGACCTCGCGGCGGGAACACCGACGCTCACGTCCGCAGACGACGTGGTAGTCCAAGCGATGTTGTTCGTGTTGGGAACGTACGCCGTCGTCAGAGAGCTTCGCCGCCGTCGGCTCAAGGCGATAGAGAAGGCCGTTCCGGACATGCTCGACCGCCTCGCCAGCATCAACGAGGCGGGAATGACGGTCATCGAAAGCTTCCGACGGGTGACGACCAGCGACCTCGGCGCGTTGAACCCCGAGTTGGAGCGGATGTCGCGCGACATCGAGTGGGGAACCGACACCGCGACCGCGCTCCGGCGCTTCGAGGACAGAATCGATACGCCGACCGTCACGCGGGTCGTCTCGCTCGTGACGAACGCGATGCACGCGAGCGGCGACATCGGGCGCGTCCTCCGAATCGCGGCCGACGACGCACAGGAGTCGCGACGCCTCCAACGCCAACGCGAGGACGAGATGATGACCTACCTCGTCATCATCTACCTCTCGTTTTTCGTCTTCCTCGTCATCATCGGGGCGCTCGCTTCCATCCTCGTTCCCGCACTCCAAGACCTTCCCACCGGAAACGGAGCGGGTGGACCGGTCGGCGTCGGCGGCCTCGGAAACATCGCCGCGGTGGATATCCGGGCCTACACCGTCGTCTTCTCCCACACCGCACTCGTCCAAGCCGTCGTCTCCGGATTCGTTGCAGGGAAGATGGGCGAGGGGAGGCTCCGCGACGGTGCGAAACATGCGACTGTCATGCTCGCCATCGCCTACGTCGTCTTCCTGCTCATCGAGTACACGATTCACCCGTAGGAGATTTACCCCCCGGCGCGAGAGTTCGAGTGTGAAACCGACGAGTCACGATGTCCGGGAGACCTACGACCGCATCGCGGGGCACTTCGCCAAGACGCGGGAGTACGCGTGGCCCGAGGTCGAATCGTTCCTCGACGGCCGGTCGGGCACCACGGCTCTCGACCTCGGCTGTGCCAACGGTAGACACGCCGAACTGCTGACCGGTCACGCCGACCGGGTCGTCGGTGCGGACGTGAGCGCGGGACTTCTCACCGAGGCCCGCGAACGGGCGACGGAACGCGGATTCGACCTCGATTTAGTGCAGTGTGACGCGGCCCGGATTCCGCTCGCCACGGACAGCATCGACCTCGGAGTGTACGTCGCAACGCTGCACCACCTCCCCACATGGCAGGCCCGCATTGCCAGCTTGGACGAACTCGCCCGTGTACTCTCTCCCGACGGAACCGCGCTGGTCAGTGCGTGGAGTACGGCCCACGACAAGTTCGACCGCGAGGAGGCCTTCGATACGACCGTCGATTGGACGCTTCCGGACGGAGAAACGGTCCCGCGATTCTACCACATCTACTCGCCCGGGGAGTTCCGTTCGGACCTCAACGAGAGTGCCCTCGTCTGCGACGACGTGTCCATCTCCAGCGGGAACTGTTACGCCGTCGTCCGTGGGCGAAAACAGTAACACCCTTAAGCCGGGGGGCACAATTCAGGGATACACTCGTATTCGAACGCACCGGTGGTGAGCAAATCCGAAGGATTTGTGAGCCTCGGTGCGTACTCGGAACGGAGTGAGAGTACGCACCGGTGGTCTAGTGGCAGGACCTGAGCCTTCCAAGCTCATGGCACGGGTTCAAATCCCGTCCGGTGCATTTTCGAGCGCTACTTCCCGAGAGACCGGTTTCCGACCGATTTTGGAGTGGCAACTGATTTTTCACCCCGTCTAGCAGTGATAACTAAACCGGTGCATTACGTCGACCGAACTGAGCGATGACGGACCCCGAAACGATTGCGACCTACCAGTCCGTAGCCGAGGAGTATCGAGAACTGCACGCCGACCGAACGGGCGTCGAGCCGTTGGTCGAGCGATTTCTGTCAGCCGTCGAGGGGACGGCAGGAGCGAACGCCCGCATCGCGGACGTCGGCTGTGGACCGGGGTGGGAGTCGGCGACGTTCTCGGAGCACGGTCACGAAGTGGTCGGTATCGACCTCACGCCGAACTTTCTCCGGGCGGCTCGGGATGTCGCCCCGGAGGCGGCGTTCGCACGGATGGACATGCGCCGCCTCGCGTTCGAATCGGGAGAGTTCGACGGGTTGTGGGTCTGTGCGTCGTTTCTCCATGTTCCGCGCAAAGACGCTCCCGACACGCTGGCGGCGTTTCACCGGGTACTCGAACCCGACGGGGTGTGTCTGCTCTCGGTCAAACAGGGGGACGGCCAGATGAGCGGCGACGTGTATGACGAAGACGGACGGCGGTTCACGCTCTATCGACCGGATGAGTTACGGACGATGGTTGAGAACGCGGATTTCACGGTCGAATCGGTCGATACGGACCCGACCGATTCGTGGGTGCAACTGCTGGCTCGGGCTTGAACGCGAGGTTCTCTACGCCACCATTCGCGCCAGTCCGCCGACGGTTCCGAAGACTAACGGAATCACCACGGTGAGGGCGGTTATCCGGCCCATACCGAGGGCGGGGGAGAGCGACCCGTGGAGCGCGAGGAGGCCGGAAAAGACGAGCAGGGAGAGGACACCGAACCCGAATCCGGCGAGGACGCCGCGTTTCGGGGTCAGTGCGGGGAGACTGACCAGCACGCCGCCGACTAACAGACCGACCCAGTGAGTCCACGCGAGGGCGAGGCCGATGGCTGCCCCGACGACGACGGCGAGTAGACGGTAGGCCGGATTCGTCCGAAATTCGTCGAGTCGGCTCATCCGTTACCTCCGAACTCGACGGCGACGTCGCCGCGAATCTCGTGCGACATCGGCTTGTACTCCGTGTTCGCCCACCGCCGGAGTTGGTCGTGGTAGTGGTCGGAGAAGTAGTCTCCCGAGTTGCCGCCCGGGATGATGGCCTGTGAGTCACCTCCCATCGGACAGATCATCCGCCAACTGCTGCCGACCGCCGAATCCTTCCGATAGTTGTTCACGGTGTGGCTCGACCCGTCCGTGGCGAGGACGGGATAGTTCAAAAACGACTGGTCGAACGGGTGGGTGATGGCTTCCGTCGTGTTGTAGTCGCCGTAGGTCTCGTCGTCTCCTTCTTCGACTCGCTTCCATGCTGTGCGGAGGGCGCGGACCATCGTCGCCCCCCGTCCCCCGCTTCCGAACCAGTGCTCTCCTTCGAGGTGTGCAAGTACCCAATCGCGGGGATAGTACTCCTCGCTCAACCCGGCCTCATCGAACGAGTCGGCGAGGACCGCTTCGCGGTAGGCGTCGAACCAGTGAACGAACAGCAGTGCGGCCTCTGAATCGCGTTCCATCCGGTAATCCCAGTCGGAGAGGGTTTTGACCGCCGATTCGAGGCCGTCTTTCCCTCGTGCCGCATCGAGGAGGGTTGGAACCAGCGCTTCCGCCCGTTTGTCCAGCGTGTCGTCCTGTATCCGCTCCATCGTTTTCACGTCCACGTCGCCGTCGCTCGTCGCCTCGTCCAGCAGTTCGTAGATTCGCTCGCCGCGATACGGACTGGCGTACCCCTCGGAGAGGTACGGGTCGTCCGTGATTCGCTGGTTTGCGGTGGCTATCACGTCCGGGTCGGTGACGTGTGGTTTCTCGTCGAACCGGACGAACCCCTCCCACGTCGAGACGCCGAAGGGTTCGAATCCCTCCCACTCGGCCTCGCCTGCGGAACCGTCGAAAATCCGGTTGCCGCGGACCTCCTCGCCGTCCACCATCCGACGGGGAATCTTCCCGGTGACGTAGTAGAGCGTGTTGCCGTCCCGGTCCGCGTAGACGAGGTTCTGCGTCGGTTCGTCGAAGCGCTTCGTCGCGGCGCGGAAGTCCTCCACCCCGTCGCTCGTGGCGTACTCGCGAATCGCAATCGTGGACTCCGTCGCCGTGTGTCCCGTCCACGCGACGCCGACCCGATATCCTTCGCGTTCGAGTACCGGCCCGTGGACCGTCTTCCGTACCGTCGTCGTCCTGTTCTTGCCGTCGGAGACCTCGATTTCCCGCTCTTCGACCTCGAACTCGCGCCGATCCCCCTTATAGCGATACCGCCTGCCGTCGATTTCGTACCGGTAGAAGTCGATGACGTCCGCACCGGCGTTCGTGAACCCCCACGCTCCGGCGTGGTTCTCGCCGATGACGACGAACGGGACGCCCGGAAACGTGACCCCGCGGACGTTCATGTCGCCCTGTGAGAGGTTCATTTCGTACCAAACCGGCGGGGCCATCAGGGATAGGTGCGGGTCGTTCGACACGATGGGCTTCTCGCTTTTCGTGTGTTTCCCCGAAACGAGCCAACTGTTCGACCCGATTCCGTGGTCGCGTTCGAACCCCCCGAGCCAATCGAGCAACGTCGTTCCGACGACTTCGGAGTCGGTTATTTCGTTTCGTCGGGATACGGCGTTTGCCGTCGTTCCTTCGCTCGTTTTTCCCTCGTCCTTTCCTCGGATGACCGGAGAATCGTGGTCGAGTCGCTCGGGATAGAGGTCCGTCGCGGCTTCCGGGCCGAGTACGGAGGCGACCTTCGCGCGACGGAGGGTCAGAAAGCTCCCCGTCAGCGTCCACGAAATCTGTTTTTCCATCAGCATCGTGTCTTCCGGGGTCCACCGCGCGGGTTCGTACTCCAAGAGGCCGAACTCCAACGGGAGCGGTTCGTTCTCGATGTGAGCGTTCACGCCCGCCGAAAAGGCCCGGACGAGTTCCGCGGCATCCGGGTCCGCATCGGCGACGTGCTTCCACGTCGCCTCCGCCGCCCCGGCGAAATCCATCTGCACGTGAAATTCGTCGGAGTCGGCCGCTAATTCACCGACGACGGCCGCCACCCGTCCGCGCATCAATCGACGCTGCAAATCGAGTTGGAACAACCGGTCTCGGGCTTGTGCGTAGCCGACCGCAAAGTAGAGCGCCGCCTCGGTTTCGGCCGTGATGTTCGGCACGCCGTCCCCATCGTAGCGGAGTTTCGCCGACCCGTAGTCGCTCTCGACGGACCCGTTCACGTCGTCCGTCGCACCCGCCCACGCCGACCCGCTCAGGGGAGCGAACCGCCGGAGATAGCTCCGAACGGGCGAGAGGGACCCGCCGACGGCGGTTCCCCCGATTATCGCGCCGACGAGCGCCCGTCGCGTGATGTCGTCGTCCATATCGGGACGTGTGACTTCGCAGATATAAATGCCATCGCCCATTCTCCAATTGCCAACTGATAGTGGGTTGATTCCGTTGCAATCGCCGTAAGCGAGCATCGAACGTTCCCCACTTCCCCCACGACAGCAATTGTTCTGTTCCCCGAAATTGTTCTGTTCCCCGAAGCCCAAACGCTCGCGCCCGAACCAACCACCTCGGCGCGTGCATCAATAGACCCGAGGCCAGCGAGGTTTCTGCGAAACCTCGGATGCGAGCGGTGAAATTGCAGAGCTTTGCTCGGTAGATTCGACTTCAGCAAAACCAGCAGCACGTCGTAGCGAGTGAACGCACTGTGTCAAAAACTGAATACGACACGGCTAATCACTACAGTCCCGTGCCTCGCTTATTTCCACGGGTTCGACGTGAGGTCGGTCTGAACCGCGGTTCCGACCTCGATTCGGCAGTCGGTTCGCGGGCAGGCGATACACAGCAGGACGTAGCCGTCCGCCAACGAATCCGGTTTCAACGCCCGTGGCTTGCGTTCGTGTTCGACGTCGCCGGACAGCAGGCGACCGGTGCAGGTCGCACACGTGCCCGTTCGACAACCGAAGGGAAGGCCGACGTTCTCGCGTTCGGCCGCCTCCAGCACCGATTCGGTGTCGGTCGCGTGGATCGTTTCCGTCCCGCCGTCGCGCCACTGGAGTTCGACGCGATGTGCGTTCTCTCGCCTCACTGCCACACGTCGCTCGTGCAGTCGCCGTCCGGCCACCGGATTTCGTGTGCCCGAGCGGGACCGTTCGGCATCTCGCCGAAGTCCACGAGGAAGTCCTCGTCCAGCGTCATCGTCCCCTTTCGCGGGTCAACGTCGGCTTTGAGCATCACGGACCCCTTTTCCGCTTCCTCCGGATAGAACTGGTTGTCCCACGTGGAGAACAGCGAGGTGGTCCAGTACAGGCGTTCGCCGTCGATGCTGAGTTGGAGCATCTGTGGCCCGGCGACGACCGGTCTGTCGTCCTCGCCGGTGGGATGGCGCGGGCCGTACAACCCGCCTGCCCAGAGTTGGTCAGCGAGGCGCGGGTTCGCCGGGTCGCTCACGTCGTACATCCGCACGTCGCCGTGAAGCCAGTTCGAGAAGAACAGGTAGCGGTCGTCCATCGACACCACGAGGTCGGTGATGAGTCCCGGCACGGGCATGTCCCAGTCCTCGTGTTCTCGCGGTTCGATGTCGATGACCTTCTCCGCGAACCACTCCTTTTCACGCTCGTAGAAGTGGAAGATGTTGGACGAGAGCGCCGCGCCGACGTAGCCGTGGACCGCCTCGGGGCTGTGCAGGAACCTGACTTCCAGCGGAATCATACCCTCCTCGCCGAGGTCGATGGTCTGCTGGAGTTGCCGTTCCTGCCAGTCCCAGAAGTGGAGTTTGTGGCCGTACTTACCCGCCTCCACGTCCTCCAAATCGAAGCCTGGATAGTAGGTCTTCGGCGCGGCCCACTCCGAGGAGACCATCACGTTGTGGCGTGGCTGATACCAGAAGTCGTAGTTCATTTCGATTTCGCCCGGCGGGTCCCACCGCCCCTCGATTTCGAAGTCGTCGTTCAGTTCGAGGAAGCCGCCCGGCAGGTCGCCGTCCTTGTCACCCAGCATCGAGATGAGGATTTCCCCGTCGGGGATGCAGTGGACGGTGTGCGGTGCCGAGAGGTCGTACTCGTACACCTCCTCGGGTTCGATGACCTTGACGATTTCCGGGTTCTCGCGGTTTTTCGTGTCGATGATGTGCAGTCGTGAGGAGCGCTGGCCCGGAACCACGAGGTGGCGTCGTTCCAACCCCTCGACGTGACAGGACGAAGAACAGGCGTTCCACCCGAAGTGGTGTAGTTCGTCGCCCTTGTTCGGCATCTCCACTCGGTCGATGACCTCGGTGTACGTGTCGGAGTCGGGATTCACGTCCACGACCGACAGGAAGTCGGGCGCGTCCACGTCGGTCCCGACGTACAGCGACGGCACGTAGGCAATCTCCTCGCGCTCGGCCTCCTCGATGGCGGCCTGCGGCGTGGCGTAGCCCGGCCCCTCCACGTCGTGGTGGTGTTCATGGTGTTCGTGCGCTCCGCTTTCGGATGATTCGGTATCGCTCATGGTTCCCCCGATGACCTTCGGTAGCGGTCGTCGTGACGAAGGGCTTTGCGGCAAATATTGCCCCAAAGGAGCAGTTATACTGCGTATGCTCACACCGAGAATCGCACCACATCCCGAACGTTCCCAGACAGTCACGCCAATTACTCACTTTTGTGTCACTTTTCACGACTACGATAAGGTCCTCGACGCACGTGATACAGGGTCCCATACAGCGTCGTTTTCGCACAAAAATACGCTTTGTAACCGCTCGAACGTCGGTGAGAACCGCACGAAAGGCCAAAATCGCTAACAGGTTCGATCGAGAACTACGAGACGTGCTGTTCCCGACATCGCTCGTCGTCGGCGTGCTGGCTTCTAGCGCGTTGGTGATCGGTAGTTCCCTCGGCGCATTTTGGACGCCGCCGGACGACATCGTCGCGGCCGCGCTGGCGTTTTCCAGCGGAGCGCTCATCACCGCCTTGGCCTTCGACCTGTTTCAGGAGGCGTTCGAGATGGGAGGCCCGTGGTACGCCGGCGGCGGACTGATGGCCGGTGCGGCGGTCTTCGTCGGTGCTGACATCCTGATAGATCACTACGCCTCGAGCCAATCGGGGTTCGCGTTGCTCGCCGGAGTCACCCTCGACGGCGTCCCCGAGAACACCGCCCTCGGCGTCACCATCGGCGGGGCCGGACACGTTCACTATCTTACCCTGCTGGTCGCTATCTTCGCCTCGAACCTCCCCGAGTCGCTCAACGGCGCGACCGACATGCGCAGGCAGAACTACTCGAAGCGGGAAATCATCGGCCTCTGGCTGCTCGTCGCCGGGTTGTTGACTGCCGCGGTCGTTATCGGTAGCATCGTTTCGGCCGGATTCGAGGACAGACTGCTCGCCACGGTCCGAGCCTTCGCCGGCGGTGCAGTTCTCGCGTCGCTGGCCGCGACCGTAATGCCCGAAGCGTTCGACGAGGGTGGACCGCTCGTCGCGTTGGCGACCGCTGCCGGGTTCCTCCTCACGTTCGTTCTGACGTCCTAGAAGCCGGTCGCGTCGCTCTCCGTCGTCGAGTCCGAAAAATATCACAACGCGTCAGTGGCTTATTCGTACAGCCACTCGGCGTCGACCGCCTCGTAGTCGACCAGTTCGTCCTCGTCGAAGAACAGGTCGATTTCGCGCTCGTTCGCGCCCTCGTCCTCGTGGTCCGAACCGTGAATCACGTTTCGGCTGAGGTCGAGACCGAAGTCGCCACGGATGGTGCCCGGGGCGGATTCGGCTGGGTCGGTTTCGCCCATCATGCGGCGAACCTGTCGTGTCGCGTCTTGCCCTTCCCAGACCATCGCAAAGACTGGTCCGGAGGTGATGAACTCGACGAGGCCGTCGAAGAACGGCTTGCCCTCGTGTTCACCGTAGTGGTCGTGGGCGAGTTCCTCGCTGATCTGCATGAACTTGCCGCCGACCATCTTCAGACCGCGGTCCTCGAATCGGGAGACGATTTCCCCGATGAGGCCGCGCTGAACGCCGTCGGGCTTGACCATCACGAAGGTCCGTTCGCTCATTCGTTACCACTCTCTGCTTGGCCTTGCTCGGTCCATTCGAGGTCGCGCGGTTCGCGACCGAGGTCGGCGTTCTTCTCGCACTTCGCCGAGCAGTAGTGGATGGTCGTTCCGTCTACGCGGACGAACATCGTTCCCGTGCCGGGTTCGATGTCGCTTCCGCAGTAATCACACTCTCGCGTCTGTGGCATTATTGTCCTCCGATGGAGTCTGCCTCGCGTGCGGTCTCTCGCAACTGGAGCACGTCGCCTTCTCGGACGGGTCCGAGACAGTTGCGAGTGATGATTCGCC
Organism: Haladaptatus sp. HS23; assembly: GCF_056892285.1. Taxonomy (NCBI): domain Archaea; kingdom Methanobacteriati; phylum Methanobacteriota; class Halobacteria; order Halobacteriales; family Haladaptataceae; genus Haladaptatus; species Haladaptatus sp. HS23. Next base: position 364,332 of record NZ_JBXGLH010000004.1, on the reverse strand, counting down.
CTTGATTGCCGCCTTCGCGGATGCGGCATTTGACCTGCATGGCCTCGCCGTGCATCCCCGTTTTACCGACGATTTCGATGACTTCGGCGGAGGTGGAGTCCTCGTTTCCGGTCTCTTCAGCACTCATCGTCTACCACCTCACCGAAGTTCCTCGACCTTCGAGGCGATGTCATCCACGTCGTCGCTGGCTTCGCCAGCGTCAACGATGGCGGCGGCAGCACTGCCGACTTCGAGTCCGGCCGCGTGACCGACATCGTCCTGCGTCTCGACGAAGATGAAGGAGATTCCCTTCTCGTCGGCGAGTTCGGGCAGGTGCATGACGATTTCCTCGGGCTGGACGTCTTCCGCAACGTAGATGAGGTCGGCGTTGCCGCGCTCGACAGCCTTGGTCGTCTCGTTCGTTCCTTTCTTTACACTTCCTGTGTCCCGTGCGACTTCGAGCGCGTCGAGCGCTCGGTCCTGCAAGTCGGCTGGGACGTCGTAGTTGACGTATACTGGCATAGGTTGTTCACCTCCCTACGCGCTGGCTCAGGCTCCCCTGCCGGATGAGTCCTGTGCGGCTAGGAGCATCATCAACCCCGCGTAGGTTGTACCCTCCAGTAGAGTATGCCCCCATAAAAACGCTTTCAAATCATCGACGGGGTGGTACGGTTGCGCACACGCTCCTGTCCCCCGATTTCGACCGATTATTGATGCGAGTCGAACTCGGGTTCCTATTCGTCGCGGAGGAGTCCGTAGAACAGCGTGTCGTGATACGTCCCCCGAAAAACATGCGTTCACGGAGGCACCCGAGAGAGAAAACTGGGTCTGGCATACCGCTTCCGATGGAGCGAATGACAAAAGGGTTTCAATTTATCGGAAGGGGAGACAAAATCCCGTCCGAAACGTTTCCGACGAATCCGAACACCCGTTTTGTGGCTTCGGCACGTACGTCCGTCCATGGATGGGGGGCGAATATGAGTACCGAGACCGCGACGGAAGAACAGGACCATCACCTTCCGGCACCCGACGATTGGCCGAAGGGGTTCGGTGAAGCGTCGTGGTGGCCCTTCGTCTCCGCGATGGGCATCGTCGGACTGTACGTCGGTGCGGGACTGTACGTGTTGAGTCACGGTGGAAATAGCTACGTCCCCCAGATCGCCAGCCCGATTCTCTTCGCCCTCGGAACGGCGGTCTTCCTCGTCGGACTCTACGGGTGGTTGTACCACGGATTCGTGGATCACTACTGGCACGAGGAGGGACACGGACAGACGAAGCTTCGATGGGCGATGACGCTGTTTCTCGGAACCGAAGTGGCGACGTTCGGCGCGGGGTTCGTCTATTACTTCTTCATCCGTGTCGGGACGTGGCCACCGGCAGGACAGGCGATTCCCGACGTGATGAGTTCCCTCGTCCTCATCAACACGCTCATCCTGATTTCGAGCAGTTTCACGCTCCATTACTCGCACATGTCGCTTCTCCGTGGAAACCGGGAACGGTTCATCGTCTTCCTCGGCCTGACTATCCTACTGGCGCTCGTCTTCCTCGGCGGCCAGATTTACGAGTACAACCTGTTCATCACGCACGAGGGGTTCACCATCACGTCGGGCGTCTTCGGAAGCGCTTTCTTCGGTTTGACCGGGCTACACGGACTTCACGTGACGCTCGGTATCGTCCTCATGAGCGTTCTGTTCGTTCGGGCGGCGTACGGACAGTTCTCGTCGGAACGCGATACGTCCGTCACCACCGTCACGATGTACTGGCACTTCGTGGACGCCGTCTGGATTTTCCTCGTCGTGGCGCTGTACGTCGGGTCCACGCTTTCCGGGTAATCCACAACCATGACAATTGTTGTCACGGCCAAAAACCATATACGGAACGCACGCGTTTGTTTAGATGGCGAGGTCCCCGCACTAAATGCGATCGGGTTGACGCCATCACGTGACCCCACCTCGCCCGACTCCTGACTTTTGTCCATTCGAAGAGAAACATCCATGCGACGGACCGACCAAGGACGGCTGTGAACGTCTCGTCACTGGCGACATCGCTTCTCGAAGAGGCCCGACGGTCGAACGAGCGACGGCTCCTCGTCCTCGCGGGGAACCGCGAGAAAGGGTACGAAACCGCTCGGAACGCGCTCGTCGGTGCGGGAATCCCCCACGAAACGACCACACAGGTCGGTCCGCGACGGGTCCTCGACTGTGAGCAGGTGAGCCAGCGTCACGCCGGAAACCTCCTCGGAACGACTCACGAAGCCATCGTCTTCGACGCCCACGACGAACTCCAACCGAACGCGTTAGGCCGAGTCGTCGGTGCGGTCGACGGCGGCGGCTTGTTCGTTCTCCTCACGCCGTCCCTCGATTCGTGGCCGACCCGCAGGGACGACTTCGATGCGACGCTCGCGGTGCCGCCGTTCGAAGTCGAGGACGTAACCGGAAACTTCCGACGACGATTCGTCTCCCTCCTCCGTGCCCATCGCGGCATCGCAATCGTGGATGTGGATTCGGGAACTGTCGAGGACGACGGCCTGACACACCCTGCGCCCCGATTGGTCGAGCGTGAAACGGAGAGTGCTCCGCAAAAGACGGGCTCGGATGTCTTCCCACGGGCCGCCATCGAGGCCTGTCTGACCGACGACCAAGTCTCGGCGGTCAGCGCCTTCGAGGCGCTCCGTGGACCGAACGCCGCCGTCGTCGTCGAGGCCGACAGGGGTCGCGGAAAGTCGAGCGCAGCCGGAATCGCCGCCGGAAGTCTCGCCGCCGAGGGCCAGAACGTCCTGGTGACGGCACGGACCTACCGGAGCGCCCGCGAGGTGTTCGTCCGCGCGGCCGCGCTGCTCGATTCGATGGACGAACTGGCGGACACGGACCACGACCCGCCGACGCGAATATCGGCGAAATCGGGCGGCACGATACGATTCGAGAAACCGACCGATGCTATCGACCGCGTTGGGTCCACGAGCCAACGGAACGACCGCGTTGGGCCGCAGGGCCAACGGAACGACCGCGTTGGAGAGGATAGGAACCGAAACGAAACGCCCGACGTCGTATTCGTCGACGAGGCCGCCGCCCTCTCGGTGCGTCTGCTGGAGCGGTTTCTGGACTTCCCCCGCGTCGCCTTCACGACGACGGTTCACGGCTACGAGGGTGCCGGACGCGGTTTTTCGGTGCGATTCCGCGACCGACTCGACGAGAGCGACCACGACGTGACCGACGTGACGTTAGCCGAACCGATTCGATACGCGCCGGGCGACCCGATAGAGGTCTGGGCGTTTCGCGCTCTCGCTCTTGACGCTCGACCCGCGGTGGACCCGCTCGTGGCCGACGCGACGGCCGAGGAATCGGAATACCGGATACTCGACGCGGACGATTTGCTCGCGGACGAGAACCTGCTTCGGGAGGCGTTCGGCCTACTCGTCCTTGCACACTACCGGACCGAACCGGCGGACCTCGCCCGACTGCTCGACGCCCCGAACGTTTCGGTGCGGGCACTCCACTGGAACGGCCACGTCGTCAGCGTCGCCTTGTTGGCACGCGAAGGAGGGCTCCCCGAGGACGTCCGCGAACACATGTACGACGGCGGGCGCGTGAAGGGCAACATGCTCCCCGACGTGCTGACGACGCAACTCCGGGACTTCGAGGCGGGCATCCCCGTCGGGATGCGAATCATGCGTATCGCCACCCACCACGCCGTGCGCTCGTCGGGATTGGGGTCACGGCTCCTCGCGTCCGTTCGCCGGGAGTTCTCCCACCTCGATTGGCTCGGGACGGGGTTCGGCGCGACCCCCGAACTGCTTCGCTTCTGGCGGGACAACGGTTATCGAACGGTACAACTCTCGACCACGCGCAACGACGCCAGCGGGGAGTACTCCGCGCTCATGTTCGACCCGATTTCCGACGCCGGGTACGACCTGTACGACCGCCACGCGGGTCGGTTCGTGGGTCGAATTCCCTCGGTACTTTCGGACGCGCTCGCCGAAATGGACCCGGACGTGGTACGCGAATCCCTCCGAGCGACGGACGCCGAGGTTCCCCCGTCGCTCACCGATTGGGAGTGGCGACTCGTCGCCGCCAGCGCCTACGGTCCGGGGCAGTTCGACCACGGTCCCGCCCCGTTCCGGACGCTCGTCGTGAAACACCTCGTCGACCCCGACGACCCCGACGACCCGGCGGTACTCTCCCCGCGACAGGAGCGGTTGTTGGTTCGGAAAGTCCTCCAAGCCCATCGATGGCCCGCGGTGGCCGACGAACTCGGCTTTCACTCGGCCGGCGAAGCGATGCGAGCGTTGGGTGCGGCGTTTCAACCGCTCGTCGACGCGTACGGAAACGAGGCCGCGATGGAAGAGAAACGGCGCTATTCGGGCTAATCGTGTCGGTCGTCGCCGACGATTTCGTCCGGTCCCGTCGTGAGAATGTGTCGGCTCACCGTTCTGTGGGCGCGTCGAAGTCGCTTCGACAGCGCTTGCTGGCTGATATCGAGTTGTTCCGCGAGTTCGCTCAGGTTCGTCGTTCGCGGCACTTCGAAGTAACCCGCGTCGAGTGCGGCGTTCAATGCCGCACGCTGTTTCGTCGTGAGAAGGAACTGTCCATCGACGGTCGGCGTTTCGGGCGTGTGCAACCGCTTCAGTTCGACCGTCACGTCGTGGTGGGTCAGGTCGGCTTGGAGTTTCGAAATGTGGTCGCGGTGTTCGAACCGCATCTGGAAGTCCCAGCCCTGCTTTGCGGCGGTTCCCGTGAGGATAACCGGGTCGCTTTCTAACACGTCTTCGACGGTCGATTTCGTCTCGTCGGCCCACTCGATTCGATACAACGACCCGTACGGAATCTCCGTGAGTTTCGTCACCGCCACCGTCGTCGGGTCGGCACGGAGTTCCTTCTCGACGGCGGACGCCGCTCCACCACAGACCCAGATGTACGGAAGGACACGACTAGCGGGGTGGGCGACCATCCGTTCTATTTCGACGGCCATGTCCGGAATCGCGTCGAAGGTCGCGGAGAGCGCGAACTCCTCCGTTGGAATCGTGAACTCTGCAATGACGCTCATTCCTTTAATTCCCTCCAATGCCTGCGGCGAGCGGCCACATTAAGGATTCGCCTCGATAAGGATGCGACCGTCGCTGAGAACGACCACTTCACACTCACAGTAGGTAAAGGTAACCCGTCCAGTATTTCTCATGCGTCCACCCCAACTGTTCGCGAACAGTTCGTCGAGTGCGTCGGCGTTGACCGTCTCGAAAAGCGGCGGCATTTCGGTCGTTTTCGTGTTCGTCACCGCCGCCGTCGCGGTGACGACACCTTCCGTGACTGTCTCGTTGGGACGGATATCGTACACGAAATCGGCATCGTCCTCCAACTCGGCAACGTCCATAGCGAATGGAGTCCCGCAGCGTCCCTGAAACGCGGGGTTATTCTTGAAACCCTTTTATAATGCACGTTACAATCTGTCCAAAAAACCAGCGGTACCGCCATGTGGTTTCAACCCGTGACCCTACTCGATGGAGTGTGCAGAAGACGATTGTGAGAACGAAGCAGCAGTTCGACTCCACATCCCGTGGGACGAAAACCGCGTCGTCTGCACCGGCCACGCGAGAGTGCTGGCGCGACAGGACGGCGTGGTCGCCGAACCGTTGGAGGGAGTAGACTGGGAGTGACGAATGGACGGGATGAATGAGTGCCGACGGTATCTTCGACTTCCGGCCGCGGATGACGCAAACTTCGTATTTCAAACCAGTAGTTGCCGACGAGAACGATACTGTCGAAATCGCTAGGGAATACGAAGCCCTCCTTCGGCGACGCCTCAGTCGCCCTTCATCCACCAGGCCCGCACCTGCCCTTCCCCGCCAAGGACATCACTCGCCGAACTGGCTCGTTCCGTCCTTGTGGCCGTATGGATGTTAAAAATGCGAGAAACGAGGGATGAGAAATCGCTTATTCGTGGGCGAAATAGGTCAGCGTCTCGGAATCTTCCTTACTATCGATTCGAGCGAACCCGACGCGTTCGAACTGCACGACGTCGTCCACGTCCGTCTCCGCGAAGTCGGGTTCCGCCCGTCCCTCCACGTCGCCGTCCATGGTTCGCATGCGGACCGGGATGCTCGCCTCGGCGGGCACCCAGTGAATCACGTCCACGCCCTCCTTTCGGACGGCGCTGATGTCGTCGCCCGTGTACTGGAGCGCATCGCGGGTGTGCTGGAAACAGCCTAATCCCTTCAGCCAGACGCGCTCGCCGTGGTTCGGGATGTCGTCGGTTTCGATGAGCACGGCCTCGCCCGGCGGGATGTGACGCGTACCCCTGTCCTCGTGGTCCGGGTGAACCGGCGGTTCCGCCGTCTCGGGATAGTCGCCGATGAGCGGGTATTCGACTCCATTACCGGACGATGTCCGGTCGCCAGCCGAGCCGTGCTCAACGCTGTCACGGACGAAGAAGAAACGCGGCGCGTCGTCGTCCACCAACTCTCGGTTGTTGGCGTAAATGGTGCTCATGGCCAAATCGACGTTGCTCGTGGAAGTACCGAGTCCGACCATCGCCTCGCGGATGGCTTCGCCGCGAATCCCGCGACGGCGGACGCTCTGGAGCGTCGGGGCGCGCGGGTCGTCCCAGCCGTCGAGTTCGTCCTTCTCGATGAGTTCCTTGATGGTCGAGGTGGACATCTTCACGTCGTACTCGTCCACCTGCACGTGCCCCCAGTGGATGGTTTCGGGGTACTCCCAACCGAAGTAGTCGTAGACGAACTGCTGTCGCTTTGCGGAATCCTGCAGGTCGATACCGCGGATGATGTGGGTCATGCCCGTCAGGTGGTCGTCAACGCCGGACTGGAAATCGAGCATGGGCCAGCAGCGGTAGTCTGCGGCCTCGGGACGCGGATGCGGCGTGTCGATGATTCGGAACGCCACCCAGTCCCGCAGGGCGGGATTCTTGTGTTCGATGTCCGTCTTCACGCGGAGTACCATCTCGCCGGACGAATACTTCCCGTCGATCATGTCCTCGAACTCGGCGAGCGTCGTCTCCACGTCCTTATCGCGGTGTGGGCACGCTTTCGCGTCGTTTTTGAGGTTCGAGAACTCCTCGCCGGAACAGGAGCAGGTGTACGCGCCGCCCTTCTCGATGAGGTCTCGGGCGTGGTCGTAGTAGATTTCGAGGCGGTCGCTGGCCTTCATAACCTCGTCGGGTTCGAAGCCGAGGTAGTCGATGTCCTCTAAGATAGCGTCGTAGGCGTCCAAGTCCGGGCGCTTCGTCTCCGGGTCGGTGTCGTCGAACCGGACCAGCATCTCGCCGTCGTAGAGGTCCTTGTACGTCCCGATGACGGCGGGCATCCGCCCGTGCCCGATGTGCCACGGGCCGTTGGGGTTCGGCGCACAGCGCATCCGAATCTCGTCGTACTCCTCGGCGTTCGGCAGGTCGGGGAGCACTTGGTCGTCCTCCTCGTCCTCGGCCTCCAACTCCGCCACGAGTTCGGCGTCGAGTTCTTCGAGTCGGTCGCGGCGACCCGCGGCGTCCAACTGGTTCACCTGCGCGACGACTTTCCCCGCGATACCCGGAACTTCCCCCCCGTGTTCGCGGAAGTCGGGGTTTTCGCCCATCAGCGACCCCATGATGGCACCGACATCCGCGTCGCTGTCGTGTTTCAACGCGTTGTACAGCGCGTGTTTCTCCGCCTCCGTCTCGATTCGCGTCCGCAACTCGTCGTCCATTATCGAACGATTTGGGTGTCAGGGTGAAAAATCTCGCTTTTCGGTGCAGTACCGTCACCCTGTGTTTCGGTCCGCACGTAGTACCCTCACGACACGAGAGATAACACAAACCCGAGGTTTGAAAAACGGTATTGACGAATGATGACAACCGGAACTAGTTGGAATAATACAATAAACGACCGTTTGGAGGGTATTCGATAAATCGTACAAAAACCAGCGAGAACAGTCAGGATTTATTGAATGTTTGTACGTTCCTACTCCGCGTCCTCGCCGATGAATCGGCCCGTGTTCGGAACGGGGTCATAGCGAACGCGAACCGTTCGTCTTCCGTTTTCGAGCTACCGACAGCTTACGAATCCGACGTTCGTAGCGCGAAATGGGTTGAAACACGAACAACGCGAACTGGGTCAACGGTCGGACGGTTTAAAATACACCCCGGTCGCAGTGGTTTTTCGAGCGGTCGACCACCGCTCGTGGAGAAACCAATGACACGAACACTACGAACGCTGTTGACGCTCGCGGTCGTGGCGACGATGATCGCTAGCGTCGGAATCGGCTCCGTCGCAGCGACCAATGACCATCCCGGATGCAACACCCATTCAGAGGACAAGAATCCGAACTGCGGGAGTAACGGAGACAAGAAAACGACCGACAACAGTCAGCGAATAACCGACGGCGACGACAGTAACAGCGTCGACGACACGCACGTAGTCATCGCGGGCAACGGCAACGGCCCCGGAGACGATACGGTGTCGGACAACGGTATCGACCAGGACAACACCAACGCGAACGCCGGTGACGACGTGACCGTCGATTCGTAAAGAGAGTCATTCGCGGTCTATCGAGAGCGGTTCCGCGGCCATCTTTTTCGCCGGCCGAAACGCCACCCGAGAGCCGGGGCTGACGGATACTCGATGGATGCGAAGAAACGAAAGACTGGTTCCGCCGGACGCCTCAGTAACCCCGTTCGATGAGGTAATCGGCGATCTGTTCGAGCAGGAAACGCGACTCGTTGTCCGGCAGGACGTTCAGGTGGTCCTTGCCGCGCTGGACGAGTTCCTGTGCCTTCTCCGTGGCGTAGTCGATGCTACCGGCCGCTTCGAGACGCTGTACCGCCGCATCGATTTCGGCTTCCGTCACGTCGCCGACGTCGTCGGTTTCGACCAACGAATCCACGTCAACACCCTGACTGCGAGCGTGCAACGTGATGATGGTCTGTTTGTTCTCCACGAGGTCGCTTCCCCGCTGTTTACCGAGTTTGTCGCTCGGGACGGTCAGGTCGAGCACGTCGTCCTGAATCTGGAACGCCCGCCCGACGTCGATACCGTATCGGTACAGCGCTTCCGTCGTCTCCTCGTCCGCACCGAGGAGGACCGCCGGAACCTTCGCCGCCGCACCGTAGAGGACCGCCGTCTTGTTCTCGATCATTTCGAGATACTCGTCCGGGAGGACGTCGGGGCGCTCCTCGAAGGCGACGTCGAGCGCTTGCCCTTCACAGATTTTCGTACAGGTGGATGCGAGTACGTCGAGCGCGGTGACACAGCGGTCGGGCGTGGCGTCCGTCTCCAGCATGATTTCGAACGCCTTGGAGTAGAGCGTGTCACCGGCCAGAATCGCCGTCTCGGTGTCGTAGGCGCGGTGAACGGACGGAACGCCGCGGCGCAGGTCGTCGTCGTCCATGATGTCGTCGTGGATGAGCGTGAAGGATTGAATGACCTCGATGCTCACCGCGGCGGCCATCACGTCCAACTCGGTTCCGTCGAGCGCCGGGAACTTCCGGTACGCCTCCGACATCGGTTCGACGTCGGCGAGCGCGTCCGCGACGAGCAGGAGAACCGTCGGACGGAGCCGCTTCCCACCCGCGTCGAGCAGGTAGCGGGAGGCCTCGTAGAGGCGCTCCGGTTCGACGATTGGGAGTTCCTCCTCGATGGCCGCGTTGACCAGTTCGCGGCGCTGTTCGACCGTCTCCATGACGAGTTCTTCGCGTGACTCCGTACTCGCGTCAGTCATTTCACTCCACCAGCTGGATGAGGTTGCCGTTCCGTGTCACGTGAAGGTCCTTACCGAGGCGGTACCCTTGGGACTCACAGAGGTCCACGTACGGCGCGAAACCTTTCATGTCCTGGTGAGCCGGGATGACGTTCTGCGGTTGCAGTGCGTCGAGCATCTGATAGTGACCTTCCTCGCGGAGGTGGCCCGAAACGTGCACGTCGTCGTAAATCCGTGCGCCCTGCATCTTCAGGAGGCGCTCGGACTGGTACCGCTGTCCCTCGTTCGTCGGTTCCGGGATGACGCGGGCCGAGAAGACTACCTTGTCGCCGTCGTCCAGCTGATATGGCGTCTCGCCGCGACCCATTCGCGTCAGCATCGCGCGGGGCTCACCTTGGTGGCCGGTCACGATTGGGAGGTAGTTCTCCTTGCCTTCCTTCATGATGCGCTTGAACGTCCGGTCGACGGATTTCCGGTGGCCGAACATGCCGAGGTCGTCCGGGAAGTCCACGAAGTTCAGGCGTTCCGCGGTACCCGAATACTTCTCCATCGAGCGACCGAGGAGGACGGGCGTCCGTCCGATGTCCTGTGCGAACTCGACGAGGCTCGTCACGCGGGCGATGTGGCTTGAGAACGTCGTCGCCACGATACCGCCGTCGTAGTCCTCGACGCTGTACAGTACGTCTTTCAGGTGTCGACGAGCGACGGATTCGCTCGGCGTGCGACCCTTGCGTCCCGCGTTCGTACAGTCCTCGATGTAGGCGAGGACGCCGTTGCCCTCGCGTCCGATTTCGCGGAAGCGCTTCATGTCGATGGGGTCGCCGAGGACCGGCGTGTGGTCCATGCGCTTGTCGAGGCCGTAGACGATGGCACCCTCGGGGGTGTGAACCACCGGGTTGATGGCGTCGATGATGGAGTGAGTGACGTTGACGAACTCGAGTTCGACTTCGTCGCCCAACTGCATCGTCTCGCCCGCTTCCATCTTGATGAGGTCGTTTTCGACCCCGAACTTCTCCTCGCCCTGAATCTGCTGTTTCACCAGTTCGATGGTGAACGGAGATGCGACGACCGGCGCGTTGTACCGGTGTGCCAGTTTGCTGATGGCTCCGATGTGGTCCAAGTGACCGTGTGTCGGAACGATGGCCTTCACGTCGCCTTCCAGATCGGACATGACGCGGTCGTCCGGAATCGCGCCCATGTCGATGAGGTCGAGGCTGTGGAGTTTCTCTGTTTCGACGTTATCGTGGAGCAGCACCTTCGACAGGTTCAGTCCCATGTCGAAGATGACCACGTCGTCGCCCGCGCGAACGGCAGTCATCTGCCGTCCGACTTCTTCGTAGCCGCCAATTGTTGCAATTTCGATTTCCATAGTTTGCTTTCCTCAAGCATTGAAACGCCACACGGCGTGGCGGTTGCGTTGCTCACTGAAATCCCCGCGGGGCCGCGAGCGTCAGACCCCGGCGTCTTACAGCACGTCGGTCTGGCACTCGCGCGCGGCGGGGTGCCGCACACCCGCGAGTTGCCCAGTCTGCTAGCGCCTACGTCCCGGGGTAATAAAAACTGCCGGGATTGTGTTCGTCGGGAGCCAATACCATGGGCCATCACCGTCGCTCTCGGCCTCTATACGCGGTATGAGGCTTGGTAACTGAAGAAAATAGATGGAATAATTCATTTCGTTCGGGGGGCTGACTACCCGAGACGGTAGGGTACGACTCCGTTATTTCGACTCGTTGCTGGACTCCAGACGAATTTCTACTCCGACACACGTCTGATAATTATAGTAATATTTTAGATTAAATGATTTAGTTAAGTGTGGCAATAATTATGTAGATAGAGTTAACAGAAAACATCGGATGAAATTAAAAGCGGTGCTGTTGAGTGTAGTAGTCGTACTGTCTACGTCGGCCGTCTGGGTCGGCGGCGCTGTCGCAACGCAACCGAACACGAGCGATAGCCTTCAACCGACCGTCTTGGAACCGAAGACAAACGTAAACAACTCCACGAACGGTGACGGCCTTCAGAAGGCCGAACCGTCACAGGAATCGCTCGACAAACCCATCGATTTCGACTCGGCACCCGAGTCGTTCACGACGACCGACGAAGGGAGTGGGGCGTCCGGTGGGTTCTCCATCCTCGCACAGGACTCCTCGTCCATCGTCATGGACCCGTCTGACGACGAGACGGACCCGGGCCTCATCGGGACGACGAAACAGTATCTCGGCTCCGACAACGACAGCTATTACTTCAAGAACTTCACGCTGCTGTCCATCGGTGACCACGTCGAGATATGGGTCGCCCGCGATATGACGTGGCCCGAGAACGACTCGCGGACCGACCCGACCATCTCGGAACAGCAAGCCGAAGCGCTCCGCACGCAATTCGAGGAGAACATGTACGAAACCGAATCGGACGTATTCGGACGACCCGACGCCCGCAACGGAACGGAGGGTCTGTTGGAAGAGATCGGTGCCGTCCCCGACGACTACTACCGGACCGAAAATGGGACCGGGAAGACCGTCCTGTTAGTGGACAACGTCCGCGACGAGAACTACTACAACGCGTCGTATCCCATCTACACGGCCGGATTCTACTCGCCGACCATCCAGCAGTACACCGACCGTAACGTCGTCACGCTCGACGCGTACGATTGGGACGAGGTCAACGAGACGAACGACGAAGTCGGCGTCGAGGGAACGCTCGCACACGAGTACCAACACCTCGTTCACAACGACCTCGACGGCGACGAGACGACGTGGGTGAACGAAGGGATGTCCGACTACGCCGAAGTCGTCACCGGCTACGGCGTCTCCGAGGGTCACGTCCAGGCCTACGAGGAGATGCCCTCGAACTCCCTGACCAACTGGGAGGACCAAGGTGCCATCAACGTCCTTTCGGACTACGGCATCGCGTTCAGTTTCCAGATGTACCTGAGCGACAGGTACGGCACCGACTTCATCAGTAACCTCGCACACGAGGAGGAAAACGGCATCGAGGGCGTCGAGAAGACCCTCGACGAGACCGGTGCGAACACGGACTTCTACGGCCTGTATCAGGACTTCTCGACCGCGGCGGTGCTCGATTCGTCCGAGCGCCGGGTGCGGGACGAGTACGACATCGACGGCCTCGACCTGAACCTCAACACGTCGAACGACGTCGGCACCGCGGGTGCGTGGGGGACCAACTACAAGGAGGTCGACACATCCGACAAAGGCCCGATAACGGACGTGACGCTCTCGGGAACCGACTACATCGGCACCCAGTGGCAGAACACAACCGACCCGGTCACCGGTGAAGGACAGGTGCTGTACTCCGGGTCCGGCACCCTCCTCGACCGGTTCGCCATCACGAAAGCCGACCCCTCGAACGGCGATTCGACGCTGTCGTTCGAGACGTACTACGACATCGAGGAGAACTGGGATTACGGCTTCGTGCAGGTTTCGACCGACGGCGGCGAGACGTGGGAGAGCCTCGAATCGAACCGAACCGACGACTCCCCGAACCCGAACGCGCATCCGACCATCAAGGAGAACGCGCCGGGATACACCGGTAACACCAGCGGCGAGTGGGTCGAACAGTCCTTCGACCTCTCCGAGTACGAAGGGGAGGGAGAGGTCCTCATCGCGTTTCGCTACGCGACGGACTGGGCGTTCACTCAGCCGGGAATGTACGTCCGTAACGTCGAGGTCGGCGGCGAGAGCGTCCCGACCGACACGACGGACTCGTTCATGAGCCTCCGCGAGGCGACCGGCGACAAAATCGAGTACCAGTTCACGTTCATCGGCATCAAGGAGAACGGTAAAGCGAAGGTCAAACAACTCGACATGCGGACGTTCTCCGACGACGACGAACAGGAACTCCACCATTTCCTCCGCAACGGCAACTTCGAGAATGTCATCGCCGCGTCAACGTGGGCGGCCCACCCCGGCGAAGGGGGACGCGTTCCGGTCAGCGTCGAATTCGAATACGCCCGTGACGGCCACGGCGGACATCACGGTGGTCACGAGCACCACGGCGGCCATGGCCATCACGGCGGACACGGACACGGCAGTCATCACGGTGGACACGGACACCGCGGCGGCCACCACGGCCACGACTGGTAGAATCGCGAACGTATCGCTCGGCACTTTTTTCGGATAGATGGAACGGAGACGGCGGAAAAATCGAACCGCAGTTCGGTTTCGAACGGGTGTTCGGTCGTCAGTCGTCGGCCGAGACGGGTGATGCGGACACGTCGATTTCGCCCGAGTCCAGTTCGGCTTCGACTTCGCGCGCCGCCTGCACCATGTTCGCCATCTTGCCGTAAGCAACTTTGCGCGGGAGGAGTTTCAGGCCGCAGTCGGGGCTGACGGTCAACTGTTCCGGCGGGACGATTTCGAGTCCCTTCTCGATGTTCTCCTTTATCTCCTCGACGCTCTCGACTTCGGCAGTGTGGGCGTCGGTGACGCCGAGTGCGAGGTTCGCGGTGAACTCGGGGTCACGGAACACGTCGAGTTGGTCGTAGTCGCCGTTGGCGAGTTCGAGGTCGAACTCGTCCACCGGGTAGTCGAGCATCTCGGGGTAGATGCGCGAGTAGTCGCCGTAACAGACGTGCAGTCCGAGGTAGACGTCCTCCGGGATGCCGTCCGCGATTCGCTCCAGACACTCGCCGACGATGGCGTGGTCGTCCGGGGTCGTCGCCAGCGCGGGTTCGTCGATTTGGATGTAGCGAGCGCCCGAATCGACCAGTTTCTCTATCTCCTCGTTCACGAGGTCCGCGAGGTCGTAGGCCAGCGACTCCTCGTCGTCGTAGGCCTCGTTGAAGCTCCAACTCGCCAGCGTGTACGGGCCGGTGATGGGAACCTTGACCGGACGTTCGGCCACCTCGCTGGTGAACTCGTACTCGTCCACGAGCCACGTGTCGTCGTACTCGACTTCGGTGACGACGCTCGGCTTGTCGAAGTAGTTGTGCCCCCACACCTTCACCGGGCCGTTGAACTCGTAGCCCGAGATGCGGTGGGCGAAGTACTCGACCATCTCGTTGCGCCGCATCTCGCCGTCCACGACGACGTCCAGTCCGGCGCGCTCGTGTTCCTCGGTGATGAGACGCGAGGCGTCGTTCTGTGCCTCTTCCCACGCGTCCTCGTCGAAGTCGGCGTCCGGGTCCTCGTAGAGTTCACGGGAGCGGTCCACCCACTTCGGTTTCGGATAGCTTCCGACGATGGTCGTCAGGATGAAGTGGTCGTTGTCGTGGTCGTCGGATCTGAATTGGTTTCGTGCGTCGTCTTGCGACTCGCGGGTCGTTCCTTCCCGCTCGTTTTCCGAGTCGCGTGGTGACTCGCTGCTCATGCTTTCACCTCCTCCAACCGCGCGGCCTCGCCGAGGACGGCCAGTTTCTCCTCGAACTTGTTGTACGGCAGGTAGAACGGTTCCGTGTTCGTCGTGAGATACTCCTTCTCGAACTCGTTGACCGGCGTATTGTCCTCGAACCAGTCGACTCGCTCCGCGACGGTTTCCGGCGATTCGACCAGCGTGTTCTGCCCATCGACCAGTCCGAGCGACACCGAGTCGGTCGTCCCGAACTCGTTGATGTTGGAGAGACACCCTTCGTGGTCCGTCACGAGGTCGTATCCGAGCGCGTCGATGTCGGCGTCGAGGACGTGTGCGTGGACCTTCTCGGTGAGCGACCCGAAGTAGGGTTGAACCACCACGTCGGCGTCCGTCGCGTTCGCAACCGCGTCGATGGCCTCGCTGGCACGGGCGTCCTCGCCGTCTTCCGGCGGGTTCACCACGAGCGAGGGTTCGAGGAGGAACAGGGTTTCGACGTTCGAGAACGCATCGACTTCCCCCGCGAGGAACTCCGCGACGGCGGCGAGGAACTCCTCGTCGTCGCCGTAGTACTCGTCGGTGGCGAGGTCGGCGAGGGAGTACGGGCCGGGGAGGACGGCCTGTACGTCGTCGGCGAGTTCGGCGGCGGATTCCAGTTCACCGGCCACGTCGCCGTCGAAACCGAGTTCGTCCACGACGACCGGGTCGCGGTAGAAGTTGTTGTTGTCGTAGTACCGCACGATACCGCCCGTTTCGACGGAGTCGTGGACCGTCAACGGATGGGCGAGCATGTCGTCCCAGCGCAGTTGGCCTTCGGCGATTCGGTCGAGTCCGGCATCCTGCTGGACCGCGACGACTTCCGCGCGAGCGTCGTCGTACACCGCGGTCAACTCGGGTCCCTCGTCGCCCGAGATGAGGTCGTGTTTCTGGTGGCCTTTCAGGTCCGAGAGGTCGTTCTTTGCCCAATCGGGGAGCGGGAACAACCCCGTCGTCGTGGCGATTCGCTCAGTCATGTACTCGGGGCTAGGATATGCCGGTGTTTAATATTTTCCGTTCGGGAAAATAACCTCGGATAATCAGCGGAGGAGATTCAGTATCGTCAGCGTCTCGAACGGGAACGACTCATCGCGGAGCGCGACGGCGCTGAACCCGTTCTCTCCCGCTCGCGAGACGACCTCCTCGACGCCGGAGAGACTGCTCACGAGGAGGAAGACCCGACCGTCCGGCGCGAGGACCCGACCGACCGCATCGAGGAACGGGTCGATGACCTCACGCCCTGACTCGCCGCCAGACAGGGCACGCTCCATCCAATCGTCCCGCTCATCGTCCGGTTCGGTCGGCAGATACGGCGGATTGAACACCACCGCGTCGAACGCCTCGTCGCGGAAGGGGGACACCAAATCCGCCCGCACCGCCTCGACGCCGCGCTCGCGTGCGCGCTCGCAGGCGTGTGGATTCACGTCCGCCCCCATGACACGGGCACCGGTTTCCTCGGCCACGTACTCCGAGACGTACCCCGACCCCGTCCCCACTTCGAGGACCAACTCGTCCCCCGCTATCTCCTCCGCCGCCGTTTCGGCGAGAAGGTGTGAGTCCTCCGCTGGTTGGTACACCTTCGTCTCCGTGCCACGTCGCTCCGCGAGGTCCGTCATTCGTTCTCTCCTCCGTCGGTCTGCTCCATACCGCCATCGGTCGCGCCGTCGTCAGTCGGTTCCCCGCCGTCAGCCGTCGGGTTGCGTTCACGTACTCGCTCGCGTTGCCCGGCGACCTGAAAGCCGTTCGTCTCCGCGCGGCCGGAGAGTTCGCGCTGCGGGTACGGAATCTTGACTCCTTCGTTGTCGAACGCCTCCTTCACCCTGTTGATGACGGCCGTCTTCGCCCGCCACTTTCGGCGCGCGCTCGGCTTGTCTATCCAGAAGCGAAGGCCGAGGACGATGGCCGAATCGCCGAACTCCTTCGAGACGACTTGGGGCGACGGCACGGCCAGTACGTCGTCTTGGTCACGCATCGCCTCCTTTGCCAAGTCGGCGGCCCGTTCGACGTCCGCGTCGTAATCGACGCCGATGTCCACCTCCAACCGCAACCGACCCTTCCGACTGCGGTTGACGATGGTGCTTCCACCGACCGTATCGTTCGGAATCATCACGTACTCGCCGTCGAACGTCTGGATTCGAGTGTTGACGATGGAGATGTCCGTCACGATTCCCTCCTCCTCCTCGATTATCACCCAGTCGCCGATTTCGAACGGGCGGGCGAACATCAGCATGAATCCCGCCAACAACGACCCGAGCGTCTGTCGGGCGGCCATACCGACCACGATTCCGAGAAATCCCGCACCGACGAGGAGGCCGGTGAGATCGATGTCCCAGACCCCGAGAATCGTCGCCCCGGCGACGACGTACACGGAGATCTGCGTCAGACGGTAGAGCACCTGCGCTTGATGGCGAGAAAGCGTCTCCCGTCGCCGTGAGAGTCTGTCGATTCCCTCCTGCGTGATGCCCGAGACGACGTAGCCGATGGCGAGGATGGCGACCGAAAAGGAGAGCTTGACGGCATTCTCGCTGTTTATATATTTTGATATGTTTGTTTCGCTGAGGACCAACAGTGCCGAATTGACGAACTCCCAGAGGAATAACAACGTTATCGCCGCCAACACGATGAAAATTCCGAACGCCCCGGCCACGATGACGTTTACCAACGCGTTCGGCATCGTTTCCTGTAACTTCTGCCGTCCGCGCCATGCGACGATGAACCCGGCGAGTAGGGCGATCAGGACGAACGCGGTGATGAAGACGCGAATATCGATCCAGATGAAGTCGTCGAACCAACTGATCATGTTTCCCGCCATCAACCACCACCTCGTCCGTACTCGTCTGCGACCCGTGCCATCGCGGCGAACTCCACGGGCGAAACCTTCCCGGCACGTTTTCGGAGGATGTCCTCGCCCAACACGTCGTCATCGGGCGATTCGAGCGCATCGACGACGGCGTCCGGGTCGTCCAATCCCGAGATGTGGGCCGTATTCCGAATCCCGTTTCGAATCGTCTTCCGACGCTGGGTAAACACCGCTTTCACGAAGTCGAGGAAGAACGCCTCGTCGTCCACCTCGTACTCCGGGTCCCGGGGAATTGTCCTCACGATTGCGCTCTCGACGTCGGGTTGCGGCGCGAACGCCTCGCGCGGCACCGTCTCCACGACGGTCACGTCGGCGTAGTGTTGTGCCGTCACGGAGAGGCGACCGTAGTCGTCGCTTCCGGCCTCCGCGGCCATACGTTCGGCGAACTCCTTTTGGAACATGAGGAGCATCGGCTTTCCGAGCGGGAGCAACCGGAAGGCGATTTCGCTCGAAATACCATATGGAAGGTTGGCGATACAGGCCGAGACATCGGGAAGTTCGACCGACAGCGCGTCGCCCTCCACGACGGTCAGGCGACCCGCATCGCACTCCGCCCGAAACTCCCGCCGGATGAACTCGGCGAACGTCGGGTCGCGTTCGATGACCGTCACGCGGTCCGCGACCGCGAGCAAACGGTCGGTCAGAACACCCGGGCCGCCGCCGATTTCGAGGACGTGTCCGAGGTCCCAGTCGTCGGCGTACGTCGGTATTCTATCCACGACGCGGTCGTCCACGAGGAAGTGTTGGTCGCGGTTCGGGTCGCCCCGTGCGCCTGCGCGCCGAATCAGCGCGTCGGGGTCCCGCTTACCGGGTTCCTCGGGTGGCGAGCGTTCCATCGTTGCCCCCCTCTACCGGAGCGAGCGGCGTAAACCCACCGAGTTCCGACCGGCGTCGGTCGTCACTCTTCGAATGGAAACGAGAGCGAGCGAAAAACGGCAGCGCGCTCGCGTCAGTCGTGACGAGCGAACGTCCGATACTTCAAATCGTCCGAGCGTATCTCTTCGAGGATTCGCTCCACGAGAACGTCCTTCGGGTTGTGAAGTCCCGAAACGCGGTCTTCGAGGTCGTCGAAGCTCTCGAACGGTTTCCGCTTTCGCGTTTCGAGGACGTGATTGCGCAGCTTCTTGCCGATGCCGGGAAGGAGGTTTAACTGGTGGAGTCGGAGGGTTATCGGTTGGGCGTCGTTGTAGAAGTCGACGAACCGGCGCTCGTGACGGTCCACGATGTCCGTGACGGCGTGTTCGAGTTCCGACTGGGCCGCGGACGTGAGGTCGCCGTATGCGACTTCTCGAACGTTGGTCACGTTCTCGCGGGCGGCGGGCGGTTCGATGGGAATGCTGTCGCCGATGCCGACGCTCGCTTCCTGTTCGAGCGTGAGTTCGAGCAGATGGAAATCGGATTCAGTCAGGACGTACGCGACCGGTTCCTTCTGGTACTGCGGACGGTCGTCTTCGGCACGACCGTTCGGCAGGAAGTCGAGTACAACAGCCGACGCTTCGCTGTCAGTCTCGGATTCACTCATTGCTCTCGAATACGGCGACGAGCAACTTAAAGAATCGGTGAAGTTACTCGTACTTCGCCACGACGTTCAGTATCTCGTCCAACTCGTCGCCCGAGAGGGTAAACCGCTCCTGAGCGTAGACCGCTCGCAGTTCGTCGCGGTCCTGCGGCAGGAGGTCGGCTATTTTGTACGCCGTCGCGCCGTTCACTTTTTCGAGTTCGAGCAGTTCCTCGACCAGTTCGTGCGACTCCTCGGCATCGAGGATGGCGAATCGGTTCACGTGCTCGATGGCACGGGAGAGGTTGTAGGGCATCTCGCGGGTTTCGTCGAGCGCACGTTCGCGTTCGATGTCCGCGAGGAGTTCCTTCGCCTCCGGCGTCGTGAGATACTCCTCGTCGAGCTTTTCCTTGAAGATGGTCATGGCTTACTTCTGTGCGCGGAGGTGTGCGGGTTGGGTGATGAGCGTCTTGTCCTTGCCGCCGTCGTTGATGATAACCTTGTACGCTTTGCCCTGTTTACCGACGACCTCACCCGTTCGACCGTTGAATCGCGGGTGGAAGCGACCTTTACGGACGCTCGGGTCGATTTTGAGGTGGACTTTCTGTCCGTTCTCGTACTGCTGGACTGCACGCTGTGGTGGCGAGGTGCCACGGTCGCGGGGGTTGTTCGACAGTTTCTCTCGGGTAGTGTTGTACGGTCCGTTCGAGCTCGGCATAGTCGTATGACGCTCTTGTTCAGTGACGGTTATAAAAGATACGTTCCTCATCGCCGAGCGTCCACCGTCGCGGGTCGGTTTCACACGGCCCGACCGAAACGTCACATCACGTCATAAAAACGGAAATCGCGTCACCACCGCTGGTGGACCGCCTCCGCCACGTGCTCCTCGTAGATTCCCTCGACGGCGGCGCAACCGCCTCGTGGGCTTCCTCGTCGAACACGTCGCCCCAGTCCGACCCGATGTTCCACGTCCCCATGCCGACTTCCGTCACGTCGTAGCGCGTCGTTCCGAGCGTACGTTCTTCCATACCGGCCGACACGTCCCCCCGGTACATGCCTCTTCTTCCCGAAGGCGAGACGAAAGGATAACCGTCCTCGGGTTCGTTCCATCGCGCATGACCGACAGCGACGATTTCGAGTTCGAAACCCGTTCCATCCACGCCGGACAGGAACCCGACGAGGAGACGGGCGCGCTGATGACCCCGATACACGCCAACTCGACGTACGTACAGGACGGGCCGGGCGACCACCGCGGCTACGAGTACTCGCGCACGGGCAACCCGACGCGCACCGACCTCGAAGCGAACCTCGCCAGCCTCGAAGGCGGCGAGTACGGCCGCGCCTTCTCCAGCGGGATGGGGTCCATCAACACGGTACTCAACCTGCTCTCTTCGGGCGACCACGTCATCGCCAGCGAGGACGTGTACGGCGGCACCCATCGAATCTTCACGCAGGTGTACGCCGACTACGACGTGGAGTTCTCATTCGTGGACATGACCGACCCGAGCGAAGTGTCCGACGCGGTTCGTGATACCACCGAACTGCTGTGGGTCGAGACGCCGACGAACCCGCTCCTCAACGTCGTAGACATCGCCGCGATGACCGACATCGCGGAGGAAGCGGATGCACTGTGTGCGGTGGACAACACGTTCGCAACGCCGTACCTCCAGCGCCCGCTCGAACTCGGTGCTGACATCGTGTCCCACTCGCTGACGAAGTATCTCGGCGGGCACTCGGACGTGGTCGGCGGCGCACTGGTCACGAACGACGCCGACTTGGACGAGAAAATCGGGTTCTACCAGAACAGCGTCGGTGCGACCCCCGGCCCACACGACTGTTTCCTCGTCCTCCGTGGGACGAAAACGCTCGGCGTGCGGATGGACCGTCACTGCGACAACGCCCGCGATATCGCGGCGTGGTTGGACGAGCACGAAGCCGTGGACACCGTGTACTATCCCGGATTAGAATCACACCCGAACCACGAACTCGCGGCCGAGCAGATGACCGACTTCGGCGGCATGGTCAGCTTCGAACTCGACGCCTCGCTCGAAGAGGCGGCCGACGTGGTGAGCGAGACGGAGGTGTTCACCCTCGCCGAAAGCCTCGGCGGCGTCGAATCGCTCATCGAGCAACCCGCCACGATGACCCACGCCGCCATTCCGAAGGAAGAGCGACTGGCCGCCGGACTCTCCGACGGCCTCATCCGCGCCAGTATCGGCATCGAACACGTCGATGACCTGAAAGCGGACCTCCAGCAGGCGTTCGACGCCGCGCTACGCTGAGACGTGGTTCGACTTCCGGAAGCGAATTCCGGAGCCAAATAGTACACCCCGTCGAAACCCGTAGCGTTCCACATGGAACTAAGCGACCACGTGTACGCGTTTCCACTGACCTTCGAGCGCGGAAACCACGAAGCCGTCATCAACCCTTCGGGCGTCGAAACAGAGGACGGACTGATTCTCCTCGACGCGGGCTTCCCCGGCCAGGTGGACGATTTGGCCGCCGCACTCGGGGAACACGACTTCACGTTGGACGACGTGGAGACGCTGCTTTTGACCCACCAAGACGGCGACCACGCGGGCGGGGCCGAGGACCTCCTCTCCAGAACCGACGCCACCGTCGTCGCTTCGACGGGTGACACGCCCGCTATCGAAGGCGACGAGGAACTCGTCAAATCGAACCGCTACCCGCCAGTCCCGGTCGACGTACAGGTGGTCGACGGCGTCACCTTCCGAACCGAGGCCGGACCGATGCGCGTCGTCGAAACGCCGGGCCACACGCCCGGCCACCTCTCGGTCGTGTTGCCCGAAGCGGACCTCCTCATCGCCGCCGACGCCATCGTGGCCGACGAGAACGGACTCGTCGGCCCGAACGAGGAGTTCACGCCCGAGTTGGAGCGAGCGGTCGATTCCGTCGGCAAACTCGCCGCCTTCGACACGAGTCACGTCCTCTGCTTTCACGGCGGGTTCGTCGAAGACGCCGACGTCGAGGCGACGTACCAGTCGCTCACGAAGTAAGCGCGGACCGAAAACGAAAACGAGGAATTATATCCGACCGACGTTCTGCACGTCGACGCTCTCGACGCCGTCGACGTTCGAGAACGACTCCTCGACGGCTTCCGTGCCACCGGCATCGTCGGGGACGATGACCGTCGGCAGGAGCGCGACGAGACCGAACGCGACGTCGTCGCGTTCGAAGCCGTTGATCTTCGCCCCTTCGGGGAGCGAATCTTCGAGCTTCTCTTGGAGGTCGTCCAAGTCGATTTCCGGGCTCTGCGGCATTACCTTGACTTTGGCTGCTACTTTTCCCATGATTACGGTCCGAGGAACCCACAGTCGGGGCACTCGTAGAGGTTGCTCTGTTTTCGGCACTTCGCACAGCGGTAGATGGTCTGCCCACAGTCGGGGCATTTGAACGACGCGGCGTTCGTGCCGGAGATGTTAATCCCACACGAGACGCATTTTCGCGCTTGTTTTTGGGTCTGACTCATACCCCCACGTTCCGCCGCGCGACTTTTAACGCTTCCCTTTCGGGGTTCGAGGAGGGCGTTAGAACGCGTCCGTCTCGACGGTCGTGTCGGCGTGCAGGTCCGCCTTCACCGCGTCGTGAACCTTACAGAGTTCGAAGGCGCGGTCGATGACGCCCTGTGCCGTCTCGTCGTCCGTTTCGGTTTCCCACTTGATGTCGAACGCGACGGCTTCGAGTTTGTCGTCGTCGTTCAGGTCGCCGGTCACGTCGATTTCGATCTTGCCGAGGTCACCGGCACCACGCTGTTCGCCACCCACGCGGAGGGCGGGAACGTAGCACGAACCGTACGCGGCGAGCAGTGTTTCGAGCGTGTCCGGAGCGTCCTCGCCCGTCGCGTCGATGGTGACGGAGAAGTCGCGGATGTCGTTCTCTGCGCTGTATCCCTCTTCCGACGTGGTAGTGACTTCTGGCATTGCAGTTGCCACCTTATCCGCGACACTCCTAAGGTTTGTTCTTCCGGACGGGATTGTCGGAGTGAACGTGTAGAACCGTGGAAGATAGTCGTCGCGAGGAGTGAGATTGGTTCGTTGCTGTTGGACATGTATCATCCGAGAGGGAAGCCTCGAAAGACCCCGCCACGCTCGCTGACTCGTTGCTATTACTGTAACTGCAAATACAGACGTCGATGAAACCGCCCCGCCACCGCACCGCGACGGCCACGCCCTCCCCAACCGCCTCCTTCGCATCCGCTCAGTCGTCCCTCGCGCTTGCCAGCAAGCCCTCGGATGTGAAATCCTCAGGCTACTGGCCCACGCGCCCATGGCGGTTGGTCGGTATCGGGTACCACTGACTTCCAGGATGGCGCGCGCTGGCGGGGCGGCGAGGACATTTCGTCCGAGTCGCTTCGCTGAAGCGTGCGAGGGATGACTGAGGAAGTGAAACGACCGAAGGAATCGGTTGGGGAGGGCGTGGCCGTCGCGGTGCGGTGGCGGGGGCTTTCAAAACCGTCTCCATGGCAATCCCGTTCTTATCCCATCCAGCCTTATGTTCAACTCGTAGCGAACGACGCACTCGAACTCACCGAAGAAAACGAAAAGCTGTCCCGTCTACTCTCGGTTCCCGTTACCAGAGTTGGTCGGAGAGGTCGAACGTCTCGCCGCCCTCCAAGACGTGGACCTCGGCGTCGTTTCCGGTGGCGTCCACCTCGCGCACGAAGTCCTCGGGGTCCTGCTCGATGGGCGGGAACGTGTCGTAGTGCATCGGGAACGCGTAGTCGGCGTCCAGCCAATCCACCGCGATGGCGGCCTGCCACGGGCCCATGGTGAAATGGTCGCCGATGGGAATCGCGACGGCGTCGGGTTCGAGGAACGGACCGATGACGTCGCGCATCTCGGTCATCAACGAGGTGTCTCCCGCGTGGTAGAACGTCTCGCTCTCCTCGTCGGAGACTTGGGTGGGTTTCGTGTCGCTGATGACGAAACCGGCGGGCATGCCACCGGACGCGCCGTAGCCCGTGTCGAGGCCGTTGGTGTGGTCCGCGCGGACCATCGTGACGTAGGCGTCCTCGGCTTCGAAGGTCCCGCCCATGTTCATCCCGGTACCGTCCTCGATGCCGTACTCGTCCGTCACGTAGCCGATGACCTCCGGTGTGGCGACGAAATGTGCATCACGGAAGCGGTCCGAGTCCGCGATGTGGTCGGCGTGTCCGTGCGTGAGCAGCACGTAGTCCGGGTCCAACTCCTCCGGGTCCGTGTCCGTCTTCGGGTTGTCGAAGAACGGGTCGATGAGGAGTTCCGTGTCGCCGACGGTGACGTGCCATGTCGAGTGTCCGTACCAAGTAAGCTCCATGGTGTGGGTTCCGATAGGGAGTAAACGGTCTTAAAGGATGTTGGCGACGAGTGGGGTGTTACCGGAGTCCGAACGATTTAGGCACGCGGATACGACTCCCAGCGTATGCATCGAGTCAGATTCCGTGACCCGGCAGGGTCGGTCAGAACCGGCGAATGGCACGACGGCGAACTTCGATTCGCGGACGACAGCTACGACCCCGAGGAGGTCGAAATCCTCGCGCCGACGGAACCGACGAAAATCGTCTGTGTGGGCCTGAACTACGCCGACCACGCCGCGGAGCGAAACAAGGACATCCCTACGCGCCCGCTCCTGTTCCTCAAGCCGCCGAACACGGTCGCGTCCCACGGCGACACCGTTAGCCTTCCCGCCGGAAAACAGCGTATCGACCACGAAGCTGAACTCGGCGTCGTCATCGGCGAGCAGTGTCGCCACGTGGACGAGGACGACGCGATGGACGTCGTGGACGGCTTTACCTGCGTCAACGACATCTCGAACCGCGACGACCAGGATTTGGAGCAGAACTGGGTTCGAGGCAAGGCGTTCGACAACTCCTGCCCACTCGGGCCGGTCGTGGCGACGCCCGACGAAGTTCCTGACGACGCCCGCGTGCAACTTCGCGTCAACGGCGAAGTTCGACAGGAATCTTCCCGTGACCAGTTCATCTTCTCCGTTCCGGAACTCATCGCGGAAATCACGACCTACATCACGCTGGAACCGGGCGACGTAATCATCACGGGCACGCCGTCGGGAGTCGCGCCGCTCGAAGACGGCGATTCGGTCGAAGTCGAAATCGAGGGTGTCGGAACGCTCGCACACGACGTTCGGATTCCGTAGAAGCGGGGGACTCGTAGGAGCAGGAAACCCGTAGAAACGAAAACGGTAGACAGGAACGACGAATTTTTTCGGAACGACGGTCGCGCTTAGAGGACGCTCCACGCCTTGACGGCGCGTTTGTACGACGAGATGTCGGCTATCCAGCGTGCCGCAATCATCTTCTTCAGCGTCTCGGCCGCGCGGGAGTTGAAGGTGCTGACGGGGAAGTCCATGCCGGCGACCTTGACGCCGTGGGCGACGGCCTCGTCGCCGATGGAGATGACGGTCCCCTTGTCGTCGAAGGCCCACGTCTTGAGCGGTTGCCCGTAGATGGCGCGGGCGACGTTCTCGCCGACGACCTCTGCGGCCTGCCACGCGGCCTGTGCGGTCGGCGGTGCCGGGTTCTCGCCCTGGTCGATGATGGCACAGTCGCCGATGGCGAACACGCGGTCGTCGCTGGTTTGGAAGTCGGATTCGGCGGTGACGCGGTTGTGCTGGTTGTCGAGTCCGCAGTCGTCCATGGCGTCGCGGCCCGTCACGCCGCCCGTCCAGACGAACACGTCGTAGTCGAGCGCTTCGCCCTCGTCGAACTGGATTTCGTCCTCGGTCGCTTCCGTAATCGGATCGCCGGTCAGGATGTTGATGTCCTTTTCGAGGACGTACTTCTTGACCGTCCCCTGCAGTTCGGGGTCCATTCCGGGCATGATTTCGTCGAGCGCCTCGACGAGGTAGATGTCGATGGGTGCGCGGTGTTTGTCGCGGTACTCCGCGATTTCACCGGCGCTCTGGATACCGGACAGTCCGGCACCGCCGATGACGACCTTCGCCGGGTCGTTTCGGGAGGCGGTCTTCGCGGCTTCCTTGACCTGCTCGTGGATTTCGAGCGCGTCGTCCAGACTCTTCAGCGTGAGGGCGTTCTCCGCCATGCCGGGGATGCCGTAGTAGGCCGTCTTGCTGCCGAGTCCGACGACGAGGTAGTCGTAGTCGAGGTCGGCACCGTCGTCGAGTTCGACCGTTCGGTCGTCGGTGTCGATGCCCGTCACGGTGTCCTGGACGAACCGCGTGCTCGGGGCTTTGATCTCGTGAATCGGAATCGTGACCTTGTCCTGTGCTCGCGGGTCGCGGATGACGCGGTGTGACTCGTGCAGGACGAGGTGGTAGTCCTTGTCCGATACCCACGTGATGTCGGCGTCGTCGAGTTCATCTTCGAGTTGCTGTATCGCGCCAGCACCAGCGTAGCCAGCACCGAGCACGACGACCTTCGTAGTCATATCCGAACATCTGGATTCATTCGATACAAAGGTGTTGAAACCCGCAAGCGGGTGTGAGATATTGTCTCTCTCGATAAACCCGTACGTGTTAGTTGCAAGCTTTAAAGGCAGTAGAGCCAAACTATCGCCTACTTATGAGTAATCAAGAGCTGCGAAAGGAAGCACACGACCTCGACGTAACAGTGTGGGTCGGCAAAAGCGGCATCGGTGCCGTCACCGAGGAGTTGAAGAACCAACTGCAGAACGAGAAACTCGTCAAGGTGAAGTTCCTGCGGGCGGCCCGCGGCGGCACCTCGACGGACGAACTCGCGGAGGAACTCGCTGACGAGGTGAATGCCGAACTCATCGAGACCCGCGGGAACACGGCGGTGTACCACTGATGGTGAAGGCGCTGACAGGGCTCGCCGTTCAACCGCTCCCGTTTCTCGACAGGATGATGAAAGAGGGATACGCAACCGCCCTCACGCAGGCGATTTATTTCATCATCTCGTTCGTCGTTCTCTACCTGCTCGGCCGAATCTTTGTTATCCCGCTGGTCAAGCGACTACTCGACAGGAAGGGATACGACGAAAGCCTCACGAACCCGCTCACGAAGGTAACTCAACTGGTCGTCCTGTTTGCAGCGGTAGCACTGGCGTTCGCCTTCGCAGGATACGGAAACATCCTGACTGCATTCGCTACCGTTGGCGCGGCGGCAACGTTGGCGGTCGGGTTCGCACTGCAGGACCTCCTCGCCAACTTCGTCGCTGGAGTGTTCATCTTCACCGACAAGCCGTTCAAAATCGGCGACTGGATAGAGTGGGACGGCGGCAGTTACTCCGGCATCGTGGAGGACATCGACCTCCGAGTGACCCGCGTTCGAACCTTCGACAACGAGATGTTGACGGTGCCGAACTCGGTGCTGACCGACGACGTCATCAAGAACCCCGTCGCCAAGGACAAACTCCGTATCCAGTTCCTCTTCGGCATCGGCTACGACGACGACATCCACCGAGCGACCGAAATAATCATCGAGGAGGCCGAAAAGCACGTGGACATCCTCGATGACCCCGAACCGTCGGTTCGACTCACCGAACTCGGCGACTCCTCGGTCGGTCTCAAATCCCGCTTCTGGATAGCCGACCCGGCACGCGGCGACTTCGTGAAGACGCGCGGCGAGTACGTCACCGCAGTCAAGGAACGTTTCGACACGGAAGGTATCGACATCCCGTACCCCTACCGCAACCTCGCGGGCGGCATCGAGATTTCGAACCCGTCCGAAATGGCGGTCCTGACGGACGACTAACACCTGGTTTACGGCTTTTCGTTTCAACAATTCTGAAACAGCATTGAAGTAGGGCGACCGCCACGGTTTTACCATGGACGGGAGCCGGAGAGCGTTCCTTTCGACCGTCGGGTCGGTTTCGACCGGTAGCACTGTTTTCCTCGCGGGCTGCGCCGGAAGCGGTTCGGACGCGGCGGCAAACGGCGAAACGACGGGGAAATCGGGGGGAGAAGCACCCGAAACGACTTCGACGGACGGCGTGGAGACGACCACGTCGAACGGAGAAGGGGCCGTCTCGACCACGACGATACGAGGCGGGACGGAACAGGAAACGACCATCTACGAGATTCGCTCGGGAAATCCCGGCCCGACAGCGTTCGTGGAAGGCGGCATGCACGGCAACGAGGAGAGCGGATACTGGGTCGCCGACGCCATCTGAAAATGGGACATCGACGCCGGAACGCTCGTCGTCCTCCCCGAGGCGAACAGTCAGGGTGTCGAACACGAGCGACGGAAGTGGCCGCCGGGAATGGACTTGAACAGGCAGTTTCCCATCGGAGAACCGCCGAAAAACGCGCTCGCAAACGCCATCTGGAACGCCATCGGCGAGTACGACCCGGACGTGTTCATCGACCTCCACAGTTCGAAGGGGATTTTGCGACGCGAGGGGGACGAGGGCGTCGGACAGAACGTGTTTCGCTCGAAGCACGACGAAATCATACGAACCGTGGAGACGGCCGTCGAGCGACTGAACGACGGGCACGTTACCGGCTATGACCCGATTTACGACTTCGTTCACACGCCGGTGAGCGAGACGAAGTACGCCACCGAACCGATGCTCGTCAACAAGATGCGGGCGGACCGCGACGTGCCGTCGTGTCTCTTCGAGGTCACGCAGGACGACGTGAAACCCGAGAAGCGCGCCTACTGGACGCGGGTGTTCGTCGATAGCATGCTCGACTCGTGGAACATCCGGTCGTCACGGCTGGACGGGTGAGGTTCGGTGTCGGGCCGAAACGGCTGCTGGATTCGGGACGGCGTTTCGACTCGACGATAAGAATGCGGTATGAATGTGGACGGCCGGGGTTGCCCGGCGTTCCGGACCGGGGAATCCCGGTTGCCTCCTCCACCCCGCGATCCGACGAGCGACAGCTGTTCGGCGGTCCGCTGCTCACTTCCGTGCCTGACGGATTGCCACCGACTAACTGCGACGGGACACCCCTGCGAGTGTTCGCCACAGACCGCTGGCCCCGTCGGACGAGGCTTCTGCGTTGGCTTTCGGGGCCCGGCCCGGTCTGACCGGACGTGCCCGGAATTTGGTTCCCGCTCAAGACCATAGCGCGGGCGGGGAGCAGGGCCTAACTGCCCAACCTAGTCCACTTCCTTCTACTCCACTCCGACTTAAGGGCCTTTCGGGTTCGTAATCGCGTTGCGGGTTCGATTTCGAGTCGGTGTTCATCCGACCGTAGCGATGGCTACGACGTTCGAAAAGACGACGAGCAGGCCGACCACGAGATAGACGATGCTCCCGAGTCGAAACGTTCGACGGGACCGCTGTGTCCACCCCGAGAGGACGACGAGGAGGGCGACGGTGGCCCCTTTGAGAAGAAGCAATCCCACGATACCCATCTCGGCGAGGAGGTGAGCGACGAACGGGTTCCCCTCGTTCAGCCCGAGTTCCAAACCGATACCGGTCGTTATCACGTCGCCGAGCATCACCCCTAGCACGGCAACTAACAGCGGCGGAGAGACGTGCGACCAGAGTCGGGGGAAAGCGTTCGACGACACGAGACCATCTGCACCGCCATGTCACTTTGTTATAGGCTCACTGTCACGGAGTAACACTTCGCTGTGAGTACCAAGGAAGAGACTATAGGACGGTTCGTGCGTGCCAACCCGCGCTTGTAGGGACGCCAATCGTCACAAGGAACAACACCCACTGGTAGCCGTTCAATGCGTCTATACGTGCGGCCTCGACCAGCGTCGAAGCCGGAGTTACGAGCGCCCACCAGAGCGTGATACCGACCAAGAAGCCACCGAGGACGACGGTAACGCCCGCAACCGTCGCCGGGTCCGACCGCCCTCGAAGCGCCGAACCGAACGCGATAAACGCGACGAGCGAGAGGAGGACGTCGATCAGTTCGACGGGAACCGGAATCGTGTCGTAGTAGACGTCGACTGCGACTGCGGGGGCAAGGAAATAGGGGAGGGAAACGAGGGCGAGGACGGCCAGACACGACACCATACCTGCTTTTAGCACCTTGCTCATGCGCGTACCCAGCCATGGAGCCGAGTTAAGCGTCCCGCTTGAGTCGGAAAAACCACATTACTCCGGAACGAACGGGGGTATATGGGACTCGGAAGTACGGCAAAGAAGATTCAGAAAGTAGCCGACACCGCGGAGAAACTGTACGCTAAACTGAACGAGATGCGCGAACAGTTGCTCGAAATGCGCGAGACGCTGGAGACGACGAACGAACGCGTCGAGCGACTTGAGGCCGAAAACGCACATCAGAAGGCGCTCATCGAGGCGTTGGCTCGCGAGGAAGGAATCGACATCGACGAGGTGCTTGCCGACGTGGAATCCGGCGAAACGGACGACGATTCCGACGAAACGACCGACGAGACGGTCGAAGCGAGTACGTGAGTCACCGAGTCGGAGGACATAACAACGACTAACAGCCCTCCCGTCAATTTTTGCGACATGACGACACATCGGGAACCGCTCGACTCGGTCCTCGACACGGTGGGGCAAACTCCGCTCGTCCATGTTCACGCTGCACCCGACGACGTTCCAGTGTATGCGAAGTTAGAGTCGTTCAACCCCGGCGCGAGCGTGAAAGACCGCATCGGGAAGTACATGATAGAGGCGATGCTCGACAGCGGCGAGCTCCAACCCGGCGGAACGGTCATCGAACCGACCGCCGGAAACACGGGTATCGGCTTCGCCGTCGCGGCGGGCCAACTCGGCGTGAACGCCGTGTTCGTCGTCCCCGAGCGGTTCAGCATCGAGAAACAACAACTCATGGCCGCACTCGGCGCGGAAGTCATCAATACGCCCACGTCGGACGGGATGGGCGGTGCTATCGAACGCGCTCACCAACTCGCCGAGGAGACCGAGAACGCGGTCGTGCCACAGCAGTTCAGCAATCCATTGAACGTCGAGGCGCACTACGAGACGACGGGGCCGGAACTCTACGAGGCGTTGGACGGCGACATCGGCGCGGTCGTCGCGGGATGTGGCACCGCGGGCACCCTGATGGGGATGGCGAAGTACGCCCGCGACCAACACCCGGACACCTACGTCGCTGCGGTCGAACCGGAAGGGTCGCTCTACTCCACGACAAAGGGGGCCGACGTGCCCGAAGAGGCGTACAAAATCGAAGGAATCGGGACGCACAACCCCGCGACCAACGAGCTGTTCGAACCGGACCTCGTGGACGAAATCGTCCAAGTACCTGACGAGACCGCTCACGACGAACTGAAACGCCTCGCCCGTGAGGAAGGACACCTCGTCGGTTCCTCGGCCGGTGCGGCGAGCATCGCTGCTCGACAGGTCGCACAAAGGATTCGAGACGGCGAGATAGACGCGCCCGGTACTGCGGTCGTCACAATCTTCCCTGACTCCAGCGAACGCTACCTCTCCAAGGGAATCTATCGCTCGTTCGCCGAGTGGGACGGATAGTTCGAAGTCGTTTTCCGGGACACCGGCGGTGCGTAGTGATAGTACGGAGCGGTATATAGTGAAATTATCAAACTACTAATCGACGCTCCGCAAGGGCCTCTACATCCGAGGAGTGACGACCGCCGGTCTCGGTGGCGGTCGCACTGCCACGGCCAACTATCCATGTCACAGACCGATCGAAATGCCGCTCCCGCCGAGACGGTACACAGGGAGTACATACTGGGAGTCCGAATCGTCACGATACCAGCGGAAGAGGGGAGCACTCGCTACCGGTTCGAAGCGCCGGATCACGAAGGAGTTCGGTTCGAGGACCCCGAATTGGCGGAACTGTATGCCGACGTGTACTTCGACGTGAACGGGTTCGAGGAGGCGGGAACGGGTGAACGCGGCGTCCCGCCGGAGATAATACAGGCGGGTCGAGATACGCTTTCGGCGTACTTCCTCACCCAACCGTACACCGACCGCAACTGGGTCGCGTCGTTTTACGGCAAAACGCCGCCGGAGATAGAGCGATACGTCGCGACGGTTCGGAAGCGGGCCGAAGAGATTCGTACCGGTGCAGAAGAGATGGGGATGGAGTAGGGCGGTTCTTTCTTCGCTCGGAACGGGTCCGGTTTCTCGGTCGATACTGGGTACATAGCTCCGTGAAAGTTAGTCTCAAATGGCACCTCGTTGCAAGCCGTAATTGTTGGATAGTATATTCGTACTCGGACTATAGATGGAGGAAGCGAGAATCGTTTGGACGAACGTCCGCTCTGTCTCACAGGACTGCTGTTCTCTCGGGAGGACTTCAACGTTGAATCGATCCAACACTGTAAGAGAAATCAGTACATAGACATCGTATCGGACCAAGATACCACATATTTATATTATAAATTTACATATTGTACACCTGTAAACCATCGTTCGCATGGTCGAGTTCACCCGACGCAAACTGATGGCCACATCGGTCGCTGCCACCCTCGGTGCGAGCGTTTCTTCGAACGTCATCGGAATCGAGAGTACCGAACCGCCGGAAGACGACGATACGCCGAGCGCCCCCTACGTGAAGGGAGGCCTCAAGCGCTTTTCGTCCACCGCGTTCGGCGCGGAAGTGACGGGACCGTTCGTCTTCGAGGACGGGACGCCCCTGTACAGCCTTCAACACCCGAGTCGTGACAACCCCGCACCGTACAACAAGTCCGGCATCGGCTATTTCGAGGGGTTTCAGTTCTCCATGGAGGGAAGCAACGACGACTTCTCCGGGCTATCGACGCCACAGACGAACGAGGAGAAGGGAATGGTACGGAGCGCGAGCGGCGATTTCACGTTCATCGCACGGGAAGAGGACCGCATCAACGGCGGTACCGAGCGACTCGGCGTCACCCAGACGTCGGACGGTTGGAACATCACGCCGGACAACTTTGCCGGAACGCAGTACGGTGACCCCGCTTCCAATCCCGACTGCAACCAGTTCGTCCCGACGAACGAGGAGGGTACCGAAGGGTTCCTCTTCACCAACTGGGAGAACAGCCCCGGAAACGTCTCGCGAATCCCCATCAGTCGGGACGGAGAAGGTGGCTGGACCGCCGACTTGGAGAACGCCATCAACCTCGCAAACACGGAGCCGATGCGTGAACTTGGGGGGACGCGAATCAACTGCTACGGCGACCTCTCTCCGTGGAACACGATGATATCCGCCGAGGAGAACTACGCACAGCCCCGCGTTTCGCTGACCGCGACGGTCGGCGACATCGTCGAGAAGGGAACCGGGAAGAACCTCATCGGCGGCTGTCAGTTCTGGAACCGACCGAACCCGAACGGCATTCAGGAAGCCATCGACGGCTACTACGGCGACGAATCGTGGGGCGTCCAAGGCTACTGGGCACTCACGGGCCTCGAATTCCTCGCGTACTACCTCGGTGCCGAACGGGTCGACCAGACGTCGTTGCCGGTCGACCAGTCCTCCGATGACGAGAGCAACACGGCGAAACCGATAGGCGACGTCTACCCGAACCCGTACCGCTACGGTTACTTCGTTGATTTCCGCGACCCGGTAGCGGAGACGCCACAACCCATCAAGTACTACGTGATGGGTCGCGCTTCGTGGGAGTCGCCCGACATACAGAGCGACAAACGAACCGTGTACGGCTGTTCCGACGGCGATAGCAAGGGAATTTACAAGTTCGTCGCCGACGAGGAAATCGACGGCTACTGCGATCCGATGAACGTCGCAGGGACGCTCTACGCGCCGAAAGTGACCAACGAGGAAGCCGCAAAGCGGAACTCCCCCGCCGACGTGAACCTCGAATTCGAGTGGCTGGAACTGGGCCACGCCGCGAACGACGAGGTCGAAGAGTGGATTTCGGAATACGACGAGGTCACGCAGGTCGATTACCTCGAAACCCACGCCGACACGGATTGGGAAGACGACCTCGACACGGCGCTCGAAGAAGCGGACAAAGCAGTCGTGGAGGACGGAAACCGGAACTACATCACGAACGAGGAAATCGTCGAGTGGGCCGAGCAGTACGAAAGCGAGGGTCCGGACGGCGTCGACGAGGAACTCAGGAAGGTTCCCTTCCTCGAAACCCGCGCGGCCGCCAAGGAAATCGGTGCGACCATCGAGTTCAACAAGGCCGAAGGCGTGGACAGCGTCGACGGCGCGGGACCCGGCGACTACGTCTACTTCGCCATCTCGGCACTGAACGACGCGCTGGCCGACACGCTCGGTGACATCCGACTGGACCGCGTAGACGGCGGCGTCGTCTACCGCGCCGAACTCGAAGACGACTACAACGTCTCGACGCTCGAACCGGTCATCGTCGGCCCCGACGCGAGCGACCCCGCGGACATCGCGGACGACGCGCTCATCAACGTCGACAACGTCTACGTGATGGACGATGGCCGCGTCCTCTGCTGTGAAGACGCCGACAAGTTCGGTCGGTCGTACAGCAACGACTGCCTGTACGTTTACGAACCCGAAGAATAGGACGACCTGTACGCCATTCTTTTTTCGACGGCTAGCGGGGAATTACCCTATCAGTCGCCCGTGTTCGACCTTCATACAGCGGTCCTGTACCACTCGTTTTCCGGCGTCCTCCGCCCGTTTCGCGGCGTCGTCGTCACGGATTCCCAACTGCGTCCACACCACGTCCACGTCGTCGCGTTCGAGGACGGCATCGACGATTTCGGCTACCTCCTCGCTCGGCCGGAACACGTCCACGATGTCTATCTCTTCGTCCACGTCGGCGAGAGAATCGGCGGCTTCACGTCCAAAGATTTCGTCCGCGAAGGGATTGACCGGGATGACCTCGTAGCCGTGGTCCCGGAGGTATTTCGGTATCTCGTGGGCGTCCTTTCCGGGCGTCGAAGAACAGCCAACGACCGCGACCGTATCGAGTCCGAGAACGTCTCGAAGCTCGTCGTCTCCTTCGATTGGCATGGGTGAACGAACGCCACGAACGCGCAAAAGCGTTGGCCCTCCGGGTTCGTGGCGTCACTAGTTTCCGAATTAGAGCGGTCGCCAATCGGTCGTCGGGCCGATGCCCTTCAACCGAACCTCGGACCCACTGCCTTCGGCTTCACGAACCTCTATCTCGCCGTCGAACAGCTGTCTGAGCGTACTCATCGTCTGGGCGTCGTGGGCCGACGAGTCGATGACGAACAGGCCGAAGGCCTCTGCACTTTGCACCCGACCGGTGAAAACGTGAAGGAACCGAAACACGGTCTGGAGATTCGAGTACATGAGAAGCGTCGAAAGCGAATCGAAGGCGATTCGATTGGAACGCACGCCCGCATCGTAAAACCGTTGGAGGAATTCGGAGAGCTTGATACCGATTCCGGTCATGTCCACCGGCGAGGAGGCGAATTCGACGCCTTCGATTCGCTGTGGACTCATCCCTTGCTGTTTCGAAACGCAGTCGACCACCCCCATTGGGGAGTCCCGACCGTCGAGTTGGGATTTGTAGT
Organism: Haladaptatus sp. HS23; assembly: GCF_056892285.1. Lineage (NCBI taxonomy): Archaea > Methanobacteriati > Methanobacteriota > Halobacteria > Halobacteriales > Haladaptataceae > Haladaptatus > Haladaptatus sp. HS23. The sequence goes on along the minus strand of NZ_JBXGLH010000004.1, from coordinate 328,672 downwards.
CCGAGAGCACCTGCTCGCCCGTGCTTTTCGTCGTCACGATGATGACTCCGTCACCATCACCGTGTGCGAGCACGTCGAACGCGAGCCGCCGCTTTCCCGTCATCGTCGGTCCCGCAACGAGCAGATTCGTCCCCGAGCCGAGTTCCGTCTCGGGGAACGGCTCTCCTATATTGTACATGATTCCTCGTCATCGGGTACGGTTGTACTCCACCGTTCGATACTGAGCGGAGGGAGAGACGACGAAGTGCCAGTTTTCTCCCCCTGTGTCATCTGGGATTAATATCTTGGGTGTCTCTTATATTCTTTTTGATTGCTATCTATTCACCCGAAAACACTCAAAAGAGAACAGCTGTGCGGCCGATAACGAATGCGATTGCAGCGAGGAACATACCATATTTCAAGTGATTTTGTCCAGCTGTCGGGTCGTCGAAACTCTCGACGGCCGCATAAAGCATGATGGCATCCGCCGGGAGGACGACGGCGAGATAGGACACTCCGAACACGCCCCACAGATACGGAAGCGGACTCGCCGCTATCGCGACGAGGAGCAGCACCATCCCAAACGCGGTTGCGGGGCGGGCACCGATTGCTAACGGGAGGGTGTTCAGTCCTTCCTCACGATCACCCGCCATGTCCTCTACGTCCTTGATGATTTCGCGCGTGAACGTCGAGAGTGCGGCGAGTAGAAAGAGGATACCCGCCGTTCGAATCCCTTCGATCGGAACGGCGAGGCTCCCCGTATCCGCCGCGACCGCGGCACTGCCGAACAGAAACGTGCTGCCACCGAGGTAGGCGACCACGGCGTTCCCGACGCCCGGCAGTCCCTTGAACAGCTTCGTGTAGGCCACTAACGCGATGAGGTTGAGCGCCGCGATGGCGATGGCGAAGACGGGCAACGCGAGCGCAGCGACGATGGCTCCGACGAACAGTACGACGCTGAAAATCAGCCCTCCTCTCGGTGAGACCGCACCGCGCGGTATCGGTCGGTCCGGCGCGTTGATGCGGTCGATTTCGCGGTCGAAGTAGTCGTTAATCGCGTTTCCCGCCCCCGTCGCCAGCCACGTTGCCATCACGGCCGCCGCGACCTGTACCGGTTGTGAGTCGGTGAAGACGCCACCGGCGACAAATGCCCCGATAAACGTGAGTACGCCCGCCGAGAAGGTGTTCCCCGGACGTGTGAGTTCGAACAGTCCCTTCGCACGTCCGTCTGCACTCATACGGCGACGTACTCGGGCCACGCCGTATAAATGGTCGGAATGCGATTTCCGCGAGACGAAACCACGACGTTTAAAAAGTAGGGGCCAGTACCGTTGAGTACGGGCGCTTAGCTCAGTCTGGACAGAGTACTTGGCTTCGGACCAAGTTGCCGCGGGTTCAAATCCTGCAGCGCCCATCATTCTGCGATGAACGGACGTGACGAGCGGATGATGCCCGCGAAGGATTTGAATCAGGAAGTGGAGTGAAGCGGAACGACCGTGGTTCAAATCCTGCAACGCCCATCGGAATTCTAAGATTGCGTCTTTAACGGTTTTAGCCTTCATATACGTGATCTCGTATTTTCTACGACCATTCCATCCTGAGCGTGCGTAAAAGCGGGATCAACGCTGCTTTCGTCGCTATCGCTGAGAAATCGAACAGAGAGCTTAACCACTTAGATATCCTATATATCGTGGCTAACCAATGATACGCCCTTCCCGTCGGACAGAACGCGATGAAACGGAGCCCACTACAGATGAACACGAGGGCGTCCAGGGCTGTCCTGAGTGTGACTCGGAAACCCTGCTCACAAGCGCAGATGGGAGTGAAACCGTCTGTGAGGACTGTGGGTTAATCGTTGAAGAAGAGGCTGTTGACCCTGGTCCAGAGTGGCGGGCCTTCAATCAACAGGAGCGCCAACGGAAGTCTCGGGTTGGTGCACCGATAACCGAGACGATGCATGATAAGGGCCTCACAACGAATATCGATTGGAAAGATATGGACGCCGCCGGTAACGCGTTGTCCGCTGACAAACGCAACCAGATGCACCGACTGCGCAAATGGCAAGGACGTATCCGAACGAAAGATGCCAGCGAACGTAACCTCAAATTTGCGCTCTCCGAGATCGACCGGATGGCGAGTGCACTCGGTGTGCCACGATCGGTTCGCGAAGTCGCCTGTGTCCTGTACCGTCGCGCACTCGATGAAGATCTGATTCGAGGTCGCTCGATCGAAGGGATCGCAACCTGTTGTTTGTATGCGGCGTGTCGCAATGAGAATATTCCGCGGAGTCTTGAGGAGATTGCGGATGTTTCGCGTGTTGAACGAAGAGAGATAAGCCGCTCATACACGTATATTGGACGGGAACTCGGTCTCGAGATACAACCGGTCGACCCGAAACAGTATATTCCTCGATTCTGTTCAGAACTTGGGAGTAGCGACGCTGTCGAAGCGAAAACGAACGAAATCCTCGACACAGTGTCGTCAAAGGGTCTGCTTTCAGGGAAATCACCCACTAGTTGTGCCGCTGCAGCGATTTACGCTGCGTCACTCCTCTGTGGTGAGAAAGAAACCCAGCGTGCGGTTGCTACGGTGACACAGGTCACCGAAGTGACCATCCGCAATCATTATCAAGAACAGCTCGATGCGCTCGGTCTCTAGAAATGCGCATTTTCCGTCGAGAGTGCTATCTCTATAAGAAACCCGAGCGGCAGCGGCAGTATTGATATAAAAAAGAAACGAAGGGACGCAGCCCTTTCATTTCAAAGGCAAAATATCGTTTATGTTCCATACAGAGCGTCTATATACGACGTTCTCGAATCGCTCTGACGAGACACACTCATGACTTCACCAGAGGACTCCCCTGCTACCCACACCGAAGCGTCGAGCACACCGGGTATGCAACCACTGGATGACACCGAGTCGGTAACAGCGGCAATCGTCAACCGTATTCTCGCGCGCGAGAACATCTCGTCCAACGATCTTGGGCCTTTGTACGAGGTCATCGATCCCGATGCACTCAACACACTGTTTGGCCCGACACGGGCGGGCTCACACCGGCCAACAACTGGCGCAGTTACGTTTCAATATCAGGGCTATCAGGTGACAGTGACCGGTGAAAACGACGTCGAACTCGAACCTCTGCAGGACGACTGAGGGATTGCGACACGAGCAGTCATTCGTCGCCGGGCATGTCAGGATCCTGCCTTCGTGGCAACCCGGTCGCCATCAGTCGCCGAGCGATCACCACAATCCCATTGTCGAACCCGCGCCCGAACACTGCTTTTTCCGACTCAATTCCGCCCATGTCCATCTCGTGGACCGAACTCACGAGAATCGTGTTCTTGTCGATCAACAACAGCCGACTGATCGTCGTATCATCAGCTCCCTTAAGTGGCGAACTATGTAGCCACTCCAACCCGGAGATGAACACTTCTGCATCGGGAAGTGCCTCTGCGATTTGCTTGTGGAGTTCCTCGGATTGTATGCCAACCAATACAGTAACCCCGGTGTCCAGCGCTTCTTGGAGCTGTTCAAGCAACCCGTCAGTAATAACCTCGTCCTGCCCGACGATGAGCACGATCTCTCTCCCGGCGGCATCGATGAGTTGCTGGGTGCGATTCGTAATCGCAGTGGTGCCCGAGAGTGCCCAGACTTCGTGGGTGATCTCCTCATCACCGCCGTTCGATTCTGCAGGCTCGATCGCGGCCATCGCCTCAACGAGCGTGTCCGTTCGGGATTCGTATTCTTGGCGCAGTGTCTCGGCGGCCTCCTCGATCGGCACGGCGCGAAATTGCTGTGGACTCGAGTGCTGAATCTCAACCAATCCTTTCGTCTCTAACACTCGGATTGCGTCATACACACGTGTTCGGGGTACTTCAGAGATTTCGCTGATCTCTTTGGCCGTCCCTTTCGGGAGGCGTGCCAACGCCACGAAACACCCTGCTTCGTACTCTTTCAAGCCGAGTTGTTGGAGCAATTCGATCGACTGTTGGTGATTAGATAAGTCCTTCATGGGTCCCAACCATTTGCCCGGGAATGCCGGGCTCGTTCCGTCGTCGCTCACAAGACAGTTGTTGTTGTTGAAGCCACCGAACTCGCCCAACAGAACTGTCCACCATAAATTAGACTATGCGCATCAATACGTATCAATGGCACTCATCTTCGAACGGTCATATTGCTCATTCACCATCCCAGATGATATTCACTCGGATAATCACAGAAGGCGTATCCTGAATTAGCAACTTATGGGTTTATTACTGCGGATTTCACAGCAGTAACTGGAGCGAGTTCGATGAAATCAGTTGTAGACGATGCAAATTTCTGCACTCACTGATCAGATATATAACCAGTAACCCAGATAATCACAGTAGGGTTATACAGGATTAGCGCAAAGGGCGAAGTGGTACGGAGTTCGAATGGGTCCCAACCAATCGCCACTCCGTGCCCAGACTGCCACATTTGTGGCAGTTTTCGATCATGATCGATCAGTCGGGGACACCACGGTCAGGAAGCACATCCTGATTCTCACTCAGAACGGTGAGCAATGGCTCGATCTCGTCGAACTGCGGCCCCTTCGTCACGCGCTGTGCGTCTTGATCCCAGTCGATGAGTCCGCAGTCTGCTAACTTTGGGAGATGGATGTGCTGCATTGTGATTGCCTGATTTCGGTTTCCACCGTCCGTCGCTAAACCTCGGGACGGAGCTCGTCGGTCGGGGTGGGAAGTCCGTTGTGCTAAGGCGACAAGGAGTTGTCGTCGGTGGTGATTCGAGAGGACTGAGAGCTGCTCATCGAGCATCATTGGTTCTCGTATCCAAACACATTGCACATGGATAAGCGAGCCTCATTTTTCGGATCAGTAGTTGTTTGAGGAAGTGAGTGAATCACTTCAACAGGGTCTGATGGAGTTCACTCAGTTTCTCACATACTATTTACGCCTACTCTGTCTATTCTCATGTATGGGTCGAGGACTCGACAACGTTGATCAGGGAATTCTCTTTCATCTCCAACGAGACGCACGGAATACAACCACCGAAGAGATTGCTGAAACAGTCGGTGTCTCCGCGAGTACTGTTCGGAACCGGATTTCGCAACTCGAAGATGATGGTATCATCAGGGGCTATCATCCCGAGATCGACTATGAAGCGGCGAACCTCCCGCTTCGTGTGCTGTTCGTGTGTACTGCGCCAGCAAACGAACAAGCCGAGTTTGTCCAGAAGATACTTGCTGTGCAGGGTGTGGTCGATGTACGCGAGATGCTTGTTGGGAAACGAAATATCTACGTGGAGGCGGTTGGGACGAGTACAGAGGATATCACGCGCATCACGGACACTCTGCACGAGTCTGGTGTCACGGTCGAGAGTTCCGAGATCATGCGCGAGCGGCATATGCAGCCGTTTGACCATTTCCATTTTAGTGAGGAAGCTGCAGAGGAGCGACGCGAGGGCTAATCTGGGTAGGGAGAGACGTCGGGCACCGAAACTGAAAGTTTGGTTCATTATGCCCCATCATGCGGGTCAACTCTGTCACGTGATTTGTCGTGCTAACGGTCCGTCGTTGGGTTCGACGCCGAGTGCATCGAGAGAGGTCTTGTTGATGCTGAACTCGAACGTTGCGTTTCTCACCCGTCGGTTGTCGAATGCGTGACCGACGTGAATGTAGCCAACTGGGACGGTGTTCGTTTCGCTTTCGAAGCTTTCAGCGGCGGTTTGAACGTCCTCGCTGGTTATGCCATCGTCGGTGCGAGCGAAGTTCAGCGTAAGTCGGCTTCGTACGTCGTGACGTTGATGCTGAAGTCGTCGTCCGAATCAACTCGGAGGGTCAGACGGTCGAGTTGGAAGGTCCCGACGTGCGAGAGGGGCGCGCTCTCCGTGTCCGCGTGGTCCGAGTTGGTGACGTCTACCTGTGGACCTTCGATGATGATGGGCAATCCAGCGAGGAGATGAACGTATTTGCAGGTTGTTAGAAGGGGATGTCATCGGTGACTACTCCCGTCGTTCTCTGCCCATGGTGTGGAAGTCGTCGTTCGGCCGCCAGTCGGCGAACAGCGCCATCCGGTTCGAGAGGTTGAAGAAGGCCGTCACGCTCCCGATGTCCCATATCTCCTCGGCGCTGTAGCCGACGTCGCGTAACCGTTGCAAGTCGTCATCGGACACCTCGGTCGGCCGTTCGGTGAGTTTCACCGCCACGTCCAGCATGGCCATCCGTTTCTCACTCACGTCGGCCTGTCGGTAGTTCGCCACCAATTGGTCGGCGAGGGTGGGGTGTTTCGCGTATATTCGAACGAGCGCGCCGTGGGCGACGTTGCAGTAATAACAGTGGTTGACGCCGGAGACGGCGACCACTATCATCTCTATCTCCTCGCGGTCGAGCGACGTATCGTCCACGAGGGCGTCGTGGAACGCCATGAACGCGCGGAAGTGCGAGGGCTTGTACGCGAGTGTCGCGAACACGTTCGGCGTGAACCCGGCCCGGTCGGTCTCCTCGTCGATGCGTTCGCGGAGGTCATCGGGAACCTCATCGTAGTCGGGGACCGGAAATCGTCGCTGTGCCTCGTCGGAGAGGGTCGGTTCGGGCATAACGGCGAATTTGGCGTGTTGGAACTTAACAAGGCCGTCCGAAGCGAAAGTGAACGCTACCCGATGCCCCCCCGGACGTTCACGGCGTCACTGCCGGAGAATCGTCCCTGAAGCGAACGCCGAGGGAGCGGCGTCGATTTAACAATCCTCTTCGGACTCGTCGCCGCTCGATTCGGACTCGTCCGCTTCGTCTTCGCTCCCCGATTCCGCGCCGGTCGTCCCGTCCGACGAATCGTCATCATTAGACCCGCTGTCGTCGGTCGGTTCACTGTCGTCGGTCGATTCTTCGTTCGCGTCGTCCGATCGGTCCTCCGTCTCGGTCGATGTCGTCCTATCGTCACCGCCGTCGGATTCTTCGCCACCGTCGTCGGACCCCTCGTCCTCGGTGGTAGTGGTCGTCGTCGAGTCCGAACCCCCGTTACTCTTGGCGATGACGGTCGATTCGTCCGGCGTGAGAAGGGCAACGACATCGTGGTCGTCGTTGTTCAACACTTCTCCCTCGTAGTCGAATTTCACGTCCGCTATCGGGACCTCCTTCGCACCCGTCGCGACGATGAGGGACTGACCGCCGCCGATGACCGTGTCGTCAGGCAGTTTCCTTCGCTGGTCGGTGTCCGGGTTGCCGTATTCGAACGCGACCACGTAGCCCGAGATGTCCACGTCGTCCATCTCCGTGTTCTCGAACACGACGTACTCTTCCTCGGACGCGACTTGCGTGACTTCGATGGGGAGACTCTCCCGAGCGATGACCTGACTTGCACCTGCGCCGACGGTGGCGAGCGTTGCGACTGCACCCAATACCGAGCGTCGTGTCGTATTCATGTACAGAACGGTAGAAACGTTCGGACCATAAGAAATGCAGTTAAATTATCCAGTCATGTCTGATGACATATCGTGGCGGATTTTGTACGGTGTCGGATTCGAGAGTCGATTCCTCCCTCGAATGGTCGACGACCACGACCGGGTGACATCGGTGTTAGCGAACGGTTATTATTCACGTTAGCATTCATCACAGTATGGTCTGTCCGTATCTCGACTATCGGGATGGAAAGAGCGACCCGACGGACGACGCGAACGCCACGGAACGGGTCTTCGACGAACCGCGAGCGTTCTGTACTGCCGTCGGGGAGTTCGTCCAACCGATGCGCGCCGACATCTGCAACGACCGATACGGACTGGAGCACGAACGCCACTGCGAGATATACCGGAAACACGAATCGGACGGGGAAGACGGATGAGCTACGCGGCGTATCTCGCGGGCGAACCGGTCATCGTCACGGCGGCGCTGACGGGCGGCGTCCACGGAAAGGAAGCGAACCCGAACCTGCCGGAAACACCGGGGGAAATCGGTCGCGCGGCGGCCGCAGTCGAGGATGCGGGTGCCGCCGTCGTCCACGTTCACGCTCGCACCGAAAACGGCGAGCGGTCGTTCGAAACCGAGCGGTTTCAGGCGATAGACGACGCCATCAGGGAGCGGACGGACGACGTCATCATCCAGCACTCGACGGGTGGCACCGGCGCACCCGCCGCGGACCGTCATCTCCCCTTGCGAACCGACCCGCCGCCGGAGATGGCGTCGCTCGACATGGGACCGCTGAACCGGTACGACCACCTCACCAGCGAGAACACGCGGGCGATGGTCGATTCGCTGCACGAAGAGATGGTGGAGCGGGGAATCAAACCGGAATTAGAGGTGTTCAACGACGGCCACCGAAACGAGGTGTACGGCCTCCTCGACCGGCGAAGTCTCGCCGAACCGGTGTACGCGACGCTCATCTTCGGACCGGGAACCCTCACTCGTCCGACGCCGGCGAACTTCGTGAATGCCATCGGGGATTTGCCCGACGGCGTGCTGTTCAACACGCTCGGATTCGGACGACATCAGTTGCCGTTCGCGGCGATGGGAATCCTGTTCGGCGGCCACGTGCGCGTCGGGTTGGAGGACAACGTGTACTATCGCCGCGGGGAACTCGCAGAGAGCAACGCCCAACTCGTCCGGCGGGTCGTCCGTCTCGCCGACGAACTCGAACGAGCGGTCGCGACGCCGTCGCAGGCACGCGAGATTCTCGGCCTGTACTGAAAGTCGAACGGGGGACCCTCGAGTCGATTCGCCGGTAGAGTAACACATTGAGGACTCGAACGTCCACCGAGGACAATGACGACGCCGGAAGAACACGAAACGAGGATTCACCGCCTCTACGACGGGGTATGGAACGGAAACGACCCGGACGTTGCCGACGAACTCGTCCATCCCGAGTACGTCATCCACGACCGGGAACTCGCCGAGGAACTCCGCGGCCCGGAGTTGTACGGGGCGCTCGCGGATTCGACCCGGGAGATATTTCCGGACATGACGTTCACCATCGAGGATTCGTTCGCCGCGGGTGACGAGGTGGCCGTTCGCTGGACGATGGTCGGCACGCAGGAGGGCGCGATGGTCGGCGTCGAACCCACCGGAGAACGGGTGACGCTTCGTGCCATCGAAATCGATCGATTCGAGGGCGGCCTCCTCGCCGAAACGTGGACGCAGAGCGATATGCTCTCGCTGCTGGAGCAACTCGATGCGGTGTGAGTTCGGAGAAAGAATTTACACACTCACATCCCGTTTTTCGAGTATCGAAGATGGGTTCCGACGACACGTCCGACGCGGCGACAGCCTTCGGCACGCTGAGTGACCCGACGCGGGTCGAAATCGTTCGGGAACTCTCGACCCGCCAGCGGGAGCAACCGGGAAGTCCGGCCCTCTCGTTCGCGGAGTTGCGGAAGGGCGTCGGCGTCCGTGATTCCGGGCGATTTCTGTACCACCTGAAGAAACTCCGCGGTCATTTCATCGAGAAGACCGAGGAGGGATATCGGCTCAACTACGCCGGTGGCGAGATGGCCGCGTCCATCCTCGCCGGGCCTACACCGAGCGCGAAACGCTCGGCCCGGTCGAACTCGACAGCACGTGCATCGACTGCGACGGAACCGCCAGCGGGCGGTACGAGAACGGAATCCTCACCGTCGCCTGCGAGAACGACCACCTGCTGTTTCAGTGGGGATTGCCGCCCAACGCCGCGGCGGACGCGACGGTCGAGAAACTGGTCGACCTGGCGACGACGCTCCTCTTTCACGCCGTCGAACTGTCGCTTGTCGGGACGTGTCCGAAGTGCTACGACGCGATGACGACGGTCGCGGAACCCGTCGAACCCGAACACCTCACCCCGCGATTTCGCGCGACCTGCGGGACGTGCGGGTGTCTGATTCTCGGTCCGCTCGGTTTCTGCCTGCTCGGACAGACGGACGTGAACGCGTTTTACCACCGTCACGGGCGGTCGGTGGAGACGGCCCGTCTGTGGGAACTCGAATTCGCGGGGAACGACGCAGCCCTCGTCTCCGAGGAGGACGATGGGCGATTCGTGCTATCCTTCCGGCTCGGCGGCGAGGAGCTGTCCGTCACCATAGACGACACCGCCCACGTCGTGGAAACGACCCGTCGAACGGTGGAGTAAGTGTCAATATTCGAATCGAAGAATCGTTCGCCAAACACTAAAACATCTGACCGGCCCATCTATTTCCGATGTCTGGCGCACACAGTCCGACCGATTCCGGAGACGGTGGAGAATCGACTCGACGGAGCGATTTCCTCCGGAAGGTCCCCGACCCGACGTACCTCTTCCTCCTCGGTTTCATCTCGATTCCCGGCTATCTGTTCCCCCCGCTTCGACCCCTCAAACGATTCGCTCTGTTCTTCCTCTTCGGAATGTGGCCGCTCGTCCGCGGCGTCCTCCCCTCGTTCGGCGAGGACGTGGAAGACCCGACCGATTGGATAGCTATCGGCGGAACATCGTACACGTGGCGGGTGCGTCTGTCACTCCTCCTGCTTCAGTTGAACCCGTTCGTGTTCGTACAGGGCGTGCTTCAGTTCGCCGGACACGTCCCGACACTCCTCCGATACCGTGGCCGGTTGCCGAACCCCGACCGATTCGAGCAGTCGGGGTCCTACCGGTTGCCGTTCGGTGATGGTGCGGTCGGGGATGGGTCCACTGATGGAGATGGTGTGACAGCAATGAACGGCGGAACGTGGACAGTCGTCAACGGAAGTCCCACCCGCGAACACTCCCATTCGTGGAGTATCCTCACCCAGCGATACGCCTACGACTTCGTCATAACGGACGAAGAGGGCCACACTCACGTCGGCGACGGGTCGCGCCCGGAGCAGTACTACTGCTACGGCGAACCGATACTCGCACCCGCGGACGGCGTCGTCGTCGCAGCACACGACGGCCATCGTGACGGACCTCGCGCCGGTGGATGGCTCGACCTGCGCCAGCGTAACATCCTCGGTAACTACGTCACCTTCGAACACGCGAACGGTGAGTACAGCGTGTTGGCACACCTTCAGTGCGGGAGCGTCGCGGTTACCGAGGGCGACCGCGTAGAGCGCGGACAGCGAGTCGGTCGCTGTGGCCACTCCGGCAATTCGACCGAACCCCACCTCCACTTCCACGTCCAAGACCGCCCGAACTTCTATCTCGGAATGGGACTACCGATTCGGTTCGACGGCGTTCGAACGACGACGGAAAACGATACCGAAGGAGATCGGACGGTGAGCGACGAAGAAGCCGCGGAGAGGAGGTACATATCCGCCGGACAGCGCGTGGTTTCGAACTCGGAGTGAGAACGGTCACTCCTCCCCGCGAAGTCGATGGAGGGAGAGTCCCGTTCCGATGAAACCCGAAATCGCCGTCAACACTCCCAAACCGTCCTGTCCGTCGGGGGACGTGGTTTTCGTTCCCGCGCCGCTCGCCCCCGACTCGGCGGTCGTGTCACGGGTCGATTCGCTCGTCGTGTCCGTCGTTTTCGAATCCGACGTGGTGACCGTAGTCCCTGTCGTTCGTGCGTTGGTCGTGGTTCGTGCACCGGTCGTGGTTCGTGTCCCGGTGGTTTTCGTCGTTTTTTGCGTCGTCGTTTCCGTCCCACCCGACCTGCGACAGCGACCAGCGTGAATGACGACCGGACGTTCCATGTCGAGCGACCGCCAGCGATATCCCGCCGAATCGGCGGCGAGAACGTTCCACTCCTCGACCGGTCCGACGTAGTTTCGGTTCACGTGTTGTCTGTACAACCGCGCCGCGGCGTTGAACGCGGGGTCGATGGTCACGGTATCGTCGGGGGTGATTCCTCGGAACGCGCCGCCGTCGGCACCTCCGCCGTGATGGGAATCTCCCGCCCACGTCCAATCGACCTGCCATCCGTCGTCGGATTCCGCGAAGGTGTCGTAGTTGGTCGAGGCATCGTACTGGTCGTCCGTCACCGCCCACGTCCCATCGTCCGGAAGTCCCGAGAGCTGGAACGTGACGGACCCACCGCCCTCGCTGCCGCGCTTTCCGTGCATGAAGACGAGGCTCGTCCCCTCCGGACCGCGGTAGAGATAGAGGACGCTGTTTCCAGCCTGTTCGAGCGCGGTTGCGGGACCGTACGCGCTGTACCACCCTTGTGGGTCCGTGTCCGACGAGCGGTAGTCGTAGAACTTCTCGACCGGCATATCGGACGTGACAACCCCGAGCGGAACGCAGGTGTCGCCCTGTTCGAGGATGAATCCCGAAGGGCGGATGGACCCGTTCGAGAAGGACCAATCGCCACCGTCTGCGCTTCCCGTCCCGTCACTGACCGCGCCGACTCCGCCGAATGTGCTTCCCGCTCCGACGGCGCTGGCGGTCGCGAGGAGGAACGTTCGCCGGTCGAGTCCGTCCCGTGTCGAATCCGTCATGCTGCGTGGCAAGTCGTCTTCGGCGGGAGGGGGCGACTGGCGAGCGGAACCGGAAGTCGAGGCGATTTCGGCGTCATTCCGAGACCACCCTGAGCGCGGACGGAAGCCGTCGGTACACCCCGGTCACGGCCTGCATGCGGGTCGCCTTCCGCTGGACCGTGTGGTAGGCGACCGGTTCCGGACCGAACTTCGACTTGTACCGACAGAGGCGGGGCAGGTTCGCGCCGACGAGGTCGTACCGGGACAGCCCTCGCTCCCGTGCGTCCTGAATGATGTGCCAGTCGAGCAGGTCGTTGATGGGCACGTCGAGGTCGTGTTTCGCACCACCCTGCCACCGGTAGATGGTGTCCCCGCCCTCGAGCGTGACCATGCCGCCGAGGATTTCGCCGCCGCGCTCGCAGACGTAGGGACGAACGCACCCTTCGGGCAGTCGCTCGTACAGTTCGGTGACGAACGGGGGGTCGATGCGGTATTCCTTTCCCTGTGCCGCGTGGCGGTCCTGAATCTGGCCGATGACCGCCTCGATACCTTCGACGCCCGCCTCCCGAATGGTACAGTCGTCGTCGCGGTTCCGGACGTTGCTTCGGGCGTCCCGACTGAACCCCATCAGCAGGTCCTCTTCCGTCAAATCGAGGATGTACGTGTACGACGGCGAGACGTCGAACCCGTTCCACGAGAAGGGTCGGAGGTCGGTGTACCCATCCACGGTCCGAACGTCCACGTAGTGCGGGTCGATTTCGTCGTCTATCCACGACAGACAGCCGTCGATGAACGACCGGTGTCGGCGTTCCGCCTTCCGCTGTTTCAGCTTCGAGAAGTTGAGCAACGCCGGGCCGAGGTAGTACACTTCGAGGTGTGGCGGCGGCGAGTACACCATCCGAAACGGTCCCTTCGTCGTCTCGAAAATCGGGAAGATGCCGACCGGTTCCTGTCCCTTGTAGCCGACGAGGAGTCGTAGCTCCGCGTTCGCCGTTTCGGCGAGGTGCGTGAGCGCCTCGCGTCGATGAAACGGGGTCGTTTCGTCCGATCTGTCCACGAACGAATTCCATCGTTCGAGCGTGCTGTCGTCCGCTTCCTTTACGTCTATTGTCATGCGTGTTATTCCAAGTAGCCGAGTGCCGCGAGTCGGTTCTCCATCCGCTCCTCGGATGTGGTCGATTCGTCCGATTCCGTCGTGTGGGCCGATTGGGTCGCGCGTTCGGAATCAGCGTCCTCCTGTCGTTGTGTCGAGTACGAACGCTTGCCGACGAACTCGACGGGGGACAACACCTCGCCGTCCATCTCGGTGCTCATCGGAACGCCGAACAGGGCGAGGAGCGTCGGCGTCACGTCGAAGAGGTGGGCGTTTTCGAGGGGTCCATCGACGCCGTCACCTGCCATCGCGACGACGCCGTTTCGCTTGTGGTTCCACGGTTGTCCCGGTTCGGCGAACTCGCTCCCCGAAAGCTCCGCCGAGAGGAAGTGGTCGAAGTCGGCCGGGATTGTGACGATATCGACCGCCCGGTCGGCGTCCGGCCCGTCGAAGTACGCTTCCCGACGGGCGACGTCCTCGAACAACGGTTCCCCGTCCGGCGTTTCGACGCCTTCGAGGAGGGAGATGAGTTCCGTTCGCAGCGATTCGTATCGCTCCGGCGGGACCACGCCGTCGGGGTCGCGGCCTTCTAAATTGATGCGAACGCCACACTCGATTCTGGCCCGCATGTACGCCTCCGAGGCCGGGAAGTCCACCTGCCTGCCGCTCGCTCGGACGACGCCCGAGGGGACGTGTTCGGAGGCGAAGTCCCGAAGTCCGACCGCCGACAGCAGTTTCCCCGCCCGACTGGTCGTGATGCCGTAGTCGGCGGCGACGGAGGTTAACCGGCGGACCAGGCTTCGATTTTCCGTCCCTTCGTCGTCCGCGCCCGAACCACCGCGAAGCCGCGATTCCCGCGTCGGAACCCACGAGGGCATTCCGTCGCCACCCTGCGTCACCGACGCGTAGTCGTGCTCCGCGAGGAACTCGTTGACGTAGAAGCCGGTGCCCGTCATCTCGCCCATGCCGTGGTCGCTGACGACGAGAACGGTGTCCGGGTCCGTCGCGTCGAGGACGCGTCCGACCTGTTCGTCCACCGCTTCGTACACCGCCCGAACCGTCTCCTGCTCGCCGGGGAACTCGTGGAACACCGTGTCCGTCTGCTGGAACTGGAGGAAGCCGAAGTCGGGGTCGTACCGGTCCGCGAGCAGGCAGAACGCCTCCCCGCGCATCTCCACCACGCCGCGATACTCGTCCGCGGCCTCCTCGGGCGAGACGTCCGTCGTTTCGGGGTAAACCCGATACTCGCCCATCTCCTCTCGGAGGTCGGAGAGCAGGTCCGGCGGGTGACATCGCGGGGCGTCGGGAGCCATGTACCCCGGCACGAGCGCGCCGTCGAACTCCCGCGGTGGATGCGTGACCGGGACGTTGACGACGACGCTCGTGAGTCCCTGTCGGGAGAGGTGTTCCCAAACCGACGTGGCGCGAACGTCCGACCCATCGACGACGTTCCAGTCGTAGCCGTCGTAGTCCAGAAAGCTGAACACGCCGTGCTTACCCGGATTGACGCCCGTGAACAGCGACGGCCACGCGCTCGGCGTCCACGGCGGGAGTTGCGACTCCAACGGCCCGGAAACCCCGTCGTCGAAAATCGAGCGGAGGTTCGGCAGTCTCCCCGCCGAAAACAGCGGGTCGAGAATCGGCAGACAGGCCCCGTCCAGACCGAGCACCAGCGTCTGCAAACCGCCGTCCTCGCTCATTGGTCGTCACCTCCGCCCTCGGCCGTCGGGAGCCTGATGAGGGGTTTGTCCGGGGATTGTGAGGGAGAGCGGTCGAATTCCCAATCGTCGTCCGTTTCCGTGGCGTCGCACAGTTGCTTCGTGACCGGCATCTCCAGCAGGGTCAACAGCGTGTAGAGTTCGACGGTGTTGTCCTCGCCGTCCAAGTGGTCGCGGTAGCTTCGCCGCACGCCCTCCCAATCGAGGAGCGGATGGGAGTCGATGAGTTCGCGGTTTTCGGCGAGCGCGTCCCGAACGAACCCGTTGCTCCGGACGAACTCCTCGTCGCTCGGCCACGGGCCGTGGGTAGACCACGGCGTTGGCGGGGTCTCCGCACCGAAATGCTTCCACCGGAGCGCGTTCAGGTGCTTACCGAGGTATTCGACCGGGAACGAGCGGTTCGTCGGAACGCCGGACTCCGAATGGGGGACCTCGGCGAGACGCGAGTCGAGTCGCTCGATTGCCCGGTGAACGATGTTGCGCCGGAGTTGATATTTGACCGGCATCGAGAGATGCAGGTCGATGAGACGGTTGTCGAGGAACGGCGTTCGATACGGACCGAGCTGTCTGAGGCTGTTCGTGTAGATGAGTTCGGTGTCGTTCGACAGCGGGTAGTAGTCGCTACAGAGGACGAGTTCCCGAATCGACGGATACCGAACCCCGTGGTGGTCGATTTCGCCGTCGGCAGTCACGGAGATGTTCTCGCGGAGGACGGTTTCGAGGTCCACGTTCCCGACGAGATACTCCGGCACGTCGGCCGCTCGTTGTTCGATGAACTCGTCTATCGTCCGTATCGGTGTTTCGAACGGCAGCGTCACCTTTCCCAGCGAACCGAGTGACACCTTCGGCGATGGAATCGAGTGGCCCTTGAACAGCGTGTCCGCGTACAGCCCGGATATGAGGGTGTCCACTGACCCCGTGATTTCGTCGGCGAACGCCGTCGGGTAGCCCTGTTTGTACCAGCCATCGAAGTTCGAGAGCGAGGGATTTTCCGCGAGCGAGCGTCGTCTGTACTCCTCGTTCCGGAGGAGGAGACGAAACTCGTTTCCGGCGGCGGTGGCGACCCCCTTCGCGACGCGCGCCTCGCGGTTGGGCCAGTCGTTCATGTGAAAGCCGACGATGGGACGGTCCATCGCGGCCATGATGAGCCGCGAATCGCTTCCCCCACTCAACAACAGACCGTATTCCCGGTCGTCGCGTACCCACTCGGAAAGCACCCGCTGGAACCGGTCGACGAACTCCTCCACGAAATACTCGAACGGTTCGTCCTTCGGCGTGTACCGGGGCCGCCAATATCGACGGGACTCCGTCGACAGTCCGTCGAGGTCGACGGCCGTAACGGTCCCGGGCGGAAGCCGTTCGATACCCGAAAGCGGCGTCGTCACGCCGAACGACCGCTTGAACGCGAGAAATTCGGCAAGGTAGTCGCGGTCGAACTCGGGGTCGACGCCGGGGAATCGGGCGAGCGCCTGTATGTCGGTCGAACACAGCAGCGTGTCGTCGGCGCGCGTGTGAAAGAGCGGATACGACCCCAATCTATCGGTGAGCAGGAAGACGGTTCGCTCCTCCCGGTCGTAGATTATTCCGGCAAAATCACCGTTCAGGCCGTGGACGAAGTCGATACCGTACGATTCGTACAGGTTCGCACAGTACGTCGGGGTGTCGATGGACGCCGGTCGTGGCTGATATTCCCCGTTTCGCTCAACGCCGTACACTTCGCCGAGAACCCACACCAACGCGTCGTTCGTGACGGTTTCGACGGGCTGTTCGTTCGCTAATCCGGGGTGGAATCCGGCGCTCACTGCGACCGTCTCGTCGGCGAACGTCTCGGCTTGTTCCCCGTCTCCTTCCTGCACGCTCGGAAACGCGTCTAAGCCGGCCGTACGGTCGCCGAAGGCACCGAACAACCCAGTCATGTGTCAGTGCCTCCCGGCTCACACCGGATTCCGTTCCCTCCAACAACACTCGCGTAGCCGTCGGTAGTCCGACCGTTCGACGGCGACAGATGGGCGACCCGTTCACCGGAACGGCACCCTAACTCGATTCGGCGAGGACTTTCCTTCATCCGTTCTCACTGAAATGTAACTGGCGACGCCGAACCATTGTTATTCGCGGCCTGCATGGATATCCGCGATTCGAGCGTTCGAGTAGCCCCGACGGACCGAGGAGAAGAAGGTGCCTACTCGTGCGGTAGGGAGTCTCTTCGGATTCGTCATTCATCCCAAATTAGGCGATAAGCACACGCTAAACGGTCAGTAACCGGACGTTTAACCGGTTTATAGCTATACGTATCGTCCGTATTCGGTTGGGTGGGGATACACGATGCCCCAACCACAACAAAGCGGAGATGACCGAAACGACGGACGTCACCGAACCGAACGGAAGAAAACGACCGAACGGAACGGTGCGGACCAGCAAACCGAGACGGGTCGTCGAACGAACGACGCACAGGCGTCGAGTTGGCTCGCACGGACCGGTCTCATGACCGGCCTGATAGCCATCGGATTCGTGTTGTTGCTGTTCGCACTCGGCCAAGCAGTCGGGTTCGACCTACTGGGACTGTTCGCTGATGCGGTCAGTTCCCAGACGGGGCGATGGCTCGTCGTGGCCTTCTTCGCCCTACTCCTCATCGGAGTGGCAGAGCGGGGACTTCGTGGCAAGCTGCGCCACATCTAACGCTCCCGGCTCTTTTTGTGAAAACGTGAACGTCGTGGCACGCAGTTCTCCTCAGTCAGTTCTGATGTTGCTCGTTGCACACGCACAGGTGACTGTCGGGTCGAGAACGTCTCCTATCGGCATCGCCTCGCCGCAGTCGGTACAAACGACGTGTGGCGTCGAACGACGTCGTCGCTCTCGATAGTACTCTACTGCCTGTGTTCCGATAATCGCCGCTGCACCTGCTCCGACTGCGCCGATCAGTACCGTGTCCAGTGTGGGTTCGCGTGCCATGGTGAGGCAAGGATGGGCCAGTACCTTAAATATGATGCCGAATTCATCTCAAATAATCATTTCGGCCGACACATTCGGACGGGTCGCAAGCGGTTCTTATAAAAACAGGTTCGTCGTAGGGATATTCACGATGTTATCCCTCACGGGTTCCGTCGTCGGCTTCATCGTGAACCTGCTCATCGGTGCCCTCGGCATCTACATCGGTGCGCGGGTCGTCACGGGAACGGACGACTACGGCTACGCACTCATCACGGCAATAGTCGGCACAGTCATCGGTGGAATCGTCGCAGTACTCATCGGGTGGTTGTTCGGATGGCTCATCGTCCTCGTCGCGTGGATTTGGGTCATCAACTGGCGCTATCCCGGCGGGTGGGGCAACGCCATCGGAATCGGCCTCATCGCATGGCTCTCGGTCGTCGTCATCACCTACGCGTTGGTCTTCCTCGGCGTCCTGACGTCCACCGCGCTCGGTATCCCGGCGATCTAATCCCCCAACTCTTCTCCGATCAAATCGACCGCGTTTCTGACGGCACCGACCGACGAGAGATAGCCAGCGCCGACCGTCGCTTTGAGCGCCTTCGCCGCCGTCCCCGTGAGGACGGTCGGCCCGATTTGTGCCACTGCACCGTCACCCACCGAGACGAGCCATCCCGGCGAGTCGAAGGTGAACTGGTCGAGACGCGGGTCGAACACGTCGTCGCCCTCGACCAATCGGACGATGTTCTTCGCCACGACGCGGGCCTCCCGGACGGCGGATTGGGCGCTCGCCGGGACCGCCTCGCCGTCGCCGTCGACCACCCGTGCGGCGTCCCCGACGACGAAGGTTCCGTCCCCGAGTCGGAGCGTGCTATCGACGGTGGCCCGGTCGCCGCCCATCGCGTCGGGGCCGCGAATCCCGCCCGTCCAGACGAACTCGTCGTAGGCGAGGGTTTCGCCGCTTTCCAACGTAATCGCGTCGTCGTCAGCGTTGGAGACGGCCGTTCCGGTGCGTATCTCGATGTCTCGTTTTTCGAGTTGGTTCCGAACCGCGTCCTGAAAGTTCGCCGGGAACGCGGGTGCTACACGGTCGAACTGTTCGAGTAGAACGATTTCGACGTTCATCCCCTCCTCGTCCGCGAGGGCGGCCAATTCCCCGGCGACTTGAACCCCTGAGAGTCCCGCACCGCCGACCACGACGCGCCCGCCGTCGGCCGAAAGAAAGCCCTCCCGAATCTCGCGGGCGTGTTCGAGGCGCTTCAGGGGAAGCGCGTGTTCCTCGACGCCCGGAAGGTCGTAGAACGCGGTTTCGGCACCGAGACAGACGGCGGCGTAGTCGTATTCCAATTCGCCGTCTTCGAGGGCAACGCGCTTTTCGTCCGGGTCAACGGATTCGACGCGTGTTTCCCGAACCTCGCAGTCGAGGACGTCGGTCAGCGGAATCGAGATTTGGTCCGCGAGCGAGGGACGACGGATGACGCGGTGGAGTTCGTGTTGAACGAGGTGTTCGCCCGTCTCCTCGACCACGACGACGTTCTCGTCCGCGGACAGCTTCGTTTCGAGTTTTCGGGCGAGGGACAGACCGGCATAGCCAGCGCCGAGAACTGCGATATCCATAGGAGAACAACGGACGGTGGGGCTAAAGGCCTACTCCCCACTCAAACAGGGGTTCGGGACCTCAGAACAGCGCGTCGTCTTCGGGAAGGATTTCGGCCGGGCCGCCGACCTTCCAACGCATCGTCTCGACGCCACAGTCGGCGACGACCTCTTCGACGTAGTCGGCGTGCTCGGCCGTCGTGTTGACGTACACGCTCGCTCCCGTGTCGGTGGAGTAGTAGACCGGGATTCCCTCGTCGTTGCGGAGCGACCGAATCGCATCGAAGATTTCCAGCGTCTCGGGCTTCCAGTACACCCATCCCGCCGGGCCGGTCATCGTCGTCGCGGCGAGCGAGAGGGAGTCGTGTTCCGCCGTCTCGAACACGCGGTCGAAGTCGCCGACGCGGAGGGCGTCGCGCATCTCCACGAGTTGGTCGTGGATGTGGGCCAACCGAGCGTCGAACATGTGGCTGTCGGCGGCCTCGCGGTGTGCTTCCTCGGTTTCCTTGTAGGCCGGGACGAGTCCCGCGATGATTCGAACGTCGTCTTCGAGCGGCGATTCGAGTCGCTCCGAACGGCAGTCGTGGTCGTTCAGGCCCATGTGCAGGTCCGAAAAACCGCCCGTCACGGCGCGAGCGGCGGAGGAGGACCCGAGGCGTGCGATGGTCGAGATGTCCGGATGCGAGAGGTCGAGTCCGGCGGCCTCCACGGCGGCCGTCGCGGCGGCGGCGAACCCGGACGACGACGACCCGAGACCGACGTTGGAGGGGAAACTGTTCTCGCTCTCCAGTCTGGCGCGAGTGTCGATTTCCGCTAGCTCGCGTACGCGGGAAATCACAGTACGAACGCGGTCCGCCGCGTGGCCGGTTAGCTCCTCGCCGTCGACGACGAAGGTGTCGGACTCGAGCGACTCGTCGAATTCGACCGTCGTCTTCGTGTGACTCGGCGCGGTGCAGACGCTGATGCTGTCGTGGTACGGGTATCGCTGTTCCTCGTCGCGCATCCCGTGGTACTTGACCAGCCCCTGAATGGGGTGGGCCTTGGCGGTCGCTTTCATACGGAGATGGCTGTGTGACGTGCGTTTAAACTCTCTGGAATACGAGTCGGACGGCGGACGGTTTTCCGGTCGGTCGTCTTAGAAACGACGGGCGATTTCGTAGGCGAGCGTCATCGGCACGAAAACAGCGGCGAGGACGACGGTTATTTCGTCAGTCGTCGGCCCGGACCCGGTCGATGCGCTGTAGAAGTAAAGCGCACCCACCGCGAGAACTCCGACGACTGTGGCGACATAGTTCGGGTCAGTCCACGAGGCGGGGGAGGGTTCGGTGGCCATGTTCTACCCTACGAAATCCGGGTTGTTGGTTCTTTCTTCCGGTTGACGGGTTCGGATTTCCGAAACATCGAATCACTCAAACCGACGCCTTCCGAGAACACGAACATGGGCGTCCCACTCGACACGCGGGAGGAGCAATTGGACGAAATCGTGGACCGACTGTACGACGAGTATCCCGACGCGACCATCTCGCTGAACTTCTCGAACCGCCTCGAACTTCTCGTCGCGGTCATGCTCTCGGCACAGTGTACCGACGAGCGCGTGAACAAGGAGACGGCACACCTGTTCGATAAGTACCAGTCGCCGGAGGACTACGCGAACGCGGACGTGGACGAGTTGGCCGAGGACCTGAACTCGATAACGTACTACAACAACAAGGCGAAGTGGATAAACAGCGCCTGTCGGACCATCATCGAGGAACACGGCGGCGAGGTTCCCGACACGATGAGCGAACTGACCGACCTCACGGGCGTCGGGCGGAAAACCGCGAACGTCGTGTTGCAACACGGCCACGACGTGGTGGAAGGTATCGTCGTGGACACCCACGTCCAGCGTCTCTCACGGCGGTTGGGGTTGACCGAGGAGAAGACGCCAGGGAAAATCGAGTCCGACCTGATGACGTTCGTCCCGGAGGAGGACTGGCAGTGGCTGACCCACCTGTTCATCAGTCACGGTCGGGCGACCTGCACCGCGCGAAATCCCGACTGTGCAGATTGCATCCTCGAAAACATCTGTCCGTCCTCGAAGCTCGACAACGAAATCGACCTCGCCAGCGGCGATGCGTGGAGCTAAGCGGGAATTCGACGGTCAGAGATAGTCCGTGTGCAGAATGAAAAAGCGTGCGACCCCGAGCGTCCACGCGAGCAGCCAGAAGAGTATATAGCCGAAAACGCCGACACGAAGGCGTTTTCGCCACGAATCCATGTCCTCGTGGAGTTCGCTGATGTCGACGGTGGGGTCGGGATTGCCGTACATGTCGTTGGCCAGTTTGACTTGAAAGATTCTGACGATGCCGGTGAGCGCTAGTATCAACATCGCGTATGCCTGCAACCCGAGGAACGCGTGAACCGCGGCGAGTCCGCCGCCGAAGTGGTCGATGAACCGGGGAAGCATCCACGTCAGGAAAGGCACCGTGGTCAACAGCAGTCCGACGACGATGAACTTCAGGTGGCGGGTGAGTACAGCCCACGTCACCGGGTCCGATTCGATAATTATCCACGCGCCGTAGAGATAGAACGGAAAACTCGCCGTCACGACTAGCGCGACCACGGTCGCAATCGCCGCGTCGGATACCATATCGGATGGTTAGACCGAGACGCGTTAAACCGTCCGAAACGCGGGGCAGGTCAGAAGACGTTTTAGCCATCGAAGCGTTAGGTTCGGGTAATGGCTGACTCCGACAGTGGGACGGAGGGTGTGGACGAGACACCAGAGGAATCCCGCGAGGAACTCCGCCGCGAGGTCGACGAGAAGTACGATTTCGAGAACTTCGGCCCCGAGGACATGGCCGAGATGTCGCTCGAAGAGTGGGAGGTCGCCTTCGACCCCGACTCGTGGATTACCGGAACCGAACTCCTCGACCGCGTGGAGGCCGACCTGAAACACCGAATCGCCATCAGGGAGGTGTTCGCCGTCGTCGAACGTATCACCCGTGACGGCGAACCACAATTAGCCGCGTATTCGGACGAGGGATACGCCATCGTCTACCCGGACGGAAGCGTGGAAGGACGGGGGACCGTTCTCCGCGACGTGAAACCCACCGTCGCACTGGCGTCGATGGAGGAGTACGAGGTTCCCGAGTCGACGGAGGACGACCAACTGCCCCAACCGGACGACGTTACCCAGGGGAGCGGCGAACTCGGCAACAAACTGATGCAGACCATCGGTGTGATCCACGTCCTCGGCGGCATCGGCATGTCGTTGGCGTGGCTTCTCATCGTCCTCGGTATCCTTTCCGTCCCCGAATCGGTTCGGGAGGGTGCTCCTCTCTTGGCAGTCGTCGGCGGTGCCTTCTTGGTGTTCGGGCTGTTCGTCCTTCTCATCGTGGCGAACGCCCGGCTTTCCGACAGATTCCGGTCCGAAGAGTATCGAAACAGGCTGCGTTCGGCGGGCGTCGATTCGGGGTCGCGACCCGACTTTCTCCCGCTCGACGAGAACGAGCAGGACGACTGAACACGGCCGAGATGGCTCCAAACGGCCGTTGGTGGCAATCCAGCGGCATCGGTGGGTTTAAGCAAGTCCCATCCTGACCAACACATGTATGAAGAGGCGGGACTTTCTACTGGCGGCCAGCGGTGTTGCTGGCGGAACTGCCGCGGCTGCGGCACCCGCTGGTGCGCAACAAACGACGACGTCAGGTGGCGGAAACGAGTCCGGTGGGAACGGGACGAGTGGAGGCCAAACGACGACGGCGGGTGCTGGCAACCAGTCGAGTGGAAACCAGTCCGGCGGGAACCAATCGAGCGGAAACCAATCACAAGGCGGTGGGGGCGGCGGCGGTCCGACGAAGCAGGTAATAGTCGGGCCGGGTGGCGACCTCGTGTTCGATCCGGACAAACTGACCGTCACGCCCGGCACGACCGTGAAGTGGGTGTGGAAATCCGACGGCCACAACGTCGTGCCCGAAAGCCAACCCGACGGGGCTGGCTGGAAGGGGACGGGAAGCGCGAGCGAGTTGTTCGACACGGGTTACACCTACTCGCACACGTTCAGCACGCCCGGCGAGTACGCGTACCACTGTGCGCCGCACAAGAGCGCCGGCATGACCGGCACCATCACCGTCGGAAGCGCCGGTGGTGGCGGTGCCGCCGCGGAAGCGGACCCCGAAGAGATGGGCGTTCCGTTCCAGGCTCACTACGTCGGTATCGCGACGATTCTGATGGTGATGATGTCGCTGCTCTACACGTTCTTCTTCCTGAAGTACGGCGAGTCGGCACACACCAGCGGAGGGAACAGATAGATGTCCTCATCAGGAAGCACCTACGGTGACATTCACCGATACGAACCAGCACGCGAAAGTACGACTGCCGCCATCGCTATCGTCCTGTTGACGATTATCGAAGTCGTGTTCGTCGGTATATTCACGTACGGCCTCCTCAACGGATGGGGTCTCGCGGAGACCGGCAACATGTTTCTCGGCGGCATCCTCGCGATAATTTTCATCGACCTCGCGTTCATCCTCATGCTGTATCGCAAGGAGTTCCTCCCCGACGTGATGATCGTCAAAAAGCGTCGTCGCAAATGGGAAGACCTCTACGTGCGTGAAGGCCAAGAGGAAGGTATCGAGTCGTTCGGCAACGCGTGGGATCAGTTCAAACGAGCAGTGTATCCCTACTACAAACGATAAACAATGGCAGGAGACGATAAATATCCGGAAAGCACAGGTCGCCGCCGCTTCGTCAAAGGCGTGGTCGGCAGTGCAACGCTCACTGGCGTCGGTGTCGGCGCCGGTGGCGCGTTGAAGACTGCCACCTCCCCATCCGGTGAAGGTGGCGGTGCCACGCAGTACATGGCGGTCGAAAACATCGCTGGACCCGCACCGCGCGGGATGCCCCAGATACCCATCGAAATCGACGACGAAGGGTACATCAAGGGGCAGTTCCCCGAAGGGAAGAAGGTCGAGAAGAACGGCAAAGAGGTCGTCGTCGCCAAGAAGAAGATCGGCGGCATGACGTACTCCCCCGAGTGGTTCCAGTACTGTGGTGTCCAGACGTACAAGGGCGTGGACCCCGAAGCCGACCAGGACAATTACTTCCGGTACAAGAAGGGTGCCCAGTACGAATGGCAGGCGGACGTCGAGGCGGGTGGGAAGGTCCACGTCGACGACTTCGACGACTACAAGACGTGGGGCAACGGAATCGGGAAGTCCGGTCTCGGCAAACCCGCGACGGTCACGTGGCGCTCACAGGACGTGGACAACACGCAGACGCTGACGGTTCAGGTCCTCCGAAGTCCACTCATCGAGAAACAGAAGGGGAACAAATGGGTCGACGCGAGTACGTCGCAAGGATTCGTGGCGTGGCTCGACAAATGTACCCACTTCTGCTGTGTCCCCAAGTTCAAGGGAATCACGGGGTCAGTGAAGTTCAACGCCGAGGACAAGATCTACTGTCCGTGCCACCAGTCGGTGTACGACCCGTTCAGCCTCGTAAAGAAATCCTTCGTGGCGCTACCGCGCCCGGAGGGGGACAGCTAAGATGAGTCTCGAACCAAAAGACGACTACGACCACGGCGAGTGGCTCCAAGAGAAGGATCTCACACCCATCGAGAGTACGTTCCTCACGACGTTGATGTGGTTCGACAAGCGCTTCCGCATCGTGGACTACCTCGAAATCCTGGAGACGTTGTACTACCGCGTCAACCTCCAGATGCCGAAAAGTCACACCGAACAGTACGGCCTCGACAACAAGTTCTGGTACTGGTATCCCCTGTACGCGTTGGGGAGTTTCTCCACGCTCGCGTACGTCGTCGCCGCACTGAGCGGCGCGTTGCTTGGATTCTACTACTCGCCCTCGACTGCCGGCGACCCGTCGGCCGCGTACAACCAGCTCGCGTTCATCATGACCGACCTGAACTTCGGGTTCATGCTTCGGTCGATTCACCGATGGTCGGCACAGGTGATGGTCGCGGCTGTGTTCCTCCACATGCTCCGTGTGTACTTCACGGGAGCGTACAAGGAACCCCGCGAAGTGAACTGGATTCTCGGAATCATCCTCATCAGCCTGACGCTGGTGTTCGGGTACACCGGCTACTTGCTCCCGTGGGACCAGCTCGCATTCTGGGCGGGACAGATTGGCGTCGAGATGAGCCTCTCCGTACCGCTAGTCGGCGAATGGGTCGCTCACTTGCTGTTCGGTGGGTTCAGTCTGAGCCAATCGACGCTGCAGCGCATGTACATCCTGCACGTGTTCTTGCTCCCGTTCGTCGTGACCACGCTCATCGCAGTCCACATCGGCATCGTCTGGATGCAGGGCATCGCGGAACCACACTGATACAATGACCGACGAAAACGAATCCCAACCCCGAACCGACGGAAGCGGCACCGGCATCGTCCCGCCGGACGACGAGACCCCGACGTGGCTCGAACGGAAACAGCGCACGCAGGGGCTCTCCCGGCTGACATACGAATACTTCGAGCGCTCCCGGCGCGAGGACCAGGACCTCCGACAGGAGTCCAGCTACGTCGAACGCGACGTGCTGGCGTTCCCGACGTGGCCCCACGAGATGATTCGAAACCTCTCGATCGGGAGCTTCTTCATCGGGATGATACTGTTCCTCGCTGCGGCGCTCCCGCCGCACCTCGGTCCACCTGCGGACCCGAGTTCGACGCCGGCCATCATCCTGCCTGACTGGTATCTGTACTGGTCGTTCGGACTGCTGAAGCTCGGCCCGCTCAACCCCGAACTAGCCATCCTCGGCGGACAGAAGCTGATGGCGGACCGTACGTTCGGTGTCGTCGCCAACGTCGTCGTGGTCGGCTTCATCGCCATCGTTCCCTTCCTCAACAAGGGGAGCGCACGACGGCCGGTCGAACAACCGTTCTGGTCGGCGCTCGGTGTGGCCGGCGTCACGTTCGCTACGACCATCAGCGCACTGTCCATCAAGAACCTGCTGCCCATCGCGGCACACCTGACGTTCGACTTGGCGTTCTTCGTGCCCGTCGTCGCAGGAACGATAACCTACACGGTGTTGAAGTCGATGCGTGAAGGGTACATGTTCAGCCTGAACCGCCGGTACTACCGGCTTCGACCACCGAAGTAATCCACTTTCCACTACATTTCCATGTCTTCATCTCGGGGCGACGACGAAGAGCGGCGTTACTCGACCCCCACCGACGAATCGGAGGACGAAACGACGGACGATTCGGGTGGAATCCGGTCGCGCGAGGTCGTCGTCCCGCTTCGCGTCTACAAAGCGGTCACCGTTTTCTCGACGATGTTCGCGGTCTTCGGCGTCGTCTTCGGCTTCATTCTCCTCGATTCGGCAACCGACCGAGCGACCGCACCGCTTCCGCAGGTGGACTTTCCGCTCGCCATCTTCGGCCTGTTTCTCATCGCCGCCGGTGCCGTCGTGTACGCCTTTTCGACCCGGTTCCGTACCGAGGGAATGGGAAAGTCTAAAGACGACTCCGACGAACCGTCTAACAATGGCTGACGAATTCGCAAAGGGGCTCGGCATCGCGGCTACCGCAGGTCTTGCATGGATGGTTCTCTCGGGTTGGTACACGACTCCCGGCTTCGAGGATACACAACTTCTCGGGGAGATTCCCACCGGACTGGACATGTACGGGAATCTCGCACTCATCCTCCGCGAGGTGACCTTCTGGCTCGCCATCTTCGGCATGGTGTTCTTCTGGTTGGTCGTCCCGGCCGTCCGCCAGGTTCGCCAATCCCGCGCGTAAAACGAGTTCCTTTCGGCTGTTCTCTCCTCTCGATTTCTCCGTTTCTTCCTATCCGTCGATTTTCGTCCCCGGATTCTCCCCGGCGAGGAACGCCGCCACGTCGTCCGGGCCGAAAATCGACGCGGGTGCGCCGAGTTCGAGCAGTGCGGCCACTTTTCCGGCCATACCACCGGTCACGTCGGTCGATTCGCTTTCGCCGAGGACGTCTGCGACGGCATCGTAGGAAGTGATTTCGGGAATCACGGCGTCGTCTTCGTCGAGAACTCCCGGGACGGTCGAACAGAACCCGACGCGGTCCGCATCGAGTTGGCGGGCGACCGACGCGACGAGTTCGTCGCCGCTGACGATGGTAACTCCCTTGCCCTCGTGAACGACGACGTCGCCGTACAGAACCGGGACGAATCCCTCGTTCAGCATCGTCGCGATTTGCTGGACAGGGAGCGAGAGGGTCGCGTTCGAATCGCGCGACGCGGCGGAGAAGGGGTGGACGGGAACGGCGGGAACGTCGCGTTCGTGAAGACGGGAGAGGACGAACCGGTTGAGCGTCTCCATCGCACCGTGGATGTCGATTACCGCTTCGACATCTCCGCTTCCGACCGTTTTCGACACGCCGTGCTGGCTCGCGTGATGGTGGCCGAAACTACCGGCACCGTGGACGAGTACGAGGTCGTCCGGTCGCCCGTTGGCCACCGCATCCGCGAGGAAATCCAACCGCTCACCGTCCAACGTGTCGGGACGGTCCTTGTCCGTGATGACGCTTCCGCCGAATTTGAGAACAGTGAGGCTCATTCGACGCGCACCCCCTCGGTGTCGAGTTCCGCACGGAAGACGTCCTCACAACCGGGCGTGAATCGGAGCGCCGTCTTCGTCTCGTCCGTCGGGTCGAGGGCGACGATACAACCGCCGCCACCGGCACCCGTGAGTTTCGCACCGAGCGCACCCGCATCGCGAGCAGCCCAGACCATGTTGTCGAGCGAGCGCGAGGAGACGCCGAGTGCCTCCAACAGGCCATGGTTGAAGTTCATGAGCTTTCCGAGTTCGGAAAGGTCGCCCTCGGCGAGTACCTGTTCGCCCTGTCGAACGATGTCACCGATGCTTTCTACGGTTTCGGCGGCAAAGTCGTACTCCTCGCGGAGCGCCCTGACGCCGGCCACTAATTTACCGGTGTCGCCCGCACCGCCGTCGAAGCCGACGACGATGGGAAGGTCGGGGGCCTCGATTTTGCGGCAGTCGTCGCCCTCGACCCGGACCGCGCCGCCGGTCGCACAGCAGAACGTGTCCGCACGCGACGCTTCGCCGTCCTGTACCGCGAGTTCGGCTTGATACGCACGGTCCGCGATTTCGTCCGTCGGGAGCGTAACGCCGAGTTCGCGAGTCGCGGCGTCGATTGCCGCGACGGTGACGGCGGCGGAAGAGCCGAGACCCGCGCCGAGCGGGATTTCGCTCTCGACGGTGATATCGAACCCCGCGTCGGGCGCGTCGGCCGCATCGCGCGCCTGTTCGATCGCGGCGTCGATGTAGCCGACGCCGGCCCGAACGAGCGATTCCGAGACGTCCACGTCCGGTGTCGTGTTCGTCTCGCTGCTGTATTCGACGGTGAAGCCGTCAATACTCAGGTCTTTGGCGTGAACACGGTGGCGGTCGTCGTCGCGCGCTTCGACGGTCACGCTCGCTCGGCGTTCGATGGCGCACGGAACGGCGGGTTCGCCGTACACGACGGCGTGTTCCCCAAAGAGATACACTTTCCCCGGGGCGCTGGAAACGGTCATGCTCGTGGCTCCGCACCGCGACATAACAGGGTTTTCGGACTGCGGTCCACTCGGGAGCGGAACGGTGGCCGAGAACGAGCGTCTTCGGCGGTTCGAGCACCCTCGTCCGTTCACGGAGTTTCATTTCTCCCAGTGAAAAATTATATATCTATCGATTGTTTCGGTTTGAATACATAATCTACCATGGCAACTGAACACTCGATAGGAGACGGCATTCATCCCGGAGACGACGGCGACGCTGGCGCGTTTTGGCGGCATGCGTTCGAAGGCCTCGTGACGAAACTCCCCGACCCCGTGTTCGTCATCGATAAAGAGGGAAACATAACCTACTGGAACGAAGGGGCGGAGGACCTCACGGGGTACGACACGAGTCGTGCAATCGGTATGCCCGCCTACGAACTGTTCGGCACGGACGGGGCGAGCGAAACGCTCGCGGAAGCCGTCGTCCGAACCGGCGAAGTCATCCGTGAGACGGATATTCGCTCCGCCGCCTCGTCAAGCGGCGAGACGTTCCACGGCCGCGCCCTCGGCGTCCCGATTACCACACCGAGCGGCGACTGTGTCGGTGCCGTCGAAGTCATCACTCGCGTCACCGAAATCATCGAACAGCGGGAATCCGTGCAAAACCTGCAAGAACGGATGGCGGGTGACGTGGAAAGCGCCACCACGGCGCTTCGGGATTCCGCATCGGACGTCGCCGACGACTCTCAAGCGATTCAGGAGTTAGCACGCGACCAGTCGCAAAACCTCGGCGACGTCCAATCCGAGGTCGCAACGTTCAGCGCGACCATCGAGGAGATCGCCTCCAGCGCGGAGGAAGTCAGCAGTCAAAGTACCGAGACGAAAACCCTCGCGGAAACGTCCGCCGACGCTGCGGTCGAGACGCTTGCCACCGTCGATGACGTGTCCGAGAGCGCGGGGGAAGTCGTCACCGACGCGAGCGAACTCGAAAACCGCATCGACGAAATCGACGAAATCGTGGAAGTCATTGACAACATCGCCAAGCAGACCAACCTCCTCGCGCTGAACGCGAACATCGAAGCGGCACGCGCCGGGGCGGAAGGCGACGGCTTTTCGGTTGTCGCGAACGAAATCAAGGACCTCGCCGAGCAGTCGAAAGAGCGCGTCGACCAGATAGAAACCATCGTGGACGACATCAGGGACACCGCACTGAACACGGTCGAGAGCGTCGAAGCCACCAACGACGGCATCGTTGCGGCCACCGAGGAGATAGAGACGGTCGTCGAAAACCAACAGTCCATCGTTACCGCCATTCAGGAGACGGATATAGGAATCACGGAAATCGCAGACGCGACGGACGAACAGGCCGCGAGCGCGGAGGAGATAGCGAGCATCGTCGACGACAGCGTTCGCCGAAGCGAGCAGGTGGCGAGTTCGGTCGAAAACATCGCCGCCGCCAACGAACACCAGACGGAACTCGTCGCGGAACTCGAAGCCAGCATCCAAGCCGTCAAAGAGGAGATGCAGAAGTCACTCGGCTGAGACGTCACCGAAATCCATTTTTACGCCATCACCGCGGAGGTCCGAAGTCGTATCACGACCGGAAGCGGTCGCTATCCGACGAAGCGAATCGGAAAACAACGCAGTTCGAGCCGAAAACTCGACGATTAAATCTCGCTCTCGAAGTCGTCGAGCGAGTAGGCCGGTTCGGCACCGCGGCGGTCGAGCGTCTCGTTGGCGAGCAGCCAGTAGACGACCGACAGCGCTTTGCGACCTTTGTTGTTCGTCGGGACGACGAGGTCGACGTTGCTCGTGCTGTTGTTGGAGTCACACATGGCGATGACGGGGATGCCGACCGTGATGGCCTCCTTGACCGCCTGTGCGTCTCCGATGGGGTCGGTGACGACGACGACGTCGGGTTCGATGTAGCCGTCGTACTTCGGGTTCGTCAGCGTGCCCGGGATGAATCGACCCGTGCGAGCGCGAGCGCCGACCGCGTCGGCGAACTTTTCGGCCGGGAAGCGACCGTACTGGCGCGAGGACGTGACCAGAATCTGCTCGGGGTTGTAGTCGGCGAGGAAGTTCGCCGCCGTGCGGATTCGCTGGTCCGTCTTGCTCACGTCGAGGACGTACAGGCCGTCCGTTCGAACGCGGTGGATGAACCGCTCCATGTCCTCGGTCTTCTGCTGCGTACCGATGTGGACACCAGCGCCGAGGTAGTCCTCGACGGGAATGAGGAGGTCTGCCTCCTCGTCGCCGAGAACGTCCTCGTCGAACTGCGGTTCTTCTTCTTCGGTCTCGTCCGCCTGTGCGGCGACGTCTTCGTCAGGGTCGACTTCGGGTTCCGCACCGGACTCGCCGGTCGGTTCCGCGTCGATCTCCTCTTCCGCGGCGTCGAGACCGTCCGTTTCTTCTTCTACCTGTTCGGATTCGTTATCGCTCATAATCGTGATACGTTCTGCTCGATTCGGATGAGTTCGTTGAGTTTAGCGGTTCGCTCGCCACCGACCGCACCCGTCTTGATGAACGGCGCGTCGGTCGCTACAGCGAGGTGTGCAATCGTCGTGTCCTCGGTCTCACCGCTTCGATGCGAGATAACCGGGTCGTACCCGTTCTCGACCGCGAGTTCGACGGCATCGAACGCGTCCGAAAGCGTGCCGATCTGGTTCGGCTTGATGAGGATGCTGTTTCCGGCACCCTTCTCGATGCCATCGGAGAGTCGCTCGACGTTGGTGACGAACAGGTCGTCACCACAGATGAGTGTCTCGTCACCCACCTTATCGGTGAGTTTTGCGAATCCCTCGTAGTCGTTCTCGTCCAACGGGTCCTCGACGTATGCGAGGTCGTACTCGTGCACGAGGTCCGCGATGTACTCGATCTGTTCGTCCGTCGAGCGCGTCCGGTCGCGGTACTGATACTCGTCGGCGTCGGCATCGTACATCTCGGCTGCGGCCACGTCGAGACCGAATCGAATCTCGAATCCGAACTCGTCGGAGACGGTCGAGACGGCTTCCTCCATGACTTCGAACGCATCGTCGTCGTCGATGGACGGTGCCCATGCACCTTCGTCGCCCTTCGCCGAGGGAATGCCGCGCTCATCGAGGATGTCCGCGACTTCCTGATGGACGGCGGCGTTGGCGAACACCGCGTCTTGGACGCTCGGTGCGCCGACCGGCGCGGAGAGGAACTCCTGAATCGCCGTGGCGTCGGCGGCGTGTTCGCCACCCCCGATGACGTTCCCGAACGGAATCGGGAAGTTATCGCCACGGAACGCACCGCCGAGGTGCTGGTAGAGCGGTGCACCGAGTACGTCCGACGCGGCCTTCGCGGCGGCCATGCTGATGGCGACAGCGCTGTTTGCGCCGATTTCGGAGAAGTTGTCCGTTCCGTCCGCGGCACGCAGGGTCCGGTCCACGTCACGCTGGTCGCCGACGTAGACGCTCCCTTCGAGGCGCGGAACCGCGAGTTCACGGGCGGACGCGATCGCCTCGTTCGTGTCGAGTTCGATAGCCTCGTACTCGCCCGTGCTCGCGCCGCTCGGTGCGGCAGCACGGCCGAAGCCGCCGCTCTCGGTCAGCACGTCCGCCTCGACCGTCGTGTTGCCACGGGAGTCGAGTATCTCGCGCAGGCGAACGGCTTCGATGCGCGTCATTCTGCCCCCTCACGCCGAACGGAGAACGGCAGTACACCAGCGTCGTACTCCTCCGCCGCGATGAGTATCGGCTGGGACTCGTCCGTCTCGATGAGGACGGGTGCGCCATACGACACCTGCAGTGCGCGTGCACCGAGGATTCGTGCTTTTTCGTATCGGGAGTATCGTTGTTGAGCCATTACTGGTAGGGTGCGACGATGTCCACGAGGTCTTTGTGAGCGACGATCATCCGCCGGCAGCAGTGGCGTTCGACACCGAGGTCGTCGAGGACCTTACCGGGGTCTTCGTTGCCCATCTGCGTCTCGGCGCGCGCCTTGTACTCCTGCCAGTGTTCGCTAACTACGTTGCCACACGTGAAACACCGGACTGGAATCATCATGGGGTAATCACCTTAGCGGTAGGACTTCTGGTAGCGGGCGCGGGCACCGGGGCCGCCCCACTTCTTCGGTTCGGACTGGCGGACGTCGTTGACCAGCAGGGAACGGTCGAACTCCATGAACGCATCACGGAGTTCGGCGTCACCCATATACTGGACGAGACCGCGCGCGATGGCGGTGCGGACGGCGTCTGCCTGCCCGGTGATTCCGCCACCCGAAACGCTCACTTCAACGTCGACTTCCTCCCGCTCGTCGTCCGCGATGCGGAACGGTTCGAGCATCTTGAGGCGAGCCATCTCCGGCTCCACCAGTTCGACTGGCTTCGAGTTGATCCGTACGCGACCCTCGCCGTCCGTAACCGTGGCGCGAGCGATGGCCGTCTTCTTCTTTCCGCTCGTGTTCGTTACCATGTGACGTTAGCACCTAGGTATTCGCTGACTTCGCCCAGCTGGACGAAGCGGATGTTCGAGAGTCGGTCCAGTGACGTGCCGTCGAGGATTTCGCCGTCCTCGTCGTACGGGTTGCCGACGTAGACACGCACGTTCTCGAAGGCCTCGCGCCCTCGTGGCTTCTTGTACGGGAGCATTCCCCGAATGGAGCGCTTTGCGAGCATGTCCGGGCGCTTCGGGTAGTACGGCCCCTGGTCGGAGCTGAGATTGAAGCGCGTCTCGAATTTGTCCAGTACGTCCTGTTTGCCGCCCGTGATGATAGCTTGCTCGGCGTTGACGACGGCGATCGTCTCGCCGTCCATCGCACGCTGTGCAACGTTGCTCGCGACACGACCGAGAATACAGTCGCGCGCGTCGACGACGACATCTGCGTCAAATTCTGCGATGCTCATCGAATCACCCGCACGTCGGAACCGCTGGGATTTTGTTCGATTGCCTGTTCGAGTTGGATCGGTTCGCCGTTTGCCTGCTGTATCTTCGTCTCCGCAGTCGACGAGAAGTCGACCGCAGCAACAGTGACGTTCTTCTGCAGGACGCCGCTACCGAGAACCTTACCGGGTACGATGACGGTCTCGTCCTCCTGTGCATACCGCTCGATGCGGCCCAGGTTGACCTCCGCGTGCGTACTCCGTGGTTTCTCGAGGCGCGCTGCAACGTCGGTCCACACGTCGGCGTCCGAATCGCGGGACACCGACTTGAGTTCGGCGATGAGACTACTGAGCCTCGGGTTAGTTTTACTCATGCTACTTCCTCCAAGTACTGAGAACTGAAGTGCAGGGAGCAGGATTTGAACCTGCGGACTCCTACGAGACAGCGCCCTGAACGCTGCGCCGTTGGCCAGACTTGGCTATCCCTGCACGCTGAGAACACGTGCGTACCCTCGCGGGCAACACAGTGTTGTCCGTGGCCCTTAAAACCACTTTCGATTGCCGAGGCGGATACCTCGGCTTGCGCGAACGTCCATCGTCCGCGGGTCCGGCGATTCCGAGAGTCGAAACTCTCCGTCGAATCGGCGGACTCGTCAGGGAGGTTGTAAGGGCCGGTCATGATTATAGTTGAATTGCCTGTTCGAGTTCGTCCGCACGTTCGGTGAGCGAATCGACGGCTTGCGTCACCAGCTCTTCGACGGTGAACGAGCCGTCGCTTTCGACGTCGAACACGAAGGCGTTCGGAACGTCGTGAACCTCGACCTCTTTACCGGGGAACCGCTTCGTGAGGTCGTGGTCGAACGTCTCCGTCGGAACGAGTTCACCATCGTCTTCGATGGTTCCGCGAAGGATTCGGGGTTCCTCTTCCCCGAACTCGTCCCGGTCGCCGACGACTTCGACGCGCTGCAGGTGACGATAGCCGACCGCGACGCCACCTTGGTGTTTGGCGTGGTCCTTCCCCGAACCGAGTATCGCGTCGGCTTCGAGTTCGAGACGCTGACCCTCTTTCAGGTCGATGATCGGAACGTTATCGTCGGCGGGCTTCACCATCTCGTCCGAGCTGATGAGGTCGCCCGAGAACGCGGTTCCCGGCCCGGAAACGTCGAGACTGAGCGTTACCGTGTCGCCCTCCTCGAACTCTCCGGGCGGCGTCGTCAGCGGAACGAGTCCGAGACGCAGTCCGATTTGCTCGTCGAACATCACCGAGGAGTTCTCGATGACTCGGAGCGTGTCGATTGACAGCGTCGGAACGTCCGCTATCATCGCTCGGCGAATCCCGTTCGCGAACGCCGGGGTGACGTTGCGAACGAGGAATCGCGCCTTGCGTTCGCCGCGGTCGATGAACTCTACGTCGAAGTCTTCGGTCATGGTTTAGAATCCACTACCTTTCGGTGCGCGGGTACCGTCGTGCGGAATCGGTGTTACGTCCTCGATACGACCGATTTCGATACCGGCGCGGGCGAGCGCTCGAATCGTCGCCTGTGCACCGGGACCGGGGTTCTGCTGCAGGTTGCCACCGGGGCCGCGCACGCGAATGTGCAGGCCGTCGATGCCAGCCGCTTTGACCTCTTCGGCGACCGTTTCGGCCATCTGCATGGCCGCGTACGGCGAGGACTCATCACGGTTCTGCTTCACGACCGAGCCACCGGACGACTTCGCGACCGTCTCGGCACCCGTGAGGTCCGTGATGGTGATGATGGTGTTGTTGAACGATGCGTGTACGTGGGCGATGCCCCAGGTTTCGTCGTTGTCGCTCATTCGTTACCCTCCGACCGTTCGGGGTGCAGTTCGTCCGCAAGCGGGCTGTGCTCGTCGAAGGAGATGTCGCCCTCCTCGTCGATATCGACCTTGTACGACGGAACCGACACGCGCTGACCGTTCACCGTCACGTGACCGTGGGTGATGAACTGGCGTGCCTGTTTCGGCGTGTGGGCGAGGCCCTTTCGATACGCGACAGTCTGGAGACGGCGCTCCAGCACGTCGGTGATGTCGAGGAGCAGAACGTCGCCGAGTTCGTCGCCATCGCCGAGGATGCCGAGTCGCTTCAAGCGCGACAGGAACTCGTCGCTTTCGCTCTCCTCGTCGCCGGAGATGTCCCCGAGAAGGGACCGTGCCTCGCGGCGGTAGTTGCGAAGTTCACTCTGGGTTCGCCAGAGTTCCTCTTTGTTCTTCAAGCCGTATCGGTCCATCAGACCGCTTTCCTCGGCGATTCGCTCGCCCTGGAACGGGTGGTTCGGCGTCTCGTAGAACTTGGTGTTCTCACCGGGAAGGGACATTATTCGTCACCCTCTTCCTCGGCCGCCGCGGCCTCTTTGATCTCCTCGACGTTGACACCGATCGTACCCTCGGTACGACCCGTGGACTTGGTTCGCTGACCGCGAACTTTCTGTCCACGCTTGTGTCGAACGCCTTTGTAGGAGTCGATCATCTGCATCCTGTTGAGGTCCCGGCGTCGGGACATCGACAGGTCGTTACCAGTCTCGTGGGTCGTCTCGCCGGAGAAGTATTCCTTTCGGTGGTTCGTGAGCCACTCCGGAACTTCGTCGGCGTAATTTTCGACGGCCTCGACGACACGCTCGATGTCGTCCTCGTCGAGTCGGCCGAACGTCGCCGTTCGATCGACGTCCGCCTCCTCGGCGACGATTCGGGCCGTTCGACGACCGATCCCGTTCATTCCGGAAAGGGACCGCTCTACGGTCTTCGTCCCATCGAGGTCAGTTTGCCCGATGCGGACGAAGTACCGAAGGTCGTCGTCTTCGTCCTGTGGTTGTTCGGTACTCATAGTTGATAGTTTGGAGCGTCGAGGGAGGGATTCGAACCCTCGAGGCTTGACGCCACAGAGTTAGCAACCCTGCGCCGTGGGCCAGACTAGGCTACCTCGACACACTCGTTCGTGTATGTTCGCCCTTCCGGACTCGGGACGCGTGCCCCTACAGGTGTCTGCATTGCATTCTACCGGTGGTTACTATTTAAACGCAACGAATGTCTTCCGAACCGCATGAGAGGCCGCCGCAAGCGCCACGGACGCGAAATAGGCACCGACGAAAAGCGGCCCCCAGAACACCCACAATTCGAGCGTCGGAAACAGGCGACTTCCGACTGCACTTCCGATGGTGAGTGCGACGTACCCCGGCAGGGCGAGTGGCGTCATCAACCGAGTGTCGAACGCCCCGAGGGCGACCGGACCGACCAACAGGAGGTACCATCCCCAGACGGCCCGTCCGGTGAACAATCGACGAACAGTCACGTTTTCACTCATGGGTCCCCCCGCTGTTCGATACCGTGTCGAGAGAGGAGGTCGGTCGCCGCTGCACGCTCCCATCGAACTCGGGTGTCGGCATCGAGGAAGAACTCCGTCGTCTCCACGATGTACCCGGGTCGGTCGAGTTCGCCCGCCACCTTGTGCACCAACATCGGTCTCGACCCGTCGAGTTCGCCGCCGCGCCGATACTCGTGAAACGGCATGTACCACGGGATAACGTTGCCATTCAACTCCTCCGCCGTCCGTTTCGCGTACTCGCTCGCGTTTCCGGCGTCCGTCGGCCAAATCACCTGCCCGACCGACGACTCGTGATAGCCGTAAATGCCGACGGACCGGTGTAAATCGAGGACCACGTCAGGGTCGTGTCGCTCGACCACGTTCCAGATGGCACGGGCCAACTCCGTCTCCGGTTCCTCGCCGGTCGGAAACTGGCGGTTCAAGTCACCGTGGTCGCCTTCGCGTCGGTTCTTCCGAATCGCGACTCGATTCGCCTTCGGCAACACCACTAATTTCCCTCGATCGATTTGCCATCCCGCGATGTCGCTCGCGGCACGATAGCCACACTGCTCGTCTCCGTGTACCCCACCGACGACCATGGCCGTCGGACCGTCGTTCGCCCCCTCCCGAACGAACACCTCAGTCCCATACTTCGTCTCCGGGAGAATTCGATACGACGGTTCGGGACTTTCCCGTCCGCTCCCGGCAACTGACATCGCCGTACTTCCGGCGAGGAGTATACCCGCCTTCCCAAGCACTGAGCGGCGTCGCATACGAGAACCCCCGTAAGCGAGTACTATCAACCTTATCGCCCTCGCACGCGTAGCGGATAAAGCATCAAATAGCGAAAAAACCAGAACGGGAACGGGACGAAAACGCCCTCAGGCATCGATGTACTGGTCGTCGATGTATCGGTCGTTTATTTCCCACTCACCGTCATCGTTTCGGACCATGTACTCTCCGTAGTACGGAACCCGGTTCGCCACCGTCTCACGGAACGTCGACCGGATTTCGGGTTTCGTCATCTCGCCCATCGGCCGCAGGTCGTCGTTACGGTTGAGACATCCTTTGAGGAATCCTTCGTGCGTGACGCGCACGCGATGGCAATTCGAACAAAAACTGGGGTTCTCCACCGGGTCGACGATTTCGACCATCCCACCACCGACCCAGTATCGCTTTCGCCCGTGCATCTCGCGAGTTTCTATCTCGTCCGCCTGTTCTTCGAGCCAATCGTGAACCCGCTGGATGTCGATGGCCCACTCGGGATTGCCGGTTAACTCGGGCATGTACTCGATGAGTTGCAACTGCAACCCGTCGTTCTCCGCGACGTGGTCGACCATCTTGGGAACGTACCCTGCCGTCGCCTCGAAAACCACCATATTGAGCTTTACCGGGTCGAGTCCCGCATCGAGCGCTGCCTCGACGCCTTCGAGCACCTTGTCGTATGCACCGCTCTTCGTCACCTCCGCGAACTCTTTCGGGTCGAGCGCGTCCTGTGAGACGTTCACCCGTGATAGCCCCGCTTCCCGAAGTTCCTCCGCCCGTCCCGGAAGGAACGTCCCGTTCGTCGTCAAGGATGTTTCCATGCCATCCGGCGTCCGGCGGATTATCTCCTCCAAATCCTCACGGAGCATGGGCTCACCGCCGGTGAATTTCACCTTCTCGACGTCGAACTCACGGGCGACTTCCAGAAACCGAACTACGTCGTCGGTACCCATTTCGTCGTCACCCGGTTCCATCGGTCCGCGCGTGTCTCCCAATCCCTCGTTGTGGCAGTAGACACAGTCGAAATTACACCGGTCGGTCAGTGAAACGCGTACCCCCGTAACTTCGCGCCCGAACGAATCTTCGAGCATCATTCCAATTTGTGTCTGCTGATTCTTAAAGTCGCGGGCGTAAACACACCGAACGTAACCAAATTCGATTACGGGTTGTCTCACAGCTAGTGAAAACCGACCCCACTATTCGGGGAGTCACGTCTTTCGCCTTCACAAGCCTTATCGACAAATCGAACCGTATCGTCATTATATGGATGAAACTGACGTTCGAACCGTTCTCCGAACGGTCGAGGACCCCGACCTCGGCGAAGATATCGTCTCTCTCGGCCTCGTAAACGACGTGACGGTCGAAGAAGGGACAGCACGGATTTCGCTCGCGCTCGGTGCGCCGTATGCACCCCACGAATCCGAAATCGCCAGTCGTGTCCGTGAAACGCTCGCAGACGAGGGGATCGACACCGAACTCTCGGCACGCGTCGATACCCAACTCTCGCCGGAAGAACAGGTACTCCCAGGCGTCAAAAACATCATCGCGGTCGCATCCGGGAAGGGCGGCGTCGGTAAAAGCACGGTCGCCGTTAACCTTGCCGCGGGACTCGCCAAGCTCGGTGCCCGCGTTGGACTGTTCGACGCCGACGTGTACGGTCCCAACGTTCCGCGGATGGTCGATGCCAACGAACGACCCCGAGCCACCGAGGAACAAAAGCTCGTCCCGCCGGTGAAGTTCGGCGTGAAACTGATGAGTATGGCGTTCCTCACCGGGAAGGACGACCCCGTAATCTGGCGCGGACCCATGGTCCATAAAGTCCTCACCCAACTCTGGGAAGACGTCGAATGGGGCCAGCTCGATTACATGGTCGTCGACCTGCCGCCCGGAACAGGCGACACGCAACTGACACTCCTCCAAAGCGTCCCCGTCACCGGCGCTGTCATCGTCACGACACCTCAGCAGGTCGCGCTCGACGACGCGAACAAGGGTCTTCAGATGTTCGGCAAGCACGACACCCCCGTTCTTGGAATCGCCGAAAACATGAGTACCTTCAAATGCCCGGACTGCGGTAGCGAACACGACATCTTCGGTCACGGCGGTGGGGTCGAATTCGCCGAGGACCACGACATGCCCTTCCTCGGTTCGATTCCGCTCGACCCCTCCGTCCGAAGCGGCGGTGACGAAGGAACGCCCGTCGTCCTCGACGACGATAGCGACACCGGAGGTGCGTTCCGTACCCTGACCGAAAACGTCGCCAACAATGTCGGCATCATCAACCGCCGCCGACAGCAACAAGAGTGAACCATGCCACACGAGACGGAATCGTTCGACCCCGACGAAGATAGAATGCAGACACTGCGGGACATCGGCGACGACATACGCGGCGAGTCGAGCGAGAGCAAACTGGTCGCCGCGATGCTCTACCGGGTCAGCGACCTGTTCGACCCGAACGAGGAGACGACGCCGCGTGACATCTTCCTCAACATGCGCCAGATCATTCGGACGAAAGAAGAGACGGGTCGATAGCCCACTCCGGAGGTTCTATCGCCACCGTCGAACAAAAAGCGCCCCGACGAGAACGACCATCCCAAGGTAGAACACCGGAACCCCAGCGACTTCGTGGTTCCCGCTCAGCTTTTCACCGAAACTTTGGGAGTACGTGTCGTTTTCGTACTCGTAGTGGTTGTTCATCCACGTCGGGCGAACCGGCTGGAACGATTCGTTCCATTGTTTCGTCCCCTCACCTGCTTTTCCGACGAATCCGACTTGATCGAGTCCCCCCTGCTTGTCGGTCAGGTTGCCGGTGTACAAACGGACTTCACCCGCAATCTCCGTGCCGCGTTCGTCGAGCAGCTCGACCTTTACCGTCGTCGAATTGTTGGGTTGTGGTGACGGCGCATAGAAACTACCATCCGTCCCGATAGTGTGGACGAACAGCTTCGTGGGATACCTGCGAATCGATGGATTGACCAGTGTGACGTAGGCGACAGCCGACGGCTCCCCGTCGATCGTCCCATCAGCTACCGTGACGTTTGCGATGTATGGTGTCGGGATTTCCTGTGTTGCCGAAGGGCACTGTCTAGATAAGGAAACCCAGTGACTGCGATACGATCGACAAGATTTTCGCACTGTTCGAAAGAGACGAATTATTGACAGTGAGAGTGGCTGCACCGAGAGAAGACTGAATTCGGCAGTTTTACTGAAAACCTCGTCATGATGAGACAAAGTGATTCGTTCGCTACTTCCGCTACAGACGCTGAAACGCCACTCTACAACAGAATCGCTTAACTAGACAGTGCCTGCCGAAGCGTTGATTTTCTTGGTGAAGTTGTAGGTGGTGTAATTACCGTATGTAGAGACGGTGACGGTATGTTTGTTCTCAATCACATCTAATCCCTCGGTTATGTTCATACTATAATTCAGTTGTTCCCCGGATTGAATTGCAAATGATTCATCATAGTAATCAGCTCCATCGACTTGTATAAGGATACCAGATTGCCCAACATACTTTCCGGAGGGGTTTTTTACATTAATGATAATCTCATCTCCTGAGAAATGGGATTTGACACAGAGATTGTTAAACGACTGAATAACTCTTGTTTCTCCCCGTTTTGAGACAGGACAATTTGAAGATGATTTGGTAACGTTAGCATTTACAATCGGGATACCAACACTGAATAGGACCAATAAAATGATAATTGACGAGTGTGTTTTTTGTCTCATATATCTATATTTTGTGTTTTATTATATAAGATTATTGAATTATTCTATGCAATTGTACCTCCCTGCACATTTGTTCTCATCATCTTTCTTGAAGTGTTTAAGTCGGCTACGTAGCTGAGACTTACCCAAAAGATTTTGATAGGATTCACCAACAACACGAGTTCCTACCGCCTCGTTCTGAATCTCTCCACTCTGTGTGATATATTGCTGAGCGACATCGAGTTTCGCAGTCACATAGGTCATCACGACGGTATCCGTTTGCAGATAGTGGTCAACAGTCGCAGTTTTAGTACCCATCCGTTTCTTCAGGCTCCACGTTATTTTCGGACGATAACTTCCGGTTCGCCAGTCGTCACCGCGAGTGAGCGACATTGCGACATCCCGCTTTGTCGTGGTAGACTGCTGTTGCCACTCGTACTGAGCATCTCGAACCTTTTTCCGAGTTTGTACACCGTAGGTGTAGTCGACGTGCATGTGCCGTTCCGAATACTCGAATCGATACTGCGACTTGTATTCGGCGTCCTCGACCTTCACCCGTTTTCGGTCCCCTGTCGCCCAATCATCGAAGTGGAACTTTTGGTACGACCAATAAGTGTTCGTCTCGGTGACTGTATACGTGTACTCCTCGGTTGTCGTGTAGGTTCTCGTGACCGTCGTCGTATATGTGTACTCCTCCGGAACTTCGAGGCAGATTCCGTACGGGCTGCACTGCATCACGTACTTTGTATCCGTTTTCGTCACTTCGACTTGCCTCGTCTTCGTGATCGTTCTCGTTCCCGTTTTCTCTACACTGTACTCGTGGGCGTACTCCTTCAACGTTCGATACTTGGGCGGGTGTGTTTGCACACGGCGCGTTTTCCCGGTGAAGCTTCCTCTGCCCGATTTCGAATCGCGCCATTCGTATTCGGTGGTCGTGTAGGTGTGTTTCTCCGCTTCACGACCAGTGGACCACCAGTCCGAATGGCCCTGTAGGAACGCGGACTGCTGTAACTCACTCGAGAACGAGCGATCCACTTCCTCGTATTTCGCGTCCTGTACCTTTGTGCGCTCTTCGAGCGTATACTCGAAGCCATCACGACTCTTCGAGTCAACCGAGTATCCATTCGAAAGGTAGTAGTCGCGTTTCGCCGGAGTCTTTGCGAGTTCCCACTCATAGGTTGGTCGTTTGACCAAATATCTTGTACTTTTAATTCGGGGGTTCTTCCAAACCGTTCCGTATACCCGTAGCACCTCAACCTCCGGAATTTCTACCTCTTTGTACGTCTCTGGCTTGTCCTGATTATAGACTCGAAGTTTCGGACGTCCATTCGGGTGGAACAGGTCAGAAGCGGGAATTTCCACGACACCGGTGTAGAATCGTGGGTCACTAATGACATTTTCATCCGGTGATATCACTCTTTTCTCCCATTTGTCAACAGATCCCGTGGCTCCTTCGACTGAAATCCCCAGTCCGTACTGAAGATGATAGCTATTTTTACTGAATTGATACTGATCCGTGGTAACTCGCAAACGCACTTTGTCGTTCGGTTTGTAGGGACCTTCCGAGAGAACTGTTACGTCTTCGATATTCGGCACGTACTCGTCAAGGAAGTCGAATCGGCGATACGAAGAGAGACCGTATCCGTCCCTCAATTCTAACTCGGCCAGTTCAACCGATCGGAACTTAGCAGTCATGTTGTCGGGTGTAATCGGCTCAGCACCCTTCTTCCAAATGAACTTCAATTCGGACCCATCCGGGTCAAAAGAGTCACTCGCATCAACAACCATCCCCCAATTCGATGGGTTATACCCGGTTGTTCCATCATTGATGACTGTGAGACGGATTTCGGGGGGACTAGGTTGTACATGGAGTATATTCTCTATCTCGGTAGACCATTCTTTATTATCGTGCCAGGGGTTATTCACAGATATTTCTTCTAATATTTTGTATTCATTTGGTTTCTCACCTCCCCAATATGAGTCGACAGTCAAGATGTCTTGATCTTTCCTCACTTTTTTAGACATTTTCTTCACTCTCCTCTTCTTTGCACCAAATCGAATTTCAATATCCTCCGGATCAACCCCATTCAGATCTATCTTCGTCACGTGATGTGCAGTGTACCGCTTCGGATCGATCCGCTCGTGATACGAATCAACATTGTTTTTCACGAAGCCGGATTGAATGATTTCCGGCATTTTTGCGGGGGTTAGCGTTCGTTCCAGCGTGCTCGTCTGCCCCCGTGTATCAACCGCGGTTACGGTGAGCGTGTACTGCTCACCCGCTTCGAACTCTTGGGAATCGAACGACACCGTCCGATAGTGCCGCATTCTCCCGGGAGAAGTGGCATCCATCCTAGTATGGCCGATCTCCGTGCCACCGAGTCGGACGTGTACCGACCGAAGGTTATCGTACGAATCCGACGCAGTAGCGCGACCGGAAACCGCACCGTAGCTGTCCAGTGATGGCAACTCGACGCTGGGTTTGGGGTCGGCGACAACAGTCGTCGATCCACCTGAAAAGCGGGCGATGTCGTTGGAGCCATCCGAGTAAGTGATCAGCGCGTACAAAGAATGGTCCCCCGGGTCCCAATCGGTCGTGAGTGTTCTATCGCTTCCAAGTCGAGCGCCATCCCCGAACCAACTGATAGAACGAACGTGGCTCGAACTGGGCATAGATTGTAAACTGTAGGACCCTCGAAGCGGTTGTGTCCCCGTGACTACTTCGTCACCGGTAATCGTCGGCTGGTATTCCTCAGCAGTTGAGCTAGGTGAAGAAGAGTCGGGCGTGGGTGTCGGCCGGTTCCGACTCGGTCGGATAGACAGGTCGAGCGGTTCGGTATCGATTTGTCCATCCGAATCGTACACGGTGGCGGTAACGGTTCGTGTACCGGCGTTCGGAAACGATCTCGTGATGGTGTCGACGTCGTTCACTCCCGAAAGGGAATCAGTTGCGATAACCGTCCCGTCGAGCGACCAAATGATGTGGTCGAGCGGGGCCGAACCGGCATCGACGGTCGCGGAGTAGATGGCTTGTTCTCCTACCCGAGGAGTTTCCGGACC
The DNA here is from genome assembly GCF_056892285.1 of Haladaptatus sp. HS23. Classification (NCBI taxonomy): domain Archaea; kingdom Methanobacteriati; phylum Methanobacteriota; class Halobacteria; order Halobacteriales; family Haladaptataceae; genus Haladaptatus; species Haladaptatus sp. HS23. The sequence goes on along the minus strand of NZ_JBXGLH010000004.1, from coordinate 283,896 downwards.
CGAGACATCGACCTCTGGGTCCGCTCCCGGAGAGACGATAACGTAAAGTGTGTCTCGACGTTTTGCGCCGTCCTCGTCGGTGACCGTCACTGAAACGGAGTACGTTCCGACAGCGTTCGGTCGGAATCGAGTTTGGGAGCAATTCGGGCAGTTCGGTGTGATGGTTCGTCCGTCGGGAGTTTCTATCGACCAGTCGTATCGCGCGATAGTTCCATCTGGGTCGTGAGAACCGGTTGCGTCGAGGAGAACCGTGCTTCCGCGCGCGACGTGCTGGTCGAGTCCAGCGTCTGGGAGGGGCGGTTCGTTTGCCGTCGTTACTGGCGGGAGAACTGACGTAGTAAGTAATAGTAGCACGAGAGTGCTTGAAATGACTCGGTCCATTAATTCGACGGAGTTTGTATCCTATTACTTTAAAAAGTTATTTGATTTATATTCTATCAGATATTGAAATAGTAGTAACAGAAAACAATGCAACGAGTAAGTTACCCCGATAGTCCCCTTAATGAGGTACAGTTGTCCATTAATAAAGAGGAAGTTTATCCAGACGGAACGCCCGAAATCAGCCGCTAGGGGCCATCTATCACAATAGTTCCTTGCTAATCTATGGCAAAGGCTTTACCACCTAGCGACTCAACTCTTAGCCACCAGGCCCGGGAGGCCAGGAGCTTCAATTATGACGGATGACGAACTCATCTGGCGAATCGCAGGCGGTTCCGGGGACGGAATCGACTCGACGAGTCAGAACTTTGCAAAAGCCCTCATGCGAGCAGGGCTACACGTATTCACGCACCGACACTATCCGTCGCGTATTCGCGGCGGCCACACCTACGTGGAAATTCGCGCGGGAGACCATGAAGTCAAATCGCGGGGGGACAACTACAATTTCCTCCTCGCGCTCGGAGACAGCTTCGCGCGGAACCCACAGGAAGAAGCCTACTACGGCAACGAAGAGATAAAACCCCTGACGGAGAACTTGGATGAACTCCGCGAAGGCGGCGTCATCATCTACGATTCGGGACTGCTCGACACCGACGACATCCCGGACTTCGAAGAGCGTGTCGAGGAGAACAACTGGCACGTCTTCGACTTGGACCTTCGCGGACTCGCCAAGGAGTACGGCCGCGAAATCATGCGGAACACGGCTGGTATCGGCGCGACGTGCGCCATCATCGGTCTCGACCTCGATATCGTGGAAGAACTGATGAGCGAAGCCATGCCGGAGAAAATTCTCGAGCCGAACCTCGAGGTTCTCCGTGCGTCGTACGAGGACCTCCAGGAGAACTACGACACGGACGTCGGCGTCACGGTCCCCGAGAGCGACTACGACGACGATCAGGTTCTGATCTCCGGCAGTCACGGCATCGCATACGGTGCCATCGACGAAGGATGCCGGTTCATCGCCGGATACCCCATGACGCCGTGGACCGACGTGTTCACCATCATGACCCAACACCTCCCCGACCTCGGCGGAATCTCCGAACAGGTCGAGGACGAAATCGCCGCCGCCTCGCTCGCAATCGGTGCGAGCCACGCGGGGGCAAAGGCGATGAGTGGGTCGTCCGGTGGCGGATTCGCGCTGATGTCCGAACCGCTCGGACTCGCGGAAATCACCGAGACGCCCATCGTGTTGGTCGAATCGATGCGCGCAGGCCCCTCCACGGGGATGCCGACGAAGCCGGAACAGGGTGACCTCGAACACGTCCTGTACACGAGTCAAGGCGACTCGAACCGCGTCGTCTTCGCGCCGGGTGATGCGCGCGAATCGTACATCCAGACGCGAAAGGCGTTCGAGCTCGCGTACAACTACCAGATCCCGAGCATCATCCTCTACGACCAGAAACTCTCCGGCGGTCACGAGACGGTTCCGGAATCCACGTTCGACCGCGAGCCGAACCCGGATATCGGCGAAGTCGTAACCGAGGAAGAAATCGAACAAGGCGAGCGTCTCGCCGGTCGATTCAAGCGCTACCGCTACGACGGCGAGAACGGCGTCAGCCCGCGCTCCCTGCCGGGACAGAAGGGCGGCAACTTCCTCGCGTCCGGTAACGAACACAACGAGGCCGGTCACATCAGCGAGGACGCGGACAACCGCGTCACGCAAATGAACCGACGGATGGAGAAGCTCACCGCAATCCGCGACGAGCTCAACGACATGGACGAGTCCCACCAGACCGTCTACGGTGAGGATGATGCGGACTACGCCATCCTCAGCTTCGGTAGCATGAAAGGCGCCGTCGAAGAGGGCGTCGCCATGCTGAACGAGGACGGCCACTCGGTCAAGACGATGAACGTCAGCGACATGGTGCCGTTCCCGAAGAAGGAGGTCAACGCCTTCCTCGAAGATGTCGACGAGGTGCTCGTCGTCGAGATGAACGCCACGGCGCAGTTCCGCCGCCACATTCAGGCGGCGACCGGCCAGCACGGCGACAAACTGTTCAGCCTGCTGAAATACGACGGCAACCCGTTCGAGCCTTCAGAAGTCGTTGACGGCTTCGAAGCACAGATCGACGGCGATGCCGAGCCAGCGCACAACACGCGCATCGAATCCGCAACGGGTGACTGAAAATGAGTGTATTCAACGCAATCGAAGAAGAACGAGAAATCGACGTGAACGAGTTCACGCCCAGCCTCGAACCGCAGGCGACGTGGTGTCCGGGCTGTGGTGACTTCGGCGTCCTCAAGGCGCTGAAACAGGCGATGCCCGAGGTCGGCCGAACGCCGGACGAGACACTCCTCGTCACGGGTATCGGCTGTTCCGGGAAGCTTTCGAGCTACTTCCAGAGCTACGGCTTCCACTCCATCCACGGGCGGTCCCTGCCGGTCGCACGCGCGGCCAAACTCGCCAATCCCGACCTCGAAGTCATCGCCGCCGGCGGTGACGGAGACGGCTACGGAATCGGTGGGAACCACTTCATGCACACGGCTCGTGAGAACCACGACATGACCTACATCGTCTTCGACAACGAGATCTTCGGACTGACGAAGGGGCAGACGTCGCCCACGTCCCCGAAGGGTCACAAGTCGAAGACTCAGCCACGCGGGAACGCGAAGAGCCCGATTCGACCGCTCTCGCTCTCGTTGACCTCGGGTGCGACGTACGTCGCTCGAACGGCAGCCGTCAACCCGAACCAGGCGAAGGAAATCCTCGCCGAGGCCATGGAACACGATGGGTTCGCACACGTGGACTTCCTCACGCAGTGCCCGACGTGGAACAAGGACGCAAAGCAGTACGTCCCGTACATCGACGTGCAGGACAGCGACGACTACGACTTCGATATCCACGACCGTCGCGAAGCGATGGAAGCGATGCACGACGCCGAGGACGCGCTCTACGAGGGCAAGGTCCTCACCGGCCGCTTCTACGTGGACGACGAGCGTCCCTCCTATCAGCAGGAGAAGCAGTCGACGGGCGACATGCCGGAAACGCCGCTCGCAGAGCGGTACTTCGACGACGATTACGAGTGGGAGCGTAGCTACGACCTGCTCGACCGTCACAAGTAATCTCGTTTCACCGTTCTCGGCGTTTCGAACAACATTTTCGTGGTCGTCAATGTGTTTTTCACTTCGCAAGGTATTTTTTCCTGTGCGGGAAACATACCGGTAACATGAGCACGGAATCGACCGAAGACCGGATTCTCCGCGTGTTAGAGGACGATGCACAGGCGTCGTACTCGGAGATAGCGGATCGGGCCGGTGTTTCGAAACCGACCGTTCGAAAATACATCGAGAAGCTCGAAGACGAGGGCGTCATCGTCGGCTATTCGGCGGAAATAGACCCGAAGAAGCTATCCAGCCAGAGCATCGCGCTCGTCGGTATCGACGTCGAAAGCGAACGCTACGTCGAAGCGACCCGATCGCTACAGGAGTTGACGGACATCGACACGCTCTACACCTGCAGTGGCGATCACATGCTGATGGCCGAAGTGCGTGCGCCGAACGGCGGCGCTGTCGGGAGCGTCATCAGCGACGAAATTCTCACCATCGATGGCGTGACCGCGGCTCATCCGTCGTTCCTCCAAGAGCGACTCAAGTAACTCGTATCGATTCTCGACCGTCGTTCGACGCTTCAGTCACGACTTTCTCCGGGAGTTCCGTCACGGGACGGGGCGGCTCGGGGTTTTTCTCGTGAGATTGCAGCGTCCGCTGCCACCAGCCGACGCTCCGCCACGCGTCGTTTTTGTAACCCACATCCTCGTACGTTCCGACGTGTTCGAAGCCGAGCGATTCGTGCAGGCCGACGCTAGCCGCGTTCGGGAGTGCGATTCCTGCGTACGCGTTGTAGAATCCTTGCGCTTCGAGAAGCGGGAACAACGCCCGATAGAGTCCCTCTCCGACCCCCGACCGGCGATACTCGGAGTGGACGTACACGGAAACGTCCACCGACCACTGATACGCCTCGCGCGAGCGATGGGACCCGGCGTAGGCGTATCCGAGGAGGTTTCCGTCCTGCTTACAGACGAGCCACGGATAGGCCGGGAGTGTCGTTTGGATTCGGTCCGCTATCTCCTCGGAATCCGGTGGCGTCGCCTCGAACGAGATGACCGTCTCGCGGACGACGGGCGCGTAGATGGCCGCGATTCCGACGGCGTCGGCCTCTTCGGCGAGTCGAAGGCTGGGCATGGTGAGTGTAAGAGTGGAAGCGGGATAAATCGCCGTCGGACTGGTTGCGCATAAGACGTTTAAGCCGAGGGGCGGAAGCCAAAACGATGGCCACGTACCAGCGTGAAGTGTGGGTCGACGCGCCGTTCGAGGACGTCTGGCGGTTCTACTCGGCCACGGACGGCTTGGAGGCGCTGACGCCGGAGTGGATGAACCTCCGTGTAGAGGAGGTTCGTGGACCGGACGGGGAAACTGACCCGAACGTGCTGGAAGCGGGAACGGAAATCCGAATGTCGCTCCGACCGTTCGGAATGGGACCGCGCCAGCGGTGGACTTCGAAAATCGTCCAGCGGACGGAAGAGGACGGGGCCGCGGTGTTTCGAGACGAGATGAGCGGGGGACCGTTCCCCGAATGGCAACACACCCACCAGTTCTACGCCGGGGATGGGAAGACGTTAGTTCGTGACGTGGTGGACTACCGACTCCCGGCGCTCGGCGAAACGGGAAGTCCGCTCGCGACGGTAGGTTTCGAACCCATGTTCGCATATCGACATCGAAAGACGAAGGAATTGCTGGAGCGATGAAGTTTATCCCCGTTAGAGTGGTAGCTGTCACCGTATGTCAGACGTAGCTGTCATCGGCGGCGGTCCTGCCGGATTGAGTGGGGCACTGTTCACCGCGAAAAACGGTCTCGACACGGTCGTTTTCGATACGGATGATACCGCGATGCACGCCGCACACCTGTTCAACTACCTCGGAATCAAAAGCATCGACGGCGAGGAGTTCATGGAAACCGCCCGCGAGCAGGTGGACGAACAGGGTGTCGAGCGAAAGCAGGGCGAGGAGGTAACGGGCGTCGAACAGTCGGACGGGGGGTTCACGATTACGACGGACGACGGCGAGTACGACGCCACCTACGTCATCTTCGCCACCGGGCGGTCACGCGACATGGCCGAGGACCTCGGCTGTGAACTGAACGACGACGGCACGGTGAAGACGGACATGGACAACGAGACGACGGTCGAAAACGCCTACGCCGCCGGATGGTCGGCCCGCTCCGATAAGATTCAGGCGGCCATCTCCGTCGGCGGCGGCGCGGCCGCTGGCTTGGACATCCTGAGCACAGAAAAGGGACGTGCCTTCCACGACTTCGATACGCCGGAGGACGCGGAGTAGGCTACTCGATGGATTCGCCGTAGTCCCCGCCGAACTTCATGAAGAAGTAGCCCAGAGAGAGGGTGAACGCCAACGCACCGGAGGTGGCGAGGCCGAGCGTCTTCGCGTTGCCCGGAATCGCCGGTTCCGACGAACCGCCGCCGGCAGCACCGACGGTGATGGTGCCGGTCATACCGGCGCTCTTGTGCGGCGCACAGTGGTACGCGTACTCGCCGGCCGTACTGAACGTGTGCGAGTAGGTATAACCCGTGTCGAACAACTCGCTCGCGCTTCCCGAGCCTTCCCAGCCCGCGCCTTCGGGTTGGCTTTCGGGCACGACGTTGTGGCCGTCGGACTCCCAGACGAACTTCACGGTCGTGCCGGGCGTGACGGTCAGCTTGTCCGGGTCGAACACGAGGTCGCCACCCGGGCCAACCTTCACCGTCTTCGTCGCTCCACCGCCGTCGCCGGAGCTACTGTTCGAACTGCCTTCCCCGCCGGAGGTCGTCGTCCCGCTTTCCTGCGCAGCCGCCGTTCCGGCTGCACCCGCCGCGACGACACCCGCAGAACCGAGGAGAAATCCACGTCGAGTAACCGATTCGTCCGCTTCCCCATCTGTCATGGCCGGGGGTTGGTACCGGTGGGTACTGAATACTTTGGTTTGGAACCACCACCTTTCAGCCACCACCTTTTACGACGGTCGATGGGCAGGGCCAGTGCCGTTTGGCGCTGGCCCTGCCCGTCTCCCTGTAAAAGCTGGACCAAAAGCACCACGTCACCCCACTTCCGTCGCTCCTTTCAGTCGCTCCGTCGGGGGTTCCTCGGCCCGTTTGCTCACTATGCTTGCTCACGGAGAGTACGCTTGCCGAGAAAATTCACTCAGCCTGTCGCTCCCTTGGGTCGCTCACCAAGAAACAGCGACCGAAGGGAGCGGTCGGCCGGTGACACGACCGCCAGAAATCGGCTATCGACGTGAATTCTGGAGATGAGCAAGCGGCAGAACCTCCGGAATGGTTGATGACACAACCGCTTGTCTCCAGCATCTTCACCGGAAAATCTACGATTTTCCGGGCCGACGAACCCCTCGAAGGCGCGTCTCTGACGCGCCTGAGGGGGTGAGGAGTGCTTTTGGTCCAGATTTTGCCAGGGAGGCAACCGAATCCGGCGTGAACCACGCCGGATTCGGCTCCCGACCGCAGCAAAAGGTGGTTTTATAGGGAGTAATCGTGGTCGCCGTCCTCGGTTTCGAGGAAGGCTGTGAGGAGGTCGATGGTCGCCGACACGTCGTCGCCGTTGGCGCTCTCGGTGACGGTGTGAAGGTAGCGCGTCGGAATCGAAATCGCGCCGACCGGTTTCGCGCCGTAGGTGTTCTGGAACCCGGCGGTGTCGGTGCCACCCGAGGGAAGGACTTCGAGTTGGTACGGGATATCGCGTTCCTCGGCCACCGAGCGCATCCGGCGGTGGACTTTCGGCGTCGTGACGACGCTTCCGTCCTTGAGTTTTATCGCAGTTCCGTCGCCGAGGGTGGTCACGTAATCCCGTTCCTTGCTCACGCCCGGGAAGTCGTTGGCGACGGTCACGTCGAGGGCGACGGCGAGGTCGGGGTCCACATCGACACCCAACGCGGTGGCACCGCGAAGGCCGATTTCCTCCTGTACCGTGGCACAGAAGTGAACCGTCGCGTCCGGGTTCTCGATTCGTTTTGCCGCCTCCAACATGGCGAAGAGACAGATCCGGTCGTCGAGCGCCTTCCCGGAGACGTTCTCGCCGACCTGCACCGTCGTCTGCTCCATGGTGACGATGTCGCCCACGGAGACGCGCTCGTTCGCCTCGTCTGCCGGAAGACCGAGGTCGACGTAAACGTCCTCGACGTCCTCTTCCCCTTCGTCGCCGTCGAGCAGGTGCGGCGGGACCGACCCGATGACGCCTCGGAGGTCTTCTTCCTCGGTGTGGACGACGACGCGCTGTGCTCGCAGTACGCGGGGGTCCCATCCGCCGAGGGCGTCGAGCGAGACGAACCCGTCGTCGTTCACGTGCCGAACCATGAACCCGATCTCGTCCATGTGGGCTGCAACGGCGACGTCGTAGTCCGCTGTCCCCTCTATCGTCCCGATGACGTTCCCCATCGCGTCGGTGTGGAGGTCGTCCACTTCGTCCTCCAACTCCCGCCGAACGATGTCGCGGATTCGGTTCTCGTACCCCGCCGCACCGTTCGTTTCGGTCAGTTCACATAAGAGTTTGAAATCGAAATCGAATGCCATACCGAACCTCGTTCCCATCTCGGTATAAACCTCTCTGAACCGGAGAATAAACTCACAACTAGTGTATAGTGGTTCCGGAACGTTTTTGCCGTTTACTCACACAATGGCGGACATGGCTGACAAAGAAGCGGAATTCCGACAGCAGTTTCACGACGCATTCGAAGGCGCAGATTACCCCGTCAGCAACCCGATGGAACTCGTTCCGGCGCTGCCGAACGGTCCCGGGACGCGTTTCGAAGCAGGCGACACCAGCTTTACCGCGATGGAGCTGGCGACGAAGATGAACGATGCACAGGATTTCCCCTACGCCGACGTTGACGCCCTCGTCGATGACCTCATCGAGGGGCTGAAGCAGAAGGACATGCTGTAACTACGATTCTTCTTCCTTTTCCGGGAGCGCGAGGAGCAGTACCTCCCACATGTCGTGTTGGTCGTTGAACCGACTATCGAGTATCCGGTCGTTTTGCCCGAGCGGAATCGGTTGTTGTGGCTGTGAGACTTCGAGCCACGTCAGCGTCGGCTCCGTGATTTCCATTTCCGCGATGTCGGCGGTTCGTTCGGTTTCCGCCCCGTACTCACCCATTCCTCGTTCGTGACGTTCCATCGTAAACCCCGTGCCGGATACCACAGCACGGCACATAACTGTGCTGGCGACGCTCAAACCGAGGGACAAAGAGAGGAAAAACCTCGGAGTTCCGGTATTAGCGGTCCACGTCGGGATTTTCCGGAACGGCAGCGCGTTGCTCCGAGTAGCGCGGGTGCCCGTTCGCGTACACGTGGTCGAAGATGGCGTCCACGTCGTAACCGTCGTGTGCTTCGGCGGCTTTCACGGCTTCCGCCACCTGTTCTTTTGCCTCCTCGCGAAGCGCGGCGTCGTCCTCGTCGGTCCAACCGTGTTCGGTTTCGAGGTACTCCCGAGTTCGGTCGAGCGGGTCCTTCTCGGCCCACGCATCGACTTCCGCGTCGTCGCGGTACTTCGTCGGGTCGTCGGTCGTCGTGTGGGCACCCTGTCGATACGTGACCGCCTCGACGAGTATGGGTTCGCCGTCCTTCGCGCGTTCGAGTGCGTCAGAGACGGTCCGATAGACGGCGAGTACGTCGTTTCCGTCCACTCGAATGCCCTCGAAGCCGTAGGCCTGTGCCTTCTGTGCGATGGTGGCGCTCGCGGTTTGGCGCTCACGTGGCACCGAAATCGCCCACTGGTTGTTCTGACAGAAGAACACCGTCGGCGTCTCGAACACGCCAGCGAAGTTCATCGCCTCGTGGAAGTCCCCCTCGCTCGTCGCCCCGTCGCCGAAGCTCGCGAGAATGGCACAGTCGTCGGCCTTGTAGTTCGCGCCCATGCCGACGCCGACGGCGTGGGGCAACTGGGTGGCGATGGGAATCGTCGGCGGGAAGGTTCGCAATCCCTCCGCTTCCTCACGGTCCACGTAGTTTCCCGCCCCAGAGAGGTGGAGCAGAATGTCCCGAATCGCGTGTCCACGGGTGATGTAAATCCCGTGGTCGCGGTAGGTCGGGAAGCAGTAGTCGTCCGGCGAAAGCGCGTACGCCGCACCGACTTGTGCTGCTTCCTGTCCCTGCAAGGGCGCGTAGGTCCCGATTCGCCCCTGTCGGTGGAGCGAGACGGCTTTTTCGTCGAATGTACGGGCGAGTACCTGTAATCGGTACATCTTTTTCACGTCCGCTGAGGAGAGATTCACGTCCCCTTCGACATTGCCATCGAGTCCGACCACGCGCGCCATATCGGGTGCTTGTGAAGCCATATTTTGGAATCACCGACTGTCTATCGGTCAAACGCCATCACTTGTTATAAAGCATCGGCTTGAACGGTATATTGGGAAAAATCGGGAGGTGGTTTAAGTATCCAAATTATAAATCACCGAAGATTATCCCGAAAGTGACGGAATAACCGACGATTTGTCAGGATGTTACGTTTCGAAACATTTAGGCAGGGGCTGAGAGATGTGTAAGCGTATGACACAGTGGATCGGGCGGACGTTCACGAGCGACGCGGGATGGAATTTCCTCGAAACCATAGTCGATATCGGGAACCGAATGACGGGCAGTGACGGCGAACGAGCGGCCGCGGAAGTCACCCGTGATGCGCTCGCCGACGCCGGGGCACGCAACGCCCGATTGGCGGAGTTCGACGTACAGGGCTGGACGCGAGGGTCCAGTTCCATCGAGGCTGGCGAGACGACACAGGACTGTATCGCGCTCCCGCGGAGTCCCGCCGGAAGCGCGGACGGTGAGTTGGTGGACCTCGGCTACGGACTCCCGGACGACTTCGAGAAACACGACATCGAGGGGAAGGTCGTGATGGTCGCATCGAACGTCCCGAGCTATTTCGACCGGTTCATTCACCGACGGGAGAAGTACTACTACGCCGTCGACGGCGGTGCGGCCGCCTTCGTCTTTCGTAACCACGTCGAGGGCTGTCTCCCACCGACCGGCAGCGTCGGCACCGAGGAGGACCCCATCGGCGACATCCCGGCCGTCGGGGTGAGCAAGGAAGTCGGCGCACGACTCGCTCGGCGTTGGGAGGGCGATGACGTGACGGTGACCGTCGATGCCGACGTGTACGACGCGACCAGCCAGAACGTCCACGCCGAACTCGGTCCGGACACCGAGCAGGAGGTACTCGTCACCAGCCACATCGACGCCCACGACATCGCCGAAGGTGCGATGGACAACGGCGCGGGGACGGCCATGGTCGTCGAGATGGCAAACGCGCTCGCGGAGCGTGAGGACGAACTCGACACGAAGATTCATTTCGTCGCCTTCGGTGCCGAGGAGGTCGGACTCGACGGTTCGTCGCACATGGCGAGCGCCACAGACTTCGACGGCATCAAAGCCATCCTGAACAACGACGGCGTGGTCCGAGGACGAACGCTCACGTTCACCACGCACGGGTTCGACGAACTGGACGACGCGGCCCACGAAATCGCGGACCAGTACGGCCACCCCATCTCGACGATTCCCGAGCAGGGACCGCACAGCGACCACTGGCCCTTCGTCCAGTGGGGCGTTCCGGGCTACCACGTCATGAGCGAGACGGGCGACGAGGGGCGAGGCTGGGGCCACACCTTCGCCGACACGTTGGACAAAGTCGAAATGCGTAATCTCCGCGAGCAAGCCATTCTCCTCACCGAACTCGCGGTTTACCTCGCGAGCGACGAGTTCGACGTCGAACACAAAGCGCCCGAGGAAATCGCCGACGCGCTCGAGGCCGAGGACCAAGCGGCGGGGATGAAAATCATCGGCGATTGGCCGTACGACGAGTAACCCGTCACGCGTTTTTGCCCCGCGAATTCACTCGGAGCGCGGTATCCTTTTCTGGTCGGGGTGAGACTGTTCAGGTAATGACCGAACCACGCGACCACCACGAACGGAGGCCAGAATGCGTGTAGGTGTCGTACCGAGCGCCGACGGCGATTTCATCGAGACGATCGACGCCGCACTCGGCGACGAGGCCGAGCGGACGGTGAGCGAGGACGCGAACACCGTCCTCGATGCGACCCCAACCGCCGTCGTCGCGGTCGGCGAGCGAGCGGTTACGGACCTCGTACGTGCGGACGCATCGGTTCCCATCCTCCCGGTCGATGCGGGACCGGGACTCGAAAGCGTCCCGCCGACTGACATCGAACCCGCCATCGCGGACCTCCTCGCCGGGAAGTGGACGACGACGGGTCGCCCTCTCCTCTCGGCGACGGTCGACGGCGAATACATCGCCGACGCGCTGTTCGAGATGACGCTCGTCACGAGCGAACCCGCCCGAATCTCCGAGTACAGTGTCAACGTCGAAGACGAGCGGGTGTCCCAATTCAGGGCGGACGCCGTGGTCGCTGCCACGCCGACCGGAAGTTTAGGGTACGCACGCGACGCGGGGGGACCGGTGGTCGAACAGGGCGCGGGCGTCGTCTCGGTGGTCCCCGTCGCGCCGTTCGCCATCCACGTGGATAACTGGATACTCCGCGGCCCGGTGACGCTGGCCGTCGAACGGGACGAGGACGCGGTGGAACTCCTCGCCGACGACCGTTCCGTCCGTCCCGTCGAACCGCACGAGCCGGTCGAAATCACGTTCGACGGCGTGTTAGAACTCGTCAGCGTGGAATCGAGTCGGCGGTTTTTCGCCGAGTGACGGAGCGACCGAATTGGAAAGAATATAATACGCTGTCGCACTGAGTTTCGAGCATGCAACCCCTATCATTACTCGGGCCCATCGACGTGCTCGAACCTTACGCGGGTTTCGTCGTTTTCGGACTCGTGTTGGTCAACATGTTGACGCGCATCCTCGCGTCGCGTAACTACGCGAAACAGGCAAAGGACGACGACAAGGAGACGCTGAGCCGCTGGATTCCTCACGAAGTCAGCAACGTTCTGTTGGTCCTCTCGGCGTTCTACTTCCTGACGCTGCACCACCACGGCGGTATCGTCCTCTCGACGCTCGTCCTCGGTCTCGTCATCACGGACTTCTTCGAAATCGAAGCCCGTTCCGTCGAACTTCGCCGGGGCCTCCCGCTCGAAAAGCCGAAAGCTGCCGTCTTGGCGTCCGTTATCGTCCTCATGTACATCGGCTACGAGACGGTCTTCTTCATCATCAAACCGATCTGGGACGCCGTTATCTGAAGCGGCCCTGTCTGCTCACGTTTTTCTTCTCGTCTCCGGTTCGCGAGTCGTGGGGTTTCGATTTTTGATAGGTGCTTCGCTCCGAGTCCGTACTCTCGCACTCGCGTCTCACGACGCGCAGAGAATCGAAAAAGGCGAAAACTCGGTCGTCAGATTCAGTCCTTGCGCTTCACGACATCGCCCAGCGTGTAACTGCCGGTCGAACTGCCGCCGCTCCACTCCTCATCGTCGGCCCCGGCGCTACCGGTAGTAAGGCTGATATCGAGTTTCTTCTCCAGTTTCTTCTGCACGCTGTCGCTCGGCAGGATGTCGCCGTGTTCGAGTTTGCGGATGAGGCTCGCCTTCTCGTTGAGTTCCTTGGCGAGGTCCTCCTGACTCTGACCGGTCGACTCGCGCGCGTTGCGGATTCTGTCGTCGTAATCCTGCGCTATCTCCTCCATATCGTCGAACATGTCCTTCCGACGTGAGCGTGACCCGCCGGAGGACCCTGCACTGCCAGTGCTGGTGCTCGATTGACCGGAAGACGAGGATGTCGAATACTTGGTCGAGGTGGAAGAGGACTGCTGTGTCTTGACCTCGGTCCCGAAGTCGGCGCAGTTGTCGCACACGTCGAGCTCCGCGCCTTCGACTTTGATAGTCTTGGGAGACGCCGTTTCGGCACCGCACATCTCACACTGAACCATACGTGCTATTTACCGTCTCGACTCATAAATGGCACGCCACGTCAGGCCAAGGCGCGCCACGAGTAGTAAAAGCGCTGGAGCGCCGTGAGGTGGCCGACGACGGCGAACAGAACGAGGAGGAGCGCCACGAGCGAATAGCCGCCGACGGACTGGACGAACGCGGCCAGCGCACCGACGACGCCGATGAGCGCCAACCGGTCGGCACGGCCGAGGAGGCCGCCGTAAACGCGGTCCAACCCGACCGCCTGTGCCTGCGTGCCGAGGTAGGAGGTCATCAGCACGCCCGTCACGGCGGCCAGTCCGAGGGCGTACTCGCCGATTCCAGCCGCGAACCCGACGATGAGTATGATGTCGGCGTAGCGGTCGAGGACGTGGTCGAGCAGGTCGCCCGCGGGCGAGTCGGTGCCGAGTTCGCGGGCGAGCGCGCCGTCCAGGATGTCGAGCCAGCCGTTCAAGAAGACGAGAACGCCGCCGACGAGATACCAGACCGGGGCATCCGGGGCGACGTAGAACGCCACGCCGGCACCACCTGCGAGGAAGAACGCGACGATACTCACCGCGTTGGGCGTTAATCCGAGGGTCGTCGACGCCGAGACGAACGGTCGAAGCGCGCGGTTTGCGACGGGACGAAGTCGGTCGAGCATTAGAGGTACTCCAGATAATCGACGGTTCCAGCGGACGGTTCGCGTTCACCCTCGATAACCGCCTCGATATCCGACGCGATGGCCTCGGGCGTTCGGTCGGTCGTGTCGATTTCGTAAACCGACTCCGCGCCGTGTTCCGCGACGGATTCGGACAGAATCACGTCGAGGGCTTCGCTCTCGGCGTTCTCGTCGGCTTTTGACTCCGTCTCGCCGCGTTCGAGCAGTCGCTCGCGCAACTCCTCGGGGTGACAGCGCAGCACGACGACCTTCTCGGCGTCGAAGTGGTGTGCGAGATGCGAATCGAGAAGCAAATCGTCGCCTCCGTCGCCCGTGTCGTCCAACCACTCCCGAACCGCGTCGAAGTTCGCATAGAGGCTTCCGCGCTCCTCGTCCGTCCCGTCGTGGAGTTCCTCATCCCGAATCGCGTCGTTCAGGTGGACGGTTTCGAGGCCGGACTCGACCAGTTCGGTCGCCGTCGTCTTGCCCGTGCCCGGCGTCCCGGTGACGGCGACCCTCACGTGGACAGCACCCCGTTGAGTTCGCGCACCGCGCGGCGAGTTTCCTCCTCCGTCCCGCAGGTGATGCGCACGCAGTCGGGGAGCCCGAAACTGGTGCAGTCCCGAAGGATGACGCCGCGCTCCTGTACCGTCTCGGCGACGGTGCTTGCGTCCCCGACTTCCGCGAGGACGAAGTTGCCGTGGCTCTCGCACGTCGGCGCGTCGAGGTTCTCGTAGATGTACTCGCGTGCCCAGCGGGCCGTCTCGACGGATTTCTCGACGTGGTCGTCGTCCGTGAGCGCCGCGAGGCCGCCCCGGCAGGCGAGTTCGCTGGCCGCGAAGGGCGTGTTCACGCGTGCGTACGCGTCGGCCCACTCCTCGGGAACGACGGCGTAGCCGAGTCGGACGCCCGCCAGTCCGTACGCCTTGGAGAAGGTGCGAAGGACGGCAACGTCGTCGCGCGGAGCGCGATTACCAGGCGCGTCGCTGTCATCACGCACCGCGTGATTGCCAGATACACCAGCAGGTGCGTCGCTGTCGTCTCGCTCGGAGAGAAGCGAAATAGCGCTCGGCGCGTCGGCGTACTCGCCGTAGGCTTCGTCCACCAAGACGAGCGTCTCTTCGTCGGTCTTCTCGGCGATTTCCGTCACGGAGTCGAGCGAGAACCGACCGCCCGACGGGTTGTGCGGACTGGTCAGGTAGACGATTCGCTCGCCGTCGTACTGGGAGAGCACGGTGTCGGCGGTCAGCGAGAAATCGTCTTCCGGGGAGAGGTGATACTCGTTCACCTCGCCGTGGTGGTAGCGAGCGCTCATCCCGTAGTAAGCGAATCCGGGGGAGGGGACGAGGACGGAGTCGCCCGGGTCGAGCATGGCGCGCGAGAGGTAATCCAGCGCGCCGTCGCCGCCGTTCGCCAGCCAGACCTGCTCGTCCGAGACGTTCCAGCGGTCGGCGAGTCGAGCAGTGAGGTCCGTATGTGACGCTTTCGGGTACGTGCTTGCGTTTCGGGCGGCGTCTCGAATGGCCTCGACGGCCGCCGGACTCGGGCCGAAGGGGTTCTCGTTGGATGCGAGTTTCACGAGGTCGTCCGGGTCGATTCCGAGTTCCCGAGCGACCTCCTCGATGCCCCGTCCGGCCTGATACGCGACGTGCGCGGAGAGGTCTCGTGGTTCCATGTCGGGAGGTGTCACCGACCGGTCTTAAGCGTGGCCACCCGCGGCCAGCACGATTAAGCGATTTCCGACCGACCCAACCGTGAGGTACAATGACACACCATCTGCATCGGGAGAGCCAACGCGGTCACGAAAGCGAGTCGGAGACACAACGGTACGGCGGCCCACGAGAAGTGGAACAGGAGCAAGGGAGCGGACGAGAACGGCAGACGAGACAGGGACGACGGGGGGGAGGAATTAACCAACAACGACGATACGGGTCGAAAGCGAGCCACCATCGAGGTGGCGGCGAACGAGGACAGCGACACGAACACCGGCAGCGACAGCAAGAGCGGAAACGCTACGGTCGTCATCGACAGAGCGGGCGACGGGGAGGGTCCGAACGGGACCTGAGCGACGTCGAACGAACCATGATTCACGGCGGCAGACAGGAGCGAAAGCAGCGGCAGGAACGCCTACAGCGGGAACGGCGATACGGAAAACGACGACAACGCGGGGAACAGCACCAACAGCAACGACACCAGCACGGATACCAACAAGACCGGCGATGGCAGCAACAGAACCGTGGACAGCGGCACCGACGCGAACAGCAACGTTCACACGAACCTAGTCCGAGGCAGTTCGAGCGGCTCCAGCGCTAATAAGCGTCCTTGCGTTTTCAGCCAGAGGTCTCATGCGGGGAAGCGATGTAACGCCGATAGTATGACATTCGACCCATTCGCCGGGGGAGGAGTACGATGACACAAATCGGTTACACCATTTCGAGCGAAGAGCACGGGCCGAACGAACTGGTAGACCACGCCGTCCGTGCCGAGGAGGTGGGCTTCGAGTTCGCGTCCATTTCGGACCACTACCACCCGTGGATTAGCCAGCAGGGAAACGCCCCGTTCGTCTGGTCCACGCTCGGCGGCGTCGCACGGGCGACTGACGACCTGCCGGTCGGAGTCGGCGTGAACTGCCCCATCATGCGAATACATCCGGCCATCGTCGCACAGGCCGCCGCCACCGCCGCGACGATGTTCGAGGGGAAGTTCTTCCTCGGCGTCGGGACGGGCGAGCGACTGAACGAACACGTCACCGGCGAACACTGGCCCGAACATGCGGTTCGGACCGAGATGCTCGAAGAAGCGATAGAGATCATCCGCAAACTGTGGCAGGGCGGACAGCAGAGCTACTACGGCGACCACTTCACCGTCGAGAACGCTCGTCTCTACACGCTCCCGGAGGAGCCGCCCGACATCATCGTCTCCGCCTACGGGAAGCGAGCGGCCCAAGCCGCCGCGGAACTCGGGGACGGGTTCTGGAGCGTCGGTCCGCAGGACACCGTGAAAACGTGGGAGGAGGCCGGCGGCGAGGGACCTCGTTATAGTCAGATGACGGTCTGTTACGCGGAGGACGAGGAGGAAGCCATCGACACGGCCCACGAGTGGTGGCCGAACAGCGCACTCGCCGGCGAACTCAGTTCACAACTCCCGACGCCGACGCACTTCGAGCAGGCCTGCCAGATGGTCTCCCGCGAGGATATCGCGGAGAGGAGCATCGTCACCGACCCGGACCCGGAGACGCACATCGAGAATTTAGAGCAGTTCGCCGACGCGGGGTACGACCACGTATATGTCCACCAGATCGGTCCCGACCAAGAGTCGCTCTTCCGGTTCTACGAGGAGGAAGTGCTGCCGGAAGTGCAGTGAACGGGGGAAGAAAAGCCCGGAGACCTGGAACACCGTGCAGTGCCGAGGGGGCGAGACCGCGACTGTTTCCGTCGACCACTTGCGCCGCCCGAACTCTCACTCGTCGTTCTCTTCGTCCTCGCCCTCGTCCGCTTCCGCCACATGCGTGACTGACGACGGATTCGACTTCGACCGGCGGCGCACGAGAAGCACTGCCCCGACCGGAATTCCGAGGGCGGCCAAGTACGGAAGGAGGTACGCAACGCCTACGACGAACGCCCGGAACATGACGACGACGCCATCGACCGAATCGAGAAACGCGGAGACGACACCCGTGTCGTACCACGATTTCTCGGCGGGTGTTTCCGGTTCGGAGGCCGGTTGCGGTTCCTGCATCTGCACCGTCACCGTCGAATAGGCGACCCGCCCTTCGAGCGATTTCTGTTTCGCTTCTAACCGCTCGATGTCGGATTGGACGGCGGAGAGACGTTTTTGTACGGCGAGAACGTCCTCCGTGTCGCTCGCGTTCTCGTAGAGCGCGCGGAGTTTGTCGCGTTGTGACCGGAGGTTGTCGAGGCGAGCCTTCAAATCGACCAACTGGTCGGTCACGTCCTCGGTCCCGGTGTTCGACTCTTGGACTTCCCCCGCCTGCTTGGCCCGTTCGAAGAACGCCGAGAAGTCGTCCTTCGGGATACGGAAGACGATCTTTCCGGTGACCCACGTGTCGTTCCCGCGGCGATGGACGCGCTGAGAGGAGTCGCTGACGAAGCCGCCGCGTTCGCTGGCAAACTCGGTCAGCACCCGGCTCGCGTTATCGAAGTTCTCCACCGACAGCGAGAGGTCGCCGGTTCGGATGAGCATTCGTTGCTGGACGACCAGTGCGGACTGTGACGGCGACCCTCCGTCGGCTTGTCCGTCCCCGCCGTTTACGCTCCCCGAACTGCCGCCGTCCGAACGGCCGGTATCGTAGTTTCCGTTCTCCTTTGCAGCGTCGTCCCCGCCCATGCCGGAACAGCCGGCGAGCGCGACGAGGAGGACCAGTGAGAGAGCGATCAGCTTCCGACTCCGTGTTGTCATGGGAGATACTGGTAAACCTACGAACAAAACAGTTGGGTAGAGTGAAAGAGACGTTTCACCCATCCCCCGTCCGTCTCCCATCGTTTCAGCGAACCGTTCTTCGGTTCGCTTTCGTCCCGGTTTTCCCGTCTCCGTCTCTCACTTTCGAATGACGCAACCTATTTGGGGCCGCCGACAGTCGCTTCGGATATGTTCGTACTCGTCAACCTGAAAGCCTACCCCTGCGACCCGGTCGAAATCGCGGAGGCGGCCCGCGACGTGAGCGACGACTACGGCGTCGATATCGCCGTGGCACCGCAGACCGCCCACCTCGCGCGCGTCGCCGATACCGGCGTCGAGACGTGGGGACAACACGTCAGTCCGGTCGAACACGGAAGCCACACCGGAAGTACCCTCGCGGAGGCCGTCGCCGACGCGGGTGCGACCGGAACCATGCTCAACCACTCCGAGTGCAGACTGAAACTCGCGGACATCGACGCCGGACTCGACGTCGCGGAGCGCGTCAGCTTCGACACCACGGTCTGTGCGAACAATCCCGAGCAGATCGGTGCCGTCGCCGCCCTCGGCCCCGACGCCGTGGCCGTCGAACCGCCGGAGCTCATCGGGAGCGGCACCCCCGTTAGCAAGGCCGACCCGGACATCGTCACCGACGCGGTGGCGGCCGCGGAAGCGGTCGATGAGGACGTGAGCGTCTACTGTGGCGCGGGCATCAGCACCGGCGAGGACCTCGTGGCGGCCCGTGACCTCGGCGCGGAGGGCGTCCTGTTGGCGAGCGGCGTCGCGAAAGCCGACGACCCGAAGACCGCGTTGGAAAACCTCGTCGAACCGCTCTAATCGGATCGAACTATTCGTCGGAAACGATAACGAAGTGGTCCTTCTCCTGTCGTTCTAACACCGACTCCTCGCGCATGCTGACGATGTAGCCCGTGACCGTCTGCTCCAATTCGTGATCCGCCCGGACTCGAACGAGATTGCCGATTATCTGGGCCGACGGCGGCTTCTGTGCCGCGCCGCAGTCGTAGATGGTGAGGAGTTCGTCGCCGCCCTCCGCCTCGTAGACGATGATGTGGGCGTGTCGCGGGAGATGCCAGCGGCCGTCTTCTTCGTCCACAGCGGCCAACTTGTTCATGTGCTTGTGTTCACAGGGGAAGGTAATCAGCGATCCGGAGGAATCGGCGTTCGAACTCGGAGGACCGAGCGTCAGAAGTCGGTGAGCGACACCTGCCCGTCGCGGGAACGTGTCCCTTCGTTCTCTTCGTTCGGTTCATCCGTCGATTCGGACTCCGCAGTCGAATCGGAATCGGTGTCGTGCTTCGATGTATCCGACGACTCCGGTTCGTCCCCAGACTGCGATGACTGTGGTCGGTTTTCCCCCGTTTCCGGTGCGTCGAACCCATCGAGGCTCGTCTGGTCGCTCTCGGTGAACTGGAGGTTCGAAACGCGCACGCCGACCTTGCGAACCCGGTCGTCGTCGAATTCGGTGAGCAAGTCGAGAGCGACCTCCTCGACCAGTCCGGGGTCGTCAACCGGCCCCGAAAGGGACCGTGCACGGGTGTGAACGTCGAACGGCGGCGTCACGACCTTCACACCGATGGTCCGATACATCGCGTTTCGGTCCCGGGCGCGTTCGGCGACGGCCCCCGCGAGGGTACTGACGCGTTTCCGTTTCTCCGCGGAATCGGTCGTCGGGTCGGTAAAGGCCGATTCGCGCGAGAGACTCTTCGGTCGGCCGGTCGGCGTCACCCGCCTGTCGTCGTCGCCGCGTGCCCGATGGTAGAGTTCCCGGCCGCGTTCGCCGAACCGATCCGCGAGGACGCGCGGGTCGGCATCCGCGAGGTCCCCTGCCGTGTCGATTCCCATTTCGCGGAGCGTTCGAGCCGTTACCGGCCCGATTCCGTGTAATTCGGCGACGTCGAGCGGGGCGAGGAACTCCCGCGTCGTCCCCGGCTCGACGACGACCAAGCCGTCCGGTTTGTCGTGGTCGCTCGCGATCTTCGCCGCGCTCATGTTCGGCGCGACGCCGACGCTCGCCGTGACGCCGACTTCGCGCTCGATTCGGTTCTTGACGTGCCGGGCGAACCCATCCGCGACGTTCCACGCGGTTCGGTCCGTGACGTCGAGGTAGGCCTCGTCGATGCTCACTTCGCGTACGGTGTCCGCACAGTCGTGGAGAATGGCGCGAACGTCCGTACTGACCGATTTGTAGAACTCGATATCGACGGGACGGTAGTAACCCACTACGTCCTCTTCGTTCCCCTCGTCACCATCTTTTCCCCCATCGTCAGCGTCCTTTTCCCCCTCGTCACTGCCGTTACCGTCAGTATCGGCCGAATTCCCCTCTATCTTCCGCGGCAGTCGTTCGAGGGCTTCCCCTATCGCTTGGGCACTCTCGACGCCGTGTTCCCGCGCCTCGTAACTCGCGGTAGCGACGGCCCCGTGTTCTTCTCCTTCCTCGTATCCCATCCCGACGACGACCGGTTCGCCGCAAAGAGCCGGTTCGCGGAGTCGCTCGCAGGACGCGTAGAAACAGTCCATATCGACGTGGAGAACGATACGCTCCTCGCGTTCGTCTCCGACGCCGGGCAAGCGTGAACCGCCGCGGTTCGACATTGTGATGGAATTGGTGGGCGACCGGAATGAAGCTGTGCAAACCACGCCGAAAGTGAAAGCGAATGTGAAACATCCGCTGACAGTTTTTACAGCCACAAGCGATTAATACGTTTTTCAGGGCATCTACATACTATTTCGCTATGTTTATGCACCGATATGTGGTAGCGGTTCGTACGATGGTCGCGCCCGACGAAGGACGTTCGAATGCCGATGACCGACTGAGTATCCGGGTAATCAATGCTATTGCCGAACACGAGGGGACAACCCCCACGGAAATCAGGCCCGTACTGTACGATATCATCGACCCTGATGCGCTCGACTCGCTCTTCTCCGCGACGCACCGCGGGGAGGCCAGAGCGGACGGGAACGTCGAGTTCCAGTACGGTCACCACAAAGTGACAGTCCACAGCGATGGACGAATCGATATCGAGCGCGTTCGAGATTCCCAATCCCTCTCCTCGACATCCGAAACAGCGTCGGGAGACAACTGACACCGACAGCCGTCCCACAACGCGACCCTCCAACGGTTCGATATGACAGTCGCTAACCGTTTTCCATTTCGAAAACCGCCGATAGCTATATTACCGCCTCACCTCTGAGAGTGAAGTAGTATACCTGTGGTCAATTCACCCAGTGATGATCGTATGGAGATCGAGATAGAGGACGTTAGCGACGACAACCCTGCCGAAACGTCTTCGACCTACGTCTTCAACATCGAACGCGAGATGGCGAACGGACACACCTGCGCCGGTCTCGTCCGCGCCCTCGCAACAGTCATGGACGCGGAACCGAACCGGATGCAGCCGCTTCACGCCGTCGTCAACTGCGACGCCATCGACGCGCTGTTCCGAACCCGACGTTACGGAGACGCCCGGGATAACGTCTCCATCACCTTCCACTACGACGTGTACGAAGTGACCGTCGACGCGAACGGTAAAGTCGTCGTGAAAGAGTAGGCGGCCCCCATTTCACTCGGTTCAACTCCTGACAGCGACGGCCATCGCGTTCTCCCTGATACGTCAGTATCTCCCCGGTTCGCGGCAGTTCGATGAACGGACGACTAGTTCTCCGAACTTTTTAACCCTCGACTTACTACCTACAGAGTGATGAGATATCCAGACAGGGAGTCGAGACGAACGTCCGGTTCGTCTCGGCCGTTCCGTCGTGTCCGTTCCCGTCAGGCGGTGAGAACCCCATGATGCCGTGGGGACACGCGGCGTTCGGGTACACCCTGTACTCGCTCGGCCACCGCGTGTGGACGCGCGCCCCGCCGTCCGCACAGGCAGTGCTCGCCCTCCTCTTCGGGACCCAGTTGCCCGACCTCGTCGACAAACCCCTCTCGTGGGGACTTCACCTATTCCCCCAGGGCTACTCCGTCGCCCACTCGGTGTTCGTGGCGATTCCGGTCGGACTGTCTGTACTCGTCATCGGCTTGTACAGAAACCGCACCGCCGTCGCTGCCGCCTTCGCTGTCGGCTACTGGTCACACCTCGTCGGCGACATCCTCATGGCCATGATGGAACACCACGAATCTCCGTTCGACCGCGTGCTGTGGCCCGTCGTGACCCTCCCGCCATACGGCCACGAAGTGTCGCTGTTCGAACGCGCGTTCCACATCATCGGTACGTTCTTCCACTCGCTCTCGACGGAAAAACAGCTGATGATAATCGGCATTTACCTCGCGCCGTACTTCTGTGTGTTCCTCCTCTGGCTCGTAGACGGCGCGCCGGTCGTCGCGGAACTGAAAAATGCCGTGGTCGGGCGATAACTCCCGCCGACCGAAAGAGAGGGGACGTCTTACCGACGCACTTTCGAACCTCGTTTCGGCCGTAGGAACGCACTCCGGAAGACTGCCACGGCCGACGGACCAATTATTTCAACGGTGGCGTCAGTTCGAACGTGTAGAGGCCCGTGAAGACATCGCTCACGACGACGAGGTTTCGTGTGTCGTTGTAAACGGCCTTCCACGCCATCGGCGGCGACCCGAGTTGTTTGACTTCGTCGTTCAGTGAAATGTCGTTCACGCCGTCGTCGGTGGGATACCGGTCCACGGGGTGCGGATTCTTCGGGTCGGTGATGTCATACAGTACGGCCCCGTCGTGCCAATCCGCGCTAACCACGAGCGTCGCCTCTTTGCCGGAAACGATGTCGAAGTGGTGGCCCGTCCAATCGAATCGGTTGGCGTAGTCGCCGTTCATGTGCTGCGCGTTTGGCGAGACGGTAAATCCGACCGGTATCGGGTTTTCCGGCGAACCGTCCTTCCACCCGATGTCGAAGACGTGTTTTCCGCCCGGAATTCCCTGCGGGCGTTCGTCGCCGAACACGAGCAACTCGCGCTCCGGGTCGAAATGACCGTGGTGTGCGGCCCCGAATGCCTCCTCGCCGAGCTGTGCGTCGTCGTACGGCTTTCGTTTCTCGTAGTCGAAGCGCCCGATTTCCTCCGGATGCTGTGGTTCGCTCACGTCGTAGATGATAAATCCGACGAACTGTCCCGACTGGTACGCACAACAGAGCAGTTCCCGTTTCAAATCCACGTTGATGTCGTGACCCGCTCCCTGCGGACCGTGCGAGCCGATTTTCCGGGGAGACGTCGGGTCCGAAACGTCGTACACGTCGAACCCGTTTGTTTTCAGCCCGTAGTTCATCGTGTAAACAACCGGTTCCGTAGGGTGCGGTTTCACGTTGTGGGACTTTCCGTCCGAGACGGTACTGACGACGGTCGGATTCGTCGGCGTTCCGGCGGAGTAACCGTAATCGACGATTTCGAAGTTTCCCGGCCACGTCTTCTCAATCGCCCGGTGGTACAACCCGTCTCGGGCGTCGAACTTCACGTCCAGATTCGGTGCGTCGTCCGAGTTACCCAAATAGTGTACCCGCTTCGGCGCGCTTCTGTCGTCGAGATCGACGAGAAAGGTCCCGCTTGTCCCCCACTTGGTGCCGACGACGGTGTACTTACCGTCCTCCCGGACGGACACCTCCGAAAAGCCACCGCCGGGAGGAGGATCTGCCGAGAGGCGCGTTTGGCCCAGTTTCCGCAGCGATACGTTATTGGCGTCGACCGGTCGGTCGTGGTCCGTCGACGAAGTCGTCGGGGTGGGCTGGCGCTCCCGAAGTTCGTCCCTCACTTGGGTGCATCCGGCAAGTGACGACCCCGTAAGCAGCGCACCGACCTGCCGAAGCATCCGACGGCGCGTCCATGAATCGTCCGTTGGTATCATCGTGAGTCACTCGAGACGACGACAACCGCGTCCTTTGTTATGGGCAGTCTGAAGCGAAAACGAACCCGGACGCGGTCACCGTCGATGACTGACTTTTGACCGGGCTTTCCTTTCCCGTTCGAATCCTCTTCCCGATGATTTGGCGTTCACGCTAGCATGAACGTCGCCAAGCGTCGTTCGTGGAATCGTTGGCGTCGAAATAAGAGTGGGATTGGTGATTGTGGACTACGGTGAGGTGTTCCTGCTCGCTTACATCCGTGCTCCGCTTGTCGTTTTACGTCGAAATAAGAATGGGGTCGGAGGGATTTGAACCCCCGATCGACTGATATCTCCGGTGCGCCTCGGAACTCCAGAGGGTCGTCAACGCGAGCGATGATCAGTCACTCGCTCGGTATATCAGCTGGAGTTTCGTCCCGGGCGCGTAGCCTCTGGAGTCAGTCGCCATCCCTGGCTTGGCCACGACCCCGCGAACTGTGATTGGTCGAAACGACCTAAAGGGGTTTCGATTTCTACTCCTCTCGCGTCCCCCATTCGCAGTCTTGGCATTTATAACCCGTGACGAAGGCAGTCACGCTCGGCATGTACCCGACTTTGAGTACATCGCCGCCGCAGTCGGGGCACTCGCGCTCCGCGTCCTCGATTCGGTCGGCTTCCATCACAGTGTCGTCCTCTATCAGTTCCGCCAGTCGCTTCGGCGTCACCATCCGTCCTTGCACGACGCGATTGTCCGGCATATGAAAACCACGGAGAGGAGAAGGGAAAAACGTTACAGCCGCGAGTCGAAGTGAACCGACCTTACAGCCACGGACGGCGTTCGTCGCCGTCCTCCTCGCCGGGGTAGCCGTAGGCGGCCGAGGAGTCCTCACCCTCGGTGAGGTCGGCGTTCTCGCCGCCGTCCGTCACAGCGGTGGTGCTGTTGGCGGACTGGGACTCTTCGACGGATTCCGGTTCGGCTACGGACTGTTCGGCCGCTTCGACGGCCGATTCCACGTGGTCGCCGGGTTCGAGCGCCAGCAGGCACGTGACCGCGAGGACGGCCAACGGTGCGCGGCCCGGCGCGAGCTTGAGTATCGACAGGGGCAGGACACCCAGAGCGACCGCGCTGCCGAAGCGGAAGCGGTCGATGTCGACGACACCGCGGAGCCACGGCGCGGTGAGGGCGACGACGAGCGCGAATCCGACGCCGGTCCCGGCCGCCGCGACGGCGGGGAGGACGTGGGCGGCGTCTATCGTCGTCTTCAGTTCGAAGCCGGACGGTTGCAGGCTGGCGAGCATCCCCAGTCCGATGATGATTCCGGGGCTGGGAAGATACTCTCCGATGCGGGCACTCGCGGTCTTCGCGGCGATGGCGGCGATGACCAGCGCGGCGAAGCGCTCGAATATCCCCATGTTCAGCGCGCTCTCGATGGTCGGTGCGAACGCGGCTTCCACCGCCGCGAGCGCGATGATACCGACGCCGACCGCGAGAACGGTCGTCGCCTGTTCGACGGGCGTCCCGTCCATCTCGGCGAGGATGACTGCCACGGTTGCGCTGCCACCGAAGACGAGCAGGCCGACTTGGATGATTCCGACCGGGGAACTCAACGCTCCGGCGAGAACCATTGCCGGGAAGATGCCGTCCACGAGGGGAAGCCCCATGACGGTCGCGAGCAGCTTCGTTGCGCCGCCTACTTGTCGCTCTAAGCGGTAGGCGACTGGGTGTTGTGAACTGCTCATCGACTAGTGACTATAACCCTGACCCGTGGGCGAAGGGTGATGGTATCTGCGGTGCGACCGACGTCCTACCTTCGGTCGAAGATTCCCCGCAAATCCGTTTCCTACCAGTGTTGTGCACAGTTTTGCAAAAATTGCAATCGGAGCGAAAGAGTCGCCGCTCGTCCGACCTGCAATACGCTGTGCCATGAGACTGGTAGAGTCCATACCTACGAATATTGTCGATTATTGCTTAAGTGTTGCGTGAGAGATGACCCCATACGACGTGAAATGGATGTGAAAACCGGAAACATACTTGCTGTTCTTCGCCGAATAGAGCCGTTCACTGACTGTCTCTCAGTGGCAATATTTACCTCTTTCGGTAGCAACCGGAAGAATACGCACATGTGTGTATACAATCCAACGATTACCACGTCAGTCAAGCACAATCTCGCAACGTTTTTCAGTGGCCGCTTCGTTCGGATTACATGGCGAACGATTCTCACAACGACGGGCCGTTTTCCGAGAAACTCCGGGTACCTGAGGCACTTACCTTCGACGACGTACTTCTGCGTCCGAAGGAGAGCCGCGTCGAACCGGACGACGCCGACGTGAAATCTCGCGTCTCGAAGAACGTCGAACTTAACGTGCCGGTCCTGTCCGCAGCGATGGACACCGTCACCGAGAGCGAGATGGCGATCGGGATGGCACGACAGGGTGGATTAGGTGTTCTCCATCGAAACATGGACGTCGAGGCGATGGTCGAAGAGATCGAACGCGTCAAACACGCGGACGAACTCATCATCCGCGACGTCGTAACCGCGAGTCCCGAACAGACCGTTCGAGAGGTGGACACGATGATGGCACGGAACGGCGTCAGCGGCGCACCCGTCGTTGACGACGACGACGAAGTTCTCGGCATCATCTCCGGCACCGACATCCGCCCGTACCTCGAAGTCGGCGAGAAGGACGAAGTGCAGGAGGCGATGACGGACGAGGTCATCACCGCGACGGAAGAGGTAACCGCCCGCGAGGCGCTCGAACTGATGTACGAACACAAAATCGAGCGCGTCCCCATCGTGGACAACGAGAACCACCTCACCGGCCTCGTCACCATGCAGGGTGTCCTCCAGCGCCGTGAGTACGGCGAGGCGGTCCGCGACGACGACGGTCACCTCCGCGTCGGGGCCGCCGTCGGACCGTTCGAAACCGACCGTGCAATCGCCGCCGACGAGGCGGGTGCCGACGTGCTTTTCATCGACTGCGCACACGCGCACAACCTGAACGTCATCGAGGGCGCGCGCGAAATCAAAGAGTCGGTCGATGCCGACGTCGTCGTCGGAAACATCGGGACGGAGGAAGCGGCCGAAGACATCGTGGACTTCGCCGACGGCCTGAAGGTCGGTATCGGCCCCGGAAGCATCTGTACGACTCGCGTCGTCAGCGGGTCCGGTATGCCTCAAATCACCGCCATCTCGCAGGTAGCTGACGTGGCGATCCAACACGACGTTCCCGTCATCGCGGACGGTGGCATTCGCTACTCCGGCGACGCCATCAAGTCCATCGCGGCGGGTGCCGACGCGGTAATGCTCGGGTCGTACTTCGCGGGCACCGACGAAGCTCCGGGCCGCGTCATCACCATCGAGGGCAAAAAGTACAAGCAGTACCGCGGCATGGGCAGCGTCGGCGCGATGAAGAGCGGCGACGGAAGCCGCTACCTGAAAGACGACCCGCAGGAAGAAGACGAGTACGTCCCCGAAGGTGTCGAGGCGGCCAAGCCGTACAAGGGAACCCTCGAAAGCGAACTCCACCAACTCGTCGGCGGCATGCAGTCCGGTATGGGCTACGTCGGTGCGGAGACGATTCCGTCCTTCAAGGAACGCTCCGAGTTCGTCCGCATCTCGTCCGCCGGACAACAGGAGAGCCACGCCCACGACGTGATGATTACCGACGAAGCGCCGAACTACAGCCCCGGCGAGTAATCGCGTTTAGCCTCTGTGAGTGGTCATCAACCGATATTTTTCCACAAGTTTCTGTATCCATAGATTCCAAACTGGCTAGCGTTCGCAAGTGAGCGGTTCGGAGAACCCGAACGAAGCGATTCACCGCGAGCGAAGCGAGGTGCGGAGCGCCTCGTAAAGCGAGCGGGCCGAGGAACCCCCGACGGAGCGACTGAAAGGAGCGACGGAAGTGGGGGTGACGTGGTGCTTTTCATCAACGTTTTGCCAGGGAACGAACTGCGACCCGATGGCTCGCAGTTCGTGAGTGCAGCAAAAGGTTGTACGGGCCGGGCGCGATTTGAACACGCGACCGTCTGATTAAGAGTCAGACGCTCTGCCTAACTGAGCTACCGGCCCCAACGCATTCTGAAAAAGTCGGGTGTGACGTAAATACGTTTCCTTTCGGATTGCGGTCAGCCGGTTTGTCGGGAAATGAGAGCGAAAATCCGGGGCGAAAACGGGCGCATTCTCCTTCGAAAAACCGCACAAACATCAATTATTTATCACAATTCGCGTATTCTCCCGTGACCGGAGTAGTCGAAGAAGGGCGTGGGCTACTCGTTCACTCCGCGGACGTTTGAAACCCACATCGACCCGTAGTGGTGTTCTTTTTGAAATTCTTTGGCGCGAATATGAGTCTATGTTTACGTGAGTAAAACGGTCCGTTGGGCTGGTTTCAGCGTCGCTCCGGGAGGATTAAGTACCGGCCGGGGTAACGCCCCAGTAGTAATGAGCGCCGGGATAACTATCTCTTCGATGTCTACGTACGCAATTCTCGGTTGTGGGAGCGTCGGCTACGCTGTCGCCGAGGAACTCGTCGCACAAGGGAAGGAAGTTCTCATCGTCGACCGGGACAGCGACCGCGTTGAGGCGCTCCGTGATCAGGACTTGAACGCACAGGGGGGCGACATCCGGGAGGAATCGGTGGCAAACGAAGTCACCGACCGGGACGTCGTCCTCATCCTCTCCTCGGACGTCGCGGCGAACAAGGAAGCCGTCTCGAACCTACAGGCCTGTGGCGGCGAGCGGTTCACCGTCGTCCGAGCGAGCGACCCGGTGTCGGCGGACGAACTCACCGAGATGGGAGCGGACGTGGTCATCAACCCCTCGACCGTCATCGCGAACTCCGCGCTTCGCTCGCTCGAAGCGGGCGAGTTGGAGTACAAGGCCCGGCAACTGTCCGGCGTCATCGAGGACACGACGGGCAAACTCGCCGTTCTCACCCACGATAATCCGGACCCCGACTCCATCGCCAGCGCCGCCGCGCTCCAGACCATCGCGGAAAGCCTCGGCATCGAAGCGGACATCCTCTATCACGGGGAAATCGGTCATCAGGAGAACCGCGCGTTCGTCAACCTGCTCGGTATCGAACTCCTCCAGCGCGACGAGGTGGACATCGAGACGTACGACACGTTCGCGCTCGTGGACCACATGCGGGCGACACAACCGGAACTCGACCATCCGGTCGACATCCTCATCGACCACTACGAACCGGATTCGGAGTACGAGGCCGGGTTTTCGGACGTTCGACCGAACGTCAGCTCCACCTCGACCATCATGACGAAGTACGTACAGGAGTTCGACATCAACCTGAGCGAAGAAGTCGCCACGGCGCTCCTGTACGGAATCCGCGCGGAAACCCTCGACTTCAAGCGCGACACGACGCCCGCTGACCTCACCGCGGCGGCCTACCTGTACCCGTTCGCCAATCACGACACGCTCGAACAGGTCGAATCGCCGTCGATGTCGCCCGAGACGTTGGACGTGCTCGCGGAGGCCATCACGAACCGGGAAGTGCAGGGCAGCCACCTCGTCAGCAACGCGGGCTTCATCCGTGACCGCGACGCGTTGACACAGGCGGCACAACACCTGCTCAACCTCGAAGGCATCACGACGTCGGCCGTCTTCGGCATCGCCGACGACACCATCTATCTCGCCGCTCGCTCGAAGGACATCAGGATGAACATCGGCAACGTCCTGCAGGACGCCTTCGACACCATCGGCGAGGCGGCGGGCCACTCCACGCAGGCCAGCGCCGAAATCCCGCTCGGCATCTTCACGGGCATCGAGACGAACGAGGACAACCGCGATACGCTCCTGTCGCTCACCGAGGAAGCCGTCAAGAAGAAACTGTTCGACGCGATGGGCGTCGATGGAGAAACGAACGGAAACTAGACGGCCGCTTCTTCTTCGGCCTCTTCCGATTGCTTCAGTCGTTCCACCACGTCGTTGACGAGGATGACGTCGCCGACAGCACGAACCCACCGATAGGGGATGATGACGCCGCGTCCCGCCGAGATTCGGTTGCCGAACAGTTCGTCGTTGATACCGCCGAGCGCGAGGCCCGTCACGGCGATTTCGTTCAAATCGAGTCGGAGATCGTCTACTTCGCCGACGAAGACACCGTTGTTGGAGTAAACCTCGCGACCGACGAGTGTTGTAATTTCCGCTGGGCTTCCGTCCATATGCACGAGTGATAGTATGCGCGGGCCTTAACTCTTGGCAGATACCGAATCGAGGACAGTTCCGAACGCGTCCAATCCCTCTCGAACAGTCTCGGTGTCGAGACCTAAACTCAGGCGGAATCGCTCGTCGTCGTCGAAGAATCGTCCCGGAACGACGAGGATACCTTCCTCCCACGCAGCCTTCGAGATTTCGTCGCCGTCGGCCGACTCGTGGGAGAAAAAGCCGTAGGTACATCCCGAGGCGATGGACCCCGAGAGGTCGTCGCGTTCGGCGACGAACTCCGCGAGGAGGTCACGGTTCGCCTCGATTCGGTCGCGCGACCCGTCGGCGAGGTCCGACTCGGCGTACAGCGCACGGCGGGCCAAGGCCACGGCGGGACCCGAAATCGCCGGGACGTGGAACATGACCGACCGCGCGCGTGAGACGAACTCCGCATCGGCGACCAACCATCCCACCCGAACCGGTCCGAATCCGAGGAACTTGGTCATCGAGTTGGTGATGACGGTGTTCGGGAGGTTCACGGCGGTCGGACCGCCGAACACGCTGGCTTCATCGTCCGTACAGAAGGGCGCGTACACCTCGTCCACGAGGAGGGTCGCGTCGTTGTCGGCGGCGATGCGACTGACTTCGGCGAGCGTCCCGCGACTCGCTCTGCTCCCGGTCGGGTTGTGGCGATTCGTCACGACCACGCAGCACGTTTCGTCGCTCAGCGCCCCCTCGATTCGTGTCGGGTCGAGTTCGTAGCCCGCTTCTTCCGGCCGTCGGAACCGGTCCACGGTGGCACCGAGTCCGTCGGGCGTCGCAAGCAGCGGTTCGTAGCCGGGTTTTTCCACTAACACGCGAGGCGTACCGGCGTCGTCGGCGTCCTCTTCGTTCGATTCCACCGCTCCGATTGCGGCGGCCATGGCGACGAAGTTCGCGTGCGTCGCTCCGGCAGTGACGAGCACGTTCTCCGTTCCCACGTCGTATGCGTCGGCGATGATGGTTTCGAGGTCGAGGTCGTCCGGCGGGGACGGCAGGCCGTCGAGTTCCGGTGGGACGATGGCGTCGGGTTCCGGGATAGCCCGGCGAAGGTCGCTCGACCCGAGGTCGTGAGTCGCGGCGTCGGGCCGTCCGGTAATCCAATCGAGATAGTCGATAGTTGAGAACATGAGGGAGGCTACGAGAACGAGACGTTTAACGTTCGGGAAGGGTGCAAAGTGCGTCGAACGGCTCAGTCGTTGGACATCGCGAGCGGCATCGACCCCGCGTTCGCGGCGAGCGATTCGAACCGCTCGCGGGCCGTTTCAGCCATCGGATAGACGCCGTGGTACGGGTCCGGGTCCGCCGTGACCCCCGTAACCGTTCGAATGGCGTCCGCGATGGATTCGTAGTTATCGCCGACGACATCGCCGACCAGCGTCGGCATTCCGGCCCGCTCACAGAGTTCGCGGGCCGCGTCCCGCCCGACGTACACCTGTCCTTCCGCGCGCTCAGCGAACACCAACGCGAACGGCGTCTCCTCGCACTGGCATGCCTCGAACGCCGTCGACTCGAACGGTAGACGGTGGCAAACAGGCTCGTAACCGGTGATTACTCAAGGGGATAGCCCACATTGACCGATGTACTTCCTCGGGAACGACACGTTGATGCGAATAACCCGCCCGTTCGGGGACCACTCAGGAGGTAACGCCCCCATACCGTCTGCTTTCTCTTGGGGGAAAAAGAGATATTCTAATTTATTTCCTCTAATTATCATTTAGAAAAAGCTATTCTCGACCGGTACCACGGAACGGATGCGATGTCCGAAAGTAATGACACGTTGTCGACGTACCTCGAAGAGAACCCACGAATGATCGGCGTGCTGTTCGCTATCTGCCTACTGCTCACCCAGACGGGTAACGTAGCGGCGGCGGCGGGCGGAACGATTCGATAACCGGCGTTTTTACAGCAGTCCCGGATTTACTTCGGTCGACCACGAGAGCTCGCCATCGACGATTACCGGAATCTGTTCGAGGCGAAGGAATCGAACTAACGTCTCCTCGTCCACCGAGAACGTACTCACTTCTCCACCGCTCAGGAAGTACGTCTCGATGTCGCTGATGAACGGGGTAAACAGGGCACCCATCCCGGATTCGACCGTCGGATACGTCGTTATCCGCAATTCGTAGCGTCCGCTATCTTCCCGCTCCAAGTGACAGACGAACGGCGTTCCGCTTTCGCTCTGGGCGATTTCGATGCTGCCGTCACCGACGACGATGTACTGATTGCCGACCATCTGTTGGTCCCGAACGACGGTCAGAGCGGACCGAAGGGAGAATCCCCTGTTCAGGAGTCGAGCGATGGTTCGGCCGATCTCAATCGCGCTCTTGTTCGTGATTTCGCTGTAGGTGACGACGCCGCCGATGCTTCCCGAGTCGATGAGTGCGATTCCCTGTTCGTACGACCGACACCCGTTCAACAGGAAGGTGTCGACAGCGACATCGTCGATGGATTCGACGTCGAGTTTCCCGTCCCGACAGATGAAATTCCCGTCCTCGATGTGCCCGATGTAGTGAAGGAAGTCGGTGGGTGTGGTGAGGACCGACGCAAGTTCGTCCACCGAGAGGTTCCGGTGAACGTCGATATCGAACGCGAGTTCGTCCCGCTTCCCGTAGAGCGCGTCACCGGCGTCGTACTCGGGACTCATCTCCGATTCGTTACACACCACCGTGATGTCGATACCCTCCGTCGAAGATGAGCGCTCCAACCTGTTTTCGAACGCGCGTTCGAGCAGTTTGTTCGCGCCGATAGGCATTCCCCGACCGAGCCACGCGTGTTCCAGCGAGTTCGTCATGGTCGGCGCGACGTACGGGTCGGGCTCCGCGTGTCGTTCACCTCTTCGTGCCTCCGCTCCACGCAGAAAACTGTCGATGGGTGCCGGTGTCTCCGGTGCCGGTTCGTGACGGTTGTGCTCCCTCGGCGTCGTGACGAGCGAGAGGTTGTTCGCTAAATACGGAAGTGCCCGAACGTTGGCGATTTCGTCCGTGACCGTCGTCGACAACAGCCACGTCGGGACGTGCTCCCGAACGTCGTCGAAGGGGACATCGAGATACGTTTCCACCCGCTCCGCGAGGTCCAGTTCGTACAACTCGTCGAGCGGGATGTCGAGGTGGGGTTCGATTGCATCTCGCTCGTGGAGCGGTATCTGGTACAACCCTTCCGTTCGCGTCACACAGTCGAACAGCAACGATTGGAGGAGTATCCGTTCGATTTCGCCCTCGTATCCCCGTTCGGGATGGTTCAGCGAATGGACGAATCCGCGGTCCGTCACGAGCCTCGGGTCGTCGCCCGGAACCACGGTCGCGCCGAGATAGTACGCGAGGGTACTGGCCGAGTATATCTTCGGCAGTTCGGGCGGGACCTCGATTCGAACCCCCGTTTCCGGCGCTGCGATTTCGTCGGGGACGTACAGTTCGTCCCCCAGTTCGATTCGAGGGGGATGCCCCCTGAGCGACGGAAGAGACCGCTCACAACTCAGCGTCTTCAGTGCCGACCCGAACGTCGAGACGGCGGCCATCACGTCACGTGGCGACGAAGTCGTCGTCACCGTCGCTTCCGGCTGTTCGTGGTACGAGCGCGCGCCCATCCGAACCCGCGTTTTCGTGTCGAAGTCGAACGCCATGTGCTCCGCCGACGAAGCGAGAGTCATCTCGCCGCTAACGCGCAGGTAAATTCGGATGGGTGCGTTCAGTTCGAGGAGATATTTCCCCTCGGGAAACTGTTCGTACGAAAAATCCTCCGCTTTCGACAGGAAGGTCCCGTCTACACTGCGAACGTGAGTGATGACGACGTAGGGTAACACGACCGTATCCGTCGCGAACTCGACCGCGCTATCGACCGGAAAGTAGAACTGGTCGACGTCGGTCGGACGGGGGTCGACGGGGCCCGACGTTCGAATCGGGAACTGCCGTCGATGAATCGGGTCGACGACGGTCACCCCGTCGAACTCGGTATTGGATCGAAATATCGGCTTCATTTCAATTCTGTGGGCTGGCTTGTCGAGTGGCGTTCCACACCCATCGCGGTGAGACAAGTCGGTCGGGGACCGAGCGTGGGAATCGTTAGAGCGGGAACCACGTGGTCGTGTATTCCGTGTCGTGAAGGTGCCATCGCTGCGTCGGCCCGCCCTCGTCGATTTTCATCTCGATGGTCACGTCGAACAGCGGTTCGACAGCTTGGACCTGAGCGGAGTCATATGCTCCCGGGAAGATGTACTGGCCTAGTCCGGCCACCTCCTCGACGGTTTCCGTAACGTTTCGCACGAATTCCTCCACGGCGTCCGCTTCTTCCTCGTCCGAAAGGAACTGTAACGAATCCAAACAGAACCGTAACTGCCCCGGGTCGAACCCCTTTCGCTGATACTGGAGTTCGAATATCTCGTCCAGAATCTCGGTTTGGAAGTCGTCGAGCGACCCCACGACCGGCGATACGGACGGTCGGGTCGGTTGGTTCCCCGTTCGTACGTCCGTCGCAGACCGCACCGCTGCTTCGTGGGAGAGGACCCGTGCGTTGTCGAGGTTCGCGTTCGCCCGGTCGAGGCGCGTCCGGACCACGTTCGTATCACGCCCGTAAAGTGCGAACAGATGCGTTCTTCCGTAGTCCGGTTCGCCCAAGAACTGCACGCTCAATTCCTCGAAAACGTCCGCCGGAACGTCGCCGGTGAGCAGTAGATTTCCGCCGGTTCGCTTCAATCGCCCGAGTTCGGACTCGATTTCTATCGTTCCGTCGCTGCTCGCGGTGACGTAGTGGCCCGCGAACGTGAACGTCACTTCACCGTTCCGCCGGGGGGTTCCGTCGACGAGGGGTCGGAACAGGTCCTCCAGCGCGTCGGGGTCGATGCACCCGTACAGGGATTCAGGGACGCCGGTGGAGTCAACCTGCGTCCGTTCCGCCATCCGCTGGACGATGTACGTACCCAACGGCTCCTCGCTCCCCCAGTCGTATTGCAACCGCGTCGGTTCCTCTACGCCGCACATGAACGGCAAGGTAGAACCATCCTGCGTCGTGCCCATAGTCTCGTAGCGGTAGCATCCGCACGGCCAAAAGCCCTCGTACCCGTTTTGCGTTATATCAGCTAACCGTATCGAGACGGCACCCGATGATAACTCGAATTTCGGGGGGATATCGACTCAAATCACTGTTCATGACGATATCGTCATCCTCCACAGGGCGGCTTTCGCCGACAGGTGACGAGGGGAGGACGGGCAATTGCCGAGACATATCGCCACCATCGGGTGATTCATACCCGTCACTGTACTAGAACGGGTATGGGTGATAGGTCGAACCGCGGAGAGGGGGAACTCATGGAGTTGCTGCGATTCTTGGATACGGTCGGTGCCGAGTCACTCACTTCCACGTCGGATTGGGTCTACGAACTGCTCAAGGACGAACAACGACGACACCTCGTCCTGTACCTCAGCGAGCAGGAAACCGAGACGCCGATTTCGCGGGTGTCGGCGGACGTGGCGAGCCGATGTAACGAAACGCCCGTGACGAACGTAACGCAGTCCGAACAGGAGCGGTTACGCTTTCGACTCGAACAGGAACACCTGCCGCGACTGGCCGACTACGGAATCATCTCGTGGTCGTACGGGGAGGACGTAGTGGAACCGATTCCGTCGGTACTGCCCTCGGACGACGAGTAGCTCCCGAGATTTCACCTGCTCGGGGTAGTGAGTCCCCTCCCTGACCCCCGCCATGGACGAAACCGGTTAGGTCACCCGAACCCAACCCTCGAACAGTGCAGGACACCATCGACTGGCTTCGCGGGCGACCCTACTACGAGGGGCAAATCGCCCGCCACGAGACGGTTGCGGGGAACGACGGCGAATTTCGTGACCTCCCGCTCGAATCACGGCTGGCATCGGCCCTCGAAGGGCGCGGCATCGAGCGACTCTACCGGCATCAAGCGGAGACCGTCGAAGCGATTCGCGGCGGGGAAAACGCCGTCATCGCCACGCGAACCGCGAGCGGGAAGAGCCTCGCGTACACGATTCCCGCGTTCGAACGCGCCATGGACCACGGCGGCCGAACCCTCTACATCGCGCCGCAGAACGCGCTCATCAACGACCAGGAGGAGACGCTCTCCGAGCTCGCCCGCGACTTGGGATTCGGCAGTCGCGTCTCGGTGGCCCAGTACACCGGACGGCTCGACAAGAACGAAAAGCGGGCCGTCCGCGACCGACGGCCGACCGTCGTCCTCACGACGCCCGACATGCTCCACTACGCCCTGCTCCCGTACGCCCATCGCCTGTGGGACTGGTTTTTCAAGGGGTTGGAGAC
Source organism: Haladaptatus sp. HS23 (assembly GCF_056892285.1). Classification (NCBI taxonomy): domain Archaea; kingdom Methanobacteriati; phylum Methanobacteriota; class Halobacteria; order Halobacteriales; family Haladaptataceae; genus Haladaptatus; species Haladaptatus sp. HS23. The sequence goes on along the minus strand of NZ_JBXGLH010000004.1, from coordinate 247,220 downwards.
GGTCGTCGTCGACGAAGTTCACGAGTATCGCGGCGTCTTCGGCAGCCACGTCGCGCTCGTCCTCCGCAGGCTCGCGCGAATCTGCGACCGGTTCGATTCCGCCCCGCAGTTCGTCTGCTGTTCCGCGACCATCGGCAACCCCGTCGGACACGCGAGCGCCGTGACCGGCCAGCCCGAACCGTCCTTCGCCCTCGTGGACGAGGACACCAGTCGCACCGGTCCGACCCACTGGCTCCTCTGGAACCCGCCGGAGTACGAGGACGACCGCCACGGCGGCGCGAAACGCCGGAAGTCGAACCACGGCGAGACGAAGCGAATCTTCGCCGACCTCGTGGGAAACGACTACCAGACGTTGGCCTTCACCCGCGCCCGGCAAGCCGCCGAACGGTATGCCATGGAGAGCGCGGACGAACTCAGGCGACGCGGCGAGCGCTCGCTCGCCAACGACATCGCGGCGTATCAGGCGGCCCTGCGAAACGACCGCCGCCGGGAACTGGAAGCGGGCCTGCACTCCGGGGAGGTTCGCGGCGCGTGGAGTACGAACGCGCTGGAACTCGGCGTCGATATCGGCGGCCTCGACGCCGTCCTGCTCGACGGCTATCCCGGCACGCGCATGGCGGCGTTCCAGCAGGCCGGGCGGGCGGGACGCGGCACGGACCCCAGCCTCGTCGCGCTCGTTGCGGGTGAGGACCAGTTGGACCAGTACCTGATGGCGAACCCGGACGAGTTCTTCTCGGGCGACCCCGAGCGGGCGGTCGTCAACCCGGAAAACGAAGAGTTGCTGCCATTGCACGTCACCTCCGCCGCACGGGAGACGTGGCTATCCCCAGAGGACGAGACGTATTTCGGGCCGACGTTCCCCGGACTCGTCGCCGAACTCGAAGCGCGGGGCGAACTCGAACGGCGACAGACGAGCGACGGGGTTCGTTGGGTGTACGACGGCGACGGAAGCCCTCAACACGAGATGAGCCTTCGCACCATCGACGACCGCGAAATCGACCTCCTCGACGGGTCGCGCGGCGACGTCATCGCTTCCCTCCCGTTCAGCGACGCGCTGAACGACGCCCATCCCGGCGCGATATATCACCAGCAGGGTCAGTCCTACGAGGTGGTCGACCTCGACCTGTCGCGGGACGTGGCCGAACTCTCCCCGACGTGGGCGGACTACCACACGAAAACGCTGACCGACAAGGAAATCACCGTCGAGGAGGACCTGTCCGAAAAGGCGCTCTCGACCCGCGACGACTGCGTCGTCCGCTTCGCCGACGTGACCATGCGGAAGCGAATCATCGGGTTCGAACGCCGGGACGCGAAACGCGGCGAGACGCTTGGACAGGAATCGCTCTCCCTGCCGGAACTCACCCTTCGGACCAAGGCGCTCTACTTCACGATTCCCGACGACGTGGAACGCGAACTGCGGGCGATGGACGGCGATTTCAACGGCGCGATTCACGCCGCCGAACACGGGATGATTTCGCTCTTTCCCCTCGAACTCCTCTGTGACCGCGGCGACATCGGCGGCCTCTCCACGCCACTGCATCCGCATACGGGCACGAGCACGATTTTTATCTACGACGGTTATCCCGGCGGCGTCGGCCTGACGCGCAACGGATACGAAACCGTCGAATCGCTCATGGCGAACACGCGGGAGATGCTTCGCGCCTGCGACTGCGAGTCAGGGTGTCCGTCCTGCGTACAGTCCCCACAATGCGGCAACGCGAACGACCCGCTCGACAAACGCCTCGCCGAACACCTCCTCTCCGACCTCACGGAGTGAGTCGCAACGCTTTTAGGCTATCCTAAACCTAAATTAGGTTAGCCTAAACATGGACGACATCCTCCGCCGAACGCGACGCGAAATCGAAGAGTTAGCAGTCGAGTCCGGCCCCTTCTCCGTCGTGGCTGCTGAATCCGGCGAGTGCCCGACACCGATAACGGGCACGCGGTTCGAATCCCACGACGGCGCGATGCGTGCCGCTAACCTCGCGCGCGAGTACCGAAACGCCCTCCGTGAGCACGACCCCGACCTACCGACGTACCGTTTCGTCGTCACCGAACTTCCTAGCGAACACCTCCAGATGGTCGGCGTCCGCGAGCGAACCGACGGCGTTCGAGCGAACGGACTCCCGCAAACCCAACGCTCCGTCACCGTCACCAGCGACCGTGACGGCGCGTGGCTACGGATGGAAAACGCGCCGCTCGTTCACCTCGCTCGGGACTGCGGACCGGTCGGCGACGACGCCGTCGGTCGACAACTCGACTCGAAACTCTAAGGGCGAGTCGAATCTCCCTCGCGGATTCGCTCCCGAAGCGACGGGATGAGGTCGAACTTCGCCTCCGTGTCACCCAGCACGAGCAGCGAGAAGTAGCCGAGATACGTCCGAATCGGCACGCGGACGACGGCGAGCGCGACGAGGAGACAGACGACGTACGCGAGGACGAGCAGTCCGAACAGAGCTAGCGCCACCGGGTTCGCGAGCGTCGTCCCGACGACGGAGAATCCGCCGAACGCGAGGACCACGAGGAGGCCGAGGATGGCGAAGGGAATTCCCAGAAGGACCGAGAGGATGCCCGCCGCGATGGAGACGAGAAAGCCCACCGCTATGGCGAGGAAGAACTTGAGGACGAAGTAGACGCCGTACTGCTTCCACTCGCGACGGAGCGTCGGCCAGAAGGCGCGCCATCCGGCCACCACGCCGCGCTCCCGAAGCCACGAGTCCTGCCGCCCCGTCGGTTCGCTATGTTCCCGAGCGACCATCACGGGAACGACGAAGTTCGTCGTCAACCCATCGACGAGGGCGACGAAGAGAACGAGTACGAAGAGGACGGGGAGGAACAACAGCAGCGTTCCGAACTCGACGGTAGGTGGGCCGGACGAGAACACCGAAACGGCGGACAGGACGAGGGCGAGGACCGGCAGAAAGACGACGAGAAAGAGGACGAATCGAAACACGAACAGGCGAAGGCCCTGTCCGAAGTACTCTCCCGCATATCTCCGGACGTGAACCTCCCGCGTTCGAAGCGACTCGATGAAGACGAACTCCATCACCGACCCGAAGAGGAGGAACAGTATCGCGATAGAGACGACGATGGCGATGAGGACGGCCACCAGCGTCACGATATCGACGGGAACCGAGACGTTACTCGGCGGTGACGGGACCGGTTGGTCCGAACCGGTGGAAAACTGCGTCCCGCCCTGCAGCGGAGACGTCGTACCGAACCCTCCGAGGAAAAATACCACGACGGCGAGTCGGAGCCACGTTCCCACATCGAGCGGAAACAGAAGTTCCCGTGTCCCCTCGATAGCGTCTTCTAGCGCCTCGACGGCGTACCATGCCATGGGAAATCATCGTTCGTTCCGATAGTTAAACTACCGGACAGACCCGCTCATCAGGTGAGCCACGTACTCCTCGGGCAGGAGGAGAAGGTTGTAGGTGAACGTCGTCTGTACTCCCACGACGAGGAACGCGACGAGTCCGTGAAGCACGAGCATCAGCAGGTAGCTGACGAGGAGGTTTCCGAGGGTTGCGACGACGTGGACGAACGACGTGGCCCGTATCTCCCGCGTCATGTCGGGTTCGACCACGAAATCGCCGAACGTGAAGAGGGCGAGGAGAGCGAACGCCACGATTGCACCGCCGACGTACGCGAACACCTCGAGCGCCGTGGGCGTGCCGAACCGCGTCAACAGAAGTCCGCCGCCGCCCCAAATAGAAAGCGTGTAGCCGTACGCCCGTGACTCCGAGAGTAGATTTCTGCCGAGCCTTCGTCTCGGGTTCATACCCGAAGTACATCGGACTGAAAGAAATGCGTGTCGGGTTACTCGCCTATCGCGTCGTCGAGGCGCGAGTCGACGGTTTGACTCAGGATGGCCGCGAATCCCGTTTGGGAACTCCAGATGGCGCTCTCGTGGTCGCCGAGGATGCTGATGAGCACGGTTTCGTCATCCACGATGAGTATGCGTCCAGGAGGTTCGCCTTGCGGCTTGTCGTCGCGGGTGACGACCCGCAAATCGTCGAAATAATCCTGGATAGAGGGGTCTTGGGAGATGACGAGGACGTCGACGCCCGCGTCCGCCCGTTCCTGTAGGATTTCCTCGAGGTGTTCCGTGTACAGGGACTCGTCGTGAAGACCGAAGACGATTCTCGATTCGGCTTCCACCATCAACTGTTCGATTCGGCTGGTGATGGCCTCCTCGCCATCGATTGACCACACGTCTTCGCGTTCGTTGTCGGTATCGACGAACTCGTTCTCCACCGATTCGAGGTAGTCGAACGCCTGTTCCTGTGTGCGTTCGAATCGCTTTCGGAGGTGTGTTTTCGCCGCCTCCAAACTCACCGGTCGATACTGAATCGGCTTCGACTGTTTCACCTCCACCAATCCGCGTTCTTGGAGGTCTTCGGCGGCGCCGTACACCTGTGACCGTGGCACGTCGGTAACGCCATGGATGTCCCGCGCGGTGCCGGTGCCCAACTTCTGGAGCGCGACGAACACCTTGGCCTCGTAGTTCGACAGGCCGAGGTCGGTCAGCGCGTCGATGGCGTCAGCTTCGTCCATTTCAGTCCTCACTCGGGGTTGCGTTCGTTTCGGACTTAGTTTCGATGGTTCCGCGCGCGCCCGGCCCGAAGTAGCGCGTCCAGACGACGAGCAAACTCGGGAGGACCAGCACGCTGGCGATGAACGCGTAGATGATGGTCAGTCCGGTGATGATACCGAACTGCTGGAGCGCGGGCAGGATGGCGAAGGCGAGGACGCCGAAGCCACCCACCGTCGTCGCCGCACTGCCCAACAGCGCACCGCCGGTTCCGGTGAGACTGACGTGGAGCGCGTCCCACACCGAACCCTGTCGTTCGAGTTCCACGTTGTACCGTTCGGAGAGGTGGATGCTGTACGCGACGCCCAACCCGACCGTGAGGCTCGTAATCATGCCGGTCAGGATGTTGAACGGCATTCCGAGGAGGTACATCGTCCCCAAAATCCACGCCACGCTGAACACGACGGGGAGCAGGGTGACTGCCCCGAGGGTCGCACTGCCTTCGGTAATGCGGTAGATGAGCATCAGGAACGCGAACACGGCGACCATCGTGATGACGAGGCTCTCGATGACCGTGTTTAGCAGGTCGTCCTGCACGATTTCGAAGACGATGGACTGTCCCGTCGCCGTCGCGGTGAGCCCCTCGAAGGAGTCGGCCACGTCACGCATCTGCGTCGTGACCGCCGAACTCGATGCACCGCCTTTCAACGAGATGGCGACGCGGAGCGCGTCGTAGTTGCCGTCATCGCGGTGAATCACGCCTTCGGCTTGGTCAGGGGCGGCGGCGAACAACCCGTCGTAGACCTTCTTCAGGTCCTTGTCGGGGACGCCGTTGCCGTCGGTGTCCGCCGCAGTGAACGTTTGGTTGAACGTCTGGTTCTGTGCGGCGACTTGGTTCATCACGGACAGCGGCCCCTGCACCTGTGGCTTGCCGTTCGAGAGTGTGAGTGTGACGTCCTTCTTCGCCGCCCGCTCCCGTGCCCGATTCACCTGTTCGAGCGTATCGTCACGGGTGATATCGCCCTGTATCAGTAATTGGGCCTGTGAGTCCTGCCTGACGAAGTTGTCGTTTACGTAATCGAGGTTGTCCTTCGCGGAGTAGTCCCCGGGCTTGAACGGTTCGGGGAGTTGTTTCGTCCAGTGTGGCGGACTGTCCGCGAGGAAGTCCTCCTGCGAGAAGCTCGTGTCCACTTTCGTCGCCCCGTAGCCACCCGCCGCGCTGACGAGGAGGGTGAGGACGATGACCACGAGCGGCGCTTTCCGTGCCGCGGTTGCGCCGACGGTCAAAATGCTACCGATAGCACCGCCGCCGGTCCCGAACGCACGTTTCTTGCGGTCGTATCCCCGCGCTTCGAGGAAGCCGTCGAGTTCCAATTTGAGGGCGGGAATCAACGCGCCGAAGATTATCAGCGCCGCGATGATACCGACCGAACTCACGATACCGAAGTCCTGAATCGGTGGCAGGGGACTGACCAGATTCGAGAGGAAACCGATGACCGTCGTCGCGGTCACCCACGTCAGGGCCGCACCGACGCTGACGAGCGCGACGCGCATCGACCCGCGAACGTCCTCGTCGGGGTTCGTCTCCCGCTCCTCACGGTGACGCATGAAGACGTGAATCGCGTAGTCGATGGCTAGCCCGATGAGGAGGACGGGGACCGCGATGAACATCTGGTTGAACGTGATTCCGGCCCAGCCCATGAAGCCGAACGTCCAGACGAGGACGAAGACGATACCGAGGACGCCGAGCAGGATGTCGAGGAGGTCGCGATAGGCGACGATGAGCGTCAGGATGACGAACAACAGCGCCAGTGGCCCGACGATGGCGAGGCTGTCGGCCATCGACTGGTTGATCTCCTCGCTGATGATGCCGCTTCCGAAGACGAGGGCCTCGTCGAACTCCTCGTTCGCGATGGTTCTGATTCCCTCTTGGGTGGTGACGAGCGTGTCGGAGGCTTGGCCCTCCATCGCCGACTGGCTCTCCTGTTTCTGGAAGATGACCAGCATCGTCGCGTTCGCCTCGGTCGAACCGGTGTCGTAGGACGTTGGCATGAACGCCAACGCTTGACTCGACATGCCGCCCGAACCGCCGCCGTCATCGGAGAGGACGGCCGTCGTCAGCGAGTCTATCCGCGACTGGTTCATCGACTGCAACTGGTCGAGTTGCTCGGCGATGGTCGGCATCGAACCGTTTTGGAGCGCGCTCCGCTTTTGCTGTAGTTTTTCGCTCTGCTCGCCGAGTTTCTCGTACTCGTCCGCCAGCACGCCTTGGGTACCGAGTTTGTACACCTTGCCGAACTGGGTCTGGATTTCGCCGGCCTTCTGCTCGTAGGTAGATTGGTTGATTTCGCCCTGCTGGTAGGAGGCGTTCAATCCGTCCAATTTGGCCTGCAGGCCGCGTGCTTGCTGTGCGGATTTGTTGAACGTCGCGGACTGCTCCGCCGAGAGGTTCGCCGTCGCCGACGTTCGCACCTGTGCGAGTCGGGTTTCGAGCGTCGCCGACTGCGTCCGGTAAGACTCGTTGTCCACCTCGCCCGACTGGTAGGAGGCGTTCAACTTGTCGTACTTTACCTGCAACGCACGCGTCCGATTGAGCGCGTCGCTCAGCCCGGCGGCCGTCCGGTTGAGTTGTTGGCTCCGCTGCTGGAGTTCCGCACCCGACGCTTTGAGTTCCGCGACTTTCCCCTGTTGAACCGCGGAGATGGCGATGACGTTTGCGACGCCGCTGGTGGCAGTGTCTTCCGCCAACGTGTCGTTGATGGTTTGGTTGTCCCGAAGGCGCTGTTGGAACTCCAACGAGTTTACCATCGCCTCCTTCGACAGGACGTTATCGCCTTTCACGATGACCTGTACGGTAGTCGTATTCTCGTTACCCGTCGTGAAGTTCGAGTTGATGTAGTCCAATTTCTTCGCGGCCGGGCTATCGCTCTGGAACTGGTCGAGCGACGAGGACTGCTCTATCATCGGCGCACCGGCCCCGACGAGAACCGTCAGGACGATGAGCACGGCGATGATGGCCCGACTGTGCTTGGTGACGTTTTCGAAAAGCCGGTCGAGGAGCGTCACGGACGCCCTCCACGGCTCTGTAGCTGTAATGCCATAGCTGTTGTTAGAATACTACTGACAGCCTTGCCAAAAAGATAGGGGTTTCAGATTCTAGTATGACATGGTACCACATACATGTCCTTAGTGGGGTGAAGGAACGGGCCATACGGGGCGCGTACAGCACCCTCTCGACGGTTACACGGAACAGAAGTCGAGTCCAAGAAATCGAGGCACCTCAGGGAACGGGATGGGATGGTTTCTCCGAGGTGCGTCGCTCCGTTATTTGTTGCTGTTCGACAACAAGTGAAATTTTCGCCAGTTTGCCACCAACGTTACCACCTTGCCCGATGGAAAGGCACCTGATGGTAGATTTACTCACTGTACTCCACTTGCTCGGTGGGGTGTTTCTCCTGTTGATGAACGCCTACTTCGTCGTCACGGAGTTCGCCATGACGCGAGTACGGCAGTTCGACAGATCCGAGTTCGAGAACTCGAAGGGACTCCAACGCGCATGGGACATGACCGACCGCCTCGAAATCTATCTCTCCGGGTGCCAAGTCGGCATCACCATCGCCAGCGTCGGATTAGGTGTGGTCGCCGAACCCGCAGTCGTAGCGCTGCTCCATCCGGTCATCGACGCCGTCGGACTCAGCAATGGGTCCACCGAGGTCCTTTCGGCAATCCTCGCACTCGCCCTCATCAACCTCCTCCACGTCATCGTCGGCGAACAGGCACCGACCTACTTCGGCATCGAACGAACGAAGTTCGCGGCGCGATACGGGTCGGGAATCCTCTACTGGTGGACGAAACTGCTGTCCCCCGTCATCATCCTCGCGGACAAGACCGCCAAAAGCCTCCTCTCCCTGTTCGGCGTCGAAATCGAACGCTCGTGGACGGAGGGCGAGGAAGGGGAGGGGGGCGAGCAACAGATAGCCAGTCGGGCGGACCTCCACCGCGAGATGGGCGACGTTCTCAGCGAGGTCGAAGACCTCCCGGAGGAGCGCGAAGAGGAAATCCTGTCCGCGCTCAAAATCGAGCGCGTCCCGGTTCGTGACATCATGATTCCGCGGGAAGACATCGTGGCCCTCTCGACCCAGGACACCATCGAGGAGAACATCGAACGGATGCGGGAGAACCCGGTCGTCCGATTCCCCCTCATCGACGGGCCGCTCTCCGAGTTTCGGGGAACCGTCTACACGCCGACGGTCATCGGGAGGTACGACGACCTCAAGTCGGGCGACGTCTCGCTGACCGATATCGCCCACGACCCGATGACCGTCGCGGGCGACACGACCGTCGCCGACGCTATCGACCTGTTTCAGGCGCAAAATCAGGAACTCGCGTTAGTGTTGGACGGGAGCGACGTCATCGGATTGGTGACGGCGACGGACGCCTTCGAAGTCGTCCTCGGGGACTTGGAGGACCCGATGGACAAGGACGTGCCCACCGAGGAACCGTCCGCGTGAGAACTGTCCTCTTCTAATGCCTACTCCTCGTGGAACTCCCGCGCCTGCTCGCGCGTCATCGTCTTCCACTCGCCGTCCTCGGTCCGAACCTGCACGCACCCGTCGGGGACCTCCGTTTCGACCGTCTCGACGTGCGTTCCGAGGAGATGCGATTCGTACTGTTTCCACGCGGCCCGCTCCGACGGCGCGATGGCGGTCCATCCGCACCCGTCCTGACTGCACCGAATCATTGAGTGACGTCACTCGTGACGAGGGATATAAGCCTTGAGAAATGTGGGTGGGGTGTCTCCGTGATGATACGACGAGCGTTATCCCCTGACGACCTGCGAGGACAGTTCGGAGAGCGTTCCCGACACCTCGTAGTCGGGCGTTCGAATCCGAATCTCCGATTCCGGGGTCACGTCGTAGAACGTGAGATGGAGCGAATAGGAACCGTCCTCCGTGATGTCCGTCGCCTCCATCTGCCCCGAGTCGAGGTGTCGTGCCCACGCCGTCCCGCCGATTGACGCAGCGTCGAGCCCGTTGATTTCGTACGTCGGAGGCGTGTACGACGTGTTCTCGCCGCTCACGGGATAGCCCTTCTCGTGCCACGCCCAGAATCCCTCGTCGATGACGTAGACGTTCGTATACCCGTTGTCGAGCAGGGTTGCCGCACGCATCGACGAGAGGTGGTGGGGACAGCCACAGTAACAGACGATTTTCTGATCCTTGGACCACGACGAGACGGGGTCGTCCTGAGACAGGCCGTCTGGTGCCGTACTCAGTGCCGCTCCCTTGATGTGCGACGTCGTGTACTGCTTTCTCCCCCGTGCGTCCGCGAACTTCGCGGAGTCGTTCTTGAACCACTTGTGCGTGTCCGAAAGCGGCGCAAGCGGGACGTACACGCCGTCGACCTCTTTCGTATCGTATCCTTCCTCGGACTTGTGTTTCGAGTCACCGGAACCGCCTCCCATTCCGAGACAGCCGCTCAACCCGGCAACCGAAACCGCACCCGCCGCGAGAAAGGCGCGTCTGTTCATTGCTATCCCCCCCTAGCGACTACCCGATTATCAATTTTATTATCGGTGAACATCTATCAGCCACCCTATTACCGAAAATCGGACAGAATATTTCGGGGAGTGCCTAACAGGTTTGGCATCGTCTTTTTTCAGAATAACAGTGTACTAACTGGTATTCTCGGGGCACGACGCCATGAAGAACACACACATAGAGGCGGGGAAGGCGATACAGCAGCAGACCGGGAAAACGTTCCATCTCGCGACTCGGCTGTTGCCCGAGCGGGTGCGCCACCCGACGTATGTGTTATATGGCTTCTTCCGAATCTGCGACGAGGTGGTGGATGACGCCGCCGACGTCCCGCCCGACGAGCAATCCGAGCGGTTGGAATCGCTGCGAAAACAGGCTCTTGGGAAAGAACCCCCCGACGACCCCGTTTTGGAGGCGTTTCACGACCTCTGTGAAACACACGGCATCGCGGACGAGGAAGTCGTCGTCTTCATCGACGCGATGGCGTCGGACATCGAGACGTCCCGCTATGAAACCTACGAGGAATTAGAGACGTACATGCGCGGGTCGGCCGCCGCCGTCGGGCAGATGATGACGTCGGTGATGAACCCCGCCGACGCGGAGCGGGCACGCCCCCACGCGACCTCCCTCGGCGAAGCGTTCCAACTCACGAACTTCCTCCGGGACGTGCGCGAGGACATCGTGGACAGGGACCGAATCTACCTACCTCAAACGACCCGCTCGCGCCACGGCGTGAGCGACGGACAGATACGCCGCCTCGAATTCGACGACGGATTCGCCGCGGTCATGCAGGACGAACTCCGACGCGCCGAAGCCCTGTATCGGGAGGGCGTCGCCGGAATCCGGTACCTCCCCGATGACTGTCAGTTCGCGGTGTTGCTCGCGGCGGTGCTCTACGCGGAGTACCACCGCGTGATTCGAGGGCAAGGATACGACGTACTCTCCCGGGAACCGTCGTTAGGGACGGTTCAAAAACTCGTACTCCTCGCGAAGACGCGATGGCACTGGCGGAAGACCCGCGACCCGGAAACCGTCTTCCGGGCCGTGAGTCCGGTCGGAACGCCGGAGCACCGCGGTTCGGACGTGGAACGCCGGGACACGCTTCCGACGCGGTAAGGAAATCTTCGCGGGGAACGTTCACAGTCCCCCGGAGCGAACACCCGCCTATGCGAGTCGCAGTCCTCGACCACCCCGGTTCCTTCGTCGTCGAAGAGCGTGACAAACCAGCCCCTGGTCCGGACGAGGTGGTCGTCGAAATCGGACAAGTCGGCATCTGCGGGTCCGACGTCCACTACTACGAGCACGGCCGCATCGGTGACTACGTGGTCGAATCGCCGCTCGTCCTCGGTCACGAGAGCGCGGGTGAAGTCGTCTCGGTCGGTGAAAACGTCGAAGGCGATTTCGACGTCGGCGACCGCGTGACGCTCGAACCCGGCGTCCCCTGTCGGCGCTGTACCCACTGCAAGCGCGGCGAGTACAACCTCTGTCCCGACGTGACGTTCATGGCGACGCCGCCGGACGACGGCGCGTTCGCGGAGTTCGTCGCGTGGCCCGCCGACTTCGCGTACCGACTCCCCGACTCAGTTTCGACCCGCGAGGGTGCGCTCTGCGAACCGTTGAGCGTCGGCATCCACGCCGCCCGGCGCGGGGACGTCGGCGTCGGCGATTCCGTACTCGTCAGCGGATGCGGTCCCATCGGCCTGCTGGCGATGGAGGCCGCGAAGGCCGCCGGAGCGACGGAAGTGTTCATCTCGGACGTCGTCCCCGAAAAACTCGCCTTAGCCGAGGAACGGGGCGCGGATGCGACCATCGACGTGCGCGAAACGGACCTCGCGGACGCCGTCTCCGACCTCACTGACGGAGAGGGCGTGGACGTCGTCATCGAAGCATCCGGTGCCGTCCCCGCGATTCGAACGACCATCGACGCGGTGCGGCGCGGCGGAACCGTCGTCCTCGTCGGCCTCGCACAGGACGCGGAAATCCCGCTGGACACGGGCGACATCATCGACAACGAACTCGACATCCACGGGTCGTTTCGCTACCGGAACACGTACCCTGCGGCGATTCAACTGTTGGCCGACGGTGCGGTCGACGTCGAAGGAATCGTGGATTTCGAGGTGGCACTGACCGATGTCGATTCGGCGTTCGAACGAGCGAAGGAGTCAGAAACCGTGAAAGGAATGATTTCGGTTCCCGAGTGAACTGTCTCGAAAAGCGACCGACTGCACTCCCGTTTCTCCGCGGCAACACCTCGTGTATGAGAAGTTATGACGAGTTCAGCGGTAGCACAGTTCTCAGAGGGTGTTTGCCATGTTAACCACTGTCGAAATATTTACTCGGTAATGAGTAAACTTTATCAACAGCGGTCAACTACGCTGCGTCGATGAACGAAATGACCTACAAAGCAAACACAGTGGAGGTCGGACGATAATGTGGCAAGACATCGTATTCCTCTGTGGGAGCGTCTTCTCCCTCCTCGTCCTCGTGCCGACACTCCGCGATTCGATGGCGAACGTTCCGCTCGGAACGTCCCTTCCATCGGCCGTTATCGGTATCATCTACGGAACTGCCTTCCTCACGCTCGGAATGAGTCTCTCCGCCGCCGGGTCGCTTCTCACCGGAATCATGTGGAGTCTCATCGCGGCGCTCCGGTCGCCGAACCCGCTCGAAACCGACTCGGACGACGAACACGACACGACGTTCTCGAAGTACGTCTCGACCCAGTACGCGGACTGACCGGCGAAACGACGTGGGGAACCGACACACCTCGCGAAAGCGGAACGAACCGTTTCCCGATTTTCGACGCCCGTAACGGGCCGTTTCCCGAATCAGGCCGAGTCGTCCGACGACTCACCGACCGGGAAGGCGCGGTTCGCGAGCGCCATGAGGTTCGCATCGTCCGGGGAAAACGGTCGCAACAGGACGCTGAAACTCGTCGGTTCCGCGTGGACCTGATACTCGTCGAGCGGTTCGACCGGCGTCCCGCCGACGCCCGTTACGGCGTCGTCGAGGTTGAACTCGACGCTGTCGGCTTCTTCCAACTCGTACTGGTGGCCCGCTTCAGCCAGATTCGCGTATCGGTTAGTGCTCACGTTCATCGACCCGTCGGTTGCGACGCCGAGGAGACCCGTGCCGCCCTCGTTCGACAGCGCGGCCCAACGCGTCTCGGCCTTGTTTCCGTTGTCCGTCGGCGGAACGTACGGAACGTACTGCTCCTCGACGGTCCCCGAGTAGCGCCCGATATCGGCACCCCACCGACGGTCGGGGTACGTTTCGACGGGGCCGCGGCCGTACCACTCGAAGGACGAGAGCGCCGTCGGCGCTTTCATCTGAAGCCCCATCTTCGGCAGGTAGTCCGTGACGGTCGCTTTCAGTTGGTCGTTCGGCGTGGCGGCGACGTCCATCACCACGTCGCCGCTCCCGAACACGTGGTAACTGTACGTCGTCTCGAAACCGTGGCCACGGGGGCTGGACCGGGAGTCGTAAAACTCGTCGAACCCGTACCATAGCACCGCGTCGTCCGTCGGTGCGGTCGGTTGCGACGCCACTTCGTCGGCCGAGAGCGCCCGGTCGTATATCCGTACCGAGTCCACCGTCGTGCCCGTAAACCGACTCGACCGTTCCGCGTTGTGTGCGACGTGAACCGGTCGGTCGGTCTCGTTGACCGACGTCGCGTCGTGGGCGCGGGAGGCGAAACGTTCGCCATCGAGGTACAGGCGGAGTTCGTCGTCCGAACAGACGCCAGTGAGGGTATGCCACCCGTCGCCCAAATCGCTCGGAATCGTGTCGTTGACGGCTATCCACGTCCCGTCGTAGATGAAAAACGAGAACCGGTCGCCGTTCACCTTGAGCGCGTACTGGTGGTCGCCCTTCGAGACGAACGGATGATGACCGCCCGTTTCGACGCCACGGAAGGTGACGCTGACCGTGAACCCCGGACTCGTGAAGTCGAGGGCGTCGGATGACCCGGCGTCGACGTAGTCGCCGTCCCCATCGAACTGGACCGCCGACCCGCTCGCGCCGAAGACGATTTCCGGGTCGCCAACGAGCGTCCCGTCGCTCCCGGTTGCGCTCGTGTCCGGCGTTTTCTGGACGGTTCGCGGCGGCGCACCCTGTACGAACCCGTCCACGTCCACCCGGACGTGCGCGTCGGTGGATTGTACGACGGACACGTCGTCGACCAACTGCGTGAGGTCGTCCAACCCGGCCGCACGCCAACTGGACGCCTGCTCGCTTCCCCACGCTTGTTCTTCGTTCATGATGGGCGCACGCCACGCGTTGAACTGCGGGCCGCGGTCCACGACGTCGGTGCCGCCGTAGTTCATCGACGTGAACGTTCCGGCATCCGTGTCGAGGACGTATTCGAACCCGTCACCGGAGACGGTGACCGCGTCGCTTCCTTCGTCCACGGAGAGCGCCGGGAGGTCGCCGACGTCCACCGTCGGCGTCTCCGGAACGTCGAACGGAACGTCGAGTTGGTCGCGCGCGACGACGTGCCCCGCATCCGCGTAGTCGGTCGATTCTCGCAGAGTGAACGAGACGTTCAACCGATACTCGGCTCCCGGGTCAGGGTGACGCGGCGCATCGAACGGCAGTCGAACGCGACGGGTTTCACCGGGAGACAAATCGAGGTTCAAGCGACCGGACCGAATCACCTCGTCGCCCTTCACGAGTTTCCATCGGCCCCGTACCACTCGCGTGTCGGTGAAGGTGAAGTGATTCGTGACGTAGATTTCGCCGTCCGAAATCGCGTCCGTCGGCGCGACCTTGACCGGTTGGTGGCTGTGTTTCAACTGCGGAACGTCGGGTTGGACGCTTCTGTCCGCCCAGACCAGTCCGTTGAGACAGAACGGGTTGCCATCGTAGAAGGTGTACTCCACCTCCTCGCCGTTTACGGTGGTCGTTCGACTGACCGCTTGGTCCGACCACGCCCAGACGAACCCGCCTTGCAGACTCTCGTCGCGGAGCAAATCGGCGAACCTATAGCCGAGGACGGCACCGTCCTCGACGGATTCGACTCCACCGGACACCTCGTCGTCCGAAAGCGCCCGGTCGAAGACGTACACCGAATCGAGGGTCACCGCTCCGCCCGAATGGCCGTGTTTCCCATCGTGGCCGCGGCGGTCATCGTGCTCGTGGTTCCCGCGGTCACCGTCGTGATGGTCGTCTCCGTCGCGTTCGCCGTGACTCCCCTCACCCCCGTGGTCGTCGTGAGTATCGCGGTCGTGGTGGCCGTCGCCGCGGTGACCGCTACGGCCGTGCTGGTCGTGGTCTCCGTGGCCGAGATGACCGTGGCGTCGACCGCGATTCTCTCCGCCGATGACGACCGATTCGCCGTTCTCCGGCAGTTCGTCGATGTCGTGGTCGTCGGTCGCCAGTTGCTCGCCGTCGAGGAAGAGCGCCAGTTCGTCGGCGGTGCAGACGGCGACGAGCGAGTGCCACCCGTCGCTCAGGTCCGAGGGGACCGGTACCGTGACCGACGCCCGCTCGTCCCCGTAGACGTGGAAGCCGAACCCGTGGCCGCGGTCGACCGTGAGCGCATATTCGTTCCCCCTCGAGACGAGCGTCCGGTCGGTTCGCCGGTCGATGCCGTCGAACGTCACCACGAGCGTGAATCTCGGTGCGTCGAAGTTGAGGGTCGCCGACGGTTCAACCTCGACGAAATCCCCGTCGTCGAGCGTCACCGCGCCGCCCGTCTCACCGATTTCGACGGACGGCGTGCCGACTAACACGCCGTCGTTGTCGTTGCCCGTCTCGTCGCTGGCCCGGCGGACGGACGGTTGGATGTGTTCCGACCACATGGCGTGGACGAGGCCGAGGCTGTTGCCCATCGCGTGGTTGTACTCGCCCATCACGACCGGGCGTTTCCCGTCGCCGATGGACGACCCGTCCGCGACGGCGAGCAAGCCGTCCACGTCGGGATACCGCGGGCCGAGCATGTCGCAGTATTCGACGTTCCACCCGCCGCCGTTCGGTTGGTGGTAGACGAGTCGGTCGGGGGCGAGACCGTACACTGGGCCGTCGTACGATTCGACCGCACTGACGCCGCTGACCTCGCTCGTGTCTTCGGGAAGGTGTTCGTCGGAATCCATGGCGAGCGCGGCCATGTTGATGTGTTCGTTACCGGTTCCCGCCTCGTTGCCCGTCGACCACGCGAAGATGGAGGCGTGATTCCTGTCGCGGAGCACCATCCGTCGGAACCGTTCGACCATCGCGTCGTGGTACGCCTCGGTGTTCGCTGCCAGTCCTTCCCACCAGTGCGTCTCGACGTTGACCTCGTCCGCGACGTAGATGCCGTACTCGTCGGCGAGTCGGTAGAACGTGGGCGCGTTCGGATAGTGGGAGTTCCGAACGGCGTTGACGTTGTTCCGTTTCATCAACTCCATGTCCGTCTTCACCGTTTCCAGTCGGACCGACCGACCGGTTTTCGGGTCGGTCTCGGGACGGTTGACGCCCCGGATGTTGACCGGTTTCCCGTTGACTAACACCTGTGCGCCGGGTTGCCCGCGCGTGGTTTCGTACGTTCGGAAGCCGATTTTGTCGAACATTGCCTCGGTCGTCCGCCCGCGCCGGACGAGTTCGAGACCCACCGAATAGAGGTCGGGGTGTTCCGCCGACCACTGTTCGGGCCTCCGCACATCGGTTTCCATCGACACCGTCGCGCCGTCCGCGTCGACTGAGACACCGTCCCAGAGCGTCGTCACTCGCCGTCCGTCCGGGTCGAAGAGGTGACCCCTGACCGCGTATCGCCCGGCCGGGCCGTCGCCGTAGTTCGCCAGTTCGGCGTCGATTCGGAGACGGCCGTCCTCGTACTCGTCGTCGAGTCCCGAGCGGACGTAGAAATCCCGCAGGTGGACGTCCGGGGTCGAATAGAGGTAGACGCTCCGATGGATGCCCGAGAACCGGAACATGTCCTGTGTCTCCATCGCCTCGCCGTCCGAAAAGCGGTAGGCCTGCACAGTCACGTCGTGTTCGCCGCCCGGCGTGACGAACTCCGTGACGTCGAACTCGCCCGGCGTCATCGACCCCTCGTGGAACCCGACGTACTCGTCGTCCACCCAGAGGAAGTACGCCTGTTTGACCGACCCGAAGTGGATGAACGTCTCTCGACCGTCCCAGTGCGACGGTACCTCGACCGTCTTCCGGTAGGTTCCGGTCGGGTTCGTGTCCGGAATCTCGATTTCGTAGTCGGGGTTCAGGTTGCCGTCGAGTTGCGGTTCGTACCCGTCCCACGTGATGTTCGTGTTCTGGTAGATGAGTTGGTCGTAGCCCTGTGTCTGCCAGACGCCCGGTACGTCGATTCGCTCCCAGTCCGTGACGCCGTCGTAACTGTCCGGCCTGCTTGCGGGGTGCGTGTAGAACCGAAACTCCCACTCCCCGTCGAGGAGTTCGACGTACTCGGACTCGGCGAACCGCGTTTCGAGTTTCGTGAACGGTTCGTCCGCGTCCAGCGCCGCTTCCACCGACCCGTACGGCACCGCGGCGGTGACGTGCGTCGGTTCGGTGTGCTGTTCGAACAGCGATGGGTCAGTGATGTAGTCGGTCAGGTTCTCGACCCGCCCCGGTCCCCCGGCCGTCTCCGGCGCGAGCGACGGGGAGGCCGCCGAAATTCCGGTCGCCGCGTTCCCCGCGACGGCGGCGAACGTCGCCATTCCAGTGGCTTGTAAAAATTCGCGTCGGGATGCGCTCGTTCTCGTCGTCGATTCCGCCTGTCGTTCGTCGATATGCTCGGACATAGAATCTCTCTCGTCGTGGTTGTCGGATGACACCGCACACCACGGAACGTGTACTGAGATTAGTCGTGAAGCAATAAAATTAACCCGTTTGGAAGTAAGAGAATCCCCCGATAGCACGGATCGGAGAAGGAACGTCTTCGGACCTCTCCAAAAGCGCCTATCGAGACGTGGACTACGACGTGAACGCCGCCGTATCTACCGAAATAGGGTTCGGACCGAGGGCGAACGTCCGCCACGTTCGACGGACGGACGGAAGCCTCGGCGCGACCGTAAACAGTCCCTTCACCACCGGAGCGACCGCCCAACCGGGGACCGATTCGCCGTTCCGCACGTACCACGTGATGACTCGTTCGCCGCGCCGTTGGAGGCGAAGAACCTCCTCGATTGCGGGCCTGCGAACCGACTCGAACCGACGGAGGCGTTCCGCCGGAAGCGGTTCGGTCGTCGTTTCGAGCGCGGAAACGACCGTCGAATGTGCGACCACGGCGTCCTGAATCGCGAGTCCGTTCCCCTGCCCGCCGACCGGCGAGGCGACGTGCGCCGCGTCGCCGAGCAGGAGGAGGCCGTCGTCCACCCATTTCTCGGTCAGTCCGGGTTCGATGTGCAGCAGCGAACACTGGTCGAAACTTTTCAGACGGCGGGCGATTCCCGGGTCCACCGCGGCGATTTCCCGGCGAAATCGTTCGATGCCGCGTTTTCTGACCTCGGGATACGTCCCCTTCTCGATGAACCACCCGGCCTGTGCCTCCTCCTTTCCGAGGCCGAAATAGAGGAGGATACCGTCGCCCTCGATTCGACCCTGCGCGGGCGAGTGAACGGCATCAGCCGGGAGTTTGAACCAGAGCAGTTCGACCCCGGAATCGAACAGACCGGCGTCGAGACCCGCCGCCTTTCGAACCGTCGAAAAGCGACCGTCCGCGCCGACGACGAGGCGGCTTCGAAGTTCGAGGTCCTCGTCGCGCTCGCGGTCCGTCGCCCGCACGCCGACGACGCGGCCGCCCTCGTGAACGAGGTCCGAAACGGTCGTCGCCGGGCGGAACTCGAAGTTCTCGAACTCGTCGGCGCGGTCGATGAGCAGGCGAAGCAACGGCGGTTGCTCCATCAACAGGCCGTAGTCGTACGGTTTCGGCAGTTCCGAGAAGTCCACCATCTCGTAGGAACGGCCGAACGCCGTCACTTCCGGGCGCTGCACTTCGTCGTGGTCGAGGGTCAGAACGTCGTCCAGTACGCCCATCTCCGCGAACAGCCTGACCGCGAGGGGTTGGAAGAAGTAGCCGCGAAACTCGCGGTCCAAGTCCGCGTGACGTTCTAACAGAACGGTATCAATCCCGCTTCTGGCGAGGAGGTAACTCAACACGCAGCCACCCGGTCCGGCACCGACGACCACGACGGCCGTTTCGCGGGTCGTCGGAGACCCCCGACTGTCGGGCATGCTGGTTACCCCCGTTACTCCTCGTCCGTGTCGGTATCGGAGTCGGTGTCAGTCTCTCCTTCGCCGAGGAGCGCGTCCACGTCCGCGTGGTCGTGGAGGAGTTCGCCCATCCGGGAGACGGTGGCTTCGTCACGGGTTCGACCGCTTCGCACCACGTCCTCGGCGCGTTCGATGGTCGTCAGCGTGTCCGCCTGCACGAGGAGGACGGGGACGCCCTTCCCCTCGGCCTTGCCGATGACGGCACCCGGCGGGCGGAACCCTCCCGTCAGAATCAGACACTTCACGCCGGGCGCTTCCAGCGCGACGGTCTGCAGGTCGGGCCGGTCGCCACCCGTGACGAGGGCGGCGTCCCGCGTCCGACGCAGGTAACGGAGCGCCTTGTCGCCGCTCATCGCGCCGACGAGGAACCGTTCGACGAACTCGTCCGTGTCCGCATTCGTGAGGAGTTCGGCGTTGAGTTCCGCCGCGAGGTCGCCGACAGTGATGCCCGCGAGGTCCTGTTGTCGCGGGATAACGCCGAGGACGGGGATTCCCTCGCCTTCGAGGAACGGCACCACGTCCGTGTCGAGGGGGTCGAAGTTCGTGTTCGAGACGGCGTTGAACAACACGCCGGACAGTCGGTCCCCGATGTCGTCCACGGCGGCGAGGAGGCCGTCGACGTCGCCGGCCGTCTCGTAGCCCGAGATGAGGAGCACCTCCGCGTCCAGCAGTTCGGCGACTTCCGGGTCCGTCAGGCCGACGATGCCGCCGGTCGTGAGGTCGCCGCCGCCCTCGATTATCATCAGGTCGTGGTCTGTCGACAGCGATTCGAAACTCGCCCTGATTTCCTCGCGGAGTTCGTTCGGGTCCTCTCGGCCTCGAATCGCCTGCTCGATGAACGTCGGCGAGTAGACGACGGGTTCCATCTCGTGCATCTCGGCGTCCAGACCGAGCAGTTCGCGAGCTAACATCGGGTCCTCGTCGAGCGTCTTGCCGACGTTGCTCTGGAGTCGGGTGCCCTTCGGTTTCATGTAGCCCACCGACAGCCCGCGCTCCTGTGCGAGTCGCGCCAGCGCGAGGGCGACGGCGGTTTTGCCTGTACTTTCTTCGGTTGCGGTGACGAGTATCGTGTTCATAGTTCGTCCGTGTCCACGGTCAGTCGGATGTCTATCGCTCGCGCGCCGTCCGGGGTGGCGACGAGTGGGTTCACGTCCAGTTCGAGAATCGCGGGGAAGTCGGTCACGAGTTGCGAGAGGCGTTGCAAGCTCTCGATTACGCCGTCGATGTCGGCGGGTTCGCGGCCCCTCGCCCCGCGGAGCAGGGGTGCCGCCTCGATGTCGTTCACCATCTCGTTCGCCTCGCGCTCGCTTATCGGCGCGACGCGGAAGGTGGTGTCCTCGATGATTTCGACGAAGATGCCGCCCAATCCGAACAGGAGGAGCGGACCGAACTGCGGGTCGCGGTTCATGCCGATGATGGTCTCCGTTCCCGAATCGAGGTCCACCATTTCCTGTACCTGCACGCCGAGAATCGTCGCGTCGGGTTGGTAGTTCCGCGCGCGCGTCACGAGGTCCTCGTACGCGTCGTACACGTCCTCGTTTTCGACGCCGACTTTGACGCCGCCGATGTCGGACTTGTGCAGGATGTCCGGGCTGACGATTTTCATGACGACGTTCCCGTCGATGTCCTGTGCGGCGGCGACGGCGTCCTCGGGCGTCTCGGCGATGGCGCTTTCCGGCGTCGGAATCCCGTAGGCCGAAAGGAGGTTCATCGCCTCCACACCGAGGCGGTTGTCCCCGCGCTCCTTCGCTCGGGAGAGGATTTCCGCTGCCTGCTCCCTGTCGACGTCGAACTCAGTCGGTTTCTCGTACTCGCGCTGGCTGATGTCGCGGTACGTGGTGAGGGCGTCCAGACTCCGCACCGCACGGGCCGGGTCGAAGTAGTTCGGAATCCCGCCCTCGCGGAGGCGGTCCGCCGCCGCCGCGGTCCGTTTGCCGCCCATCATCGCCGCGGCGACGGGTTTCCCGTGTTTCGCTTGGAGTTCCACGACCACCTCGGCGAGGTCGCCGTAGTCGATGACGGCCGTCGGCGCGGCCAGCACGACGGCGGTTCCGACGTTCTCGTCCGCGAGCGCGATGTCGATGGCGTCGCGGAACCGAGCGATGTCGGCGTCCCCGATGGTGTCTATCGGGTTGTAGATGTTCGCCTCCTCGGGCAGGGCCTCGGCCAGTTCCGAGAGCGTCTCCTCGGAGAAGGACGCCAACGAGAGTGTCGAATCGCCCACCGCGTCGGTCGTCATCACGCCCGGTCCGCCCGCGTTCGTGACGATTGCCACGTCGTCCCGGTCGGGCAAGGGTTGTCCCGCCAGAATCTGGGCGAAATCGAACAGCTCTTGGACGGAATCGACGCGTAGCACGCCCGCCTGTTCGAGGCCTGCCTCGTACGCCCGGTCGCTCCCCGCGAGGGTTCCTGTGTGCGAGGAGACGGCCTGTGCCCCGGCGTCGGTGCGCCCCGATTTCACCATCACGATAGGCGTATCGCCGGTCACCTCGCGGGCCGTGTCGATGAACGTCGCGCCGTCCTCGACGCCTTCGAGGTAGCCGAGGATAACGTCCGTGTCGGGGTCTTCGCCCCACGCGCGGACGAAGTCCGTCTCGTCTAACACGGCCTTGTTTCCGAGCGACACCACGTCCTTGAACCCGAGTCCCTCGTCGTTGGCCCAGTCGAGGACGGCCGTGATGAACGCCCCCGATTGGCTCATGAACGACATGGACCCGGGAAGGGCACTCTCCGGGCCGAACGTCGCGTTCATGCCGACCGGCGTACTCATCACCCCGAGGCTGTTGGGGCCGACGAGGTTCAGGTCGTACTCGGCCGCGATATCCTGGAGATCTCGTTCGCGCTCCGCACCTTCGCTCCCCGTCTCGCCGAACCCGGCGGTGATGACGACGACGTTCCGGACGCCCGCTTCGCCCGCCCCGCGAACCACGTCCACCGCGATGTGGGGCGGAACGACGACCACGGCGAGGTCGACGTCCGGCGCGGACGCGAGGTCGGGGTAGCAGTGCAGTCCGAACACCTCGTCGTAGTTCGGGTTCACGGGCACCGTCTCGCCGTCGAACTCGTCGCGGAGGTTGGTCACGATGGCGCGACCGATGGAGCCTTCGTTCTCCGTGGCTCCCACGACGGCGACACGAGACGGCGCGAAAAGGTCAGTAAGTACGGTGTCACCCATCGTTTCGGAGATTGGGCGAGCGCGGGATTAAAAGTAGTGCCCCGTCTCCGGCGAGGAAGAATCGATGAAGATAGATAATTGAGTCGCGGGTTAGGCACAGTTTCGAGTCACGTCTCTCGATATTAGTTTTCACCAGAATGTTATTCATTCATGAGTGAGTTGGAACCGTTATGTCATCAACTGTCCAAAGTGATTTATTTAAAATCTGGTCTATGATATCAAAACCGGTCGGGAAGAAGCTGATTGCGTTACTGAATGTACAATCAGAATTTAGCTCGGACGAGGTTAACGGCGATGCGATAGATTATGCTAGAGATGATTTTTAAATGTGTTTGCAGCTCGTAGTTTTGAATATTTGTTTGGATGGATTGGTATCGTTTTGTTACTCTTGCTGTTTATTGATTTGTGGTATTGTGGGGCCCTCCCTAGTCAAACATATGGACTCAGTCTGGATATCATTGGAGCAATTATTCTTGGCCGCGGGTTACTCAAGGGGACATATAGTATCGCAGCAGAAACTACCACGAAGATAGGGTTTTCAAGAGAGAAAATAGATTCGCTTGTGGAGGATGCTGTTGACGGTATTCTTGGAATATCGATATTAGTGTCAGGAGTAGTACTACAATTCTTTGCCATAATGAATATATTTCCATATATTATTCACTCTCCGAGTGTTTTTTGTTAAAATGCTCATTTCTTAGCCTATTCAGAGTGCGCCCGCCGAACCGCCGCTTCGATGTCACTTCGTTCCGGCGCGAAGTGGAGATGCGTCCCGCAGTCACAGTCCGACGCGCCGATTCCGGGAACCGTCTCGGTTTTCTGTGCGAGTCGGTCCGCGACGGAACACTCCACGTCCTCGTTCTCCGTTCGCACGTCGTCCACGAGTTCCGTGTCGGAATGACCGAGGAGGTAATCGACGTGCCAGTGGCGAGCGTCGTTTTCGCCCGACGCGACTCGCGCGTGACGTGCGATACGTGAGAACCCGCCCCGCCCGAACGCGCTTCCCGTGTAGGCGTACCAGCCCGAATCGAGCGTTCGAGTCCCCTTTGCGCCGAACTCGATTTTCGCGGAGGATGCGAGTTCGACCAGCAGAGTGTATGTTCCCTTCATATGTGTGAAAGCACCAGCGCACCCGCAACCGCGAGCATCGTGACACCGTTCAGCACGACCGACTGCTTGTGGTATCGCGCGAAGCCGTCGTCGCCCGCCGCTTCCATCTTCGGAAGGAGTCGGGCCTGTGCGTAGATAGTCGCCGCCAACGCTATCAAAATGAGCGGTTGGATGAACAGCGTGGCCGTCGGGTCGAGAACGTCTTGATTCCACGCGAGGATGGCGGCACTGACCGCCGTGAATCCGAGGATGCTACCGAACTCGTAGTATTTCGGGAAGATGGCGGTGACCACCTGCCCCGCGCCGTCGCCCAACACGTCGAAGGTAGTCGGCGCGCCGACGAAGGAGAAGAACACCATTCCTCCGAGCCACACGCCGAGGGTTACGTCCAGCACCACCAACAGCGCCGTTCCGAGAAGGGTCATGACGGAAAAGAAGATTCATCGAATAATCATTCTTTCCAACCCGGTTTCCGCCCTCTCCCGATTCCATCCTCCCGGTTCCGTCCCCTCACTCGCCTACGTGGGTGGGCGTCGCGTCCGCGTACCGCGCGAGTTCATCGGGCGAAATCGGGAAGACGGCTTTCGGCGTCCCCGCGGCGGCCCAGACGGTTTCGTACTCGGTCAGCGTCTCGTCCAAAAAGACGGGCAGGTCGCTCTCGTGGCAGAACGGCGGCACGCCACCGATTGACCAGCCGAGAGTCTCCCGAATCACGTCGGCGTCGGCCATGCCGACCGCCGATGGAGACGTGTCGCACAGTTCGGCCAATTCCGTCTCGCTCACGCGGTTCGCCCCGCTGGTCACGACGACGACGAGGTCCTCGTCCGCGCGGAAAACGAGACTGCTGGCGATTTGTGCCACGTCACAGCCGATAGCGTTCGCGGCGTCCGCGGCGGTTTTCGTTCCCTCGGGGAACTCGTGGACGTCCACGTCGAAGTCGTACCTGTCCGCAGCGCGCGTTTCGAACTCCTTCGCTCGCTCGTGCATGGGGGTCATGTCTCTTCGACGGGATAAATCGGTGATGGTGGTGACAATGTCGGAACGAAGTCAGCGTCGGTCCGCCGAATCGTCGCGATAGCTGACCGTGAAGTCGTCCACGGTGGCGCCCAACGACTCGGCCTGTTCGGCGAGCGCATCCGCGCTCCGGGCGACTTCGCTGACCGAGGCCGTCTGCTCTTCGGCGGCCGCAGCGAGGGAACCACCGGAGAGACACATATATAATCCTCAAGACAGGTAATCTTTCATATGTTATTGTGGATAGGGAAAACACGCGTGGGAGTTTCGGTCCGCACACCAAATCTGATAATCGAACCAAATATTGCCGCACACAGATGGGAATTTAAGCAAGCGATTCCCCCCCCTCCGCAGTTATATTTCATATATATTCCACGAGGAACTTAGTCCTCCCCCGTCGAAGCGGGAACATGGAATTCGAAGTGGATACCTCGAAACGTGTGGACATCGTGGACATCACGGATCGGGTGGGGGAGATAGTCCACGACTCCACCGACACGTGTACCGTCTTCGTTCCCCACACGACGGCCGGTGTCGTCGTCAACGAGAACGAACGCCTGCTCCGCTCCGATTTTAAAACCCTCTTGTCACGCCTCGTTCCGCGGGGAGAGGACTACGGGCACGACCAATTAGATGGCAACGCCGATGCGCACCTCCGCGCGATGATACTCGGGGAACACGTCACCGTTCCCGTCGAGGACGGCGAATTAGCGCTCGGGACGTGGCAGTCCGTCCTCTTCGTGGACTGCGATGGACCGCGGACGCGTCGAGTCGTGGTCAGATGAGGCGCTCACCGCAGTTCGTACACTCGACTTTCTTCTTCCCGGTGGCGGTTCGTTCGACGCCGAGCGACCCGTTCGAGTTGCAGGACGGGCAGACGCTCTTTCCGGTTTCGACGGCCTGATGCTGGGCCATCCACTTGAGGTTCTTTTCGATGGTTTGCAGTCGTTCCCTGGTTTCTTCGAGTTCCTCACGGAGCCGTTTCACTTCCGAGTGGAGGGCCGCTTCGTGAGGGGACGATTCCGTCGTGGACTCCGATTTATTCGTCGTCATAGGGAATCAACACATGTGGTGTGCTATCGTTCTTCACAACGGCGGGGAACAAAAGGTTGTGGGCGGTTTTTCGTGTACGTTCCGGTCAGTCCGCCTTCGAGGGGTCCGGACGGCTATCCGACCCGAAGCGTTCGAGGGCGCTCTGGAAGTCGCCTTCGTCCTCCGTAATCGCCTCCCACGCTTCGAGGCCGCGTTCTTCACGGGTACCCTCGACGGTGTTGTCGAGGACGAACGCGACGAGGCCGCCGACGGCCATCCCGGTACCGAGGACGACGTACAGCGTGTTCGAGACGATTTCCGTCCCGAGGGCAGGTCCGAGGAGGGCCACGCTGTGCATTCCCTGCTGGAAATCCGCCACGCCGACGTTGCCGATGTACGTCGGGATGGCGAGGCCGGAGAAGGTTGCAAGGCCGACGATGAATAGGTTGCGCGAGGAGTCCAAGTCCACGTACTTCAGGTTCGACAGGCCGACGGCGGAAATCTGGCCGAACATGGCGATGAACAGACCGCCGACGATGGGACTCGGAATGGTCGCCACGAGTTGGCCGAAGTAGCCGACGAACCCGACGACGAGCATGACTACCGCGCCGATTTGCACGACGTAGCGCGAGGCGACCCCCGTCAGACCGATGGCTCCGATGTTCTCGGAGTAGGAGGTGGAGCCGTTGCCGGTGCCCATGAGTCCGGCGAAGACGCTGGCGAGGCCCTCCATCCCGATACCGTGGTCGATGCGCTTTCGACTCGGGGCACCGACGCCGGAGAGGCGCGCCACAGCGTGATAGTCACCGAAGCTCTCTATCATCGAGGCGACGACGCCCGCGAACATGCCGATGACGTAAGGAAGCGTAAACCGCGGCATTCCCCACTGGAGCGGCATGACCGGCTGGAAGAGGTTCGCGTTGACGACGCTCATGTAGTCGACGTAACCGGGATTCGCTGGCGTGTAGAACCCGGTGTAGGAGAGCACGAACGCGATTGCCCACGCCGTCACGACGCCGAGGAGGACCGGAAAGAGGCGAAAGGCGCGATGGTTGTCGAGGTACTGCGAGAAGAGGACGATGAGACCGAGCGTGAGACCGACGAGCCACCAGTTCTGGTTGGCGGCCGTTATCTGCGGAACGCTGAACAGCGAGAGGCCGATGAGCGCGATGGTCGGCGCGATGACGACGGGCGAGAGGTGCTTTTTCAGCCTCCCCATCAACCCGAGATAGCCGACCAACACCTCGACGGCGCTGGCCGCGATAACTGCGCCTTGCAGTTCGAGCAAGGTCACGCGCCATCCGGCACCGATGACCCCGATGATGGCTAACGCAGGCGCGAGCATCGAGAACGTCGCGCCCTGTACGATGGGGTAGCGGTTGCCGAACGTCGTCTGTGCCAGCGTTGCGACTCCCGAAACGACGAAGAACGTCCCGATGAACTGGGCCGTCTGCGCCGGCGGCATCTTCATCGCGCCCGCCAATGCCAGCGGCACCGCGATGTTCGCGCCGATCATCGTCAAGTAGTGCTGAAAGCCCAGCAGGACCGATTCGCCGACCGGTGGTTTGTCTTCGATACCGTACTCCACGAACGACGCCTCCTCCAGCGCCGCGTCCCCGTCCGTACCGCCTGTGCTCTCACTCATTCTCAGTGATTCTCTATTCTTCGATTCCACGTGAGAGGCTTAAAAGTGGCGTTGCGAATCCCGAAGTCGAAGTTACGTATCTCGTAATTCGGCGACCGCATCTCGGTCGGGGAGCGCCGTCATCGCACCCGGTTCGGTCGTCGTCAGGGCGGCAACGGCGTTGGCGAACCCGAGGACCGAGTCGAGGGACTTGCCGTCGGCCAGCGCCGCCAGCGCACCCGCGGTGAAGGCATCGCCCGCGCCGGTCGTGTCCACGACGGACACGTCGTATCCGGAATGGCTCGCCGACCCTGCACTCCACGGAGCGTCGTCGGTCGCGTGGGCGTACGCGCCCTCCCCTCCCATCGTCAGCAGGCAGGTGTGCGGCCCAGTCTCGCACACGCTCGCTGTGAGTCGCGTCGTCTCATCATCGTCGAACCCGGCCATTTCGAGGTCCTCGGGCGTCGCTTTTACCACGTCGACGAGTTCGAGCATCTCGTCCACGGCCTCCGCGAACCCGTCCTCCGGCCAGAGCTCCGGTCGCGCGTTCGGATCGAACACGACGGAGCAGTCGGCCGCGCGGGCGCGTTCCACGAGGTCGAACGTCGCGGTTCGTGCCGGGTCGCTCGCCAACATCACGCCGCCGACGTACACCCATTCGAGTTCGGCGAGCGCCTCGTCCGGGACGCCGCCGGGTTCCAATCGCGTGTCCGCCGTCCCGTCGCGGTAGAAGGTGAACGCCCGGTCGTTCGCCTCGTCGTGGGTCACGAACGCCAGCGTCGTCTTCGCGTCCGCGTCGCGCTCGACGAATCGGTCCGGCAAATCGGCGTCGAGCGTCTCGGCGAGGAAATCGCCGAACGGGTCGCGCGCGATTCGCGTCCAGAACCACGGCGTGTCGTTTAGTCGGGAGAGCGCCACGGCGACGTTCGCGGGCGCGCCGCCGGGACGACGCTCGAACGTCGGCACCTCCGAGAGCGGACCGGGTCGCTCCGGCAGGAAGTCTATCAGCGTCTCGCCCGAAACGAGAATCCGCGGTGTCGATTGCGTCATGATTTCCCGTGGGAGGGCGAGCAGGAAAGGATTTGCCTCCGTGGTTCGATTCGCAGGGCCTACCGTGTCACAGCAGTTCGTCCAAATACGCCTTGCTCGTCTCGATGTAGCCGTAATCGAGGGTGAACACTTCGAGCGAGAACGTCCCCTCCCAGTCGTCCGAAAGCTCTTCGAAGATGGCACGGAAATCGAGGGTTCCCGCGCCGAACGGGAGGTGTTCGTCCGACGGTCCACGCGTGTCGTTCAGATGGAGATGGGAGATTCGGTCGCCGTGTCGCCCGACGAACGTGGCGATATCGTCGGAGTCAAATCCGTCGATTCTCGCGTGGCCCGTATCGAGCGTCATCGACGCGTCCGTCTCCGCGAACAGGCGGTCGAACTCGCGGGTCGAAAGCCACCCGTCCGGGATGTTCTCGACGCAGAGTTCGAACCCCCGTTCGTCGGCGAATTCGTCGAGCGTCGTCACCGACTGGATGATGTTCGCCTGAATGTCTCCCTCGTCGGACGCGGGTTTCCACGCGTTCGAACTCGCGTGGACCACGCCCTTCGTTGCGCCGAACTCGCACGCCGTGTCGATTGCGGCTTGCACCTCCCGAACCGCCCCCTCGCGGACGTGTTCGAACGGGGACCCGATGTCCAGCGCGAACGGCAGGTGGACCGCGAGGGAGATATCACACTCCTCCGCTCGCGTTCGCACCGGGTCGGGGTCCACACGGGTGCGCTCGTTCGCGCCGTCCATCATCAACTCCACGTAGTCGAACCCGAGGTCCCCCGCCACCTCGAACGCTTCCTCGTACTCCATTCCCACCTGCGTGACGAACCCCGTCTTCGCGTTCATACACCCAGTTGGACCGGCCGTCGGTTAGTTCTAGTTGCCGCTTTCGTCGAAAACGAGGAGGTCGCCACGTATAGTCAGTTGTCGTTGCCGTCACCGTGGTCGCCGTTTCCGCCCATGTGGTCGCCGTTTCCACCGTTCGACCCGCCTTCGCCGCTCGTCTCGACTTTCCCTATCATCGTCGTCGGATGGACGGTACAGACGTAGTGTTCGATGTCCTTCGTGGCGACGAACCGGAGCGTCTGGGTCGCGCCCTTCTCGTTGACTATTTTCGTCTTTGTGATGGCGTCGTTCGGCGGACTCATGTTGCCGCCACCCATGTTGCTCCCGCCCATGTTTCCACCACCGCCGCCGTTCGTGTTCGTCCGAACGTCCGGGTAGATGACCTTCAGGTCCTTTCCGTCCGAGTTTCGGAGGGCGAAGTCGTGTGGTTGTCCGTCGAGATTTTTCCACGTCACCTGATACACCTGTCCGGTCTGTAACCGAAGCGTGGGGTTCTTCTTCCCTTTGATGGAGTTCGGTGCTTGTCCCTGCCAGCCTTGTACGTGCCCACCGAACTGGAACGACCCGGACTGTGATCCGTTATGTTGGGCGGACCCGACGGCCGTCATGCCGACGAGCGTTCCGCCAGCGACCGTCAGAAACCGTCGTCGCGACTGCGTCTGTGTCTGTTGGTCGTCTCTCATGCCACGGAATCATTGCCGAGGAGGCGGATAAACGACGGCCATCGTTTACATCCCGGACGGGACGAAGGCCGACGATGAATCGCCGACTTTCGGTAGTAACCCAGACAACCCGATTTTGACCCGAGAAGGCCCTCGTTACCCGGACGTTCCCTCGCTTTGGGAACCGGGTCCGTAAGGACCTCCTTCGACGACCCTGCGAGTCGTCGATATCGTATGCGTTCTGCCATCCGGTCGGTACTATTGAGACAGTGGAATACGATGGATAATATATGGCGTCCGGAAAGATCGGGTTGACCGAGTCGATATCGATGGCGGTCGGTGGGATGGTCGGCGGCGGTATTTTCGCCGTTCTCGGCGTCGTCGCGTCCGCCGCGGACACGCTCGCGTGGCTCGCGTTCGTCGTCGCGGGAATCATCGCACTGGCGGCGGGGTACTCGTTCGTCCGGCTTGGGGACCTGTCGACGGGCGACGACGATGGACCGCTCACCTACATCGAGCGATTCACCGGGAGTACGAAATTAGCGGGAATGACTGGGTGGACGTTCGTCGTCGGGTACATCGGAACGATGGCGATGTACGCCTTCGCGTTCGGCGGCTACTTCACCGAACTCCTCGGCGTCAGGACGGTCGGTGGCGTTCCAGCCCGACCGTTCCTCTCGGCGCTCGTCATCGTCCTGTTCGTCGGTCTCAACGTCCTCGGCGCACACGCGTCGGGCCGAACCGAAGACGTCCTCGTCGGGTTGAAGGTGGCCATTCTCCTCGTGTTCGGTCTGGGCGGCATCTACTACGGATTCAAACACGGAAAACTTCGCTCCGGGTTGGCCCAGTTCGGCGTCGGTCCCGTCATCGCGGCGGCCCTCTCGTTCGTCGCGTTCGAGGGCTGGGAACTCCTGTTGTTCGACCGCGACAGCATCGAGAACCCCGCCGAGACGATACGGAAGGCCATCTACATCTCCATCGTCGGCGTCACCGGCCTATACATCATCGTCGCCATCGTGACGACCGACCTCGTCTCGCCACAGGTCATCCAGCAGAACGCGGAAACCGCGCTCGCCGTCGCCGCGAAACCGTTCCTCGGTGAGGCAGGCTTCGTCCTCATCTCGATAGCCGCGCTGTTTTCGACCGGGAGCGCGATCAACGCGACGCTGTTCAGCTCCTCCCGACTGCTCGACAAGATGGTGTCCGAGGACTACCTTCCCGCACAGATCGGGGGCAACGGGGACGGCGAACCCGTTCGTGCGCTGGTGATTCTCGGAACCCTGACGGCGGCGTTCACTGTTCTCGGAAGTTTGGACGGAATCTCGTCCTTCGCCTCGCTCGCGTTCATCACCATCTTCGGTGCCGCGAGCTATTTGGCGTTCAGAAACCGGAGCGGCGACGACGTGAAAACGAGCGTCGTCCCCGCGGTCGGAACGGTCGGCGCGATAGCGACCATCGGTGCGCTCCTCTGGCACCTCTACACGAGCGAGAACTCCGTGTTCTGGACGGTGGCCGCCATCACGGTTACCGTCGTCGCCGTCGAGTTGCTCTACTTCGAACGAAAAGCGATAGAGAACGAAGTGTCCTCGGTGGAATCCGAACTCGAAGACATCGTGTGAGAAGTGAGGGTTGTCGGATGTTAGCTCAGACGTAGCCCTTGACGCTCGTGTGAACACCCATGGCTTCGAGGGTCTCTTCGAGCGCGTCGAGGACCACGGCGAGGTCCTGTTGGAGGGCGTACTCCCGATACTTTCCACCGGCGGACCCCTCGTTTATTTCGGACACCGAGAGGATGCCGAGCATGGCGAGGTCGTCCAGATGTTCCCGAAGCCATCGCGCGGTCAGGGCTTCGCGCTGGGCCGTCACCGAGAGCGCCTTGTATCGGGAGTAGATTTCGCGCGACCGGGCGGGCGTCTCACCTTCCGCTTCGAGCGTCGCGAGGGCGTAGACGACCAGTCGTTCGTGGTCGTTCAGGTCCGCGATGCCGCGGGCCACCTGCTCGCGTTCGAGGAGGTCGCGACCCCGGCGAACGTGTTCTTCGGACACCCGTTCCGCGTTCTCCTCGCGTGCGAGGTCCCCCGCTTTGAGGAGCAAGTCGAGGGCTTTGCGCGCGTCGCCGGACTCCTGTGCGCCGAACGCGGCACAGAGGGGAATCACGTCCTCGGTCAGCACGTCGTTTTTGAACGCGACTTCCCGACGCTGGTCGAGGACGGCGCGGAGTTCGTTGGCGTCGTAGGTCGAAAAGGAGATGGAACGTTCACACAGGGAGGAACGGACTTTAGGCGAGAGACCGTCGCGGAAGGTGAGGTCGTTGCTGATACCGATGAGGCCGATTCTGGCTTCCGTCAGGTTGCCGTTCTCGCGTGCGCGTGAAAGTTGATAGAGAATGCTGTCGTCCTTGAGGTGGTCGATTTCGTCCAGTACGAGGAGGATGATGCCGCCGTGGCTGTCGAGTTCGTCCCACATCAACTCGTACACCTGCGAGCGCGAGTAACCGGTTTCGCTGATGCGGTTGGCGGGGTCACGTAGCGTGTTCACGAGGTGGCTGGCCACGCGGTAACTGGAGTTGAGGCCGTCGCAGTTGACCAGTTCGGTGAAGATGTCGAGGTCGTCGTAGTCGTCGGCGTTGTTTTCGAGCTTGTCGAGCAGAAATCGCGTCGCGGCGGTTTTCCCAACACCGGCTTTTCCGTAGAGAAAGATGTTGTCCGGCTGTTCGCCGTAGATCGCGGGTTGAAGCGCCCCGTGGTACTCCTCCAACTCGGAATCACGGCCCACCAACGTATCGGGCGTATAATCGTCCAGCAGTGCCTCGCGATTTTTGTACGGAGAATGTTCGCGAACGAACTCGAATGAACCCATTGTTTTTTGGCAAACGGAGGAGTACCATAACGCTTCCGAACCACCCGTTCCTGTGATTCCTGAGTTTCATCTGTATCGGACCTATCCCACGAAGAGTGTCCAAGACCGCCGGTTTCACACCGTAGCAACGAATTTGAACCGACCAGAAGTCACGATATGGGCGGCGATACCGGACGTTCCTATGATTCCGTTGTTTCTTCTGTCTCGGTTGCTTAAATACCACCCCCACCCCTCGATTCCGCTGAGTTGGTGAGAAATGGGTGGGTGGGGGTTGGAAGTCGTCTCTAGAATAGAAACGTTCAAGGGGTAACTATCATAACAATATCCGTAAACTAGGTAAAAGAGACTATTTCGACGAAATAGTCGCCGTATTATTCTCCTCCGTTCGACTTCCCAACTGGTCGTCTTCCCCCCACCTCCCTTCGGGCCCGAATACAGCGGAACCGAGGGGTGGGGGTTATTATAAATCAAAACAGACAACGGAAACAGCGGAAATCACTGTGCGCCGACCGGCTCTACACGACTATAGAGAACAGGGGAACGGTAGGGTGAGGAAGAACCACTCTTCGAGTCGGTAACGCGCGGAACGAGCCAGCGGTTTCGAACAAAAGACAGCGGAACGACGGTGTATGGTTCATGCCAATCATTGACGTGCGACAAACACCGTGACCGTCCCGTGACCCATGTGGAGAATTTAGGTAACGATTCCTGAGCGTACTGACCGTCCTACCATACTGGCCATCCCACCACACTTCCTCCACCACACTGCCTCTTCACATACTGGACTCCTACCATACTGACTACCTTACCGTACTGACCACCCTGCCGTACTGACCCGCATGCTACATCCATCCACGAGCCCTCCCGGAGAACTATAATGGTCGACAACTAACATAATAACAGAGGAACGACGGGGTGGTGAAACAAACTTGCCACGGGTGAAAAGTTTCCATCCTACTCGATTACCGGCGGGAATACCAAAAACAGCGGAACGAGGGGGTTCCGTGAGTATGGTTTCATGCGAGGTGGTACGCGGGAGTGGTGTTTCACAACCGGAACGTTTCACGGCTAATGGGACTCTCCAACTCGATAGTACCCGCGAGTGTCCGCTCAACGGGCGCGTATTCGGCGAGTCACCGATCTGTCGCTCATTGAAATCGACATCTCGTTCCTCAAAAGCGAACGCTTCGCTATAAAAACGAACCATTTCACAAAGAACGCAATAAACAGAGGAACGACGGTGGTGGGTCAACCCCGCGAATTCGGCGTGTCAAAATACAGCGGAACGACGGGGTCCGAACGAAGAACGAGACCCCCATTCCGAAATCCCAAATCCGTAAAAAACCGGAACTATGGCGTAAAAAAGGCGTTCTTACTAACCCCAGTTTGGCGGAACCGCGAGACGCTTTTCGACCGCTCGGTCCGTCAGACACAGCGGAACGACGGGGTTCGTCGGTATGGGGCATGTGACAGGAACGCACGACGGAACGAGAAAAACCGACCTGAACGGACCTACTACGGATAGATTGTTCGTCCGGACTTACCGGTGACGAATCATCCGGACTTACCGGTGACGAATCGTCCGGACCTATCGGTGACGGATAGTTCGAATGAAGTCATCGATGACGAAACGGACAACGAAATTGGGAGAATCGTTCGCCCTACAGGATGATGCTCTTCTGCCGAACCATCTCCTCGATGGTCAGATGGAGGCCCTGGCGACCGATTCCCGAGCCTTTGTTACCGCCGAACGGGATGTCTCCGAGTCCGTGGCTTGGCGCGCCGTTGATGCGCACCGCACCGGCGTCGAGTTTATCGGCCATCCGGCGCGCACGGTCGTAGTCGTCCGTGAACACGGCGGCGTCGAGGGCGAGGTCCCCGCCGTTCGAGATTTCGAGGGCTTCCTCCTCGGTTTCGAAGGTCGTCACTGCCGCGACGGGACCGAACTGTTCCTCGTGGATGATTCGGGCGTCGTGCGGGACGTTCGCCAACAGCGTCGGTTCGAAGAACTGCCCATCGCGGTCGCCGCCGCGAACCAAGTCGGCACCCTTCTCCACCGCGTCTTCGACGAGTTCCTCGACCCATTCGGCTTGGTCCTCGCTGATGAGGGGACCCATCTGCGTGTCCTCGTCGAAGAGGTCGCCGACGGTCCAGTCGTCCATTGCGGCGTCGATTCGGTCGACGACTTCGTCGTGAACGCTCTCGTGGGCCAGTACCCTGCTGACGGCAGAACACCGCTGTCCAGCGTATTTGAACGAGCCTTTCGTGCAGGCACCGGCGACCTCCGAGAGGTCCGCGTCCGGGAAGATGACGGCGGGTGCGTTGCCGCCGAGTTCCATGTGTAGATTGACCATACCGCTCTTGTGCGCGACGTGTTTCCCGGCCGCGCTGCTGCCGGTCATGGTTATCATATTGATGCGGTCGTCGCCGACGAGCAGGTCCCCGATTTCGCTGCCGCGACCCGGCGTGAAGTTGAACGCCCCTTTCGGGAGTCCGACTTCGGCGATTACCTCGGCGAGGATCGCCGCGCTCACCGGCGTCTTGCTGGCCGGTTTGAGGATGACGCAGTTACCCGCCGCGAGCGCCGGTGCAACCTCCAGCGCGGTCGTCGCGAGGGGGTAGTTGTACGGCGTAATCGCCAGAATCGTTCCCACGGGTTCGGGCTTGAGGATGGCCTCCCATCCCTCGTGGCCGCTCGTGGTCCCCTGGCGGAACTCACCTTGCAGTTCGTGGGCCTCTTCGGCCGCGCGACGGAACCGCTCGGACGCGCTTTCGACTTCGCCGCGCGCGCTCGAAATCGGCTTTCCGGCCTCCCGAACGATGACCTCGGCCAGTTCCTCTTTGCGTTCGAGGAGTCCATCCGCGATGTCCTCCATCCATTGGGCGCGCTGAGGGATGGTCGTCTCGCGCATTGCTGCCTCCGCCCGCTCCGCAGCAGCAAGTGCGTTGTCTGCCTGTTCGGCGTCGGCGGCGGCGACTTCGGCGAAGACGTCACCGTCAGCGAGGTCGGTCACGTCGAGCGTGCCGTCGGCGTCTAGCCACTCGCCATCGATGTAGAGTTGTTCCCGTCGATGGATCGGTTTCTGTGACATGGTTCTACCTTGGTACTCAGTAGGTAAATTATTTACTCACAATCGGATTAATGACACATGTTGGCTTTAACCACGATACGGGTCGAACAGTACCGGTAATGTCTGCCAGTACGGCGGGAAATGTAACCTAATCGAGTCGATACCGTCCGTCCGAAAGAATCGGCAAATCCGGCGGCGTTTGTAGCTGTTTTGGGCGTCGAATCCCAACGAAGGGACGATGACCGACGATCTGTTCAGTAGTATCTCGTTTCGGGAGTCGACGGCACGGAACCGCGTGATGGTCTCGCCGATGTGCCAGTACTCCTGTGACGGCGACGGACTAGCAACCGAGTGGCATCGGGTTCACCTCGGAAGCCGTGCCACCGGTGGCGCTGGCATCGTGATGACCGAGGCGACAGCCGTCGAGCCGCGCGGTCGAATCTCACCGGACGACCTCGGCATCTGGAGCGACGAACACGGGGACGCGCTCGCACCCATCACCGAGTTCATTCGGAACCGCGGTGCGCTCCCCGCGATTCAACTCGCCCACGCGGGCCGGAAGGCCAGCAAGACCAGCCCGTGGGACGGCAACCGACCACTCCAACCTGACGAACGCGGATGGGAGGTCATTGCCCCGAGCGCGGAACCGTGGCCCTACGACGAAACGCCGCCGGAACTCCGCAAGATGACCAAAGACGACATCGCCGCGTTAGTGGACGACTTCGCGGCGGTGGCCGAGCGCTCGCTCGACGCCGGGTTCGAAATCGCCGAAGTCCACGCGGCACACGGCTATCTCCTCCACGAATTCCTCTCCCCCGTAACGAACGACCGCGAGGACGAGTACGGCGGCAGTCCGGAGGACCGAACCCGAATCGTCCGGGAAGTAACCGAGGCGGTCCGCGAGGTGTGGCCCGACGACAAACCGGTCTTCGTCCGCATCTCGGCCACTGACTGGCTTCCCGACCGCGAGTCGTGGACCGTCGACGATTCGGTCCACCTCGCGGACCAACTCGCCGACGCGGGTGCCGACCTCATCGACGTGAGCGCCGGTGGACTTCACCCCGACCAGCGGATTCCGAACCCGGGACCGAACTACCAAGTCCCGTTCGCGGAGCGAATCCGCGAGGAGACCGACGCGCTCGTCGGCGCGGTCGGTGGCATCACGGAACCCGCACAGGCGGATGCGCTCATCCGCAACGGACGTGCCGACCTCGCGATCATCGGACGCGAACACCTCCGTGACCCGTACTTCACGCTCCACGCCGCCGCGGAACTCGACGCGGAAGAAGACGTCGAGTGGCCGATACAGTATCGCCGCGCAGTCCAGTAACACGAGACTTCGGCCGAGAACGAACGGACCAATCACTGACAACGTCGAACCGAAACACAGCACTTCGACACCTCCGTTTGACTGTCCATCAACACCTCCGTTTGACTGCTAATCGACACCTCCGTCTGACGGTTCATTTATGCCGTTTCTTGCCCATCTATCAGTATGGCACTCAGTCGCACGCACGGCGTCCGAGGAGGGCGGGGGAACGACCATGCCGACTGACGATGCGACCGACCAAGACGGGTGCGGGCCGTCGGTCGAAATCAGAACCATGCCAGCGCCGTTCTTCATCGCCGAGAAGTACGTGGCCAACCCCCTCCTCCGACGGCTCCTGCGCTCGAAGTTCCACTGGCTCGTGAGCAACCGACTCATGCTCCTGTCCTACGTCGGGCGACGGTCGGGGACGCGGTACGCGACACCCGTCGCCTACGACCGGCGCGAGGACGTCCTCGTCGCCACTACGCTCCGCCAACACAGCAACTGGTGGAAGAACTTCCGCGAGGAGCATCCGGCGACCGTCTGGCTGCGGGGCGTCCGTAGAAAAACGACGGGGCTCGCCACGACGAATGCGCGCGAAATCGCGGAGTTCGTGCGAAGTTCCCTCGTCCGCTACGGCGTCGAACGGGCGCGATGGCTCGGCCTGAAAGTCGAGGGAGAGGACCCGCCGTCCGTCGAGAAACTCGAAACGATCGCGGACGAACTCGTCGTCGTTCGGTTCTCGGTCGAGGACCTCGAACCGGTCTTCCAGACGCTCCACATCAGGGAAGAGGAGTTCTCGAACCGCTTCGGGACTGAGGTCCCGTCGTAGTTCTTCCGACTCCCCCGTTTCTCGGTTCTTCCGCCCTACCCGCCTCTCTCGTAGCGACTATCCTCCCGGACGTTCTCGGGCATCTCGTCGTCCCGGCCGTTGTACTGGTCGCCGAACGTCTCCACGACGTCGCGTTCGGTCCCCCATTCGACGTAGTAGTCGTCGAGGATGCCCGCCACCGTCTCTCCGAGGTCGTCCATCTCCTCGTTGATGGCCGAGACGGTGGACCACGAATCGAGGTCGGCGTACCGGCCACGCTCTTCCCAGTCGTCGGGAATCTCCGGCGCTTCGTATTCGACTTCCTCCATCTCCGGATTCCAATAGAAATCGAACTCCTCGATGAGCCCGAGGTCGAGGACGGCGCGATACGCGTCGTCCGAGAGCGCGGTTTCGTCCGCCCACGTCTCGAACCCCTCCTCCCACGCGTTCTCCACGCCGTTCAAATAGGCCTGTAAGTCGGCCCGCTTGTCGACATCGGATTCGTACTGGTCGTCCCGCGTCTCCTCGTAGATGGTCGGCGCGGCGGGAACGTCTACATCGAGGCTCATACCGTTAGAGACGCGTTGCACGTGAATAAGCTCTGTAGCTACTTCGGGGCCGTCTCACTCGCGGTCGAACCGAATCGGGAGCGAATCGACGCCGTAGATGAACGAACTCCGCGTCGGTTCGAGCGTCGTCTCGGGAATCGTGACGTTCGACACGCGCGCGAGGAGTTCCGAGAGCGCGACTTTGGCTTCGAGGCGGGCCAGCGGCGCGCCCAAACAGTAGTGGGTTCCGTAGCCGAAGCCGAAATGCTGGTTCGGGGTGCGGTCGGCGTGGAACTCGTCCGCGTCGTCGAACTGCCGTTCGTCGCGGTTTCCGGAACCGAGCCAGACGACGATTCGGTCGCCTTCCTCGATGGTTTCGCCGTGCATCGTCACGTCCTCCATCGCGACCCGGGTCATCGCCTGCACGGGCGAGCGGTAGCGAAGCACCTCCTCGATTGCGGTGGTGAGCGCCCTGTCGTCGCCCGCTAACTCCTCGAATGCGTCGTCCTCGTCGAAACACCGCATCGCGTTCGTGATGAGGTTCGTCGTCGTGATGTTCCCGGCGACGAGCAGGAGGATACACGTTCCGAGGATTTCGCGATGGTCGAGCGGTTCGCCGTCGATTTCGGCGGTGACGAGCGTCGAAATCAGGTCGTCCCGCGGGTTCTCGCGCCGGTCTTCCATGAGTTGCACGAAGTAGAACGCCATCTCTTGGCGCATCTCGTCCTGCCGCTCGTAGAACTCCTCGGTGTTCTCGTCCTCGCTCGCGGCGGAGACGATGGCGTCCGACCACTGCTTGAACTGCTCGCGGTCCTCCGGCGGAACGCCCAACAGTTCGGCGATGACGATGACGGGAAGGGGGTACGCGAACTCCTCCACGAGGTCGATTTCGTCCCCGTTGTCGAGGATGTCGTCCAACAACTCCGTCGTCAACTCGCGGATACGTGGCTCCAATTCCCGAATCGTGCGGGGACTGAACTCCTCGTCTACCACGCCTCGGAGTTCGTCGTGTCGCGGCGGGTCCTGCATGAGCATCGTATCGAGCATGACACCTGCCTCCTCGCCCTCGGGTTCCTGAAAGCCGTCAGCGTTCCGCGGGCTTACCGAAAAGCGCTCGTCGTCGTCCAACATCACCTTTACGTCGTCGTATCGGAACACGTCCCACACCCCCCGCGTCGGGTCGTACCGAACCGGTGCCTGCTCGCGCATCTCCCGGTACCAGTCGAACGGTTCGAGCCACGCTTCTCGTTCGGACAGTTCGTCGGGAAACGCCTGCAATCCCTGTGGGTTGGAGGAACTCATCCCTAGATAATTGGTAGGCGCGCACGCATCAGCGTTTTCCCCCTCGTATCGAAAACCGATCCAAAACGACGCATAAATCGGTGTAAAACCGAGACGCTGACGAACATGTTCGGCAGGCCGATGTCTATTCTTCGGCCCGCGTCGTCGGAGCGCCTCCTATTTCGTCTCTATCTCCGACTATTTTGATGACAATCATATTGTGATATCGGATACTTTGTGGACAATAATATACCACTGCGACCGGTGTTGGCCAGTATTCACGGTTGTACGACGTTACTTTGCCCGAGTTCCAATCCGCATGGAACCGAGACGGAAAGCTAATATAATTGTGGTAAATGCTTTCATAGCATGGATAGACGTAACTACCTCAAAGCGAGTTCCGGCGCCTTCGCTGCGCTGGCGCTTGCAGGTTGTCTCGGTGATTCTAGTGGCAGTGGCAGCGACGACGAAACGTCCGAAAGCAGCGACGGCGAGACGACCACTTCGAAGGGTACGGAGAAACCGGACACCGGCAAGATCATTGTCGGTTCCGACATCCCGTACAAACCGTTCGAGTACCGCGAGGCCGATGGGTCCCTCAAAGGGTTCGATCCCGCCATCGCGGAAGCCATCTTCAAGGGACAACTCAACCGGGAGTACGAGTTCAAGAAGGCCGGCTTTGACACCATCATCGACAGTCTGAAGAACAAGAACTTCCGCCTCATCATGAGCGCGATGACCATCACCGAAGACCGTGCCGAGAAGGTCGATTTCTCCGATCCGTACTTCACGGCGTACCAAACCGTCGCGATTCGAGAGGGGAGCGGCATCGAGAAGCTCGACGACTTGAAAGGCAAGACCATCGCCGTTCAGAAGGGAACGACCGGCGAGAGTGCGGCGGAGAAGGTGAAGGAAGATTTCGGTGGCAGCCTCACGATTCACAGCTACGACCAGATTACGGGCGCGTTCAACGCATTGCGGAACCAACAGGCAGTCGCGGTCATCAACGACAACACCGTCAACGCGGAGTTCGTGAACAAAATGGACGGTGTCGTCTTCCTCGAGGGCGAAGGAGAAGCCGCGAAGCAAGGGAAGAACGCACCCGACTATCTCACGCTGACCGTCGAGGAGTACGGCATCGCGTTCCGAAAGGATGACGATGACTTCCGGAAGAAGGTGAACGAGGCCATCAAGACCATCAAGGACGACGGCACGTACGACGAGATTTACGGCGAGTATTTCGAGGGGTAATTCCACCGTCGGATTCAACAAACAATAAAATTTGATACATTATGGCAGGGACATACCACGAAGACGCTGCCGCCGAACACCGCGCAGGCGACGGTCTACTGACTGACACCCGGCTCAAATGGTTTGGCATCGCCGTCGCTGGAGGATTCACGCTTCTCATCTCGTACGTCATCTTCCGTATCCTCACGGATTTCGTCGATTACGAACTGTTGGGGACCATCTTTCCACGATTCATCAGCACGTATATCGACGTTCTCGTAATCGTCGTCGTTTCGAGTGTCCTCTCACTCATCGGCGGCGTCTTCATCGGCTTGGGTCGCGTATCGAAGACGAAGTTCACTCGCGCGGTCGCAACGTGCTACGTCGAGTTCTTCCGCGGAACGCCGCTCCTCTTCCAGTTGTTCGTCCTGTACATAGGACTCCCGAGGTTCGGCATCGGTAATTTCTCCCAGTGGGGTTGGTACGCCGGTATCATCGGGCTCTCGCTGAATCACGCGGCGTACTCCGGCGAAGCCATCAAGGGCGGTATCAACTCCATTCCGGACGGCCAGATGGAGGCCGCGCGGTCGCTCGGCATGTCCTACATCAGTGCGATGCGGAAAGTCGTTCTCCCGCAGGCGTTCCGTAACTCCCTCGCCGCTGTCGGGAACGACCAGATCATCCTTGTCAAGGACACCTCGTTGCTGTCGGTTATCGCCGTCAGCGAACTCATCAGCCTCTTCCGGAACGTCAACAGCAACCAGTTCGACGCGTGGACGCCGCTCGTCCTCGTCGCGATAGCGTATCTCGCCATCACGCTTCCATTAGGCAAACTCGTGCGTATGCTGGAAGAGCGCGCCGCGTGGGGTGAACAGCGATGAGTTCCCCGAAAATCGAGTTCGAGGGCGTTGACAAGTACTTCGGCGAGGCACACGTCCTGAAGGACGTCGACCTCGAAATCGAGGACGGCGAAGTGGTCGTCGTCATCGGTCCGAGCGGGAGCGGCAAATCGACCCTCTTACGATGTACGAACCGCTTGGAGGAAATACAGGACGGCGAAATACGTATCGAGGGCCAGTCCATCACCAACCCGACGGTGGACATCAACTTCCTCCGCCAGCGCATCGGGATGGTGTTCCAGAGCTTCAACCTCTTCCCGCACAAGACAGCACTGGAGAACGTCTCGATTGCACCGATGGACGTGAAAGGACTCTCGCGTGCCGCGGCCGACGAACGGAGTCAGGAACTCCTCGCCGACGTCGGGTTGGCGGACCAAGCCGACTCCTATCCGAACCAGCTTTCGGGCGGGCAACAACAGCGCGTCGCCATCGCCCGCGCGCTGGCGATGGACCCGCACGTCATGCTGTTCGACGAGGTGACGAGCGCGCTCGACCCCGAACTGGTCGGCGAAGTGTTGGGCGTCATGCGCGAACTCGCGGAGGGCGGCATGACGATGATGGTCGTCACTCACGAGATGGGCTTCGCCCGCGAAGTCGGCGACCGAATCGTCCTCATGGCCGACGGGCGCGTCATCGAAACCGCACCGCCCGAGGAGTTCTTCGAGAACCCGAGCACCGACCGGGCGAAGCAGTTCCTCTCGATGGTGCTGTAATCGGCCGACTTTTCTATTCGTCCGTACCGGGAAGCGGCCGAAGCACGCCGTACCGGAGTCGATAGACGACCATTCCGAGTGTTTGACCGACGCCGAAGTTGTTCATGAACGCTCCCGTTTGCGGCAGGAATCGTCGTCGGGCAGCGCCCGTGCACAGGCTGAACAGCAGACGGCGACGGCGGTTCGTTCGCACACCGCCGACGTCACGGTCGCGTACCCGGAGGTCGAGGCTCCGATACAGGGCCCCTAGCCCGAGACCACCCGGAGAGATTCGGGTTCGTTCGTCCCGGACCGCCGTTCCCGGTTGGTCGTCGTTCTGCAGTGCCCGCCAAAGGCGTATCTGGACGACCAACGTTACCGCGGCGACCCCGAATTCGAACAGGGCGCGCGTTCGTCGCTTGACCATGATTCTATCCCGCCATCCGACACGATATGGTTACTGCCCACCGTTTCCGTGGGGGTCAGATGGCTTCTCCACTGCTGAGCGATGGCTTCGAAAAAGCGGGGAATTTCGGGAAATCGGACTACGCTAACGGGAAGACCGTCGAAATAACGAGTACCGTCACGAGGCCCGTGATGGAGATAATCGTCGTCAATACGGTCCACGTCTTCAGCGTCTCCGTCTGCGTAAGCCCGCCTATCTCCTTGACGAGCCAGAACCCGGAGTCGTTGTACCACGAGCAGATGTTTCCGCCCGCTCCGATGGCCATCACCATGTACACCGGGCTGACCGATAGCTGTGCGGTCAGCGGTGCCATGATTCCCGCGGCGGTGAGCATGGCGGCCGTCGCCGACCCCTGCGCGACGCGGACGATTGCGGCGATGAGCCACGCGGTCACGAGCAAGCCGATACCGAGGCCCTTGAGGTGGCCTGCGATGTACGACCCGATTCCGGACGCGGCCAAGAGCGCACCGAACGCGCCACCCATCGCGGTGATGGCGGCGATGTTCCCACCGCTCTTCAGCGCCTCCGTGAGTTCCTCCTCCCAGAGCGACCGCGAGAGGTCGGACCAGCGGAGGTAGGTGTACGCCGCCGCGATGGCGGCAATCGTCAGCGCGACGTTCTTGTCCCCGATGAACGCGACTACCGGTTGCAGGTTCGCGAGCACCGGATAT
This sequence comes from Haladaptatus sp. HS23, assembly GCF_056892285.1. Lineage (NCBI taxonomy): Archaea > Methanobacteriati > Methanobacteriota > Halobacteria > Halobacteriales > Haladaptataceae > Haladaptatus > Haladaptatus sp. HS23. The sequence goes on along the minus strand of NZ_JBXGLH010000004.1, from coordinate 203,600 downwards.
GGGTCCTTGAACGTATCGACGATGGTGTACGAGGCGACCAGCCCGATGGCGAGGATGATGGGGATGGCCGATTCGAGTACACCGGGGAGGTTCTTGTTGTCCCGGTTTGCACGCTCTTCGAGTTCTTCCGTCGTCGTCCCCATCGCGTCCCGAAGCGGGATGTTCATTCGCTTGTTTATCCAGCGGCCGTAAACGAGGCCGCCCATGATTGCCGACGGAATGGCGACGATGATACCGACCAGAATGGTCAGCCCGAGGTTAGCGATGCCGAGCTGATCCGAGACTGCTAACGGTCCCGGCGTCGGCGGGATGAACACGTGAGCCACCGAGGCACCCGCCCCGACGGCTATCAGATACAGCGCGTAATTCTTCCCCACGCGTGCACGCATCGAACGTGCGAGCGGCGCGAGGAGGTAGAACACGCTGTCGAAGAACACCGGAATCGCGAGTACGGTACTGCTGCCCCACAGCGCGATGTCCGAATTTTCCTTCCCGACGACCGATTGGAACGCCCGAACGATACGTTGGGCGGAACCACTCTCGAGCATCGACTTTCCGATAACCGATGCCATCAGAATTGGAATACCGATACCGGCCATCCCGTTCCCGAACTCCGTCGCCGTCCGTGCTGCCGCGTCGCCGAACGTGAAGTCGGCGACGAACACCGCGTTGAGTAATCCGACACCAAATGCGGAGATAGCTAGCCCGACGAACGCCGGGAGGTCCCAGACGACCAGGAGGAGGATGACTAAAATCAGCCCGGCTGCGAACGTCAGCAGTGGGCTCTGTGCGAATTCGATTGCCATGGATTGCGACTCCATGTCATTGATGTTCATTGAAAACATTTTCCTTTAATAGCGGTAATTTAATGAGGATGGTTAATAAACAAACAGCATATTTGGGATAGATTGTAATATTTTTCCACTATGTAAACGAACGCTGGTTTTATTGTTTCTCGTTTATTTGCGGTATTTATGGACCGTGCACTCGCCGTCGTCGAACCTACGGAGGCGGCCAAGGAACTCGTTCGCGAAGCAGGTATCATCGCCGAGGGATTGGACGCCGAATTGATTCTAACGCATATCACTACCGAACAGGAGTACGGCGCTCGGCGGGACGCGATGGAATCGCTCATGAGCAGTTCGGCGAGCTATACCGTCGGTGAGGCCGAGAAAGGTGCGACACAGTTCGCCCGCGACATCGGTGACGAGGTTCTCGCCGAACTCGATGTGGAGTACGAGGTGACGGGCTATTTAGGCAACAAGGCCGAGAAAATCCTCGCCGCCGCCGAGGAGTACGACTGCGACCACGTGTTCATTACGGGACGACAGCGCTCGCCGACGGGAAAGGCCCTCTTCGGCGACGCGACACAGGAGGTCATTCTCGACTTCGACGGACCAGTTACCGTTCTCACCGACTGACTAATTCTCCACTATTTATCCAACAGAAGTCCGGTTTCACACGAGTTAGTGTGCAAATAGCGACGAAACAACCGGAATAATAAAACGGCAGCGCGATAGCGCACAACTGTGACCAGTACATTGCACGACCAGACTGCCGTCGTAACGGGGTCGAGTAGCGGTATCGGTTTCGCGATCGCACAGGAGTTCGCGTCCCGAGGCGCGAACGTCGTCGTCAACTCACGCTCCCAGGAGCGAGCGGCCGAGGCGGCCGAGGAGATTGCGGACGAAACCGGTTCCGAGTCCGTCGTTTCAATCGAAGCCGACGTGACCGACCCCGAATCGCTCGAATCGCTCGTCGAAGACGTCGTCGACCAGTTCGGCTCCCTCGACGTCTGGGTGAACAACGCGGGTATCAACATCCGCGGCCCGGCCGAGGAGATGTCCCTCTCCGACTGGCAGCAAGTCATCGACGTGAACCTGACCGGCGCGTTCTCCGGGGCGCAACTCGCCGGACGGCAGATGATAGAGCAGGGGACGGGCGGAAGCATCATCAACATCTCGAGCATGATGGGTGAACAGGGCCAGACCGGCCGGACGCCGTACAACACGTCGAAGGGCGGCGTCAACAACCTCACCCGCTGTCTGGCCGTCGAGTGGGCCGAACACGACATCCACGTCAACGCCATCTCCCCCGGCTACATCCGAACCGAGATGGTGGACGACGCACAGGACCAGATCGGCTTCGACGAGCAGGACGTCATCGACCGGACCCCGCTCGGCCGATTCGGTACGCCCGAGGAAGTCGCCAACTGCGCCGCGTTCCTCGCGGAAGGGGAACACTTCATGACCGGAGAAATCCTCCACCCCGATGGTGGATGGCTCTCGTTCGGTTGGGGAAGCAAGTCATAACGGCCGTTCTGTCTCGTATTTTGCCTTTTCTACCGATCTGACACCTCTCCCTGATATCCCTTCTTTCGTATAGCGAAATGGGATTCAACCGCCCGATACGAACCTATTTCTCGCTTCCAGTCAACTCCCAATCATGCCCGACTATCGGTCGATTCCCGCGAAATACAAGGACGAGTATCAGCAATTCTTGCGCTACGCGTTCCGACCCGAAGACGGTCCCGACGTCGAAGAGGACGACGACGATACGCCGGATCTCGGGGACCGCCGCGGACTCTTCGACGGCGACGATTTGCTCTGCGTGTGCAAACACTACTGGTTCACCACGCGAATCCGCGGTGAGTGGCACGAGATGGCCGGCCTGTCCGCCGTCGCGTCGCCGCCGGAGAGTCGCCGTCGCGGACTGGTCCGCGACATGCTCGCCGAATCGCTCGCGGAGTACCGCGAGAACGAAGTGTACTTTTCGGCCCTTTGGCCCTTCTCCTACGAGTTCTACCGAAAGTACGGTTGGGCGATGGTGAACAAGTACACCGAGTACGAAACGAACCTCGACGCGCTCGATTTGGACACCGAACCGACGGGCGAATTCCGCCGACTCGACGCCGACGAGTGGGAACTCCTCGTTCCCGCGTTCGACACGATGACCGAGGGATACGCCCTCAGCACCGACCGAACCGAGGACTGGTGGCGTGAACGAATCTTCAAAGGCTGGAAGAAGGACCCCTACGTGTACGCGTGGATGCGGGGCGGCGAAGCGCGGGGCTACATCGTCTACACGGTTCAAGAGGAGGACGACGGCAAACGACTCAAGGTGTGGGAACTCACGGCTGTGGACGACGAGGCACACCGCCACCTCCTCCGGTTCGTGCAGTACCACGACTCACAGGTAGAAACCATCGAGCTAACCTACGTTCCCGAGAACACGGACCTCCTCGACATCGTTGCAAACCCACGTGACGTGGACTGCAAAATCAAAGGCGGGCCGATGTTCCGACTCGTGGACGTTCCGCGCGCCCTCGAAACCGTCTCCTACGATACGGACGGAACGCTCGTCTTCCGCGTCACCGACCCGTTAGCCGAGTGGAACGAAGAGACGTTCGAACTCGACACGGGCGACGTCGTCCGCTGTGGACCCACCGACGCCGACCCCGACGTAACGACCGACGTGAACACGCTTTCGCAGTTAGTCGCGGGATACTGCTCCGTCAGCGATGCCGAGCGGTTCGGGGAGTTGGCCGTCGAAACCGACGACGCTCGTGTGCTCCTCGCCGACCTGTTCCCCGAGGAGGACGTGTTCCTCACGGAAGGGTTCTGAGACGCGGGTTTCGGCTCGCACATTCCGACCGACCAATACTTTTGTTCTGCGGTGCGAACGTCCGTCCATGTCGAACGACCGGGACGACCCTGACCGGGACGACCGAGCGGACCTCGAAGATCGAATCGAGGAGTTGGAAACCACCCTGCGCGGCCTCCAAACGGAACTCGGCCGACCACCCCGCGGACCGATGGGACTGCCGCGTCCGCCGACGCCCCGTGAGGTTCTCTCGTTTACCGGCGAGTACGCCATCCCGACGCTCATCACCATGCTGGAAGCGAACGTCCGCGCGCTCAAGGCGCTCCAGCAGATAATCCGTCTCGTGGACCCCGAGTACGACCCCACTGAAAAGGCACGCTCCGACCTCAGCGCACGCGCTGGACGGGCGAGTCGGGCCACCCTCGACCGGTTGCAGGACACGCTGAACGACGTCGAAGGTGCTCTCACGGAGGGCGGCCTGCCCGAGGAACCGCGCGCCCGTCGCATCCTCGAAGACGCACGCCGACTCAGCGACGACATCCGCGACGAAATCGCCGCCGGAAGCGAACAGGCCGACGAGGGACGCGAACTCGCGGACGCCGCGGAAGAGGAGATGGACGAAGACGAGGAGGAACAACCGGAAGTCGACGTGGACGCCGAACTGCGCTCGATTCGCGACGAGTTGGGCGTTCGCGGCAACGGACACGGGGAGGGCGGTGATTCGGCGGACGACGGCGACGGTTCCGGGGATGCAAGCGATTCGGACGGCGAGAACGAAGCGTAAGTCGTCCCTCTCCCGGTCGTGAGTACCCGTTCGTCCGCATCGCTCGGAAAAACGACCCCGACGTTCACTCGGCCGGTTCGAACCGATAGCCGTCCCACTCTTGACTCTCTTCCTCCCGAATTCCCGCGTCGGGGTCGCGGAGGTCGGCGGCGTAGACCGGTCGCACTTCGTCGCCGATTTCCACGTCATCGGTCGTTAGTTGCCCGATGGCCCGTACCGACTCGCCGTCCACGTCGAACTCGACGATGGCGATGGAGTTCGGTTGCCGGACGCCGGGCGGGGTCGCGGTGCTGGTCGTCCACGTCACGATTTCGGCGGTCCTGTCGCTCAGGTCAACCGTCTCGTCCTGCGGTTCGGCACACACCGGGCAGCGCGGGTGGCCCGGATACGAGAGGTGGCCGTTCGGACAGCGGTGCGCGTCGAATTTTCCATTTCTGTTCATGCTTGCTCCATGATGGTGGTGATGACGCAGTTGCCGAACCCGCCGACGTTGCACGCGAGGCCGACTTCGGCCTCGACCTGTCGTTCCCCGGCGTTGCCGAGTAACTGCTGGTGGAGTTCGTACGCCTGTGCGACGCCGCTCGCGCCGAGCGGGTGGCCTTTCGATTTCAAGCCGCCGGAGGTGTTGATGGGAAGGTCGCCGTCCCGGTCGGTGACGCCCTCATCGACGGCTTTCCAGCCCTCGCCCTGCTCGAAGAAGCCGACGGCCTCGCTCTGCAGGAATTCGAGAATGGTGAACATGTCGTGGAGTTCCGCCACGTCGATGTCGTCCGGTGTTCGGTCGGACATCGCGTAGGCGAGTTCGCTGCTTTCGACGGCCGCGCCCATCACCGTCGGGTCGTCGCGCTCGTGGACCACGTGCGTGTCGGTCGCGCCGCCGATGCCCGAAACGACGGTGTACTCGTCGGTATACTGCTTCGCCTCGGATTCGGGGCAGAACAACAGTGCTGCGCTCCCGTCCGTGATGGGACAGAAGTCGTAGAGTCGAAGCGGGTCGGCGACGATTGGCGACTCCATCACCGTCTCCACATCGACTTCCTTCCGGAACTGCGCGTGCGGGTTGTCCACGCCGTTCTCGTGGTTCTTGACGGCCACCTTGGCTAAACTCTCGCGTGGCGCGTCGTACTCGTGGAGGTAGCGCCGCGCGGTCAGTCCCGCGAAACTCGGTAACGTGAGGCCGTGTTTGTACTCGACGGGATGTGTGAGCGAGGCGATGACGTCCGTCGCCTCGGCGGTCGATTTGTGGGTCATCTTCTCGCCGCCGACGAGGAGGGTCAGGTCGCTCGCTCCGGAGGCGACCGACTGCCACGCGGCGTAGATTCCGGCCCCGCCGCTCGAACTCGTCTGGTCGATTCGTTGCGTGTACGCCGGAAGCGCACCGAGGTCGTGTGCCAGCGCGTTCGGCACGCCGGTCTGGCCCTCGAACTCGCCGCTTGCCATGTTCGAGACGTAGAGATGTTCTACGTCCAACGGCGAGACGTCCGCGTCGTCGAGGCAGGCCGACCCCGCCTCCGCTAACAGTTCGCGTACCCACGCGTCGCGCTGCCCGAACTGGGTCATCGACGCGCCGATAATTGCGACTCGTTCCATGGTTGTAACGACGGGGGGACGGGTTTAGAAGCTTGAGATTCGCGGGAGAAAACCTATGCTGGTGGACTGATTCGTTGGAGGATATGAAACGACGGGCGATTCTCGCCGGTCTGACCGGCCTCTCTGCGGGTTCGACCGCCGGATGCCTCCACGTGCTCGACTCCGCTTCCGCGACCATCGGCGACCTCTCGCTCATCAACGAAGATACGGACCCGCGCGTCTTCCACATCGAAATCGAGCGATACGGAACGACCGTCGCCACCCTTTCGAAGCGGGTCGGCGGTGCCGACGACGAGAACCGTGAAGGCAACGCTGCCGTCTCCGGCGATTGGGGAAAGCCGGGGCTGTACGACGTCACTGTCCGAGTTGCCGACGCACGGGGTCACGTGACGATGGATGACGACGACTGTCACGACATCGTCATCACGTACTCGTCGGGGCGTCTCGGGTTCTTTACCGACCTCTTCGACGACGGGTGTTCGAACTGACGGCCGTTGCTGTCCGTCGGTTGACGTGAGACAGAGCCAAGGTACTCCGTGGCATAGGTCGTTTGCCGTGGCAAACGACAAAGACGACCTGAGTTCCATCACGGGACTCCCGGAAGAACTCGGCATCGACAAAGACTTGGGGCGAACCGAACAACGCCTCGTCATCCGAACCGAGAAACGACGATACGACAAGCCGGTAACCATCGTCGAGGGGTTCGACCCGAGCGAGGTGAACGTAAAGGACCTCGCTTCCGAACTCAAGCGCAAGATGGCCACCGGGGGGACGGTACACGAGGGGGCGATAGAATTACAGGGCGACCACCGTGAGCGAGTCACGGACGTCCTACAGGACAAGGGATACGCGGTCGAATAGGGAGGAAATCGGTCTCGAATTTCGCACCGTCCGGTCTCAGTGTTCCATACACCGTATTTTTCACCTCGACAGTTTCGACTCGTTCACCGCGAAATCGACCCGCTGTGGTCACTCGTGCGACGGCGTCTCGACTTTTCGGCTCGGATGTCCCTATCTGGATTCCACGAACCGACACACGGCCTTACTGACCCCGAATCCGAGCAACGACCCGACGACGCCGAGGAGGCCGAACCCGACGGCTAACGCCCAAACCGGGGCCTCCCCCGGGGCGGCGTGTCCCACGAGGTCGAGACCACCGACGACGAGGGCGAACAGGACGCCGGGTGCGAGCCCGACGGCGAGACTGGCGGGGAAACCGCCGCCACGGAACGCGCTCACGGCGGAGACGAAGGGGGGTGCGTAAAACAGCACGGCGGGGAGTAGATACGTGTCGGCGAGCCCTGACTCCCCGCCGTGCGCCGCGACGAGAAGAATGGCGAAGACGACGAGGGCGTACCCCCCGACGAAAACCCACCAGTGTTGCGTACGCTCCCCTGACCGCCCCCAGAGTTCCGAGACAGTTGCCATCCACTCGGCGTGCAACGGCGAGGAAAATAAACGTTCAGACGGGACGCCATCTTTCGACCGTAATCGAGAAACAGTTTTCCCGTGGGACTTCGAATCACGAATAAGCATGACATACAGTGACACCGAGACGTCATCTCGGGAGGAGCTGCGTGCGCTGCAGAACGAGCGACTCGCCGAAACGGTCGCCCACGCCTACGAAAACGTCTCGTTCTACCGAGAGGCCCTCGACGACGCGGGCATCGCGCCGGACGACATCGAGAGCGTCGAAGACGTGTCCAAACTGCCGTTCACGACGAAAGAGGATTTTCGCGACAACTATCCGGACGGGATGTTCGCGGTTCCGCGCGAGGAGCTACGGCGAATCCACGCCTCCTCGGGAACGACCGGAAAGCCGAAAATTGTCGGGTATACCGAGTCGGACCTCGGCGTCTGGCGTGAGGTGATGGCCCGGTCGCTCGCCGCCGCGGGCGTCGAACCCGAACACGTCGTCCAGAACGCATACGGCTACGGGCTGTTCACGGGAGGCCTCGGATTCCACGACGGCGTGGAGGAACTCGGTGCCTGTGTCATCCCCGTCGGCGGCGGCAACACCGCTCGGCAAATCGACATGTTGCAGGATTTGGAAAGCGACGTTCTCTCCTGTACGCCTTCCTACTGCCTCTATATCGCAGAAGCGATGGAAGAGCGCGGTATCGACCCGCACGACCTTTCGCTCTCGACCGTCATCATCGGCGCGGAACCGTTCACGGACCCGATGCGCGAGGAGATAGAGGACGCCCTCGGCGTGACCGCGGTGGACGTGTACGGCCTGTCCGAAATCATCGGGCCGGGCGTCTCCATCGAGTGCGCCGAGGCACAGGACGGCCAGCACGTCTGGGAGGACCACTTCTATCCCGAAGTCGTCGACCCGAACACGGGTGAACCGCTCCCCGAGGGCGAGGAGGGCGAACTCGTCATCACGAGTCTGACGAAGGAAGCCCTGCCCGTCCTGCGCTACCGCACCGGCGACATGACGACGCTGAACTACGAACGATGTGACTGCGGGCGCACGATGGTCCGGATGGGCAACGTCACGGGACGCGCCGACGACCTGCTCATCGTTCGAGGCGTGAACGTCTACCCGAGTCAAATCGAGGAGGTGATGGTCGATTTGGACGCCGTCGCACCCCACTATCGCATCGACCTGCGGCGGGACGGACAACTCGACAAGATGGAGATATCCGTCGAGTACCACGAGAGCTTCGAGGATTCCCCCGCGGAACTCCGCGAGCGAATCCACGCCCGACTGAGTGAGATTTTGGACGTCAAACCCGACAAACTCGAAGTGGTCGAACCCGGTGCCATCGAACGGACCGAGGTCGGGAAGGTAAAGCGCGTCTACGACCACCGCTGACGCCGTCATTTTTGAGAACTGTAATCCGCTGACTCAGTCATCGAACGGCAGTCGACTTCGGTCAGAGCCAGTTCCCCAACAGCGAGTCGCGTCGGTCCGAGCGTTCGACGCTGACGACGGTACTGTACGCCGAGGACCGCACGTCCTCCGTCGTCGAACCGAAGACGAACTCCCGAAGTCTGTTCTTCTGCGGTGCACCGAGGACGGTAACGTCGTAGTACTGCGATTGGTCGATAATAGCGTCGGTAGCGTCGTCGGCTTCGAGAATCCATTTATCCACGGCGGAGAATTCGCCGAGGCGCTCGTTCGCCGCGGTGATGTATCGGTTCGCATCGGCGTGAGCGCGGTCGTCCTCGGAACAGGGGACGACGTGGAGGAGTTCGAGCCAGGCACCGTATTTCTCGGCGATGTATCGCGCCATGTCCACGGCCAACCCCGAATGCGGCCCGCCAGCGACTGGGACGAGAATCGAGGACACGTCGGGTGAGAGATGGTTCCCGCCGACGGAGATAACGTCGCAATCGACGCGCCCGCCGACGCGCGTCGCGACGCTTCGACCGAGCGCCGTCGGCGTCATCGACTCCGACTCGTCGACGACGACGACGCCGGCGGAGAACTCCTCGCTCACCTCCCGTGCGATGGTCGAGTAATTCCGACCGACACGGGCCGCCGCACGAGTTTGCAGGTCCAGCGACGAGTCCACCGTTGTCAGGCTTCGACGGGCCATCTCCCGGCGCTCGTCCAACATACCGTTGGCGAGCGAGAGCGGCGTTCCGGACGACCTGACGGCCGCATTGACGAGTATCAACTCGCCGTCCCGAGCGTCGGCGAGCGTCGCCGCGAACGAGACAGTTCGTTCGGTACCGGTCCCGTCGGACAGAACGACGACGTTCCGTCGAGGGTGTCGCACTCCACTCGGTGCGTAAAGCAGCGATGGAGTCCACGCCATGGGACTCGTGTTCATATACCACTCCATTTTCTGAACCAGCATAAATCACACCATTATCCTACCAAATATAGAATTTAAGCCCCATACAGCAATAAAATTCTCATTTCTTTCCGCATATATTTTCAAAGGCGTTTACCGCTTGGAGTTCTCGATGTAACTATCATCTGGATAAAAATAGGTGTCAAATATCACTACCGAAGAACCACGATTCACGGTCGGATTTTCCGGAGCCAGTAGTGGAGTTCTATCTTTTTCGGCCGAGTATCCGAAAAGTGGGGGACTTCCGTCACTCAGGGTTTGTACACCCGGCCGCGGAAGATGGCGATTTCCGCGCTCTTCTCGCTCTGCTCACCCCCTCTTTCTTCGTCATTTCCCTCTCTCTCGACACGAATCCCGACTCGATACGACCCGGTACGTCGAGTTTCGTCCTCGCGTTCTGCAACCGCGACGAGCGTATCGCCCACCTCTGCCGCCGAGAGATAGGAGATGTTCGTCTCCAGCGCGAGGGCCGTGTCGCCGTCGGCGTTCGACGCCGCCGCGAACGCCGCATCCGCGAGCGAGTAAACGGCCCCGCCGTGGGGCGTCCCGTGGAAATTCAACAGTTCCTTCCGAACCGTGAGTTCCGTTCTCGCCGTTCCCGAACCGAGGTTCGTGAGTTCGATTCCGAGCGTGGCACAGTAAGGGTCGGTTGCGATTTCGTCGAATCTCTCGTCCGGGATATTCGCCATGTGGCGGTTCCGCACAGTAGTTACTTATATTCTTCCCGAGTGGGGTTCGACATGGCTTACAGCTACGAACCGCACTACTTCGAGGACTTCGAGGAGGGCCAGACGTTCGAGAGCGTCGGCCGGACGGTCACCGAGTACGACTTCGTGATGCACTCCGCCTTCACCGGTGATTGGACGGAACTCCACACGAACAAGCACTACGCCGAGGACGAGTACTTCGGCGAGCGCGTCGCCCACGGGCCGATGACGTTTTCGCTGGCGACAGGGTTCGTTTACCGATGTGGCTTCTTGGAGCGAACCGTTCTCGCCTTCCTCGGCATGAACTACATGGACATACCCGCCCCCGTCAAGATGGACGACACCGTCTCGCTCGACATGGAAGTCATCGAGACGAAGGAACTCTCCAGCCGTGAGGACTCCGGCCTCGTCGTCATCGACACCACGATGGCCAATCAGGAGGACACCGTCGTCTTCGAAGGCGACATGAAGTTCCTCGTCAAGCGCCGCGACTGAACGTTCGGGACGACCGGATTATTTTTATTCTTCTAACAAGTTTCGAATAGTATGAACCGCCGTACGTTCCTCGGTGCCAGCACCGGACTCGGGATCGCCGCCGTTACCGGTGGATTCCTCGGCCGCAACCTCCTCCATCACGACCTCACAATGGATTGGGGCTACGGCAAACTGCACGACAGCGACGACAGGTTCATCGAGGGAGGCTTGAGCGATGCGAATCCCAAAACGCAGTACTTCGGGGCGGTGCTGACGAGCGAACTCGCCGCGAAACGGTTGGACGCCGAAACGGTCGGCGAAGGGATGTCGGATTTGATGGCGACGGACTTCGACGAACAGTTCCTGCTCGTCGTGGAGTCGAGAAGCACGGCCGATAATCCGTCCCTCCTCTCCTACATCCCCGGTGAAATAGCGCGAAGCGGTATCTGGTCGATTCGCACGGCGATGGTGCGCGAACCGACCGAACTCACCGACGCCACCGAGACGCGTTCGCTCGTGTATTCGAGCGTGACCGTCGTGGACCGCGACTCGCTTACGGCCCCGAACGACGTTCGCATCGACGTGTACGATTCCATCCACGGAAACCGACGGGTCGGGACGTTCCGTAGCGACTGACGCCGATTTCGGGGAAATCGGTCGTCCGCTGTGAGAACCTTCCCGTCCGAACATCCTATATCTCCCCCGGATGATGAAACCAACATGGCCTCCGACGCGCTCGTCATCGCCGTCGTCCTCGGTGCGAACATCGGCAGCGCGGCGACACCGCTCGGCAACCCACAGAACGCCTACATTTTGAATCGAAGCGGCCTGACATCCGTCGAGTTCGTCGCCCACCTCGCGCCAGTCGCGCTCGTGTGCCTCGTCATCGCGGCGGTCGTCCTCGTGCCGATTACGGCCGCCGGGACGACGCTTCCCGAGATTCCCGTCCCCGACATCGACGAGCGGTGGGCGCTGTCGAGCGTCGCCTTTCTCCTCGCTACGTTCGCCCTCCTCATCGTTTTCCCGAACTCCGACCCCGGCATCATCGCCGCGTCGATGGGGATTCTCCACATCACGTGGCTCCAGTTGTTCCGTCGGGTTCCCGGCGAGGAGATTCTGCACGGGATGGACTGGAGCATCATCGTCCTGTTCGTCGGTATCTTCGTCCTCGTCGGGAGTTTGGAGGAAACATCACTGATAGGATTCGTCTCCGGATTCGGCGCTGGCTGGCAATTCGCCGGACTGACGTTCGTCCTGTCGAACCTCATCAGCAACGTTCCGGCCGTCGTCCTCCTCTCCTCGGGTGTCACGAGTCAATCCGGGTGGTTAGTCCTCTCCGCGGTCAGCACCCTCGCCGGAAACGCCACACCCATCGCCAGCGCGGCCACACTCATCGCGTTGCAACAGGCCGCCCGCCGAGGGGTGGACATCTCCATTTGGCGGTTGCTATCGGTGGGTGTCCCCGTCGCAATCGTCACCTGCGCCGTCGCCGTCCTCATGCTCGGCGCGGGACTCTGACGGGGAATCGGCGCACTACTTCAGCGTCACGTCGTCGATGACGACCTGCTGACCGCAGTCGAGATACGCGTCGTAGCCGATGCCGCCGGACGACCACGTCCCGTCGCTCCCGGAAACCCTCGCGACGTGATTGCCGTCGGCGTCCCGAAGCGTCGCCATGTGGTTACCCTCCTCGCTCCAGTCCACGACGAGTTCGTACCACGCCTTCTGTGAGAGGGAGTACCCGGACGAGTCCGAATCGAGTCGCCGTGTCGCCTCGTCCTCGTATCGGAACAGCATGAGGTCGGCGTTGGCGAGGTCCACGCGGACGAAGTATCGGTTGTCGGCGTCCTGCACGCCGTAGGAGAGGTTGACGTCCGCCGCGCCGCCGTCCCCGCGAAGCCAGTAGCTCACCGTCTCGCCCGCGGAGGGATACGCCGAGAGTCCGTCCGTGTTCGTCATCTCCGTGGCCGTGTTCGCAATCGAGAGCGCACCGTCACCGCTCCGAACCGGCGACGAAACGACGCTCGCCCCGGATTTCCCGCGGTCGAACGAGTAGGCCGACAGTGCGTCGTCCTCGAACCCATCGACGGGCGAGTTCGGGTCGTACGAACACGACGGGCGCGCACAGGAGAGGGTTCCGACCCTGTTGTTCCGTCGGGTGACGTTACTCGACTGGTCGAGGGTGATCGGGTCGCCGGTTACGTCGAACGAACTCCCCTTCACTCGGCTTCCGTCGCACTGTTGTAACAGAACTCCGTCGCGGTCGGTCCCGGTCTGTTTCACGCAGCAGGATTTGAAAGAAGAGTTTGGGCGGCCGACGGCACGGAGTGCGGCGCTCCCCGGATATCCGCTTCTGGTGTGGTCGGCGTCGCCCGTCACCGCGACTCCGGAACACACGACCGGTGCGGGCGTCGATTCGGGTCTCACCGCGTACACCCCCGACACGTCGTCCGTGTCGACTCGAACCCGCGTTTTCCGTATCTCGGTCGTTCCCGCTCCGGCGGCGAGAATTGCGCCGTCGCTCACCGCGTCGGCGGTTTGTGTGACGTGGCAGTTCTCGACGGTCGCATCGTCGGCGAACAGCCAGATACCGCGCATGTTCGTCGGGAAATCCGGGTCGGAGTGGGGTTCGTCGACGACCACACAACAGTCCTGAACCGTGCCGCCAGACCCGGCGAGTCGAACGTTGGCGATGTTGTTGTTCTTGTACAGGCCGCCGTTCACAGTCACGGTACCGGTGCTCTTGCTCGACTCGTAGAGTCCGTTGTTCGGGAACCCCTCTATCCAGCAGTTCCTGAGTTCGAGGCTCCCCTTCATGTACTGGTGGACGAACAGACCCACCGCACCGCTCCCGTCGGGCGCGCCATCGGGGGCGCGAAGTTCGTCGATGAGTCCGGTCCCGTCCTCGCTGAAGAGACCGAAGATGAACGGGCCTTTCGACCCGTCGTGGACGCCGCGATGGAGAACGTCCCGGACGACCAGGCCGTCGTCCACGTTGATCTGCATTCCCGGCGCTTCGGGCGCGCCTCCCACGTCGTGTCGAAGCCCCTCGTATTGGATGTTGTAGGACCCGCTTCCACCGAGCGACAGCCAGGACGCGCCGGGACTCGGCGTGGCGCTGTCCGGCGTGTCGAGGACGATGGTCGCGCCCGTTTCGACGCCGACCATGCCGAAGTCGTGGAGTCCCTTCCCGTAGTTGTACACCAATTCGGTGACACGGAAGGTCCCCTGCGGGAACTCCAGTTTCGTGTTGCTCGCCAAGTGGTCGCGGAGGACGTCGTCTATCGGTTCCTCCCCGGTCGGGTCCATCCCGAGGTCGTCCACCACGTCGAACACGTCGTTGTACTGGAAGTCGTCCGGGTCCGGAACGTCGTTCGGTGCCATCGTTTGGTCCGATGCCTCCCCGTTCATACCTCTCGACGACGCCATCGTCGGGACGATTCCGGCGGCGGTCCCTCCTGCAACCGCCGCACCGCTTGCGATTTTCAAATACGACCGTCGGTCGAGTGTCCCCGCTCGATCGTTTCGTGTATCGGATTTCTCGGACATCTTCGACAGAGAGGTCCGTATAATCCATAAAATCAATACGTGATTTAATTACTAAAATTATCGTTCACGAACGACAGATTCGATGCCGTGATAGCACGACGACGGTTCGACCACCTTTTTCACGTCTCCGGCGAACTATCGTGTATGACCCTCGACGTACTCGAAGCGGAGGAGACACCGATCATCGACACGCACGCACACCAACCCACGAAGGAATTCTTGGAGGACGCGGGCGGACAGATGATGGAGGACGCGGCGAGCAAGTTCGGCGCGAAGATGGAGACGGACACCTACGATTCGTTCGTCGAGGAGTACCACGAGGCCGGAATCGGGCGAACGATTCTCCTCGGATGGGACGCGGAGACGAACACCGGTAACCCGCCGGTGCCGAACGATTACGTCGCCGAGGTCCGCGACGAGTACGACGACTTCTTCATCGGGTTCGGCAGCGTGGACCCGCTGAAAGACGACTGCGTGGAGGAGGCCCACCGGGTCGTCGAGGACCTCGACCTCTCCGGGTTCAAGTTCCAGCAGATTGCACAGGGATTCGACCCGAGCGCACCAGAACACGAGGAACTGTTCTCGACCATCGAGGACCTCGGCGTCCCCGTCGTCTTCCACGGCGGTAACTCCACGCTCGGCGCGGGCGCACCCGGCGGACGCGGCCTCAAAATCAAGTACGGCAACCCGATGCTCATCGACGACGTGGCCGCGGAACACCCCGACCTGCAAATCCTCCTCGCTCACCCCGCGTTCCCGTGGGAACAGGAGCAACTCGCCATCTGCCAACAGAAGGGGAACGTCTACATGGACCTCTCCGGGTGGCTTCCGAAGTACATCGACGACCAAGTCCTCCACTACGCGAAGACGCTCCTGCAGGACAAAGTGATGTTCGGGACGGACTACCCGATGATTCGGCCGGGCCAGTGGTTGGACCAGTTCGAGAACCTCGACTTCCCTGAGGAAGTTCAGCGAAAGATCCTCTGGGAGAACGCCGAGGAGTTCCTCGACCTGTAGTCCGAAAACCGACACGCGACAGTTCGGGGCCACAATTCTATTCATTCCCGTTCCCGAACCAATCAATCTATGGCGAAGCGAGCGACCGAGCAGTGGGAATACCACACCATCAGGCCGCCGCGGGGGAGTACGAAAAAGGAGTCCATCGACCCCGAAAACGACCTGAACAAGCTTGGAGAAGACGGTTGGGAGTTGGTATCGACTATCGAGTACGTCGGTGGGGGGACGAAGTATCTCGTCTTCAAGCGACCGGCATGGAAGGAGGACGACGACTCGGATGAGTGAGAGCGACGACAACGGCAACGAAATCAGCACCGCGAACACGATGCGCGAGCGGGCCGGTGAGAGCCGAGCAAAGCTGTGGATCGTTCTCGGCGCGAGACGACTGGTCGTGACGGGCGTGATAATTCTACTCTTTTTCATCGCGTTCGTCCTCGCCGGGACGTTCCTCTACCCGCCGCTGAAGTCCGAAGTCGCGAAAACGGACACTATCGAAACGATGTTCTCGACCCTGTTGGGCGCGAACATCACCGCGACGACGCTCGTCGTCACCATCACCCAGTTGGTCATCTCACAGGAGAACGGTCCGCTCGGCGACCAGCGCGGGCGGATGAGCGACGCGATGGACTTCCGAAACTTCGTCGGCGAGATGATAGGTCACACCACTCCGTCCGACCCGTCCGCGTTTCTGAGCGAGATAATCGACACGACCGAGAAACGGGCGAACGAACTGCGGGATTCGGTCGGCGAGGAAGGGAACGGGGAGTTGCGCGACGAACTCGACGAGTTCATCGACAGTCTCACCGGCAACGCGGACACGGTCAAGGAGGAACTCGACGGCGCGAAGTTCGGAACGTTCGACGTGCTGTTCGCGGCGCTCGATTTCAACTACTCGTGGAAGATATTCCACGTCGAGCGGATGCGCGACGAGTATCGTGACGAGTTATCCGACGACCAACTCCGACGGTTCGAACAGTTGAAAACGTCGCTGTCGATGTTCGGCCCCGCGCGTGAACACATCAAGACGCTCTACTTCCAGTGGGCGCTCATCGACCTCTCGCAGATGATACTGTACGCCGCGATTCCCGCGCTGTTCGTGGCCGGTGCGATGCTCGCCTTCGTCGGAAGTGGAACGTTCACCGGAACGACCTTCGGGTTTTCCGACATTCTGTTAGTCGTCGGCGCGGCGTTCAGCGTGACGCTGATTCCGTTCATGCTGCTCGTCTCGTACATCCTGCGCATCGCAACGGTCGCAAAACGAACGCTCGCCATCGGACCGCTCATCCTGAGGGATTCACAGCGATGACGGGGAACGACGACGCGAGCGACGGAGAGGCCCGCCGCTCACGCCGAGCGTTTCTCGGGGCGGCCGCCGCGGCCGGACTCGTCGGAACGAGCGGCTGTCTGACCCTCGACCCGAAGGTGAGCGTCTCGGGAATCGACGACTCGGAGGTGTTCGAGAAGGTTTCCGTCAGCGAACCGTGGGCCAGCGGTCGGGTGAGTGCGAGCATCAGTCTCACACCGGAAGCGACGACGAGATACGGCGTCAGAAAGCTCACGGTCATCAGTTCGAGCGGGAGCGAATTCGACACCGGTACCGTCCAGAGCGGCCAATCGTCGAAGAAGGTCTTCGTACCGGTCGGCAAGTCCACGCTTTCGGCGGTCGATTTCGACGGAAAGACGGTCGATACGGTGTCCGTGAAAGTCAGTGGCAACCGGATTCTGTAGGTCCGGTTGTCCGCGGTGAAATTCTTCACCATCCACGTCGTATGGGCGTCGGGTGACTGAAATGGAGGAATTCGACGTCGTCGTCATCGGCGGGGGAACCGGGAACAAAGTGGCGCTCGCGGCCGCCGACCGAGGGTTGGACGCGGCGCTCGTCGAACGCGGACCGCTCGGCGGAACGTGCGTCAATCGGGGGTGTAACCCGTCGAAGACGCTCATTCATCGCGCCGATATCGTGGAAACCGTGCGCCGTGCCGGCGAGTTCGGCGTCGACGCCGAACTCGACCGAATCGACTTCCCGCGCATCGTCCACGAAGTGACCGACGCGATGGAGGTCAAATCGGACCGGATGGAACGAACTGACAGGGAACGCGAAAACCTCACGCTGTTCCGCGATGACGCGCGGTTCGTCGGCGAACGAACCCTCGAAGTCGGCGACGAGCGGATTCGAGGTGACAAAGTCGTCGTGGCGGTCGGCGCGCGTCCCGCGATTCCACCCATCGACGGTATCGAGGACGTGGACTACCTCACGAGTACCGACGCGCTTCGCCTCGACAGACGGCCCGACCGATTGGTCGTCATCGGCGGCGGCTACATCGCCGCCGAACTCGGTTACTTCTACGAAGCCCTCGGAACCGCCGTCACGATCATCGGGCGAAACGACGTCCTCGTCCCGAACGAGGACCGCGAAATCGCGGAGACGTTCACGGAAGTCGCTCGCCGTCGCCACACGGTTCACGTCGGCTACGAAGCCACCGCCGTGACGCAGGAGGACGGACGGGTAACGGTGACGGCGACCGCGGAGGAAGGCGAACCGATTGCGGTCACGGCCGACGAGGTACTCGTCGCGACCGGCAGGCGGCCGAACACCGACCGTCTCGACCCGGAAGCGGCGGGCATCGAACTCGACGACAGGGGCTACGTCGAGACGAACGAGTACCTCGAGACGAGCGCGGAAAACGTCTGGGCACACGGCGACGTTATCGGGGACTACGAGTTCAAGCACGCCGCCGACCACGAGGTGGAGTACGTCGTGAAAAACGCCCTCGACGGCGAGGGTGAGGCGGTCGATTACACCGGTATGGGCCACGCGATTTTCACGTCACCACAGGTCGCTGGAACCGGACGGACCGAGGAGGAACTGCGGAACGACGGACGGGAGTACCTCGTCGGGCGATGTGCCTACAGCGAGACGGTGATGGGAAACGCGCTCAAAGACCGGGACGGATTCGTCAAAGTACTCGCGGACCCCGACGGGTCGATTCTCGGCTGTCACATCATCGGCACCGACGCCTCGACGTTGATTCACGAAGTCCTCCTCGCGTTGGCGAGCGGGTCCGGGACGGTGGGCGACGTCACTGGAACGATTCACATCCATCCGTCGTTGAGCAAAGTCGTCCTCAAGGCCTTCGATGACGTCGAGTAGATGACGGCCCGTCAGCACGGCCGTTTGCGATGTGATTTACGGTGTGTCGCTCTGGGCGACTTTCGGTGACTGTCTTCCGGACTCCACCATCCGCGTCTGCGGGGTGGGTTCGGTACAGCGTTGCTCCTCTCCGAACTCGATGGACGTGTGATGCACGTCGGAGTGACGCGTTTGCTCCTCGACGGTAATCGTATCGAGGACGCGACCGCCGACCGTTTTCGGGAGGGAAGACGCCTCGTAGGCGTCGTCTATCGTCGGGGCGTCGAGAGTGCGACGGACGACGCTTCCGTCTCTGTACGTATAGGTGACCAACCAGACGGACATGTGGTTTCAACAGTAGCTTTTGACAGCGTGGGTGAAAGCTTTGTGGTATTGGACAAGGTATTGGTATGAAAACGGACCAGTAGGAAAACGTGAGAAGTAGAAATACGGAACCGTCAGCGGCCGGGGGCTAAACGCCGCAACCCGACGTGTGATTTCACCCGGCGATAGCGCCGATACTGAATCACGATGCCCGACCCGACGAGGAGCAACCAGAGGACCTCGTTCGTTCCGAGTGTCGTCCACACGTCGGCGTGAAATACCGGCAGGACGGTTCCCCACTGGCGTGCGAGTCGTTGGAGGATGGTCGCGCCGAAGAGACTCGTCACGACGGTCAGGAACGGGAGGTAGAACCGCCAGACGAGAATGCCGACGACGCCGGCGGCGACCAGCGACCCGACGACCGGGTCTACGGCCCCGTTGAGCATCGGGATGGCTATCGATTCCATTCCGCCCGAACCGAGCGAGGAGTAGGTCACCGACGCGGCAGTAATGACGGCCACTCCGACGATGGCGAACCGTTGGGCGGAGTACGCGATTCGACTCCCGATGAACCCGCCGATGAGGGCTCCGACGAGCGACACTATCAGGAGGTCCGGAGATGCGATTCCGAACGAAGGGGCGAGGGTTCGCGCGGCGAAGCTCCCGAACAGAGCACCGCCGAGACCACCGACGAGCGACGTGAGTTGTGTTACGAAGGAGTAGCCGAAGTAGGTGAACGCGAGTCCGATACCGACCGCGAACACCACGACGGCAGTCGTGAAGGGATCAGGGACCATTACGTGTGTCATCTCATAGGTCCCCATTCCGTTAAATCGTTCGGTGAATTTTTGACAAAAACACCACTTTCACAGCGCTTTCTCGGTCTATTTTCGATGCCGATTCGCTCGGCCGACATAGCCACGCCGCATAGCGCCTCCGTCGTTTTCGAAGTCGGCCCGTTCGCGTCGAATCGTTTCAGTTCCGGCCACGAATCCTCATTCGAACGCCCTTCGAAGCGCCTCACCGGCACGTCGGCGCACGTCGTCCGCGGCTTCGACGCTCGGGAACGGGTCGGCGAGTCGGCGCATGTTGGCGAAGTCGTGAATCATGCCGTCGTAGTTGGTGTGGTCCACGCGGACACCCGCATTGGAGAGCGCTTCGGCGTAAGCGTATCCCTCGTCCCGAAGCGGGCCGTATCCGCAGGTGACCAGCGTCGTCGGGGGTAGTTCGGCGAGGGTCTCTTTCGGTGCGCGAAGTGGCGATGCGCGAGGGTTCGCTCCGTCGATGTCGTCCCGCAGGTAGTGGTTCCAGAACCATACCATTCCTCGCGCAGTCAGGAAGTAGCCGTCCGCGTTCTCCTCGTACGATTTAGTATCGTACGAGTGGTCCGTCACAGGATAGAGCAACACCTGATGCTCGATTTCCGGCGCGTCGACTTCCTTTTCGACAGCCATCTGTGCGACGACGGCAGCCAAGTTGCCGCCCGCGCTTTCGCCGACGACGGCCAGACCCCTGCCCGCACCGATTTCGTCGGCGTTGTCGGCGGTCCACTTCGTCGCGAGATACGCGTCTTCGACGGCTCCCGGAAACGGATGTTCCGGGCCACACCGGTAATCGACGGAGACGACGACGCAGTTACCCTCGTTGGCGAGCGACCGTGCGACGCCGTCGTGGGTGTCGAGGTCGCCGACGACCCAGCCACCGCCGTGGAAGTAGACGGCCGCGGGAAGCGAGTCGCCGGGGGACGGGTCGTAGATTCGAACGCGGATATCCCGTGCGTACGCCGGGATTTTTCGTTCCTCGACTGAGGCGACCGATTCGGGTTCGACATCTGGGGTGAACAACCCCCCCAACAGCGCGCGGGCTTGTTCCGGCGAGAGATGCGAAAGGTCGGGTGCACCCTCTTCGACCAGTTTGTCCAACAGTGCCTGTGCGTCGGAATCGAGTTCGTGAGCGCGTCGCTCTTCGGTTATTGTACTCATCGAGAGTGGTATGCTATCGATGGCGATAATATTGTTGGCCATACAACAAGTACGTTGGATGTCAGACCTGTCTTCGTACGTACTCGTCCTCCATCTCCCCTTCCACGCAAAAATGACATCAGGTCTACTTGAATTCGATACAGGAAATCCTCATGTTATCGCCGGACGTATCCGAATTCGGCGATATCAATGAGCGAATACGAACTACCACCGCTTCCGTACGACTACGATGCATTGGAACCGCACATCTCGGAACAGGTGCTGACGTGGCACCACGACACCCACCATCAGGGCTATGTAAACGGGTGGAACAGCGCCGAGGAAACCCTCGCGGCGAATCGCGACGAAGGCGATTTCTCGTCGTCCGCGGGTGCCATCCGGAACGTCACCCACAACGGCAGCGGACACGTCCTGCACGACCTGTTTTGGCAATCGATGGGTCCCGACGGCGGCGACGCTCCCGAGGGCGCGCTGGCCGACCGCATCGAGGAGGACTTCGGGTCCTACGAGGCGTGGAAGGGCGAGTTCGAGGCCGCCGCGAGCGCCGCCGGTGGCTGGGCGCTTCTCGTCTACGACTCCTTCAGCAATCAACTCCGGAACCTCGTCGTGGACAAACACGACCAGGGCGCGCTCTGGGGTAGTCACCCGATTCTCGCCCTCGACGTGTGGGAACACTCTTACTACTACGATTACGGGCCGGACCGCGGCGACTTCGTCGACAACTTCTTCGAGGTCGTCGACTGGGAGGAACCCGCCGACCGTTACGAACAGGCCGTCGAACTGTTCGAGTAACGACAGCCGAAACGAGGTATTCTACCCTTCTTACGGCTGACACCGAAGCGACTGCAGCTCTCGTGACGGTCGAGTGAGATCGACGGAAGTTGCCCCAGAAGAACGGTCCTGTACGGCCACTTTCCGTCAGCGTCCTCGACGGCACCGCCGTGTTGCGGCGCGCATCTCGGCACCGGACAGATTTTCCACTTCGAGATTCGGTAATGCGAGCGGCACGCGAGGTATGATTCTATAGAGCGAAATACGATTTATAAGATCCAAACCCGACACCCCCCGCCCGGAGAAGATGAGAGAAAGTTAACACAAACTCGGCCAAAACACCGGTGCAGAAGGAATCCAGTCGAAAACGGTCTCACTCGAAGTCAGGTTCTCTGCCCTCCAAAAACGCAGAGACGCCCTCGATGTGGGCAGGCATGTCGTAGGCCTGGGACTGAACCATCGTCTCGTAATCCAACGCTTCGCGCCAGTCCTTTCCCAAATTCTCGTGGAGTGCCTGCTTGCCCAACGCGATGGTGTGGGTGGGTTGGTCCGCTAGCGTGTCCGTCAGTTCCGTGACGCGGATGTCGAGTTGTTCGTCGGTGACGGCTTCGTTCACGATGTCCAATTCGGCCGCTTCCTCCGCCGAAATCATCTGTCCGGTGAACGCGAGTTCCTTCGCCTTCCGCAGGCCGACGAGTCGGGGGAGGATGAACGTCCCACCCATATCGGGGATGAGGCCGACGTTGATGAACGACGCCGCGAACCGTGCGGACTCGGTCGCGTAGGCGAAGTCGGCGGCCGTAACCAGCGCCATTCCCGCTCCGACGGCGTCGCCATTGACCTTCGCGACGACCGGAACGGGAGCGGTCAGCACCTCGTGAACGACGCGGGAGAGCGTGTCTCGAACGCGCTCGTATGCCTCCCGGACGTTCTCCTCACGTTCGGCCATCGACTCGATGTCGCCCCCCGCGCTGAACGCCTTGCCTTCGCCGGTCAACACGACGGCGTCGTGTTCTTTCGGGTCGCTTTCGGCGATGAGTTCGGCGAGTTCGCCTGCGGCCTCGGGCGTGAAAGCGTTGCGAACCTCCGGGCGGTCGAACGTTATCGTTCGGACTCCGTCGTCGTCGGAAACGTGCATACCTGAATGGGTCGCTGCATGCACATTTAATTACTTCCCACGTGCAGTCGTGGTATGGATATCGAAGCCTTCTTCGAGGGAATGCCGTTCGCGGACCTGCTCGGCGTCGAAGTGACGGAGGCGGCGGACGGGCACGCCGAGGGGCGACTCGAAATGCGCGAGGAACTGTCGTGGAATCAGGACCGACTCATGGCCCACGGCGGCGTGACGTTCACGCTCGCGGACACCGTCGGCGGCGCGGCGCTCGTCTCGCTCAACGATCAACCCGTTCCGACCATCGACATGCGAATCGACTACCTCAGCGCGGGGACGGGCGACCTCTACGCCGAGGCTGACGTAGTGCGGAACGGGAGCGACGTGGGGACCGTCGACGTGAGCGTCTACGACGAGGACGACGAACACGTCGCAGAAGCGCGTGGCGTCTACAAGACGGGATAACGATGAACCGATGTCGTTCACTCCTCGTCGTCGGACTGCTTGCCACCGTCACCGTCGTCGGGGCCATGGTCTACCGACGAGACCGTCCCGAATCCGATATCGAACCGCCGTTCTGATGTCGCCGGGTTCATTTCGCCACTCGTGTCGGTAAATTGGTCATAATCTTTTATCCACTGGCAGTGTCAGTTATGCAGGAATGGGAACTTCTGATTCGTCTGCACTCGATGCACCGATTCTTCGCGTCTCGGCTGGGACGGGACGCGAGGACGCGGAAGCAGTGCTCGATAGTGCACGCGACGCGGCAGAAACGGTGACAGTCGTCGATGTGGGTCCAGTCGGAATCGAAGAGTTGACCCCCCTTGTCGCAGTCACCAACGATGGAACGACCGCGTTTCACGCGAACTGCACCCCCGAACACGTCCGAACCCTCGCCGAATCCCTTTCGAACGGAACCGTCGTCGAGGAGGACGCTCACGCCGTCGTAAGCCACGACGAGGGGCAGACGGTGTTTCCGGTACCGGAAGACGGGCCACTGTCCGTCGGACGACGGGACGTCCTCGAACGATGCGGCTGGGTGGACCCGACAACGGCGGCGGGATACGAGGAGTTCGTCGCGACGGAGGCCGCCGACGCCCCCGAAACCGTCATCTCGCAGGTCGAGACCATCGGCCTGTTGGGGCGCGGACGCGGCGATGCGCAAATGGACGAACCGGTCGCCGAGGAGTGGCGAACCGCCCGCGACACCGACGGCGAACCCGTAGTGGTCGTGAACGCCGGGGAAATCGACGACACGAACGACACGGACAGGACGCTGTTGGAAGCCGACCCGATAGCCGTCCTCGACGGGGCGACTGCCATCGCAACCGCCATCGGTGCGGAGGACATCATCGTCTACTTCCCCGAATCAGCCGTCGGAACGCGTGAACGGGTTCGAGAGGCGATGAACGCGTTCATGGACACGGACGCCGCGGCGGACGTGACGATTCGGACGGCAACTGGCCCTGACATGTACATGGCGGCGGAACCGACGATGGCCCTCGAAGCACTGGAGGGCAACGACCGACTGGAGGCTCGCCTCCGTCCCCCATCACCCGGGGAACACGGCCTCTACGGCCGACCGACGGTCATCCATACGCCGCGGACGTTCGCACAGGTCCGGCGAATCCTCCGCTCCCCGGGCGCGTTCGACTCGGAGGACGCCGACCCCGGAACCCGACTCGTAACCGTGACGGGCGACGTCACGGCTCCCGCGACCCTCGAACTGCCGACCGGCGGCAGCCTCGAAACGGTCCGAGAAGCTGTTTCGCTCGATAGCCAGTTCAAGATGGCCTGCGTCGGCGGGCAGTTCGGCGGCGTCACACGCTCGCTCGACCAAACGCCGAGCGCCCCGGCGCTGACCGGCGCACACCTCGGAACCGACGGCGTCGTCGAACTGTTCGACCAGTCACGGTGTGCCGTGGCGACCGCAGGGACACGCGCACGGTTCGCCGAAGAGGAGAACTGCGGACGCTGTGTTCCCTGCCGTGAAGGTTCGAAGCAGTTGACGAACCTGCTTCGGGACGTGTATTCGGGCGAGTTCAAGGACGACATGCTCCGCGAACTGGCGCGGACGATGCGCGATACGAGCATCTGTCACTTCGGGAGAACCGCATCCCGTCCCGTAACGACCGCGATGGACGAATTCGAACCGGAGTTCCACGCACACGCGGAGGGTCGCTGTCCGATCGGTACGTGCGAACAGATACAGTAGGCGAGAGACGCACCGATATATCGCATGTTGCGATACACTCTCGTGGTGGTTTCGACGGAGAAGCGGCCACAGAAACTTACTCCCTCGTCCCGTACGAGAAAACATGCCCGCGGGAGTCGTCGTCGCTGGCGGACGCTCGACCCGATTCGGAACCTCGGACAAAGCGGTCGCTCCGCTGGCGGGTGTGCCGATGATTCGCCGCGTAGCCGACCGCCTCGCCGACGTCGTCGACGAGCTAATCCTCAACTGCCGAGAAGATCAGCGAACCACCGTCAGCGACGCGATGGAGGGCTATCCGCGACCGTTCCGCTTTGCCATCGATACGGACCCGGATACCGGACCGATGGCCGGAATCCGAACCGGACTCGCGGCCTGTGACCACGACATCGCCGTCGTCCTCGCCTGCGACATGCCCTTCGTGGACCCGAAAATCGTGTCGTCCCTGTTCGACCACGCTACTGGTCACGACGCCGCCGTTCCCAGACTCGACGATGGGTGGTTTCAAACGACACACGCCGTGTACCGACGGGACCCGATGGTCGAGGCGTGTGACGCCGCCCTCTACCGCGGCGAGCGACGAGTCGTGGACCCGCTGCTCGAACTCGATTATGCCGTCGTCGGAGAGGACGACCTCCCCGAACACGGGTCGCTCTCCTCGTTCGAGAACATCAACACCCGAGAAGAGTTCGAGCGCGCCGAATCCCGACTCGAACGGACCTGAAGTTTATATCGTAATGGGCGGCCACACCCTCTATCCGCCGCCGAGCGCCGTGAAGCGATCCGCGGGAGTACGGCACACCGCTTCACGAACGACCGTGCCGTCTGATCGCCTTTTTTCGAGGTTCTGCTGGCGTATAGTGGCGATCTCTTCACGTTTCCGGTTCGACGACACGGAGGATGTGAATGCGTCGAAAATGCCGTACCGAGAC
The DNA here is from genome assembly GCF_056892285.1 of Haladaptatus sp. HS23. Classification (NCBI taxonomy): domain Archaea; kingdom Methanobacteriati; phylum Methanobacteriota; class Halobacteria; order Halobacteriales; family Haladaptataceae; genus Haladaptatus; species Haladaptatus sp. HS23. The sequence goes on along the minus strand of NZ_JBXGLH010000004.1, from coordinate 177,605 downwards.
CGGTGTGGTGAAACCGAACGGCCGCTATTTCGAACGGCTCGCTTCCGAACGGGACTCGGTGTCGTCCAGAATCAGCAGCGGAATCAACACGAGCAATAAAAACCCCGTCACGTAGCCAATGATCGTTGCTCCGTCCGGGAGGTGCTCTGCTTGCGAGATGGAGAGATAGCCGAGGACGAGGAGGATGATCTCCGGCCGGGAGGGGATGTCTGGGATGGGCACAAGCATAAGTTTCAGATAACTATGTATGAATCTTACGCGAATTTCGTGGCTATTCGAAGGAATCACACGGTTACCCTCCTTCCTTCTCGTTCTATCTCTCGGGTTCCGAGTCCATCCGAACGGTGGATGTATGTCGAGTTACGCGAATATCTGCGAGAACATCGACCGCTCGGCGCGGTGGAGTCGTTCTAAAAACGCCGATTTGCTGATTCCCAGTTCGTCGGCGACATCGCTCGCGGTCGTTTCGCGTGGGACGCTGAAGTAGCCCGATTCCAATGCGGTTCTGAGCGCGCGTTCCTGTGCCGGCGTCACGTCCCACCGCTGTGCGACTACTTCCTCGTCTTCGGAGCCGAGTTGGTGGACGCGTTCCAGTCGCATGCCGACCGTCTCACCGGCGGCCTCGAGGACCCCTTGAAGGACGTCGTGGCCGACGACCGCACCCGTAAACTTCGCGTTGCCGTCGTGATAGCGGACCGATTCTGCCATGAACCCGACGTTGGTCAGTTCGTGGACGACGCAGGCGTGTTTCGAAAGACAGCGAAAGTTCTGCTTGCCGTCCGTCGTGGAGACATGGAGGTATCGAATCCGGTCGTCTTCGTCGAGAACGTCGATGAGACCGCCGTTTTCGGCGGGGGCGCTAAATCGGAGAAGCGTGTAGCCGTCGTCGCGATGTTGCGGCGGTTGACAATCGATTCGGGTTCCCGTTTCGCGTGATGCCTCGGCGAGCGGACAGTCATCACCTGTCACGGCGAATTCGACGACGAGGCACTCGTCAATCATGCCGTGATTGTAGGGGTCCCCCCTATTTAAACCCCGTACATAGGCGGGCAAATTGGTATGGGTCGGGGTCGATAATTAACGACCATGGACATCGAGACAGTCAAGGAACGGGCCGGACCCCGGCAGTTCAGTCCGAAGGACGACATGCCGGAGGAGTACCGGAAGGCGGCGACCCGGATGATTCAGTTCCACGCGAACTCCGAAATCATGGGCGCGTATCTCGAACGCCCCTTCATCCGACAGGCACCGAGCCTCGACCGAAAACTCGCCTGCAGTGCGAAGGTACAGGACGAAATCGGTCACGGGCAACTTCTTTACCGCGCCGCCGAATCGCTCGGCATCAAGACCCGCGACGAGATGCTCGACGAGTTGGCGAACGGGGAGGGGAAGTTCCTGAACTGCTTCCACTACCCGATGGAGAACTGGTGGGAGACGCCGATGATCGCCTTCTTCGTGGACGGCGCGGCGATGCGCCGGCAGGCGACGTTGAAGCGCACGAGCTGGGAACCCTACGCGCACGCCATGGACAAGGTGTGCTTCGAAGAGGGCTTCCACGTCAAACACGGCGAGGACATCATGCGCGAACTCTCGATGGGGTCGAAGAAGGAACAGGAACTCATGCAGGAGGCCTTCGAGGAGTGGTGGCCGCGTATCATCCAGTTCTTCGGGCCGACCAACGACAAGAGCACACATCACGACTTCTCCGCCGACGTCGGACTGAAGACGATGTCGAACGACGACCTCCGCAACGCGTTCCTCAACGCCTACATCCCGAAGGCGAAGAAGTACGGGCTCGAAATCCCCGACGAACCGCGCATCGAGCGCGACGAGGAGACGGGCACGTACGAGGTGCGTGAAGACGACCTCGACTGGGACGAGTTCTTCAAAATCGCGAAGAACAGCTACGAACCCGGAGTCGGCCAGATAAACGGCCGTAAGAACGCACAGGACGCGGCGGAATGGGTCCGCACCGTGCTGGACGACTGGGAATCGAGCGGTTCGAACACGCCGGTAGCGGCCGACTAACATGATCTGGGAAGTGTTTCGACAGGAAGAAGCGGGAAAGTATCACACCCACTGCGGAAACGTTCACGCGCCGGACCGCGACATGGCGCTCATGTTCGCCCAAATCCAACACGGGCGGCGCAAGCCCACGAACAGCCTCTGGGTCGTTCCGAAGGACGAAATCGGCGAAGTCGATGCCGACGAAACCGCCTTCGGCGGTACGACGGACAAATCCTATCGTTGGGTGATGGCGTACAATCGCATCGACTCCAGTTTCGCACAGGAAATCGAGGACTCCGAGAGCGAACAGGAGGACGCGGACCGACGACGGAGTGAGGCATAATGTCGGCACAGCTCGCAGGACCTGACGAACTGAGCGACGAGGAACGAGCGGCCGTCGAGAGTCTGCTTCGCCGACTCGCGGACGACGAACTCGTGCTCGCCGAGCGCTACACCGAGTGGCAGGTTCGGTCGCCGACGCTGGAATCCGACCTCGCCATCTCGAACATCGCACAGGACGAACTCGGTCACGCTCGACTCTGGTACGACCTGTTACAGGACTTCGGCTACACGGAGGCCGAACTAATATTCGAGCGCGACCCCGCGGACTTCCGCCACTCGACGCTCGTGGAAGGGCCGTTCGAAACCGGCGACTGGGCGGACGCCGTCGTGCGCGGGTACTTCTACGACGTCGCCGAAAAACTGCGTCTCGAAGCCCTCGAAGACACGTCTTACCCGCGAATCGCTGACCGCGTGGCGAAGGTTCTCAGCGAGGAGAACTACCACCGCGAACACGCACAGAACTGGCTCGAACGGTTGACGAGCGACGACGAGGGAACGAAGCGAATCCAGTCGGCCGTGGACCGATTGTTCCCGTACGCGTTGACGCTGTTCGAGGAAGGCGATTCGAGCGAGAAAATCGACGAACTCGGAATCCGAACCGAATCGCTCGGCTCGATGCGTGACCAGTGGCTCGACATCCTGGTCCCGTTCCTCGCGTCGCTCGGCGTGGACCTTCCTGCCGAAGTCGAGGACGGCGAAATCGACGGACTGCTCCCCGAGGACATCGGACGAGACGGAACCCATACCGACGACTGGGCCGACCTTCACGACGAGATGACGCGGACGTACCGGGACCTCGGGAGAACCGAAGCCCATCGAATCATGCCGGACCCGGACAATGAGTAGTGACCCACAGGAGTTCGATATCGACTCCGAACCGACTGCGTGCACGTACACCGATTACTCGGAAACCGGCCGCTCTCCCGAAGACTTGCCCGCCACGGGCGAGGGAGCGACCGGTCTCGAACGGCGCGTCTGGGACGCGTTGTACGACATCGAGGACCCCGAGATGCCCATCAGTATCGTCGATTTGGGGCTGATTTACGGGGTAGAGTGCGAGACTCCCGAGGAGTCTCGTGACGAGGGCAGCAACGACGCCGCCGGGGCGAACGTCACCGTCATCATGACGCTGACCTACACCGGCTGCCCCGCCCGCAAGATGCTGACCGAAGAGATCGCGGACGAGGTGGCGGCCGTCGAAGGCGTCTCCAACGCGGACCTCGAACTCGTCTGGAATCCGCCGTGGTCCATCGAGATGGTGACCGAACAGGGCAAAGACGACCTCAGGGAGTTCGGATTGAGCATATGAGGCGACTCGACCCCAGCGTCACGACGAGCGGCGAAGACAAGGGCGCGGAGTGTCCCTACTGTGGTTCGACGGACACCCACAGAGAACACCCGAAGGGGCCGTCGCTCTGTCGGTCGATGCATTACTGTAACGGCTGTGAGCAACCGTTCGAGAAGTTCGAGTAGGGGTTTTGTTCGTCCCGACGAAGGGACGTGTTGATGGGTCCGCATCCGGGAGGTATGAAAGGTGTTATCATAACTCTTTTCGCAGTCTGAAGAAAGGTCCCGAAAACGGATGTATAGGGAGGAGTGGCCACCACGTTTTTTCCGCCGTCCGTTGCATTCCACCGTATGTCCGTAGATACACCGACACGGGAGGAATTGCGCCGCGGAATGACCGTCGAAATCGAACAGACGAACGCCGAGAACGCGGACGAGGCCGAACCGCTTCGCGGTGACATCGCCGAAATCCTCTCCGAGGAACACAGCGAACCCGGCGGCGTGAAAGTGGAGTTGGAGTCCGGGATTACGGGCCGGGTCAAACGCATCGCACCCGACGGGTAACTACCGAGATTCGAGGGACAGCAACCGCTCTTTCAATCCGATTCGATTCTCCTTGCCACCCGAAAAGCCGCCCAAGTCGCTTGCACCGACGATGCGGTGGCACGGGACGACCAGCGGGACCGGGTTGCGGCCACAGGCCTGTCCGACCGCTATCGGTGCGGTGTCGAGTACGTCGGCGATGTCGCCGTAAGTCCGTGTCTCGCCACGCGGTACGTCGGCCATCGCGGCCATGACCTGCCCGGTGAAGGAGTCGGGAAACGTGACCGATAGGCCGAACGTGTCCCGTTCGCCCGCGACGTACTCGTCCACTTGCTTCCGAATTTCGTCGGGACTTTCCGCGACGAGCGTGTTGTCGATCTCCATCTGCCAGTCCCACACGGAGACGAACATCAGTGTCTCCTGAGGACCGTCACGGGTCGATGAAGCGTTCCCGGTTCGCAGTCTTCGACCCGGGCCGAGATGTCGAAGTTATCGAACCATCCCACGTGGTCGAACTCGGTTCGTTCGAGGAGCATGCGGAACTCTTGGGGGGCGAACGTCTTTATGACGTACTCCTCGCGGAAGCGACGTGTGTCGTCGGGGGTTTCGACCCGCGTCGTCAGCGTCTGGCGGACCAACTGCTCGGTCGTGTGTATCGGTTCGTGGTCGATGCGGAACCGAACCGTCGTCGCGCCTCTGGTCGTCTCCCATTCGCTTTGGGAAGAGGTTCCTCCGGCGAAGTCGATGGACCCGTCGATACAGTAGAGCGACCCGGGCGTCAGCGCGTCGGCCATCGAATCGAGATGCGACAGCAGCGCCTCGTTCGAGTCGAGATACAGCGACCCGAGCGCACAGAACGCGAAATCGACGTCGCTCGGGAGGATGAACTCCTCCATGTCCCGTCGGAGGAACGTCGCTTCGATGTCGTTCTCGCGTGCCTTCTCGATGGAGTGTGCTATCATCTCCGAGGAGTTATCCAACCCGGTGAAATCGTAGCCTCGGGCGTCGAATTCGAGGAGGTACGGAGACGGTCCACAGGCGATTTCGAGGACGGAATCCGCTCGGTTCGAGCGCTCGCCGAATCGGTCGATACAGGCTTCGAAGAAGTCGACTTCGGCCGCCACATCGCGGAAATCGAACGCAATCTCGTAGTAGTCAGGATTCGCGTATAGACCGGCCATAGGTTCCAACTCTGGTGACGGGTCTTAACTGCTCGTATCAGGAGTAAAACGGTTGAGTGAACGATTGAACGCCTTCGTTTTTCTCGGCGATTCGGATTCGATTTTCCATACCGAGTCGGAGGGCGACCACAGCGTCCGTAAACGTAGGTTTAAACGAGAAGGCGCACAAGCCACAGCCATGACCGAATCGGACGCCGAGGAGGCGGGTGGCGAAACGGGGTGGTTCGCGGGCGTCGAACCGGACGACGTGGATACCGGGGCACGCTCCATCCGAGAGGGGCGCGCCGACGAACCGGCAGACTGGCCGGAACGCGCCGTCGAAACCGGATTCGCGGAGGACGAGGCGGACTATTATGCGACGCTTCGGGAGGCGACCATCCGTGCGACGCGAGAAGCGGTGACGGAACGCGAACGGGCGGACGACAAGCAACTCGTTCACGCGGTACGAGCGATGGACGACTGTGAATCGGAAGCGAACGAACTCGCGGAGCGCGTCGCGGAGTGGGCGGGAACGCTGTATCCCGACGCCGGAACGGGCGTGGAATACGCCCGCGAATTGGCAGAGAGCAACCCCGAAACGCCGGTCGAAGAACGCCTCGTTTCGCTCGCGGAGCGCGTTGCGGACCTCGCTGCGGAGCGTGACGAACTCAGGTCGTTCGTCGAGCGACAAGCACCGGCAGTCGCACCGAACCTCGCGACGCTCGCCGACCCGGTGCTCGCCGCCCGACTCATCGCACTGGCGGGCGGCCTCGAACCGTTGGCGAAGATGCCGGGCGGAACGGTGCAGGTACTCGGGGCGGAAAACGCGCTGTTCGCCCACCTCCGCGGGCACGCCTCTTCGCCGAAACACGGTATCATCTACACGCACGAAGCGGTTCGGGCGGCCCCTCCGAACCAGCGAGGTTCGGCGGCACGCACCCTGTCCGGAAAACTCGTCATCGGCGCACGAATCGACCACTATTCGGGTGAACACAATCCTGACCTGAAGGAGGAACTCGACCGCAGGATGGACGCGATTCAGTCACGGGGTGACGAATGACACTTCCGGATGGCGTCGAACGGCGAGAATTCGGCGGCGAGGACCGACTGGCGACCGAGGGACGGCCGGTTTACGGCGAACCCACGGACGGCGACTGGCGCTGTTGGGACGCCCGGCGTTCGAAGTTGGCCGCGATGTTGGAACACGGCATGGACACCGGTTTAGAGGGTGACGAGACGGTACTCTATCTCGGTGCCGCAAGCGGCACGACGGTGAGCCACGTCGCCGACTTTTCCGGGCCGACGTACGCAGTCGAGTTCGCGCCACGTCCGACCCGGGACCTCCTCGATGCGGTGGAGCCGCGTGAAAACCTCTTTCCCCTATTGAAGGACGCTCGAAAGCCCGAAACCTACGCACACGTCGTCGAATCGGACGTGGACGTGTTGGTTCAGGACGTGGCGACGCGAGGACAGGCGCGCGTCGCCTGTGAAAACGCACGCTTCCTTCGAGAGGACGGCCGACTGCTCCTCGCCATCAAGGCTCGAAGCGAGGACGTCGCGAGCGACCCCGAAACCGTGTTCGAAGGCGCGCTCGACACCCTCCGGGAAGGGTACGAAATCATCGAAACCCGGCGGCTGGAACCCTTCCATATGGACCACCTCGGCGTCGTCGCGATTCCCCGGAAGGTGTGACCGTCACCGGAAGTATTTACGTGTCCGGTGGCTAAATCTCGAAAAATGGATTTGGGTTCGGCCGAGAATTTCACCGATATGGGGACGCTCGGCGTCGAAGAGGAGTTCTACGTCGTCGACGAACGAGGCGTCCCAACTGCTGGCACTGACGAACTCGTCTATGGGACCGACCCACCGGAACTTCTCGACGGTCGATTGGACCACGAACTGTTCAAATGCGTCATCGAGACACAAACGCCGAAAACGACCCTTTCGGACGTGGACGACGACGTTCGACGGGTTCGAGAGGCCCTCGTGGAGCACGCCGGATCACAGGGATTCGGTATCGCGGCGGCGGGCCTTCATCCCGGCGCGAAGTGGCGGGAACTCGACCACGCCGATAAACCGCGCTATCGTGCGCAACTCGACCGAATTCAGTATCCACAACACCGCAATACGACTGCCGGACTTCACGTTCACGTCGGCGTGGACGATGCGGATGCGGCCGTCTGGGTCGCGAACGAAATCCGCTGGTATCTTCCTGTCATGCTTGCGCTGTCGGCCAACTCGCCGTACTGGAACGGTTACGACACGGGCTTGCAGTCCGCGCGGGCGAAGATATTCGAAGCGCTGCCGAACACCGGCATGCCGACCGACTTCGAGGATTACGAGGAGTTTTCGCAATTCGAGCGGACGATGGTCGAGACGGGGTCGATAAATGACCGCGGCGAACTCTGGTACGACGTGCGTCCCCACTCGGGGCACGGAACGGTCGAGGTTCGAACGCCCGACGGGCAGGCCGACCCGGAGCGCGTACTCGCCTTCGTGGAGTACACTCACGCGCTCGTGATCGACCTCGTGGAACGCTACGAGGACGGCGAATCCGGCTACTGTCACCGCCGCGAACTGCTGGACGAGAACAAGTGGCGAGCGCTTCGCTACGGTCACGATGCCTCGTTCATTAATCGGAACTGCGACGGCGAAATTTCGCTCGGCGAAGTGGTCGACCGCGAATGCGACCGCCTCGGCGTCACGGGAATCGGCGACATCTACGACGGGGAGAGCGGTGCGGCGTGTCAGCGCCGACTCAACGAACAAGAGAGCTTCGAGACGCTATGTGAGTCTCTTTTGCTGTAGACAAGTTTTTTATCCGGCACTGACTTTTGTCCTTCTGAGAACGACATGACTGGGGACAATGCCGATAACGACCGGAACGACACCGAGGAAACCGGCGACGAGATTCCCGTCGATACGGGCGGGGACGAACTGGACGAGGGAGAAACGGAGGAAGAAAAGCCGTTGTCACGCGGCCGAAAACGGCTCGGAGAAGAGGCAGACCGTGCGGTCGAAGGCTTCGATCAGGGAATCGTCGACCTGCTTTCGTGGGTACTCGACACGGAGACGCGCGCGCGAATTTACGTTTACCTTCGACAGAATCCGGGAAGCACGAGTGAGGAAATCGCGGAAGGGACGGGTCTGTATCCGAGTACGGTCCGCGAATCGCTCGCCGAACTTCACGAAGAGGAGAACGTCTCGCGCGAGAAACGCGAGAGTTCGGGTGCCGGAAACAATCCCTACGAGTACACCGCCATCGCGCCGAGCGAACTGGTCGGCGGCATGGTGGATCAGGTCCAACAGGAACTCAACACGGTGTTCAATCTCGACAGCCACCTGAACGACGAGGTGTCCGAGACCGAACCGGTCAGCATCGAAGTCGAGGACATCTCTGACGACATGGAGACCGACGACGAGGAAGACGCGGACGATGTGGCCGACGTGAGCGATACCGGTGACGACGATACCGAACCGGATGACGCCGAATCGGACGAGGAGTAACCCCCTGTCGCGCGGAAAGAGACACGAGCTCCTGCCCGACTATTCACACGATGCTGGCTACCATGGAGGGGGGAGTCTCTCCCGAAACGACCGTCCTCGTGTTCGAACTCGTCGTTCCCCACTGCGCCGCTGAACGGGATTCGGGAACGGTTTACCGCACGCGGTATCGACATCACGCCGAGGGAGAACGGATTCAAAGTGACGTATTCTGATAGCATAATTGTCTCCCAAGAATACATACTACTTTTTAGACAAAAATTCAGAACGAGGTAAAAATCGATACATCTGCTTTATACTGGCTTTTTGAGCGATGGTTCCGAACGAGGTAGGTAACGGAATCAGATACAGTTCGAATATAAGGGAGATGGATACTTTTCCCGGCGCATGATTTATATGTCCATTCTCGGATGTGAACAGTATGAGTGATTTCAGCAGCGGAAACGAAGTGGTTTCGAGTTCGGAAAGCGGGATTACGATAGAGAAATCGTTCGACGGAGAGGAGTTCGCGGTCCCGGCGATTCGCTTCGAACTCCGGTCCGACCACGATGACGCCGTGACGGTTCGTCTCACGGATCGAATCCCGAGTGACTTCCCGATGGACAACGTGGGGTTCCACCCCGAATACGAAAACGAGAACTGGACGGCGTACAAAGACCACCGGGTTCAGTTCGAGCGCACGCTCGAACCGGACGAATCACTGACGACGGTGTACGGGATTCGACTGTCCGACTGGTCGGACGCTGAGAAGTTCCTCATCGAACCGGAACTCGAAGAGGTGACTCCGGTCACGGCTGACGCGGAAGAACAGGGCGAAGAGCGCATGGAGGAACACACCATCACCGACATCGTCTCGGAGGACAGCAGTCAGGTCGTTCGCGACGTTATCACGGGCGATAGCGGGCTTCCGGGTCTCGGCGAGTCCGAACCGAACGATGACGCGGTGGACCCGCTCGCCGATGACGGAAACGACCCGCTTGCCGACCCACTCGCTTCGACCACGGACGCGACCGAGACCGACCCGCTTGCGGATGCGTCAGATGTAGACGCGGGAAGTGTAGACGAATCGGACGACTCGACCGAAACCGAAGCTGAACCCGAACCCGAGGACGACTTCGACGAGTCTCCCCTCGATGACGCCGACGACCTCGAAGATGCGACCGACGGCCCGTTCGACGAGCCGATGAACGAACCAGACGCAGTGGTGGGTGGCTCCGAGGAGTCGGACGACATCATCGAAGCGCCCGACGAAACGACGGACGAACCGCCCGTGTCACCGCCACGTCCAGGAAGCGTCGCAGCAGCCCTCGCGGACGAGATTCGCGCGGGGGAAGTGAGCGGTGACGACCTCAAACTCATTCAGCAGGAGCTCGATTTGAACACGCCCGAGAGTACGAACGTTCGCATCCGTCACCTCCAGTCCAGGGTGGACGACCTCGCGGCTTACACCGAGGCACTGGAGGAGTTCATCGACGATAACGGCACAGCGAAAACCCTCATCGACGGCTTCGAAACCGAGGTCGAGTCGGTTCGCGCCCAACTCGACGAGATGAACGACGAAATCGAGGGTGCGAAGGACGAGAGTGCACAGGCGCGTGCCCGCGTCGCTGACTTCGAAGCGACCGTCGAGAGCCTCGAAACTGGCCTCGAAAGCGACATCGAAGCCCTCGAAGACGACCTCAACGAACTGGGGAAACTCGATTCCGACATCGACGGACTCGAATCACAACTCGATGACTTGGAGGACCTCGTTGCGACGAACACTCGAGAGGCGTCCGCGTTGGACGACGAACTCGAAGACCTCAGGGACGACTTCGAGACGGTCGGTTCGCTCGAAGGAAAGATAGAGGCGCTTTCGGACGACATCTCAGAACTCTCCGACTCCGTTGCGGCCACGGAGACGCGCATGGACGAAAAGGTCGAAACCCTCCGAGCGGACATCGAGAACGTCGAAAGCGGACTGACGGAAGTGAACGAGTGGCGTGACCAACTCGGTTCGGTGTTCGGCGGGAACTGACCGCTCTTCCCTTCTCTATCCGTTCTATGGCTTTTCCGCCCCGGACGACTCCTGAACCCTTTTCATCCACTTGCGGGTGCAGGCAAGAGCCACCTGCCTCCGGGGACGCTTGTTTTTGCTAGGAGGATTCAAGACAATGATACGAGTGGGTCACACGTCGTCCGACTCCGAAACCTCGGACGACGAACGCCGTCTGTACGGCGACCCACAGCACGAGGTCGGTGGCGGTACCGACCCGGAGCGACTGTACGGGCAACCACAACACGATGGAAGCGGGCCAAATGGCGACCTCCAGCGTTTTTGGCTCGATTGTCTCGCCTTCCGAAAGAGCGTCGAAAAAGAGGTCGAATTCCAATGACCGCAACATCACCACGAAACCGAACGACGAGGGAAGAACCGGGAGATGAACACGGTGAAGAGGAGCGGAACGAGAAGGGAGAGCGTCGAGATGCATCGAGGTTGGAAAATGCGGACAGGATAGAGGAGTGTGACACCTGTGCGACCGAGACGCCTCACCGAGTGAACATCGAGATTAGAACCGAGAACGAACAGGCCGAACACAGTTCGTTCTCGCGCGAACCGTATCGCGTGAGCGTCTGTGTCGAGTGCGGCGGGGAGACGGTTCGTCGGATGAACGACGCCTGATTATTCCCGTCCGTCGTTCGGGGAGAGCGCGAGTGCGTTTTTCACGAGGCTCCGATGGCCGCGGCGAAGTCGCTCGGAGACCGCCTGATGGGAGATGCTGAGGTCTCCCGCGAGGTCGTCCGCCGTAGAGTCCCGCGGAACGTCGTAGTAGCCCGCTTCGAGCGCCATCATCAGCGTCTCGTGCTGTTCTTCGGTCAGTCCGTACAGTCCGTGGCGCGTGTCGCTTATCTCGTAGATGTTCCGAACGTCCACCGAGAGCCCCGTGTCCTGACAGAAGTCGTACGTCGCCGACAGCGAGTCGCGGTCGGGGAAGAGGATTCGAAGCCGCCATCGGTCGTCCTTGCCGTGGAGGTTCAGGATGGTCGCTTCCTCCTCGACGAGGACGTGGATGACGACGTGAATCTGGTCGACCCAGTGCATTCGATACAGTCGCTCGTCGTCGAGGTCCTCGATGAGCGCCAACTCGTCGATGCTGTTGTCCTCCCGAAGGGCGGCGTCCAGTTCCTCCAAATCGTCCGCCGACACCCACAAGTATGGCATGACGTGGTCTGCGTCGTGTGCCGCCACGCGAACGACGTCGAATTCGGCGTTCGGCACACGCTCCAAAGCTGTCCTGAGCGCGAACTCCTTGGCGGGGAGTTCTATTTCCGCGATGGTACTCATACGAAAACGAATGCCAGCGACCGTAATACGTCCTATGGCTACGTCACTCCGCCATCGGGGCGGTCGAACGATTCGTACTCGGCGGTTTCGGCGATTTCGCGTAGGTGTTCACCGACCTGCCACACGTCGTGAAAGCCGACGTACAGCGGTGCGGGACACACCCTGACCACGTTCGGCGGACGGAAATCCACGACGACACCGCGTTCCTTCAGCGCCTCGCCGATTCGGTACGCTTCTTCGTGTTCGACGGCGACGTGCCCGCCCCGTCGTTCGGGGTCGCGTGGCGTGCCGACGCGATACTCCGGCAGGTCGTCTACCACCTCGATGAGGTACTCCGTGAGCGCGACCGATTTCTCCCGTACCGCGTCGATACCCACCTCCTCGAACGGTTCGAGCGAACCCAACAGCGGAGCGGCGCTGAAGACGGGAATCGTGCCGACCTGCCACGCTCCCGCGTCCTCGGCGGGCGTGAACGTCGTCGCCATCTCGAACTGCGTCTCCTTGTCGTGGCCCCACCATCCGGCGAGTCCGGGTTCGGTCCCGAAGTGACGCTCGTTGACGTACAGGCCCGCGACCGCACCCGGCCCGGCGTTCAGATATTTGTAGCTACACCAGACGGCGAAGTCAACGTCCCACTCGGAGAGTCGGTGTGGGACCGCGCCGATGGAATGGGCGAGGTCGAACCCGGCCAGTGCGCCGTGGTCGTGTGCGGCCTCCGTGAGTCGCTTCAGGTCGAACAACTGCCCGCTCCGGTAGAGTACCGACGGCATGAACAGAATCGACGTCTCGTCCGAAAGCGCGTCGATGACGTCGTCCTCCTCGATGGTCCGGCCGTCGCGACTCTCGACCACGACGAGGTGTTCTTCCGGGTCGATTCCCACATTCCGCATCTGTGCGCGGATGGCGTAGTGGTCCGTCGGAAAGTCGAGTTCGTTCACGACGACGTCGCCGCCGTCGTAGAACGTCGAAAAGATGGCGTGGATGTTGACCGTGGTGGAGTTGCCGACGACGACTTCCGACCCGTCGGCCCCGACCAGCGGCGCGAGTCGGTCGCCGAGTCGTTCCCCGTAGTGGAACCAGTCCGGGTCGGCGTCGGTCCAGCCACGGATTCCGAGTTCCTTCCACTCCTCGACGGCGTTCGACAGCGCTCGTTCCGCGTCCGCCGAAAACACGCCGAGCGAGTTGCCGTCCATGTACAGTTCGCCCTCCGGAACCGAAAACCGGTCCCCGACGGCGGCGAGCGGGTCGGCCTCATCACGTCGTCTCGCGTCGTCCGCACCCGTATCCATACCTCCCGTTTCGGATACGGCTACTTCACTGTACGCTCCCCGGACGGGCGTTCGGGGGGTCGGCGCATCGAACGTCGAAGAAGCGAAAACGATGGCCGACCCGAGTCACTTCCCGAACCACCGTTCCGCGTGTTCCTCCACGAAATCGAGGAGGTTCTCGGGCGGCGACTCGAACCATCGAGCGTCCAGTACGTCGTCTCCAGCGGCCAACTCGCCGCCGACACAGACGCCCGAGAAAAGGACCGAGAGGGAAAACAGCCGTTCGTCGGGATTCGTTTCGAGGAAAATCTCCCGTCGTCGAACGTCCAGTACGTCGGTCAATCGACAGCGAAGCCCTGTCTCCTCCCGTACCTCGCGGCGGGCCGTCTCGGAGAGCGTCTCGCCGGGTTCGTGACCGCCGCCGGGGACGCCCCACGCGTCGGGTTCGTTCGGATGGCGAATCATCACCACTCGGTCCTTCGCGTCGGATGTCCAGACGGCGGCGGACCCGAGCCATCCGTTTTCGGCCTTCCGTCGCCCGTGTTCGAAGTAGTCGGGGTCGTTTTCGACTCGTTCGTCGTGGACGGGAAACATCCCGTATGCGTTTCGAAGCCGACGGAGGCTATCCGTCGTGGCCTCGCGGGTTCGCGCTTCGAGCGACATGGTCCGATGTTCGAAGGCTGAAACTATAACTCCCCTGCCGAGCAGAAGTCGGTATGGACGACGAGATGGGCGAGGCAGTGGCTCGAATCGAGGAGATGGGCGTTCCGCCGTGGCACGCCCTGTCCGTCGAGAGCGCACGACGCGTCGAGGACGAAGTGTTCACCGCCGACGACCGCGCGGCCGCCGAGTTCGTGCGCAACCTTTCGATACCCGGCCCCCGCGGAGAAATTCCGATTCGGGTGTACCGCCCCGACGTACAGGACGCTCCGGTCGTCGTGTTCTATCACGGCGGCGGGTGGACACTCGGGACGCTCGACTCCATCGACGGCGTGTGCCGCGAACTGGCGAACCGTGCCGACTGCGTCGTCGTCTCCGTGGACTACCGACTCGCGCCGGAACACCCGTTTCCGGCGGGGGTGGACGACGCCGTCGCCGCGCTCGAATGGGTCGCCGAGAATGCGGGCACGTTCGGCGGCGACCCAAGCCGCTTGGGCGTCGCGGGCACGAGCGCCGGAGGGAACCTCGCCGCCGTCACCGCACTCTACGCACGCGACTTCGGCGGGCCGGAACTCTCCCATCAGAGCCTCCTCTATCCCATCACCGACCACGCCTTCGATACGGAATCGTACGATGAGAACGGCGACGGCCCGCTCCTCTCGCGGGCGGACATGGAGTGGTTCTGGGACCACTACCTTCGAAGCCCGGTCGATGGCGAAAATCCCTTCGCGTCACCGCTCCGTGCGCGGGACCTCTCCGACCTCCCGCCGGCGACGGTCGTCACGTGCGGCCACGACCCGCTTCGGGACGAGGGTATCGCGTACGCCGAGCGACTCGCCGACGCCGACGTACCGGTCGAACACGACCACTATCCCGGGATGGCACACGGCTTTCTCAGCCTCACCGGCGACGTGACGACAGCGGACGACGCGATGGACGCGGTTTCCGAGTCGCTCCGGACGATGTGAGATAACCATCCTTCGGGAGGGCGTCGGCAATCAAAAAAGCAAGACGGAGCGTCCGCCACAACGCTTAGGCGACTCCCTGCCGAGGACGCTGAGGGGGAACTATGGCCGAGAAAATCTCGTTAGAAACGGCGAAACAGTTGATAGACGCAGCGGAGCAGAAAGCCGACGAAATCGGCGTTCCATCCGTCATCACCGTCGCCAATCCGGACGGAAACCTCATCGCACAGCATCGGATGGACGACGCGTGGCTGGCGAGCGTCAACATCTCGCGGAACAAGGCGTACACGTCCGCCGCGCTCGAAATGCCGACTCACGAACTCGCCGAACCGTCACAACCCGGTAACTCGCTATACGGTCTCCAGACCACCGACGACAACAGAATCGTGGTCTTCGGCGGCGGGTTCCCGCTCGAACGCGACGGCGAAATCGTCGGGACGATAGCGTCGAGCGGCGGCCAAGTGGACGAGGACATGACCGTCGCGCGGGCGGGTATCGAGCAGTTCCAGACGCTCGTCCACTGACCGTGCATTCGATACGGCAACCGGAGTACACCGGCGAAAATCGGTGTGTTCCATGTACCGTTCTCAATCTCCTTATCGCAGTCGCCGTCAGTTCGTTGCTCGCGTTGTTCGGGTCGTTTCTCCTCGGAGCGACGGCGCTCTTCCTGTTCGTGATCGTCGTCTACCTTCGCGGCTATCTCGTTCCCGGAACGCCGAGGTTGACGGCGAGATATCTCCCGGACGAAGCGCTTCGACTGTTCGGCAAGGAACCTCGTTCATCGCCGCGGTTCCGGCCAGAGAACGGCGGCAAGTTGACCGCCATGGAAATCGTCGTTCCGTGTGACGAGGACGGACGCGACGAAACGGCGTGTCTCGACTCGGACTTTCGGACGGCGTGGCGCGAGCGTATCGAATCGACCCGTCCGGAAGACGTCGAACGGGCGGACATCGCGGACCTCCTCGGCGTCGAGACGGATTCCGTCTCGTCCCTCGGCGGGCATGCCGTCGTCACCGGTTCGCGCCTCGTCCGCTGGCCCTCGGCGGCGGCGCTCCTCGCCGATGTCGCGGCAGGGACGGTGTTGGAAGACCGAAGCGAAGAGTGGCGGCACCTGTCGCTCGGACGCCGTGAGGAGACGCTCACGCGGTTGCGAGCCTTCCTGTCACGGTGTCCGACGTGTGGGGAGCCCCTTTCGCGGGGAACGAAGAGCGTCGGTTCCTGCTGTCAGCCGTCCCGAACCGTCTTCTCGGCGGTCTGTGACCGCTGTGATTCCCACATCGTCGAAATCGACGTCCCGGAAACGGAGCGGGCAGACGTGACGGCGAAACGATGAAGCCACCGAACGACATCGTCGGGTATGCTATTGGGACGTTCCGGTGGTCGTCGTACCGCCGTTTCCACCGTTCCCGCCGCCTTTGACCACGATTTTCCCGTTCGACGACGAGTAGTTCTCGGCGAAGTACGCGGACATGTTCTTCGACGCGGTGAACGTCACCGTCTGCGAGGTGTTCTTCTTCAACAGGAAGTCCGAACGCAGTATCGCCGGACCGTTCGGGTAGTTGGACGTGAGTACGAGGTTCGGACGGTTCGCCGCCCGCGAGTACGACGCCATATTCGTCCACTCGATGGCGTAGCGCTGGCCCTGCTGGAGGCGCAACGTCGGATTCGTTTTACCCTTGATTCCCGAGGACTGGCCCTTCCACTTTCCGTTTTTGAACCCGAGTTGGAACGTCTTCGACGGACTCCCCTGGGTCGTCTGTGTCGTACTGGATTGGGTCGTTCCGTTCCCGCCGCCCGTGCTGATGCCGCCGCGCATCTCGACGGGGTGGACCTCACAGTAGTACTCGTTCGTGTTCTGCTTCGGCGTGAACCGAACGGTCTGTGTCGCACCCTGTTGACTCATAATGGGCGAGCGAACCACCGTGCTTCCGTAATCCCCCGTCTGCGGATTGCCGTCCCCGCTCATGGCGATGAAGTTGTGGTCGAACCCGTCCCAGTTTATCCAGATGACCTCGTAGGGTTGCCCCGCCTGCAGGTTCAGGGTGGGATTCAATTCGTTCTTTATCGATTCGGGTTCGATTCCGACCCATCCGGTGGACTGCCCGCCCAACTTTATCTGTTTCGCGGGTTTCTGCGACCCGCCGTTCCCTTGCGACTGTGTCGTCGTGTTTTCGGACGTGGTGCTGGTACCACCACTCCCTCCGCCCCCACCGCCGCTCGTACCGACCTTCCCCTTCATCGTGGTCGGATGCACGGTACAGAGGTACGTCGCCATGTTCTGCTTCGCCGTGAACGTGACCGACTGCGTCTTCCCCCGCGTGTTCATTATCTTCGTCTTGACCAACTGTTTCCCGCCCTTGTCCCGAATCACGAAGTCGTGTGGCTGGCCGTCGAGGTTCTTCCAGACGACGGTGTACTTCTTGCCCGATTCGAGTGGCAGCGTCGGGTTCTTCTGTCCCTTGATGGAGTTCGGGGCCATCCCTTGCCACCCGGATACCTTTCCGCCGAGACGAATCGTCGTCCCGCCGCCCTGCGCGAGCGTCCCCGTGAGTCCGGCGAGCGTCCCGCCCGCCACGGTTCGTTTGAGGACGGAACGACGCGACACCCCGTCGTTCCCGCCCGATTGCCTGTCCGTCCGTCGTGTTCGTGCGTTCTCGTTGTTCGAGGTGAATCCCATCCGAACTCACTTCCCCTTCATGGCGAAAACGGCAACCGTGCTGCCACGGCGGCCGTGACGGAGCCACCCGCTTCCGCCGACCTGCACGGCGATGTACTGTTTTTTCGTTCCCGGGTCGTACCAACCGCTCGGCGAGGAGCAGATGGGCGCACCCAACTGCATCTGCCAGAGTCGGTCGCCCGACTTCCCGTCGTAAGCGACGAAGTTCCCCTTCTGCGTCCCGAGGAACGTCAACCCGCTGGCAGTCGTCATCGACCCGCCCCAAATGTAGTTGTCGTCCTCTATCCACTCGCGCCAGACGCGTTTTCCCGTCCGCGGGTTCACCGCGACGATGGCGCTCGTCTTGCCGTTCCAACCGTCGGGTTCGTTCACGTGCGGCCAGTCGTGGAACTGTCCGCCGAAGTAGCCGCCACCCGGACTGTACTCCTGATGTTCCCACCAAATCTCCTGTGGCGTGTTCTGCTGTTTCATGTAGACGAGGCCGGTTTTCGGGCTGTAGGACGGCGGCTGCCAATCGTTGCCGCCCTGTGCTCCGGGGACGAACGAAATTCCCTGCTCGCCCACGTGCGGCACCTGTTTGAACGTGTTCAGGTGCTGGACGGTCGGTTCGCTTCGCTTCAACAGTTTGCCGTTCGTGGCGTCGAGCGTCTGCAACCATCCCGTCTTGCCGGGGCTGACGACGATGTCCTGCTTTTTCCCCTCGACCTGCTGGTCCCGGATGAGGATTTTCGGCGAGGAGGAGTCGTAGTCCCACGTGTCGTGCGGACTCTCCTGATAGTTCCACTTCGGTTTCCCGTTGTTGGCGTCGAGCGCTAACGTCCCGACGCTGAAACGGTTCGGGCCGGGACGCACCGCCCCGTCGAAGTCCGGGCCGGGGTTGCCGACCGGCGAGAAAATCACGTCGTTTTTCGTGTCGATGGTTCGGGACATCCACGTCGTCGTCGCCCCCTGTTTCCAACTGTCGCCGACCCACTGGTCTTTCGGTCGCGTCTCGGTCTTCCAGAGCTGTTTTCCGCTGTTGACGTCGAGCGCGGTGACGAATCCGCGAACGCCGTACTCGCCGCCCGCGCTACCCGTGATTACCTTCCCCTTGTACGGGGTCGGTGCCCACGTCGCGGAGTAGCCGTCCTGCCACTTGCCCGTGGACGTGTACCACTTCTGCTCGCCGGTGTAGCGGTCCAACGCCACGACGCCCGAGTCGAGCGTGGTCATGAACAGCGTATCGTTCAAGATACCGAATCCGCGGTTGTTCGTGTCACAGCAGAGGATGAGTCCGTCGGGGTTCGCGTACGTGTAGCTCCACAGCACCTCCCCCGTGCGGGCGTTGATGGCCTTCCCGTGGTCCGGCCCGTTCGTCTGGTACATGATGGGCGGGTCGCCCGGAACGATCAGCGGTGTCCCTTCCATGCTGTCGGCGACGCCCGTCTCGACCAGATACTCGATTTCCAGGTTTTTCACGTTGTCAGGCGTGATGACGTTCGCCGTGGAGTGGCGCTGTTGTTCGTACCCACCTCCGTAGGTCAACCAACTGGTCTGGTCGGTCGTCGTCTCGTTCAGCATCTCCTGTGTGACCTGCTTTTTCGGGATTTGGTTTACGTCGTACTGCTGAGTGATGGACTGACTCGGTGTCCCTTGCAGTTGATACCCCTCCTCGATTTCTTTCAGTTCGTGATTCTGTGCCGCTTTCACGGCGTCGTCGTTCTCTATCCGTGTCATCGTGCTTCCTCCCACGAGTGCGGTGCGCGCATCTCCTCCGTGATGCGGAACACCTCGTTGTTCAAATCCTCCTGTCCGACGATCATCGCGGCCGTTCCGGCCGTCAGCGCCGCGGTCAACTGGCTGTCGGTTACGCTCCCATCGGTCACGCCGTGGGCGGCAGTCGTCAGCAGGTGGAACCCGCCGAGCATCGTCTTCACGTTCCAGATGCCGTCGTCCAACATCTCATCCGTGAGGAGGACCTCGTTCTGCCAGAGGTGCGTGTCCATGTCGTCTATCCACAACAGCGACCCCTCCGCCGCCCGGTGTTGCAACGGCGCGACGTGTTCGACGTTGAACTCGACACCTTCGGGGATGTCCTTCGTTGGCATCCACAGCGCCAACCGCCCGGTGTTGTTCACCACGTTCATCGTCAGCGCGGTTTTCTCCCGCTCGCTGAATCCGAGGTCGGACAGCGCGTTCGAAAGCAGTTCCGTCTGAATCAGTTCGCTCGCGACGTTCTCGATGTGGTTCTCGCTGAACGCCGGGAGATGTGACTCGACGCTCTCGTAAAAGCCGACGTCGACGAGGTGGTCGTTGACCGTCCACGCCGGTGCCGCGAGGTCCCGATAGAGACGCTCGTTCTCGCCGGGAATCCCCGCTGCCCGAACGTCTTCGAGGGCCTCCATCGCCGTGCCGATTCCTCCGAGTCCGCTTCCCAACAGGTCGGCGTCGAGTTCGCCGCTCACGTCCTCACGAATCGCATGCCCCATCGTGGACAGTTCCTCGGCCGGGTTTCCGTGTAACTCATCTCGAATCCCGTCGAGCGTGAGTTCGCTCCCCACGGCGGCAGCACTGGTGAGACCCAGTACCCGTAAAAACTGTCGTCGCTCCTCGTCGTCTATCTCCGGTGCATAGTTTGTCATCTCGTGTTCTCCCCCCGTCCGGGACGGCCGTCCCCCTGTCCCGGTACCGAAAATCGGTCGGGTTATTTGTTAACATTTGGATGGAAATCGCGCGACGGGTCAGTAAGATGTGAATCCGGTAGCTGGAATACCAACTCCAAAAACGGAAACGTCATCCCGAAAACCGTATCCCGAACGTAGCTGATAAAAATGGTTTCGTGAATCCTTTATAAGTAAACCGCTTCGAACGCGTTCCATGGCTGACCGATGGAAAACCATCGACAGTCGTTTCATGATTCGACCCGTCCAATCGTGATATCGATGTGACTTATAAATGAACTGGAAAAACCTTATGAAACTGTCCGTCGTTGGTCCCGTTCCACATGGTGGGGGAGAAAAAAATGGGCAGACGAGAAGCGATGCAACTGATGGCGACCGGACTCGGCCTCGGCGTTTCCGGGACCGCGGGCGGAACGCCCGGGAAAAAGGAAAACGCCGTTCGCGTCATGCTGAATTGGAAAGCCAACGCGACCCAAGCGGGCTACTTCGTCGCCAAGCGAAGGGGGTTCTACGACGAACAGGGGGTGACGGTTCGGGAGTTCGTCCCGGGACAAGGTGGAACCTTCGCGGCAAAACAGGTCGGGTTGAAACGACACGCGTTCGGCCTGAGCGACGCCGCATCCGTCCTCACGGCGCGAGGGAAGGGTCTACCCGTTCGTTCCTTCGGCACCAGCCAACAGCGAAGCGACGGCGTCGTCTACACGGTCGAAAAGGCCTTCGACGGGACGCTGAACCGACCCAAGCAACTGAAGGGAAAGACCGTCGCGGTCCCGAAGGATTCGCCGATGACGACGCTGACGAAGGCGGTGTTGAAACGCGCCGGGGTCCTCGACAGCGTGGAGTTCCTCGGCGTCGCGCCCGAACAGCAGACGCCGATGTTGCTGTCGGGTAACGCCGACGCCGCGGTGGCCATATTCGACTCGCCGACCGCACTCCGGCGGAAGGGCTACGACGCCTCGGCGATTCGACTCGCTGACTACATGCCCACCGTCGGACGAACGGTCGTTTCGCGCCCGGAATTCGCCCAGCGAAACCCCGAAACGGTCCGCGGATTCCTCCGGGCGACGGCGAGAGGATGGGCGTGGGCCGCTAACAACCCCGAGAAGGCGATGGACGTGATGGTCGCGGCGAAACCGAGTCTGAAACAGGAACGGGGGATGGGCGTGTTCAAAATCAAGTACACGACGGAGAATCTCATCGCGGCCGGGAAGCGAACGCGCTGGGGCTGGCAACACCCCAAATCGTGGCGTACCGTCAGCAACGCGCTGTTCGAGACGGGCGTCGTGCCGAAGACCGACGTGGGTGCGGCGTGGACGAACAGGTATCTCGATACCGACTACAGATACGTCGGCGACTACGCCGCTCAAATCGTGGCCGACCGGTAGCCCGATGGAGTTCAGCCAAACCGCAGAATCGGAGTCCGATACGAACCCGAACGCTGACTCCGAACCTGAACGGCCGGAAATCTCCGCTACCCTCCCGCTTCGGAGTCGCTCCGGTCCACTGGCGGCTCTCACGGGAAGCGTCTTCCTCGTGCTCCTCTCGTGGCAGGCCGCCGTCGCCGTGTCGAACGTTCCGACGGTCATCCTCCCGTCTCCGGGCGAGATTTGGGCTACTGCCAGCACCAATGCCGGGTCGATGTATCCGCACTTCGTCTACACTGGCACGGAAGCGTTAGCGGGATGGACCGTCGGCGTAGGGAGCGGTATCCTTCTCGCCACGACGATGGCGGCGTCCGCGCGGCTTCGAGCCGTCCTCTATCCGACGCTCCTCGCGGTTCGAATCGTTCCAGTGGTGGTGTTCGCGCCGTTGTTCATCCTCGCTTTCGGCGCGACTGTCACCACGCGCGTCGGCATCGCGGCCCTGCTGACGTTTTTCCCGGTGACGGTCACCACCCTCGACGGACTCCGCTCGGTGCCGAAGCGACACCTCGACCTCGGCCGTCTCGTCGGCGCGTCACGGTGGCGATTGTTGGTTTCCGTCCGCCTTCCACACGCGCTCCCGGAACTGTTCACGGGTATCAAAATCGCCACGCCACTCGCCGTCGAAGGCGTCCTCATCGCGGAGTTTCTGGCCGCGACGCGCGGCGTCGGATTCGAACTGCTGGAAACGGCTAGACTGCTTCAGACGCCCCTCCTGTTCGCGTACTTGGGGGTTCTCGTTGCCGGGACGCTCGTCCTGTTCGGTGCCGTCGGAGCGGGAGAACGGTCGGTCGCACCGACGGGAGAGACGGGTTCGCTCGGCGAGTCCTTCGTCACGGGACGTCCAGTCGGCGAACTAGGCCAGGAGGCGCTTCCCGGCGCGTTCGTCGCGCTGCTCGGCATTCTCGTCGTATGGCAGGTCGCGGCAGCGGTCCTCCCGAACGCCTCGGTGTTCCTGCCCCCGCCGAGCGACGTGCTCACGACGCTCCTCTCGTCCCCCGGCCTGTTCGTCGCCGCCGGCTATGCGACCGCCAAAAAGCTTCTCGTCGGGTGGCTCCTCGGCGCGGGGGTCGGCATCGCACTCGGCGTCTGTATCCGCTTCGTGCCGTGGCTCCGAACCGTCCTGTACCCGTATCTGGTCGGCGTTCGCGTTATGCCCCAAATAGCGGTCGCACCGCTCCTGCTCGTCTGGTTCGGCGTCTCGTTCGAAGCGGCGGCCGTCGTGGTCGCGCTCTCCACGTTCTTTTCACTCGCCGTCGGTACCGTGGACGGACTCGCCGCCACGCCGAACGAACACGTCGAACTCCTCCGGTCGGTCGACGCGCCCCGTTGGCGGGAGGTGCTGTTCGTCCGGTTCAGACACGCCGTGCCGTCCCTGTTCGCCGGCGTCAAACTCTCGGTCGTTACGGCGCTCGTCGGCACGGTCATCGCGGAGTGGTTCGTCGCCGAGCGCGGGTTGGGCGTACTCGTCCTCCAGGGGATGTCGGACTTCGCGCCCGAACTGACCTTCGCGGCGGCGGTCTGCTTGTTCGCCCTCGGCGGTGTCGTCTTCGGCGTCGCGGCCGCGCTCCAGCGATACGTCTCGTGGTGACGTGGCGACGGACAGGGGCCGCCGGGAACGGGGAACAGAGTTTTACCGTCGGTCATTGCACGTCTTGTGGATGCGGGTCCGGGAGTTTCCGGTGTTAGGGGAGGACGACCGACCGGTCATCGACCGACTGACGGGTGGGCTCGGGGAGCCGTCGGCGACGGTACTCGCGTATCTGTTGCTCCGGAACGAGGAGTTCTCGACCGAAGCGGCGTCCCTACTCGCGATTCGGGTCGGAACCGGTTTGAACCGCAAGGCCGTCCGGGACGCGCTCTCGAGACTGGAAAACCGGGAGTTGGTCGAGACGGCGACGGTTCGTGACGAGACGCCCGGCCGCCCGCCGACGGTGTGGCGGACGCCCCGAAACGTACGGGACACGGTCGAAGCGGTGTACGAACGCCACGCTCGAGGTTTGATTGGCCGAGCGCGGCACTTCTCCGATTCGGACACGCCCACGTCCACCACCGCTGTCTCCCCGGGATACCCGACGAACGCCGACGTTTCGCTGGCGCTGAACTGGCGACCCAACGGGCTTCACGCGCCGCTTTTCGTCGCCGAGAAAAGTGACGCGTACGAGGAACGCGGTCTCTCGCTTCGATTCGACGTCAACCGAGGGTCGCGGAACGCACTCGATGCGCTCCTCTCGGGCGAGGCCGACATCGCCGTCAGCGGTGCGGCGACGGTCCTCCGGGCGAGAGCGAACGGGGAACCGGTCGTCCCCATCGCGTTACTGTTCCAACACGCAATGACGGCACTCTACGGCCTCGAATCGGCGTTCGACGGCCCGTTCGAACGCGTGGACCAACTGCGAGGCTTGCGAATCGGTACGCCGCCCACTTCGGAGACGGACCTCCTCGGACGGCTGTTCCTCTCGCAAGCGGGCGTGCTTACCGACGTCGAACTCGTCGAACTCCGCGGCGAGGAGCGCGACGCCCTGTTGTCCGGTACCGTGGACGTCGTCACGGGGTCGTTTTCCGACCCTCGCCACCTGCGTTCGGACGGCATTCCGGTCGAGTCGATACTGGTCGCAGAACAGTTCCCCCTTCCCGGTCCCGCGCTGGTCACGACGGCCCGGAACCTCTCCGAACGCGAATCGGAACTCGTCGCTTTCCTCGCCGGAACGACCGACGGGTGGACGGCCGCGAGGACGAATCCGACGCACGTCCGTGATGCTATCGCGGAGCGAAACGAGAAAGCGAGGGACGGCGAGGGCGACGGGAACGAACTCGGCGCTGACCGCGAACGTCACACCTTCGAGGAGGCCGTCGCGGAGTTCGGTATCACCGACACGGTTCGGAAGCGGGGGTGGGGCCGGAGTCGAATGGAGGGGTGGGACCGACTGGAAACCGCACTCGAACGAGTGGGTCTCCTCTCACCCGAGGAGTTCGAACGGTGATCGACCTGAGCAACGTGTCCGTCTCGTTCGGGGCCATCGACGCGCTGAGGGATATCGATATGCACGTCGAGGAGGGAGAGTTCGTCACCGTCATCGGGCCGTCAGGGTGCGGGAAGACGACCCTCCTCCGAACCGTCGGTGGTCTTCGAACGCCGACACGCGGGCGGGTTCGATTGGACGGGCGCCCGCCAGACGAGGCCAGAAGCGAGGGGGAGGTCGGCGTCGTCTTCCAGCAACACACCCTGTTGCCGTGGAAAACCGCCGTCGAAAACGTCGTCTTCCTCCGCCAAATGGCGGGGAAACCCCCTGATTCCGACGGCGCGCGGGAACTCCTCTCGACAGTCGGACTCGACGGGTTCGAGGACCGCCGTCCCGCGGCACTCTCGGGTGGGATGAAACAGCGGGTGGCTATCGCCCGCGCGCTTCACCTCGGTGCGAACGTGTTGTTGATGGACGAACCGTTCGGCGAACTCGACGAACTCACCCGCGACGAAATCAGTCTCGAAGTCCTCGAACTCTGGCGGCGGGAGCGAAAGACGGTGTTGTTCGTCACCCACAGCGTCCCCGAAGCGGTGTTGCTCGGGGACAGATGCATCGTTATGGATGACGACCCCGGAACGGTTCGTGCGACGTTCGACATCGACCTGCCCCGTCCTCGCGACGGGACGACCTTCGAAACCGACGACTATCAGCGCTCCGTCGCGGCCATCCGTCGGTCGCTTCACGGCCGGTAGCTCAGCGTACCGAAAGGTCGCCGTCCGATTTCGCCTCCGTGAACTCCACTTCGATTTCGAGCTCGCTCTCCCGCCCCCCGGTGAACTCCACTTCGACCTCGATTGGTTCGTCGTATTCGAAGGGGATTTCCCACTCGCTCGTCGAAACCGTGAGGCGTGTGTCGTCCGCGATTTGGTCCGCGAGTTCGTGGAGGAACGTCGCGGTCTGTTCGCGGGACAGTTGGACTTCCCGCTCGAAAAACCCGTCCGTCACCCTCGACCGTTCCGAACTACTGCTCGTGGGAAGTTCGACGTCGTCGCCCATACGACGTCCTCGACGGGTAGGTCATTAAGTCATCGTGCCCGACACGACCCGACCTCGTGGCGTACTTCTTTGACGACCGCTGTCGTATTCCGTGTGATGTCACTGCTCGACATGCTCGGGAGCAAGCCGCGACTCGAGATCCTTCGCCGTCTCTCGCGCGAACCGATGTACGTCTCCGAACTCGCCGAGGAGGTCGGGATGGACGGAAAGACGGCCGTCCATCACCTGACGGCACTGGAGGAGGCGGACCTCATCGAACCGTACCGGCGGGGGAACCGCAAGTACTACCGACTGACCAAGGTCGTTACCCTCCGTGCCGCACCACAACCCGAGCGGACGTTCATCGTCCAAGCCACCGACGTCGACGACGGAACGGCATAGACACCGTCGCACGATCGATTCACCACTTCGGGAGTCGATTACGGAGACCGAGAGAGAGATTTTATTTACCCGAGCGTTGCATCGTACGAAGTGACAGACGAATACGACGCCGTCGTGTACGACCTCGACGGAACGTTAGTTCGACTCGCCGTGGATTGGGCCGCCGCCGCGGAACCCATCAAACCGATACTTCGGGACCACGGGGCCGGTGGGGACGCGGATGCGGACGACGCCCTCGACCTACTACCCGTCGCGGAGTCGCTGGGCGTCGAAGCGAAGATAGAACCGCACCTCGCGGCGGCCGAACGCGTGGGTGCCAGGGGGTCCGAACGACTACCGCTGTTGGACGAGTTGGCCGACGCCAGCCTCCCCGTCGGCATCTGCTCGCTCAACTGCGAGGACGCGTGTCGCCTCGCGCTGGACGCCCACGGCGTTCCGAACGCGACGGACGTCGTCGTCGGCAGGGATTCCGTCGAGGAGCGAAAACCGCATCCGCAACCGCTGCTCACCGCGGTCAGAGAACTCGGTGCGACGCCCGAGCGTACCCTCTTCGTCGGTGATTCGGACAGCGACGCGGTCACAGCGGAGAGGGCCGGAACCGCGTTCCGGCGAGTATAATAGCGACAACACGGGGAACTGGTTCTCCCCCGACTTCGGAACAGTTCGTCTCCGTCTCACCGTAGTACCCGTGATGGTATCGCGACATAGGATATACACCTCTGCTGGTCGACACGAACCGTTCTCGAACTCGACGGTACACGTCTCTTCTATCGCAGCGTTCGGAACACCGGAGATGCGGTTCGACGGTTAAAGTGAAGATACCCGGTTTCGTTCGGAGCGTCTGTTGGTGCGTCTCGGATGAGGATACGAGGCTGGAAGGCGTGGATGACACGACGGTTCGGAACGCTTTCCATCGGCATCCAAAGGTTCCCGAGAATCGACTGTGATTCTCAACTCCTTCGGGACGGAATTCACTCCGGAATCTACCGCCACTTCCTTCGGGAACTGTTGTCGCCTCCAGTGAGAAACGGCCACGAGACACCACCAATCGTGACGGGAAAAGTGAATAAACAGGTGTTCCTATCGGCTGCCCCTCACTAATAGTTGGAAAAACAACCATTACGTCTCTTGCTCTCTCAAAATATTATCGTCTTTCGTATGACCAAAATGGGCAGTAGTACAGTCCCACTAAACGAGATATTGTTCCCATTAGCCACGATATGGGGTGCTATATCTGAAGATAAGTTCGCTTATCACTCTCTGTGGGACAAGTTAATGTACTCGGAGTGTGACGGAAAACTATGACCGACGAGGGGACGGAACGAACGGTCGTCAAAACGTACATTCCGAGATACCAGAAGGACGAGTGGCAGGCCCACGCCGACGAACTCGATATGAGCCAAAGTGAGTTCGTCAGGGCCATGGTACAGGCCGGCCGACGGGGGTTCGAGACGAACCCCGTGGAGGACCATTCTAGGGGGTCGAACCCTGGGGGGAACGACCTCGAAACACGGTTGCTCGAAATCCTCGCTCGGGAGGACAATTTGTCGTGGGACGAACTGATCGAGCGACTCGCCGGGAACTTCGAGGACCGGTTGGACGACGTGTTGAACGACCTCCAATCGAGAAATCGAGTTCAGTACAGCGGCCGCCACGGCGGATACGTCCTCGTCGGAGGTGTCGATGGCGACGAGTAGCCCCGCTAATCCAAATCCGGACGACCCGGTGGGGTACTTCCTTCAGGACCTCCTCTACCACGGGAAGAGCGAACGCACTCGCGGCGCGTACGAACGCGTGTTGCGACGGTTCGAGACGTTCCTTTCCGACCCCGACCGAAACCCGTCGGGCCGAAGCGTTACGCCGGGAGAGGCGACCCAACGGGATTGCATGGCGTGGATTCACACCCTCCGCGGAAACAATGCCGAAAGTACGATAGCGACCTACGCATCCTACCTCCACCGATTTTACGCCTATATGACGCAGGTCGGCGCGTTCGAATCCAACCCGATGGCACTCGTGGTCGAGGAGATGCACGAATCCATCGACAAGGACCCGACCCGCCGCGAAATTTCTATCGAGGACATGCGCGGGTTCGTGGGGGGAATCACCCACCCGCTAGAGCGCGCCGTCGTTTGCACGCTGTTGAAGACGGGGATGCGTGTCGGTGAGGTGAGCAACCTCGATTTACGGGACGTGAACCTCGCAGACGAGGACGTTCGGTCGGCGTACACCCTCGGAACGCGCCCGCGACTCGACGGCCGCCCGGATTCCATCTTCGTCGCCACCGACGCGGTGCGGGGACAGGCGATTAACGGCGAAGAGCGTACCGCCTCGAACAAGCGAAAGCGCGACACCGTCGTTCCGGTGGACGACGAACTTCGGCGAGTACTCGTCCGGTGGTTGGCGATTCGACCGGACTCACCCTCTCCCGCGGAACCGTTGTTCGTCAGTACGAGCGGCGATTGGGGGCAACGACTTACGCCGAAGATGATTCGAAACGTGGTCGAGCGCCACGCTCGCGACGCCGGGTGGTATCGGACCGGCGGCGGCGCGGAGGAGAACGTCACACCCCACTATTTCCGGCACTTCTTCACGACGCACCTCCGCGACAGGACCGGGGACCGGGGTATCGTAAAATATCTCCGTGGTGACGTGGCGAGCGACATCATCGACACCTATACGCACAACTGGGGCGACAGGGTGCGGGAAGTGTACGAGGAGAACATCTACTCGCTGCTGTAGCCGCGAAGCGGTCGGCAACGGGTGGTGATTGTGTCGGGAACGCTTCTCGACGGCGATTTTCTCACTTATCGGTTAGAAACGCTCATCGCCTGTCGTGCTGTTGCATCGTCGGGTAAAACCGGGTGTTCTAACCGAGTTGACCCACATGAGATGTCTGATTGAATTCATATAAGATTATTGGGACGGCCCATTTCGAACTGATAAATCACATCTCGCTATATAGAACTGTGGCGAGATTCCCGGAGATTTCGGAGAGTGTTTTTCAGCACGAGACCTCTCGGTCTATGCTTCCCGCAAAAATCGTCGGTCCGTGAAAGCGGACCTATTCGCTCCCGGTGGCGCGTTCGAACTTCCGCGAGGCGACCATTCCGAGGGCGATACCCAAACCGAGGACGACGAAGCGAGGCGGTCCTCGCCGCGGCTGCCGTCCGTACTGTTCTCCCGATTCCCTTCGACCGCATTCGGTGCCATCCAACTTCGACTGAATGGGGCATGATGTTCGAGCCATCGAGTAAACGAACGGGTCGGCACTCCCTCAAGATTCGTTCGAACATGTTCACCCCGGCGGAATCCGGGGGTTTCGTCAGTTGGTTCGATACGTCCCACGAAAACGTCAACCCGACTCGGCGAAGAACTCCTTTATCACCGTCTCCTCGGCGCGGTGGAGAACGACGCTCAGCGTCGATTTACTCACGTCCAACTCGTCTGCCAACTCCGTGAGTGAACACCGCCTCGGCGTGTCGTAGTACCCTCCTCCGATGGCTCGGGTGATGAACCGATGCTGACGGTCGGTGAGGAGGTCCTCGGGGTCGGCCGACTGTCGAATCCAGTCGATGACGAAGGTGAAACCGCTGCGTTCGAGTTCGTCCTTGAACTGGGAGAGGCGCTCGTGTGTGGTCGTGAGTTCACAGACCATCCAGCCGTCTTCGAGTGTGTAGGGAAACTGCGGTAAGTTCCCGGAAGCGAAGACGGCGCGGTACGCCGACGGAACGAACGGCAACTGAAACTGGAGCAAGACGGTCCGTTCGTCGCGGTGTATCACCTCGGAGAACATCTCGACCGGAACGTCGTCGAAGATGCGAACGACCTTTTCCGGGTCCGTCGTCGTGGCCTCCAACACGACGACCAACCCGTCCTCTCCCGGATACGCGCTGAGGATTCGAAGCCCATCGTTCGGATGCTCGACCGAGTGGTTGAACGGCCCACCGGGCACGCTCATCGGCGGCTTGAACTTCACTCGTGCGCGGGGCATACGTCCCCTTCGCTGGCGGCGCATATCGGTGTGGCTACGAACATGTTCGAGCGAAAAGCGACGGTTCTCCAAGAGCTACTGCTGTCGAATCTCCGCTCGCTGGCCCTTCTCTATCGGCGCACCGACCGTGTTTCCCCACTCGACCCACGACCCGTAGTAGTTGCGAACGGCGTCGTAGCCGAGGAGTTCGTGGAGGACGAACCACGTCAGAGCGGAGCGCTCCCCGATACGGCAGTAGGTGATAACTTCCTCGGTTCCGTCGATGCCTCCGTCTTCGTAGATGGTTCGAAGGTCCTCTTTAGGTCTGAAACGACCCTCGTCATCGACGACTTGGCTCCACGGGATGTTGACCGCGCCGGGGATGTGGCCGCCGCGTTGGACCCCCTCGTTCCATCCGGGCGGCGCGAGGATTTCACCCCGGTACTCCTCCGGCGTTCGAACGTCGATGAGCGAGGCGTCTCGCGGTATCGCGTCCAGCACGTCCGGTTGGTCGGCGCGGATGCTCGCGTCCGGGTCCGCCGCGTCGTACGACTGTTCCGTGAACTGTGGCACGTCGTCCGTCATCGGTACGTCGCGGCCCAACCAGCTTTCGCGCCCGCCGTTCAGCAATCGCACGTCGTCGTGCCCGTAGTACGTGAGGAGCCAGTAGGCGTAGGCGGCGAACCAGTTCATCATGTCCCCGTAGAGGACGACGGTGGATTTCTCGGTGACGCCGTGCCCGCCGAGCAGCGCCTCGAAATCGCCCTTCGTCGGTACGTCGAACGTCGTGGAATCCTGTAGTTCGGTCTTCCAATCCACTTTCGTCGCACCCGGAACGTGGCCCTCGTCGTAGTTGCTCGGGTCGATATCGACTTCCAAGAGCCGAAACGAGGGGTCGTCGCGTCGAAACTCGTCGAGCCGGTCGACCACCCAGCCGACGGAAACCAGCGCGTCGGTGGTTTCGTTGGTCATCGTGCTACGTTGTGGTGGGAACCGCATTAATCCCATGCCGTCCCCGACCGTTCATTCGAGCCACCGATTGCCCTCGTCGCCGCCGACGTAACGGTGAGCGAGTTGCGCTTCGGCCTGTCGAAGCCGATAGGAGAGCGTCGAGCGGGGGACGTCGAGGTCCGCGGCGATTTCGTCCAGCGTCGCCTCGCGCGGCGTCTCGTAGTAGCCCGCTTCGATGGACGCGCGGAGCGCCGCTTCCTGTTCTTCCGGCATGGCGACGGTCGCAATCGAGTCCTGTCGCCACCCGCTCGCGTCGCGGAGGTGCCCCATCCGAAACGTGAGGCCGGTCCCGAGTCGCGCCCCGAGGTCGTCGTAGAAGACGCCGACGTTCTCGTCCGAGCGCATTAGGACGCGCCACCAGTGGGTGGACTCCCGCCGCCGCGTCTCGAATATCAACCCCGTCGGGAGGTGTTTTCCCGCCAGCGTGTGGACCGACTCACAGCCGCGGATGTCCGTCAGATAGGTGTAGAGGACGAGTTCGTTCGAGGACCGTTCGAGAACGTCGTGGTAGCGGGTAGCATCGCAGTTTCGCTCGGTTACCGACTCGCCGCAACACGAATCGTCGAATCGAACCGCCTCGATGCGGTCGAGTGCGGACTGTGGCCCGGAGATGCGCTCGATGCGCCAGAACCGGTCCTCGGTCACGAACCCATCGAGCGAGTGGGCGACGGCGGACGGGTGGTCGATGAAGACGTCCGTGACGGGGTCGGCCCCTTCCTCGTACTCGATGGCGAACGTGAACTCCCGCATTCACCCCGATGAGGTCGGCCCTCGGGCAAAAAGACTGCCATTGGTGGGTCGTCGAACCGCGGTCAGAACAGCGCCTGTACGACGACCAGCATCGCCGTGGCCACGACGAGGAGGGCGAGAAGGACGACGAGTATCGGCTCGTAGCCCGTCGAACGGAGTTCGTCGAGTCGCGTTTCCAGACCCAATCCAGCGAACGCGAGGAGGAACGCCCAGTCGGAGGCGTTCGAGAGGGAGGTTATCTGTGCCTCCGAGAGGAGGCCGAGGTTGGCGACGAGGAGGACGGCTACAAACCCGAGGACGAACTTCGGAAACGTGTTCCAGAGGAATCGCCAGTCGCTGGGCGCTTCCGCGGCGGTTCTATCGCTTCCGTTGATTTCGTTATCCCCGTCGGTTCGTGACGGTTCGCCGGTACGGCGGGCGTAGTACAACGCGTAGGCGATGGCCGCGAGTCCGATCATCGAGTTCCGGGTGAGCTTCACGAGGAGCGCCCACTCCCCGGCGGTCTTCGAGAACGTGAACCCGGCGGCGGTCACGGGTCCGGTGCTGAACATGGTCAGTCCGGCCCATATTCCGAAGACGGTGTTCGAAAGTCCGAGCGCGTGACCCACGAGCGGGTAGACGAAGAGGGTGGTCGAGTCGAACAGGAGGACCGTCGCCGCCGCGTACGCGACGTGCGTCTCGTCCACGTCGATGCTCTCGGCGATGGCGACGACGGCGGACACGCCACAGATTCCCGACCCGGCAGCTAACAGGGACCCGGTCTCCTCGTGAATCGAGAAGACCACCCGGGCGAGGAGTTCGACCGCTAAAATCGTCGTCGCGACGGTCACGACGACGAGGAGCAGAATCGTCGGCCCGGCGGCGACGATGCGGTCGAGGGCGACGCTCGCCCCCATGACGACGATTCCGGCTTCGAGCCAGACCTTGTGGGTCTCGACGCCGGGTCGCGCCCAGTCGGGAACCCCGTAGACGTTGCCGATGAGCAACCCGAGGAGTATCGTCACGATGAGGTAGTTGAGTCCCACGGCCGACGCGACGAGACGGGCGAGGAGGCCGACTCCGAGGAGAACCGCGAGCCCCGGAACGAACGTCCGTCGCATCGTCACCACGGAATCGAGACGCCGAGCGAGACGGCGAGCAGGAGCACTAATCCGAGACAGACCGCCTGCCAGTCGTTTTCGAGGTTCGTCCACCACCGCAACAGGGTTTCGGAGGGAGGAACGGTATCGCTCACAGTGGACGATACTCCGGACGGAACCGAGATACGAATTCGGTTGGCGCACGACAACTTTGTCGCACGCCAACTTTCGGGAGTGGAAAATCCTCCCCCGATTTCGGAACGGACGAGGGAGAATCCGTGGTCGTTCGGCTTCGTTCACCGAGAAAATTCGTCACGGAAAACATATTACGGGGCTTCCGAAACAGTGGTCGCATGCCCGGCGCACGCATCGACGGCGACGAGCGAATCACGCTCAGAACGGTGGAAGAGGAGGACGTGCCGTTCGTCCAGCGCGAGGCGACGAACCCGAAAATCCGCTACCCGATGGGGAAACCGCTCAGGACTCGTGGAGAGGTCGAGGAATTCCTGGAAGAGGAAAACGCGGACCGATTTCTCGTCTGCCTCGACGGGGACGATGCCGGTCCGGATTCTCCGGAAGAGGGAGACACGCGACGAATCGGGTGCGTGGGTGTCGAGGACGCGGCGTGGAAACGCCCGGAACTCGTCTACTAGTTGGTTCCCGAAGAACACGGAAACGGTTACGGCAAAGCGGCCGTCTCGTTGGTCATCGATTACGCGTTTCGGACGTACGACGCTCCCGCCATCGGTGCCGGAGCCTTCGCGTTCAACGACGCGTCCCGCGGTCTGCTCGAATCGCTCGGGTTCGCCGAGGAAGGCCGCCGCCGCAAGTTCATGTTCATCGACGGAAAACACCGCGACATCGTTCAGTACGGCCTGCTCCGCGAGGAGTGGCGAACTGGAGAACGCGCGTAGCGACTACTATTCCGCCTTCGGCGGTCGTTCGTGCCACCAGAATCCATCGACCGGTTCGAACGCGGTTCGTTTCCGACCGGTTCGGAACCGCTCCGCGTGAAGAATTTCGGTTCCGTTCTCCGCGCCCTCGGGGAACGGCCAGCGCTGACTGTCGTGTCCGATTCCGTCGTACGACATCCCTGCATACAGCGGGTTGACGCGCGTGAGTTCGTCGAAGATGTCACTCGGTCGGTCGTATTCGAATCGAGCGTCGGTGATTCGGCGACCGATTTCGACGAGGATGTCGCGGTCGTGTCGAACCCCGTCCGGCGGTGCGGTCATCGGACGCATCCGCTGGACCTGTCGGTCGAGGTTCGTCACCGTACCACTCTTTTCGGCCCACAGGCTCGCGGGAAGCACTACATCGGCGTGTTCGACCGTTTCGGTCGGGAACGCCTCCTGAACGAGCAGGAAGTCGAGCGATTCGAGCGACCGGGCGACCGCCTGTGTCTCCCGCTTGCTCACCGCGGGGTTCTCGCCGATGACGTACGCGCCGTGAATCGAATCGCCGAACGCTCGAACCGCGTCGAGTTCCGAAAGGCCAGGGTCGGACGGTAGAGGCGTTCCCCACTCCTCGGCGACGGCTGACCGTGCGTCGGAGTCCGACACGGGTCGGAAGCCCGGTAGTGTCGATGGACGACAGCCGACGTCGTTCGCGCCCTGTTCGTTCGTGAGGCCGCGAAGGAGGTTCATCCCCGTTCCGCGCTTGCCGATGTTGCCCGTCACGAGGAGGAGGTCGATGAGCGCGTCCGCCGTCGCGGTTCCCCGGTGGTCGTCCTCCTCTGCCCCCGTCCCTGCGATGACGGCGGCCCGGTCTGCGCTGCCGAAGGCTTCGGCGACGCCGCGAACCGTTTCTGCATCGATGCCGATTCGGTCGGCACACGCCTCGGCGGAAAGGCCTTCGAGCGACTCCGCGAACGCATCGAAGTTCGTCGTCCGCTCGGCCACGAACTCCTCGTCCACTAACTCCATGCCGAGGAGTTCGGCGACGACGGCTTTCACGAACAGCGCGTCGGTGCCGGGGGCCGGTGCAACGTGGAGGTCGGCGAGTCGCGTGGTCTCGTTCTCCCCCGGGTCGGTCTGAATCAGCGTCGCGCCGTCGTTGACCGCCGGGCGAACGTACGAGTTGAACGCGATAGGCTGCTGTTTGGCCGGGTTCGCACCGACGACGAGAAAGATGTCCGCCTCGGAAAGGTCGGAAAGCGTGTTGGTCATGCCCGGCGAACCCAACCGTTCGACCATCGCCTTGACCACCGACCCGTGACAGATTCGAGCGCGGTTGTCGACGTTGTTCGTTCCGACGACGCGAGCGAGTTTCTGGAGGAGGTAGTTCTCCTCGTTGGTACAGCGCGGCGCGCCGAGGAACGCGAGCGCGTCCGGTCCGTGAGCGTCGAGGATGCGCTCGAACTCGGCTTCGATGCGGGAAAACGCCGCCTCCCACGTCGTGGACACGAGTTCGCCGCGCTCTCGAATCAACGGTTGTGTCAAGCGATTTTCGGCGTCTAACCCGTCGAACGCTTGAATCCCGTTTCGACAGAGCCGTCCCTCGGTGTTGACGGGTGCGCCGTCACGCCCGACCGCTCCGTCGCGTCGCTCGCTGTACCGAAGCCGACAGCCCACCGAACAGCACGGACAGACGCTTTCGACGGTTTCGTCGGGCGCTTCTCTTCGGCTCATCCCTTCGGAACGTTGCCCTTGAGGACGTTGTAGGTGACGCCCAACCCGGCGAGGGCCATGATGATGAGCAGGGTGAACAGCGCGTTCGGAACGACGGTTTTCGTCCGGAAGAGGTTGCTTCCGCACTCCGGGCAGGTGATGCTCATCGTCTCGAACTGCGCCCCGCAGACGGTACACTCGTGAACGTCGTGTTCACGGTCGCTTTGGACGCCGACGAGGCCGTTGTCGATGCCGAGCAGTCGTTTGACGGCGTACGAGCGGTTCATACTGATCCCGTGTGCTGTTCGCTGATGTGGTCGCGGAGTTCGTCCTCGGTGTCGAACGTTTCGTGACAGAACTGACACTCGTTGTCGGATGCGGTTGGATTGTCTGGCATGGTGTGATGGAATGTGGTCGATTTTACTCAGTCGTCGTCATCCGCAGCGACTTTTCGTTCCTCCGTTCGTTCGTCGCCCCCCGTCGGGAGGACCCGAACGTCGGTGACTTTGTACTCCGGAACGTGCGCCTGTGGGTCGAGGTGTTCCTCGTCCGTGAGTTTGTTGGCGACGTCTCCTCCTAAGTAGTGCATCGGAACGAAGACGTCCTCTCTGCCCGGTCGCTCGGTGATCTGTGCGATGGCCGTAATCGAGTTCTTCCGGGAGGTGATTTCGACCTCCTGTTCGTCGATGATTCCGAGTTCGTCCGCGGTGTCGGGATGGATTTCGACGAACAACTCGTCCGTGTAGGAGCGGATTCCCGGTTCCCGGTTGGTCATCGTCCCGGTGTGATACTGGTAGAGGACGCGACCGGTCGTCATCGCCAACGGGAACGCCTCGTCGTCCATGTCCGACTCGACCGGACCGGAGACGGTGGTCGGGAACATGTGGGCCTTCCCGTCCTCCGTGTTGAACTCCTCCATGTAGAGGTGGGGCGTCCCCGGATGGTCCTCGTCCCAGCAGGGCCACGGGATGCTCCCCTCGGTTTCGAGGCGTTCGTGGGTGATGCCGCCGTAAATCGGCGTGAGGTCGTTGATTTCGTCCATTATCTCGCTCGGGTTCCGGAATCCCCAGTCGTAGCCGAACCGTTCGGCCAGTTCCTGCGTGATGACCCAGTCGGGTTTCGCGTTTCCGGGCGGGTCGATGGCCCGCTTGACGAGTTGGACGTGGCGCGTCGAACTCGTGAACGTCCCGTTCGTCTCGACGGGAGCGTTCGCGGGGAGGACCACGTCCGCGTACTTCGCGGATTCGGTGAGGAAGATGTCCTGTACCGCGAGGAACTCCAAGTCGTCGAGGATTTCCTCGGCGTGGCTGACGTTCGGTTCCGAGTACACCACGTTCTCGCCTTGGATGAACATCCCCCGAATCTCGCCGCGGTCGGCGGCGAGGAACTGTTCGGTGATGGTGTGGCCCTCCTCGTCCGGGAGGTGGTCCACGTCGTAGGCCTCCTCGAACTTCTCGCGCGCGTCCTCGTTCGTCACCTTCTGATAGCCGGGGAAGTTACCCGGAACTGGCCCCATGTCGCCGCCGCCACCTTGCACGTTGTTCTGGCCGCGGAACGGTGCCAGACCGGACTTTTCGGTTCCGACGTGACCCGTCACGAGTGCGAGGTTCGCCATCGAGATGATGTTCTCCGTCCCGTGGCTGTGTTCGGTCAACCCGAGCGTCCAGCAGAACGTACACGAATCCGCTTCGGCGATGGTTTCCGCCGCGCGTTTCAGTTCCTCCGGTGGGACACCCGTCTTCTCCTCGACGAACTCCGGCGTGAACTTTTCCAAACCCTCCTTTACGTCCTCGAACCCGACGGTTCGCTCCTCGATGAACTCCTCGTCGTGGAGGTCGTTCTCGATGATGTGCCGGGTCAGTCCGTTTATCCAAACGGTGTCGTACCCCGGTTTGATGCGGGAGTACTGCGTGGCGAACTGCGCGATTTGGACCTTCCGCGGGTCGAAGACGAACATGTCCGCGTCGTTGTCCTTGACGTTCTGTTTGATGCGGGTCGCCAATACGGGGTGAGCCTCCGTCGTGTTCGACCCCGTGATGAGATAGCAGTCCGTGTTTTCGAGGGCGTCGGTGCCGACAGACCCGGCACCGAATCCGACCGTTTGGGACAGTCCCGAGACCGTGGGCGAGTGACAGAGTCGGTTGCAGTTGTCGATGTTGTTCGTTCCGAGCACCTCCCGGGCGAACCGCTGCATCAGGTAGTTCGCCTCGTTCGACGTCTTGGACGAGGAAACGAGACTCAATCCGTTTCGTCCGTGTTCGTCCTGAACCTCCTTGAGTCCCTCCGCGACGCGGTCGAGTGCTTCGTCCCACGACGCTTCCCTGAACTCGCCGTCCTCCTTGACGAGCGGTTGTGTAAGCCTGTCGTCGCTGTTCGCGTATTTATAGCCGAACTTCCCCTTCACACACGTTGAAATGCCGTTTATCGGCGCTTTCTCGGGGTTGGGGCGCACGCCGAGGACTTCGCCGTCCTTCGAGTAGATGTCGAATCGGCACCCGACCGCACAGTAGCCACACGTCGTGTCGGTGACGTCGACCTCGCTGAGTCGGTAGTCGCTCAAGGCGTCCGCCATGTCGAACAGGCGACCCTCGGACATGGTGTTCGCGGCGACGCTCTCGGCGACGTGTTCGACGGGTTCGAACGCCCCGCTTTCCCCGACTTTCTTGCCCGCGGTTTGGGCCTGTTCTTTCGCCCGTGCCATGAATCCCGCGACTCCTTCTTTTTCGGTGCCGTCCTCGGCACCTTTCGTTCCCGGTGTTTCGTCAGTCATCGTCGGATTTCGCACCTCCTTTGCGGCCCTTTCGGCGTTCTTTCATCGGCGTCATCTGCCGAGGTTGATGCTCGTAGTCCTCGCCGATCGCCTTGCCGATGCTGTTGTGTTGGTTGAATCCGGGCACCGGTATCGTGGCGATGTCGGTCATGTTCTGTTCGACGAGCGCACCCGTCGGACAGACCGTCGCGCAGTGACCACAGGAGACGCAGGTCGATTCCATCATCGTCTCCGCGCCGTTCTGGAAGCCGATACGCGTCTCGCCCGCGTTGCCTTCCATGCGCAGGACTCCCTCGACCTGTACGTCGTTACAAGCCTCGACGCACCGGTTGCAGAGGATGCACTTGTTGCGGTCTATCTGGATGAACGGCGAGGACTCGTCGATGGGTTCGTACTCGTCTCGGTCGTCGAAGACGCCGTATCGCGGTTCCACGACGTCGTTTTCGATGGAGACGTCCTGTAGGTCACAGCGACCGTTCTTCCCGCAAGTGGTACACCTGAGGTTGTGGTCCGAGAGGAGGAGGTCCAAGTTCACGTCCCGAGCGTTCGCGGCCTCCTCCGCGTCCGTACTGATGGACATTCCGTCCTCCGCCGGGAAACTACAGGACGGGACGATACCGTGTTCCTCGGTTTCGACCATGCACGTCCTGCACTCGCTTCGGGGACCGATTCGCTCGTCCTCGTCGTACGAACAGAGCGCCGGGACGTAGCCCTCCGTCTCCACCTGTTCGACCGCATCGAGGAGCGTCGCCCCTTTCTCCACCGATACCGTCTCTCCATCGACAGTGATGGCGGCGTTGTCTGCCGACCCCACGTCGGGGTCGTTCGCCGTCCCCGTGTCGATGTAATCGTTCAACGGAAGGTCGGGACCACCCTCGTCGCGTGAGTCCTCCCAAATCGGGTCGGTACTCATCTCTGCCTCGGTTTGGGGGCCTCTATGGCCGTTTTCTTATTACAAATCGTGCGACGACGCATTGAATAACACACCGCATACGCGTATCACGAGATTCCACTTAGTCCTGCTGGCTGATCTGGTCATTTCCCCAACACCACCGACGCCGAACGGGCAACGACGTTATATCCCAGAAGGCCGAGTTCGTAATCCATGCCTGTCGTCCGATACCCCGTATCCGTGGGAGGTGTGGACGGATGACCGACGAATCGACCGGCACCGGGCCACGGTCCGTCGAACGCGAGAAGTTGGAAGCGGACCCCGGCGTGTTCGACTGGCCGTACGACGTCGAGGAGACGAGCGTCTGGCCGTTCGTCTGTGCGTCCGGCGTCGGAACGATGTATCTCGGTGCGGCCATCATCATGCTGACGTTCGGGAACGACGCGCTCCTTCCGCGTTGGCCCGGTTTGATACTCTTTCTCGCCGGGATGGGTGGGTTCGTGACCGGACTCTTCGGCTGGGTGTATCAGGGGTTCATCTACCGATACTGGTTCCGCGGGACCGACCGCCACGACACCATGACGCTCCGGACGGCGATGGTGTTGTTCCTCCTCACCGAAGTCGGCACCTTCGGCGGCGGGTTCACCTACTACTTCTACATCCGCGCTAACCCGTGGCCTCGGGGAACCGTCCCCGAACTGTTGAGTCCGGTTCTCCTCATCAACACGGTCCTCCTCGTGACGAGCAGCGTGACGATGCATTACGCCCACCGGGCGATTCAGGAGGAACGTCACGAGCGGTTCGTTCGACTGCTCGGTATCACGGTCCTCCTCGGGGCGACGTTCATCGCGGGACAGGTGTACGAGTACCACGACTTCATCGTCGAGAAGGGGTACACGATTTCGAGCGGTATCTTCGCGAGCGGCTTTTTCGGCCTGACCGGACTGCACGGCCTCCACGTCACGCTCGGCGTCCTGTTGCTGACCATCGTCCTCGTTCGCGGCTGGTTGTTGGACCAGTACTCCACGGACCGAATGACCTCGATAAGCACCGTCTCGATGTATTGGCACTTCGTGGACGCCGTTTGGCTCGTCCTCGTCACGGCCCTCTACATCGGTGCCTCGCTCGACGTGCCGAAGTAGGTGCCCTCGTCCGCCGCCAATAGGCTATTTACGAACCACGATGAACGTCCTGTGGAGCCGTTCACATGCTCGGATTGACCCGCGAGCAGCTATCGGACAGCGTGCCAAACGTCGTTCCGTTGACCATCATCATCGCACTGACTGCCCTCTTCATCGCGTACAACCCGTGGGGGTGGGGGGATTGGTTTCTGATAACCGAAATCTTCGGTCTCCATCTCGTCCCGCTGGTCGTACTCGGGCCGGTGACGTACGTCCTCGTCAAACTCGTCAGCGAGTCCACCGACGGCGAGTCGGAAACCGCGGAGCAGATGAAAAAGTGGTTCGCCGCGGAGTCGGCGGAGTCCGAAGAGGGAAGCGAGGAGTCCGAGGAGAAACACGACACGGGGGTACCGGCGAGTCGTTGAGGGGGCGTACAGTGTTAATACTTCGTACAGAGGACGGAACCGGTCATCTGCACGGAGTAGTACGGGCAGATGTAGGTCGTCATCTCTTGGCTCGACTCGAACGTCATCGACACCGTTTCACCCTTCCTCGAGGATACGGCGGACTCTTCGAGCGTGTCTTCCATGCTGTTCTCGATGACGAGTTTGTGTCGGACGCCGTCGAGGTTTTCGAACTGGACGCGGATGGATTTGCCCGGACGGAACTTGAGTTCGGGGTTCAACTCGCCGTTTATCTCTTCGGGTGCGATGCCACGCCATCCGGTCATCTTCGCACCGAGTGTGTACTCTTCGTGGGAGAACGCACCCGAGGCAGGATTTTCCGGCGTGTTGAAGTTGAAGCACCCGGCGAGGGAGGAAAGCGTCGCGGCCGAACCGCCGCCAACGAGTCTGAGCATTTTCCGTCTGCTCGTCGATGTGGGCCGAACCATTGTGAGCGGTACTTCCGCGAGATGCAAAAGGACTGTGGCGGTGTGGTTCCATCGAAGACGGCCGGTCGGAAGGCGAAGGTATGATTAGCCTCGATACCGTCGGTGTGGCAACGGGAAGCATGGGGCGGAAAATCGCACCGAAAATGGATACGAACCACCGATGCACAGGATAGTACGCGCGACCGGTTCCGGAATGATAGCAACGACAGTGATGATATTCGCGCTGCTCATCATCGACGTAGAAACGCGGTCGAAACTCTCGCTGTTCGAAGCCCTCGCTCGATTCTTCGGCGTTTCCGGTCACGTCGGCTTGGGCGTCATCTTGTTCCTCGTCTTCGGCATTCTCGTTTGGCCGGTCGTCTTCGTCTACGTCAACGGGTATCTCCCGCCCGAAAACGACCCCGCGGTGAAGGGGATGCTGTTCGCAACCGTTCTCTGGGTTGCCTTCATCCTCATCGGGAGCGCACAGATGGACGTCATCTTGGTGTTGTTCTATTTGGTCGTGACCCTCCTCGCACATCTCGCGTACGGGTTCACGTTGGGACTGCTGTACGGATGGACCGAACCGACACCGACCGCTCGACCCGCGAACAGCGGTGTGTGAGTTCGATTCCATCCACGCCGACGGCGAGCGAAATCGCTTGCATCAACGTCGTCATCGCTTCCACCAATCGCTCTCATGTGGTAATTCATACCTGTCCCCTAACCTCGCAACAAACTTTATGTGCTCAGTTCAGGTCACTAGGCACGTGATTTTCATGGCATTCGAAACCACTACCGGGGGAATGACGCGGTGACGAGCGTCCCGTTGATACTCGTCGTCGTGGCCCTCGCCGGGGGAACGACGGTGTTCCTCCGCCGTTTTTGGACTGGTTCACGCGGAGCGCGTGCGGACGGTGGAAGCGTCGTAACCGAATCGGAGGTGGACATACCGAACGTCTCGGACCTCCTCAAGTGGCTGTTGACCATCAATCACCGTCGAATCGGCGTTCTGTATCTCATCTTCGGAACCGTCGCGGGGTTGTGGGGGGCTACCGACGCGATGATGATGCGGACGGAACTGCTGAACCCCGAAGCGACCGTGTGGACGGTCGAAACGTACAACGCCCTCTTCACGACGCACGGGTTGACGATGCTGCTGTTGTTCGTCACGCCGGTTTTCACGGGTATCGGGAACTACTTCATCCCCATCCTCATCGGTGCCGACGACATGGCGTTTCCCCGGTTGAACGCCATCGCGTTCTGGTTGCTCCCTCCCTCGTTGCTCCTCGTCCGACTGGGTCTCACGTCCGAAATCGTCGGGCGACTGTTTCACATCGTCGGTATGGACCTCGGATTTCTCTTCGCGATTCGACCGCCGGAACTCGGGTGGACGCTGTACCCGCCGCTTTCCACGATGACGAACAACCCCGAGACGGACATCCTCCTCCTCGGGATTCACCTGTCCGGTATCGCGACCACGTTGGCCGCCATCAATTTCATTATCACCATCCTGCTCGAACGGGACGACGACGTCCCGTGGGCGCACGTCGATATCTTCTCGTGGGGCATCCTCACGATGAGCGGCATCATCCTGTTCGCGTTCCCGTTGCTTGGGAGCGCCGTCATCATGCTGCTACTCGACCGGAACTTCGGAACAACATTCTTCTCGGTACAAAGCGGCGGGCCAATTCTGTGGCAACACTTATTCTGGTTCTTCGGTCATCCCGAGGTGTACATCATCGTCCTTCCGGGACTCACGCTCGT
Organism: Haladaptatus sp. HS23; assembly: GCF_056892285.1. Classification (NCBI taxonomy): domain Archaea; kingdom Methanobacteriati; phylum Methanobacteriota; class Halobacteria; order Halobacteriales; family Haladaptataceae; genus Haladaptatus; species Haladaptatus sp. HS23. Next base: position 134,540 of record NZ_JBXGLH010000004.1, on the reverse strand, counting down.
CAGTCTCATCCTCCCCAAGTTCTCGGGGCGGAAGGTGTTCGGCTTTCGCTACATGGTGTACACGACGTTAGCCATCGGCGTCCTCTCGTTCGGCGTCTGGGCCCACCACATGTTCGCCACGGGCATCGACCCGCGCCTTCGGATGTCCTTCATGATAGTCTCCGTCGCCATCGCGATACCGAGTTCGATAAAGACGTTCAACTGGATCGCGACCATGTGGAACGGAAACATCCGCTTCACGGCACCGATGTTGTTCTGCATCGGCGGCGTCAGTACGTTCATCGTCGGCGGGATTACCGGCGTGTTCCTCGCGTCGATACCGGTGGACCTCCTCATGCACGACACGTGGTACGTCGTCGGTCACTTCCACCTCGTCATCATGGGCCTCATCATCTTCGCGATGTTCGCGGGAAGCGACTACTGGTTCCCGATTCTCACCGGCAAGATGTACAACGAACGACTGGCGCTCGTCCACGTCGTATTGACGTTCGTCGGCGTCTGGACGACGTTCTTCCCGATGTTGTTATTGGGTGCGTTCGGGTTGCCGCGGCGATACGCGACGTATCCTCCCGAGTTCACGTTCCTCCAACAGGTCGCGACGGTCGGCGCGTACATCATCGGACTCGGCGTCATCGTCTGGCTCTGGAACATGGTCCAGTCGTACCGGATGGGCGACCGGGTTCGTGATGCCGACGTGTGGGACTTGAAGGAGACGGACCAGTTCTCGCGAGAGTGGCAGTGGTTCGAAAAGCGATTGGAGGAACGGGAGGGAGAACGATGAGACGGACTCGACTGTGGGGTTTCCTTCCGATTCCGCTGGTGGTCGCCGTGGTTTCCGTCTTCGCGCCCGCCGCGGAGTACAACTCCGCCACCGAAAGACTGCTCCGTAGCCTCCATCACGAACTGCTCTGGGTCGCGGTTCCGCTCGCCGTTATCGTCGAGGCCGCGCTGTTCTACGCGATGATAAAGTTCCACGACAACGACGACCCGAAGCCGACCAAACAGAACCGCCGCCTCGAAATCACGTGGACCATCGCGACCGCCGTCGTCTTGCTGTTCGTCGGTGCGTCGTCGTACATGGTGCTCGCTAGTCCGATGGTTTCGACCCAACCCGGACAGAGCCACGTGGGAAGCGATGCCGTCGACGTTCACATCGTCGGGCAGAACTGGTTCTGGAGGTTCGAATACCCCGACAGCAACGTGACGACGACGAACACGCTCGTCCTTCCCGCGAACCGAACGGTGTTCTTTACCATCACCTCGAAGGACGTCGTTCACTCCGTTCACATCCCCGCACTTGGAATCAAGGAGGACGCGTTTCCCGGCCGGACGAACACGTACAGAACCCATCTCACCGACACTGGAACCTATCGTCTCTACTGCGCCGAGTTCTGCGGAACGGGCCACTCGAAGATGCTGGCGACGGTCAAAGTCGTCAGCCCGGAGCGATACCAGCAGTGGCTCCGCAAGCAGAAACGCGACGCTTCCGGGAGTTCCGGTAACGCGTCCTCGAAGAACGCCACCACGGGTTCAGCGTGAAGACGGCGAGCGAGTACGACTTTCGGTTGAACTATCCGATGGAGGATATATTTTCAGGGGAGAATTTGTGCACACAAAGCATTTACCGAACAGCTATGTCGGTAGGGTATGGTCCGACAGTCCCTCCCCCGCCGTCGCGTCCTCGCACTCACCGGTAGCGCCCTCCTCGGTGGCTGTCTCGGTTCGACACCGGAGGGGACCGACCCCTCGGAATCGACGACGGACGACGAAAGCGATGCCCCGATGACGAACGGCCCACCCGCGGCCGAAGGGTCGTGGGCACAACTCGGCCGGGACGCGGGCCACGACGGCTACAATCCGTCGGTCCCCTCGACCTGCTCCGATGTCCGGTGGACGGTGGAGACGGAAGGGCCGTTGACGACACCGACGGTCGCCAACGACACCGTGTACGTCACGCGCGGTAATTTGACCGGCGGGGCTCCCGAAGCAACGCTCGAAGCGTACGATTTGTCCTCGGGCGACCCGAAGTGGTCCGTCTCGCTGGACACGACGTACGTCTTTCACGCGCCGCTTTCGGACCTCCGTCCCGTCTATCACGACGGAAACCTCTACCTCAACGTGGACGAAGCGTTCGTCGTCATCGACGCGGAAACACGGCGAACGCGGTGGAAAACCTCGTCGTTCGACGGGTTCATCAACGACCCGCCGGTCGTGACCGACGACGCCGTCTACGGGGCCGGGCGAAAGGGCCTCGTCTGCTTCGAACACGACGGGAGCAAACGGTGGGAGTTCGAACCGGACGGTCGCATGTCTCACCCGTCGTTTCCGGCGGTGCTAGGCGATACCGTCTACACGGCGGTCAACGGCGAACTGTTCGCGCTGGATACGGAGACCGGGTCGGTGTCGTGGCGAAAATCGGACGGTGACTTCATATCCGCCGTCGTCGCGACGGAGAACGAAGTGATTCAGTCCGGGCGCACGGTTCGCGTGTTCGACCCGGACGGAACCGAGCGTTGGCAGGAAAAGGGTGCGGAAAAGGCCAGCATTCGCCCCGCCCTCGACGAGGAGACCGTGTACTGTGCGGACCTCAACGGCAACGTCCTCGCGCGGGAATTAGACTCCGGCGACCTGCGATGGGAACGAAACCTTCCCGAGCGGGAATGGGCGCAGGGAACGATTCCAACCGTGACGGACGGGGCCGTGAACCTCCTCCGAACGGGCGAGGAGAACACCACGGTGTACTCGCTCGCCGCGGCGGACGGGAAGACGAACTGGAAGATATCGAAGAAGGGGAATCGCGCTCGCGGACCGATTCCGGCACGCGAGACGGTCGTCTTCACCACCGAGTACACGCCACCGAGTCAGCGCGAATCGAAAACCGTCTCGGAAGGGTTAGACACGACCAGCCAACTCCGGGCCTTCGATGTCTGAACCGTCCCGTATTCGTGCGGCTCCGACCCGAGCAAATGACGTTCAGGCTCCTCGAAACTCCTCGTAATCGCCAATATCGCCGGTTTAACGTAGAACGTTCCGGATAAACCGACGGTAGGATATGATTGGTAAACTGAAACGTCTGTGCCCTTTATCAGCGAGTCCGGCATAGACCGGAGGCGAGGTAGCAATGACCGAAAGTGACACACAAGAACACGTCGAATCGAAAGACCGACGCTCGTTCATGAAGAAAGGTGCACTCGCGACGGGTGCGCTCGCATTGGGATTGGGGAGCGCCGGAAGCGCTTCGGCGCAGTCCAGCAACGTACTGGTCTACACCTACGACTACCACCCGGACGTCGAGTTCCGAGTCGTCAACACGTTGGAAGCAGCGACGACGGTTCGCCTGCTCGAACGACCCGGCGGCGGCAACGTGCCGGAGATCAGCCAGCCGGACAACTACAACGGCTACATCATCCGCTACTTGCTCGGCGGGAGCAACGGCGGACAGGGTCAGATAACCACCTTCATGTTCAAACAAGGTGGCCAGTCCCTGAGCCAGGGCGACACGCGGCGGTTCAGCGGTAATGCGTCCATCTTCAGCAGCGAACTCAACCTGCTTAGCACCAACATCGGTAGCGGTAGTGGTGGCGGAAATACGACGACCAGCGGCGGCAATTCGTCGGCGTAATCCCCCCATCCCACAACATCGTTTTTAGTACGAGCGCGTCGGAAATCGACACTTCTCGAATTTTTGTAAAACAGGGTCGTCAGTCGCCGATTGCGCCCGGAAACCCCGTTTCCGTCCGATCTCACACCATCGTAGTACTCACTGCCCGCTCGTTCAACATCCGCTTCCAGCGTGGAATACGCGGAACACGTCCGAATCTCTCAGTGACTTCGTCGTTCACAGGTACGTTGACGTTCTCCGTACGCAGGACGAGTCCGTCGTACCCCATCGGGTCGATGCTGAACGACGCCGCGACGTTACGTCTCACCGATTCTGTAACGCGTCTCGACCGGCGAACGTTCGGAGCGAAAGAGCGCGAAGTGAACGGCGAGCGCAACCGCGAGCAAGCCGAAGTTCCAGATAGGCGAATCGTAGTAGATGACGTCGATGATTATCGGCTTGGTGTACACCGGCCAGAGTGGCGACAACGGCGGGGCGATGTCGGGTGCCGAGAGGAGATCGGCGAACAGGTGGCTCATGCCGCCGGTCAGAAATCCGGCGGTGGCGAACACGAACACGGTTTCCTCAGCGATACTGTCGCTCCGTATCCACCGACTCGCTTCGAAGTGGGACGTGAGGAGGCGCGCCGCGACTGCACCGGCCACGACGCTGGCTACGGTGACGAACAACACCGTGTGCGTCACGCCGTGGTGGTGAACGGTCGAGAACACGTGTCGAAGCACGAGGTCCGTGTCGGGTAGCATCGCAGTCACGAGGGTGAACGCCGCGAACGCGAGACTTCCGCGCCGTCCCCACAACAGCCACGCGGGAGCGGCGAACAACAGTGCCATCGCGAGATGTCCGCTGACGTCGACCATACTCACACAACGGATGGTCGGTCGCTTATACGTTCTTGCCGAGAAACACGTCCGAAACGGGTGCCACGCTCTGCTGGCGAGCCGGCGAAGCGGGGTTAGGCTCGCGTTTCGTGGAGCACAGCTACTGCGGCGGTGGAAAATCGAACTAGTTACGCATCCGTTTGTACCGCTCGCTGAGGACTAACGGGAGGAAGAACCCGACGACCAACAGGACGAGCACCGAGAGCGGCCGGTTGTGAAACACTCGATTCGCGAGAATGGCAGAGACGACCGCGAGAATGACGGTGAGAACGGTTATCTTCGGTGCGAACTCCATTCGTTTCGCAGTAGATCGTCCGAAGGCATATAATTTCTCACGAACGTTCGAAAAATATGGTCGATATTCGTCTGAAACGCACGCCTACTACCACCGCTGGTCGTCCGGGATGGTCACGGGAGGACGAGTGTCGAAACCGGACACGAATTCGAGACCGGCGAGCGCGACTCTCCGGCGAATCGTCACCGATCACTTCCCGTCTTCGGCCGGTTCCACCTGCTTTCCGGTCTCTTTGGGAATGACGCGCTGTTGGGCGTCCTCCCACTCCCGGTCGAGTTCTCGCCCGTCGAACAACCGGTCGAGGAAGACGGCGAGTCCGGCGACCTCGGAGTGGGGTTGATTGGTCACGCCGACGTTCCAGTCCGCCGCCTCGTACACGTCGAACGGGACCTTCTCCGCGCCGACGACGACGAGGAGGGGTTCGTCGGCGTGTGCGTCCCGAACGTCCCCTTCCACGTCCTGTACGCGCTCGCCGTACATCGTGAGGTGGACGACGTTTCCCTCCCAGTTTCGGATAAGCGCCTTTTGACTGCCGGATAGTTCGACCTCGAACGGGCCACCGAAGCGGTCGGTGATGTCGCGAATGGTCTCCTGTGACTGGGCGGCGTTGTCGGGAAGGACGACGCGGTCCGCACCGAGCGCGCGGGCCGTGAGTCCGACGTGCGTGGTCATCCGTTCGTCGCGTCCGGGTCGGTGGCCGAGACGAACGACCGTGACCGACGGTTCGTCGTGCATACGTGTCGATGTCGTCCGGACGGGTTAGGAGGTTTCGAATCGCGGATTCCAGCGATACCGGAACACACTTGCCGGAAACCCGCACAGATTGGTGCATGCAACTCTCCGGTAAACGAGTTCTCGTAACCGGCGGTGCCGGTTTGGTTGGTTCCCAGATGGTCGACGACCTCGTCGCGAACAACGAGGTGGTAGTCGCGGACGACCTCTCCAACGGAATCGAGTCCTCGATTTCCGACGACGCCGAGTTCGTGCAGGCCGACTTGACCGACGAATCGACGGTCGCGGAGGTCATCGACGACTCCTTCGACGCCGTCTTCCACTTCGCGGCGGCGGACAAGTACGTCAACACCGACGACCCGCGACCGCAGTTCGAGGAGAACGGCGAGATGACGTACAACATCCTCGAACGTATGGACGAGGTCGGGGTGACGAACTTCGTCTTCACCTCCTCCTCCACGGTATACGGCGAGGCCCCGCGACCGACACCCGAGGATTACGCGCCGCTAGAACCCATCAGCATCTACGGCGCGGCGAAACTCTCCGAAGAGGCCCTCCTCTCGACGTTCGCTCACTCCTACGATTTCACCGTGTGGAACTTCCGTTTCGCCAACATCGTCGGCCCGCGGTTCGGCGCGGGCGTCGTCCCGGATTTCGTGGAGAAGTTGGACGAAAACCCCGACGTGCTGACCATCCTCGGCAACGGGCTTCAGGAGAAGTCCTACATGCACGTCACCGAGTGCACCGAAGCTATTCGCTACGTCGTCGAGAACGCCGACGATGCGATGAACACGTACAACCTCGGTACGCGGACGACCACCTCGGTCAACGCCATCGCCGACATCGTGGCCGACGTGATGGACCTCGACCCCGAGTACGAGTACACCGGCGGCGACCGCGGTTGGACCGGTGACGTCCCGAAGATGCGCCTCTCCATCGAAAAACTGTCCGCGCTCGGGTGGACGCCCGCACAGAGCAGCGACGAGGCGGTTCGGACGGCGGCCGAACAACTGTACGATAGACTCGACTGACCGACTTCGGTCGAATCGCGGTTCCGAAACTCAAATCGAAAAATCAGTTCTCGCTTCCACGTCCTCTTCCACGATTTCGAGCGTCGCGACGACGGTGTACTGGCCCGGACGCGGGTCCGGCCACGCTCCCTTGAACGTCTTTTCCACGTCCAGGTCGAACGATTCGGACTGTAGCGCCTGCGTGTACATCCGCCCGTCGCTCGCGCGCCAGATTTCGGCGTCGTCTTCGAGGACGGCGAAATCCGCCTTGAGTCCGCTCCTGAACGTCACGTTTCTCGACTCCGCGTCCGGGTTTCGAACCGTCAGTTCGAACTCGACCGTTCCGTCCGTCGTCGCCGTCACGTCGCTTTCCAGCGTCATTATTTTCTTTTCCCCGCCCTGCCTCGAAAAGGTTGCCCTCCCCCCGTGGCAATCAGTTGTCGCTGGAGTCGAGGCCGAGCGACGCCGCCACGTCGAGGAGACCCGACCCGCTCTCGTTGCTCGCCAGACCGATGTCCTCCGCCGTGCTCGTCAACTGACTGCGGGCACCGGAGTTCGAGTACCCCTGTGCCATCAACTGTCCTGCGGCACCCGCGACGTGCGGGCAGGCCATCGACGTCCCCGAAAGCGTGTTGTACGTCTCGTCGGGGTAGGTGGAGTAGATGCTGCTGCCGGGCGCGGCGATTTCGACTTCGGGGCCGGTGCTGGAGAAGTACGAGAGGCCGTCCGAGTCGTTCGTCGACCCGACTGCCATGACTTCGGAATAGGCCGCCGGGTAGCCCACACAATCGGTACACGGTCCCGAGTTACCCGCCGCTGCGACGAGGAACACGCCGTTGTTCACGGCGTACTGACATGCGTCCTGAAGCGCCGCCGAACCGGACGACCCACCGAGGCTCATACTGCCGACGTCCCACCCTTGGTCCGCGACGTACTCGATTCCGGCCGCGATGTCGGAGAACGACCCGCTTCCCTCCGAGTTGAGGACCTTCACCGCGTGGAGCGTGATGTTCGGGCCGACGCCGACGACGCCCTGCGCGTTGTCGTTCGCCGCCGCGATACCGGCACAGTGGGTACCGTGGCCGTTGTCGTCGTCCCAGCTCTGTTGGCACTCGCCGGACGAACACGAAACCGCATACGCACCTGTTCCGAGGTAGTCCTGCAAGTCGGGATGGTCGGAGTCGATACCGGTGTCGATTATCGCCACGTCCGCCCCGCCGCCGAGGTAGCCGCTCGAATGTGCCACTTCGGCGTCCACGCGGTCGATTCCCCACGGGAGGTCTTCGGCTAACGCGTGCATCGTCCCGTTCTCCTCCACGTAGCGGATGTTCGGGTTCTTTTCGAGCGCCGTCGCCGCGCGCTTTCGGACGCGCATCGTCATCGCGTCGAACTCGAACTCCCGAATTACGTCCTCGGCAGCGTCGCGGGCCATCGCACGGCCGTGCTCGCTGTTGAACCCGACGTTTACCTCCACTTTATCCGTCGGTTCCGCCGAGGCCAGTCCCGAGACGGCGAGACCCGCCGTCGCTCCGCCGGTCGCCTTGAGTACGTTACGTCGTGACACGCCACTTTCGTTGAGTCGCATTGCTTGTGAAAAAATAGCATGGGCTACCTTAAATTTTTTTCTTATTGAAAAGAATAATAATATCTCTCTCGTATATGGAATAATATTTGAAAAGGCCTCTCTTCCTCAGTTATCGCTGGAATCGATGCCGACCGCCGCGGCGACGTCGACGAGGCCGTAGCCCTGTTCGTCTCCGGCCAATCCGATGTCTTCTGCGGTGTCACGCAACCGCTGCCGTGCGCCCGTGTTGGAGTATCCCGCGCCCATCACCTGCGCTGCCGCTCCGGAAACGTGTGCGGTGGCCATCGACGTCCCCGAGAGCGTCTCGTACGTGTCGTTCCAGTACGTCGATTCGACTTGCACGCCGGGTGCGGCGAGTTCGATTTCGGGACCCGTACTCGAAAAGCTGGCAAGGCCGTCGTTCTCGTTCGTCGCGCTGACCGCGATGACTTCCGACGCCGAGGCCGGATAGCCGACACAGCCGTCCTCTCCGCACGGTCCGGAACCGCCCGCCGCACCGACGAGGAGGCAGCCGTTGTCGTACGCGTACCGGATTGCAGCTTCGACGGTCGAGGAACTAGACGACCCACCGAGGCTCAGGTTGATGACGTCGTGACCTTGATCCGCCGCCCACTCGATACCTGCCGCGATGTCGGAGTAGGACCCCGACCCGTAGCTGTTCAACACTTTCACGGCGTGAAGTGTCGCTTCGGGAGCGACGCCGACGACGCCTTGCGTGTCGTTTACAGCCCCGATGACGCCAGCGACGTGCGTGCCGTGACCGTTGTCGTCGCTCCACGAACTGCCGACGACCGTCTTCCCCGTTCCGAGATTCGCCTGCAGGTTGGGGTGGTCCGCGTCGATGCCGGTATCGACGACGGCCACGTCCACGCCCGTGCCGGTGTCGCCGTGTTCTATCGCCACGTCGGCGTCGATACGGTCGATGCCGTGGGGAACGTCCTGAAGAAGGGCGTGCATCCTTCCGTTCTCCTCGACGTAGGCCACTCCCGCCGCGGATTCGAGCGCGGGAATCGCCTCCTCCGGTACGCGAATCGTCGCCGCGTCGATTCCCGAAAACTCCCGAACCACGTGACTCGCCGATTCGAGGGCCATCCGCCGACCGACGTGACTTTCGAATCCGACGTTCACCTCTCGAAAGTCGCCCGTTCCGGCGGCGACACCGCTCGCACCGACCCCGACGATGGATGCACCGGTCGTTTTCAACACGCTTCGTCGCGTCGTGTTCCGTATTTCTTTCGCCATCACCATACATAGAAAACACACCATCATAATATTTACTAATAATTGTTCGGAATAATATCGGACGGATTTGGAATGAGCGATTGGTAGTATCTCTCCGCGGTGTCGTCGAAAAAAGCGAAAATACCGTCGTCTGCACGTCGTTCTGACGTCGGTTTCTCAGTTGTCGCTGGAATCGAGGCCGAGCGCCGCGGCGACGTCGAGGAGGCCGCTGCCCTGTTCGTTGCTCGGGAGGCCGAGGTCCTCGGCCGTATCGAGGAGTCGGCTTTCCGCGTCACGGGCCGAGTAACCCTGTGCGATGAGCTGACCGGCGGCACCGGCGACGTGCGGCGTCGCCATCGACGTGCCGGAGTAGGTGTCGTAGCCACCGGGGACGGTCGAATAGATGTCCGTACCGGGCGCGATGATGTTGACTTCGGGACCCTGGCTGGAGAACGAGGACTGCTCGTCGTTGCTGTTCGAGGATGCGACCGTGATGGTCTCCTCGTACGCCGCCGGGTAGCCGACGCAGTCGGTACACTGGCCGTCGTTACCCGCCGCCGCCACGAGGACGACGCCCGCGTCGTAGGCGTACTGAATCGCGTCGTGAAGCGCCTGCGAACCGGACGACCCGCCGAGGCTCATGCTGCCGACGTCCCACCCTTGGTCCGCGACGTACTCGACACCCGCCGCGATGTCGGAGAACGTTCCGCTGCCGGAGCAGTCGAGAACCTTCACCGCGTGGAGCGTCGCTTGCGTCGAGACGCCGACGACGCCCTGACTGTTGTCTACGCCGTTCGCGATACCGGCGCAGTGAGTGCCGTGGTTGTTGTCGTCGGACCACGAATCGTTGCAGGAGTTGCTGTTACCGTAGAAGATACAACTCCCGGTGTATCCCCCGCTACCACAGGAGACGAACGACTTTCCTGCGCCGACGTTCGCCTGCAGGTCTGGGTGGTCGTCGTCGATACCCGTGTCGATGATGGCGATGTCGGCACCCGCGCCCGTATCACCATTGTCGTGTGCGACGTCGGCGTCCACGCGGTCGACGCCCCACGGCGTCGTCTGGGCGAGCGCTTCCATCGTCCCGTTCTCCTCCACGTAGCGGATGTTCGGGTTCTTTTCGAGCGCCGTCGCCGCGCGCTTCGGCACGCGAATCGTCATCGCGTCGATGGAGTTGAACTCCCGGACGATGTCGTCCGCGCTGCTTCGAGCCATCGCTCGCCCACGTGCGCTGTTGAATCCGACGTTCACCTCCACTTTGTCCGTCGGTTCCGCCGAGGCCAGACCGGTTGCACTGGCCGCTGCGAGCGAGCCGCCAGTTAGTTTGAGAATGTTACGCCGTGATACGCCATTGGCTTTCCTTGCCATACCAATTGTTAGATGATAACATAGGATTAAAAGATTATCTATTCTACGTAATATAAGTAATATCTATAATGGGATTAAATTACTACTAAAAAGAATGAATATATGGTACTACTGAAGAGTACCGTTCAGTTGTCGCTCGAGTCGAGACCGAGTGCCGCCGCCACGTCGAGGAGACCCGCACCGGTTTCGTTGCTCGAAAGGCCGAGGTCCTCCGCCGTCTGCGTGAGCGTGTCGCGTGCTTGCGCGTTCGATGCGCCGTTGGCCATCAACTGCCCTGCAGCACCGGCGACGTGCGGACAGGCCATCGACGTTCCCGAAAGCGTATCGTAGCCACCGGGAACGGTCGAGTAGATGCTACTGCCGGGCGCGGCGATTTCGACCTCGGGGCCGGTACTGGAGAAGTACGAGAGGCCGTCCGAGTCGTTCGTCGACCCGACCGCCATGACTTCGGAATAGGCCGCCGGGTAGCCCACACAATCGGTACACGGTCCCGAGTTGCCCGCCGCCGCGACGAGGAATACACCGTTGTTCACCGCATATTGACACGCATCCTGGAGCGTGGCGGAGCCCGATGACCCGCCGAGGCTCATGCTGCCGACGTCCCACCCTTGGTCCGCGACGTACTCGATTCCGGCCGCGATGTCGGAGTAGGTACCACTTCCGCGGGAGTTGAGGACCTTCACCGCATGGAGCGTCGCTTGCGTCGAGACGCCGATAACTCCCTGGCTGTTGTCCACGGCATCCGCGATACCGGCACAGTGGGTGCCGTGTTCGTTGTCGTCATCCCAGTCGTTGCGGCATTTCTTCTTTCCACCGCGGCAACTGACGAAGGCTTGGCCGGTTCCGACGTTCGCTTGCAGGTCCGGATGGTCGGAGTCGATGCCAGTGTCGATGATGGCGATGTCGGCACCCGCGCCCGTGTCACCGTTGTCGTGTGCGACGTCGGCGTCCACGCGGTCGATTCCCCACGGGAGGTCTTCGGCTAACGCGTGCATCGTTCCGTTCTCCTCCACGTAGCGGATGTTCGGGTTCTTTTCCAATGCCGTCGCCGCCCGCTTCGGCACGCGAATCGTCATCGCGTCGATGGAGTTGAACTCCCGGACGATGTCGTCCGCGCTGCTCCGGGTCATCGCTCGCCCACGTGCGCTGTTGAACCCGACGTTCACCTCCACTTTGTCCGTCGGTGCCGCGGAAGCTAGCCCAGTCGCACCGGTTGCCACCAGTGAACCGCCGGTCAGTTTGAGAATGTTACGTCGTGATACGCCATTGACTTTCCTTGGCATGCAATTACAACAAATAATCATGCAGTAATATATTTTTCTATTGTAATATCGAATAAAATGCCGCCGCAACGCTAATGCAGTTTGCGTCCACCGCCCCGGCACCGACTTATGCCCCGGACTGGCCGTTCTCCTCGATGTACCGTATTTCGGAATGACCGTCGAGTTCCGACCACTTCGCACGCGAAATCCGAACCGTCACCACATCGAGCGACTCGAACTCCCGAACGACGTCGATTGCGGCATCCAGCGCCGCTTGCTTGCCGTCCCTGCCATCGTATCCGATATTGACTTCGACGGTGTCCCGTTCGCAGTCCCCCACGTCATGATTCGACACACCACACAACTCGTCTCGCGGGTTATTAATAGGTTCACATTACTTTCAAATATTCAAATATTATATTGTTTTAATATCTTATACAAACAAATCCAAAATGCGACACACTCTGCAGTTCCGTCGAACGACACGCCTTTTACCCGGTACGACCCAACTAGACCCGTGCAAATCGTCGGGTACGAGACCGGTGCAGGTTCGGAGGAACGACCAGCGTTGCTGGTAGACGATGGCGGTTCCCTCTCGCGCGAAACGCTTCGACGTGGCGACGAACTCGAATACACGCTCGGCGACAGACACTGTGCGGGAACGTTCGACGGGTCGACGCATATCGCGTGCCCCCGACCCGACGCGCCATACTGCGACGTTCACACTCACACGTGGGTGTGCGCCCGCTGTACCGGCACGTGTCTCAAGGACGAGATGGACTGTTACGAGGACCACGCCATCTACCTCGCGGCGTTCGCGCCGCGGACGTTCAAGGTCGGCGTCACGCGCGATTGGCGACTTCACACCCGACTTCGGGAGCAGGGTGCGGACCATGCCGCACACCTCAAAACAGTGAAGAACGGCCGAATCGCCCGCGAACTGGAGGCGGAAATCGCGGAGACGTTCACCGACCGCGTTCGTGTCCCGACCAAGATTCGAACGCTCGACCGATCGGTGGACGACGCGGCGTGGCAGGACGCACTATCCCAGTTCGACCCGCTCGATACCTTCGAGTTCGATTACGGATTCGAACTCGAGTCGGCACCCGTCCACGAAACCCTCGCCAGCGGCACGGTCCTCGGGACGCAAGGCCGCGTCCTCGTCCTCGAACGCGGCGGGACGGCCTACGCCACCGACATGCGCGACCTCGTCGGCTACGAACTCGAACGCGGTGCGACCGACCGAAACCTGCAGGCCAGCCTCGGCACCTTTTAGGCCGGAGACTTCCCACTTTCGGTGTGGCAGACGTGACCCTCTCGTTCGAGAACGGTACCCTCCGCGTCGAGAGCGAGCACGACGTTCCGTTCGCCGAATCCGACCCTCGCTCGAAGACGCTCCGTGCCCCCGCCTACCGTTACGCCGCTATCCGTGACTTCTGCGACGAACACGGGATGTCCGTGGCCGATAGCGTCCTCGACGTGCCGGACCTGCCGCCGCTTTACTCCGCGTACGAACTCCGGGAGTACCAGCGGGACGCGCTCGACGCGTGGGAAACCGCGGGGCAGCGCGGCGTCCTCGAACTCCCCACGGGGAGCGGAAAGACGGTCATCGGCGTGAAGGCCATCGAACGCTGTCAGGCGGCGGCCCTCGTCGTCGTCCCGACCATCGACCTGCTCGAACAGTGGCGACGAGTCCTCGAAACCGAGTTCGACGTGCCAATCGGTCAACTCGGCGGCGGCGAACAGAACGTCGAAGGGTTGACCGTCTCGACGTACGATTCGGCGTATCTCCGGGCCGACGACATCGGCGACCGGTTCGGTCTCGCGATTTTCGACGAGGTTCACCATCTCGGCGGCGAAGGCTACCGCGAAATCGCTCGACTCCTCGCCGCTCCCGCGAGAATGGGACTGACCGCGACGTTCGAGCGACCTGACGGTGCCCACGAAGTCGTGAGCGAACTCGTCGGGGAGAAGGTCTTCGACGTTCACGTTGACGAACTTGCGGGAACCCATCTCGCCCCCTACGACGTGAAGCGAATGACCGTCGAACTCACGCCCGAGGAGCGAGAACGATACGAGGCGGCCCAAGGCGTGTTCACGGATTACCTCGCCCATTCCTCCATCCAAATGCGGAGCGGCAGCGATTATCAGGGACTCGTCAAACGCTCGGGGAGCGACCCGAAGGCCCGCGAAGCCCTGCTCGCGAAACAGCGGGCACGCGACATCATGATGAACAGCGAGGGGAAAGTGGCGCTCCTCGCGGACCTCCTCGACACCCATCGTGACGACCGGATACTCGTCTTCACCGCGCACAACGACCTCGTCTATCGCCTCTCCGAACGGTTTCTCATCCCCGCCATCACCCACCGAACGTCGGTACCCGAGCGACGGGAGATTCTGGACCGTTTCCGCCGCGGCGAGTACTCCCGCGTCATCACCTCGAACGTCTTGGACGAAGGGGTAGACGTTCCCGACGCCAACGTCGCTATCGTCCTCTCCGGGAGCGGGAGCGAACGCGAGTTCACCCAGCGCCTCGGGCGAATCCTCCGGGCGAAAGACGACGGCGGACGCGCACTCCTCTACGAAGTCGTCACCGAGGAGACGGCGGAAGTCCGCGTCGCAAATCGACGTCGGTAGTTCCCCCCAATCGCTCGTCGATTCGTTCTATCGTTCCCCGGGCACTGTTTTCTCACTGATCTACCGATATCGTTTTCTCCGTATTCACGATAGTTTGTTTCTTTTTTATACTATCTACTGTATCTCTGTTTTTGATAGTATAGTGGTAGTACTCAATATACCCGGCCGCATTCACTCGAACGGGGACGCCCACTTCCCTCTGACATGGCTCTTGGGGCGTCCCCGTTCGACGTTTCAACCAGGAGGCCGACGATGACCGACCTATCCACCACTTCGACCGAGGAGTACGAACTACTGACCGCGAAACAGAAGGAGCGACAGGGGAACACCGAGACGGCGACCATACAGGACGTTCGTGTAACCCGAGTGCAGGTCAACCTCTCGCTCAGCTTCGACTGGACGGCCGACTCGACCCGACTCGTGTACGATTTGGACGACGAGCGGGACGTGCGCAAACTCGAAGCGTTGGCCGACGAACACGGCTTCGATTTCGCACAGGTCGGCCACCTCGAGGGCCTCACGGTGCCCGTTCGGTACACGAGTCAGGGATGGGTTCCGACGACGTACCTCGCGTACACCGAGGGCGAAGGCACCATCCCGGAGACGTTCCGAACGGAACTCGAACTGTTCAGTCGGGAAATCGCGCGGACGCCGGATTCTCTCGGCCGGTTCACCTCGTGGCTCAAATCCCTCTCCACGAAACAGCTCATCATCGGCGTCATCATCGTGAAGAAACTGCTGATAGTCGCCATCCTCGTCGGGATGGTGCTGTAGTTACACCAAGTTGATGCTGATGGATGATTTGTTCGCGTTATCGTACTTCTCGTACGTCACCTCGAACGGGACGTGAACGTCCTTCGATTCGTTTCCGGGAACGGATATTTTCGGTTCCATTTCGTGAACGGCGCCGTCAGTGGTGGCCGTCACTTTCAGCGTGGCGGACTGCTTCTTGCTCCCGTGATTTTGTACCGTGACGACGACCACGAGATTACCGTTTTCACCCTCTTTTGGTCGTATTTTGATGCTTTCCAGATCTCCTGATCGTTTCTTATCGCCGTCGTCGGTGTTACCGCCGCGCCCACCGAGGATGGCGGCACAACCGCTGGTCGCCGCGAGGGAGGCGACGAGGCCGAACTGTTGGAGGGCATCTCGTCTTCGCATACTCGGTACCGATTCGAGCGGTCGGAATGAATCTTCTCATTCCGTCGGCTTTTGTACACTGCACGTGTAGTGTCAGGTGTGCTTACGAAAGACCTGCTCCGGGTGTCCCGCGCCGGAGGAGGGTACCACCCGCAGTTCGCCGACCGTTCCCAGCGGCCGCTCGCAGCACGCGTCCTCGGAACGTATCAGGGTCACGTCGGCGAACCGTTCGGGCAACTCCAGTCCGCCCTTTCCGAACTCGAAACCGACGCGCCCGACTTCAAACTCGTCCGCGGGTTCGCCAAACTCCTCGACCGCGAAGCGACGTTCGAAACGGAGGCCGCCATCCCGCCGGACCGCGCACGAACCGCCGCCTTCGAGGCGGCCGAAGCGGTCGGCGTCGTCACCGAAGCGGAACGGGAAACCGCCCTCCTGCGGGCGGCAGACCGCCTCGCTTCGACGCCGGACGACGTCGCGGAGTCGCTGTACGCCGACCTCGAAGAGCGACAACCCCTCGTCTCCTTCGACTCGCGGTGGGACCCGGACGAACTCGTCTCCCAGTACAACCTGTCGCTCGCCCAAACGGCGCTGTTCGACGCGACGGAACTCCGCGTTCGGAGTTCCGACCCGCGAGCGCTCGTCTCGGCCGTCAAGCGACTTCGGTTGATGTACGAAATCCACGAGACGGACGACGGACGCGAAGTCATCGTCACCGGCCCGGACGCGCTGTTTCGCTCGACACGACGGTACGGGACACGCTTTGCGAGACTGCTCCGAACCGTCGTCAAAGCCGACGATTGGCGACTCGTCGCCACCATCGACGACCATGGAACCGAACGCGAGTTGGTTCTTACCGATGAGGACCCGATTCGACCGCCGGGAACGGAGCCCATCGCGGACGTGTCGTTCGACAGCGAAGTGGAGCGGTCGTTCGCGACCCGGTTCGAGGCCCTCGATTTGGACTGGGACCTCGTGCGCGAACCCGAACCCTTGGCGGCGGGCGCGCGAGTGATGATACCCGACTTCGCCTTCGACTATCGACACGCCGACTTTCGGGTGTTCTTCGAAATCATGGGCTTCTGGACGCCCGAGTACGTCGAAAAGAAACTCGCCCAATTGGATTCCGTCTCCGACGTGCAACTACTCGTCGCCGTCGACGAAAGCCTCGGCGTCGGCGAGGAGATAACCGCCCGCGACCATCGCGCGATTCCGTACTCCGGGTCGATTCGGCTCAAGGACGTTCGGGACGCCCTCCGACGGTACGAGGAAGAACTCGTCGCGGAAAGCGTCGCGGCGCTACCGGACGAACTCGTTCCCGACACGGACGTGATTTCGCTGGCCGACCTCGCCGTGGCACACGGCGTGAGCGAGGAAGCGCTGAAAGGTGCGTCCTTCCCCGAGCATCGGCGGGTCGGAAGGACGTTGATTCGTCCTCCCGTCCTCGACGCCATCGACGACGAAATGGAGGACGGAATGGCCTATTCGGCGGCGAAGTCCGTCCTCGAAGAACGCGGTATCGAGGACGACAGCGCCCTCCTCTCTGAACTGGGCTACGCCGTCGAGTGGGAGGGGTTGAGCGGCGGCGTGATTCGGACACGGGACGGAGAGTAGAAAGTTCGGCCGTTTCAGAGGTCCCGCTGTCGTCCCTGCGGGACGAGCGACTGCAGTTCGCCGTGGAGGAACAGTCCAACGCCGAGCGGTTCGACTCCTCCCGCGATTTCGTGTGCGGCGATGAGGTAGCCCCAATCGCCCTCCCACTCGATTTCTTGGTCCTCGCCACGGGCGAACCGCCGGGCCTGTTCGTGGTCGAGTTCGACGACGTTCTTCGTCGCGTGCCGACCGAACCGCTGGGCCGCGTTCGTCGTCGGTTTCCAGTGTCGCTGTCGCGTGCGGAGGAACGTCATCCCGAGCGCTTCGATGTGAACGGGGGACTCCAAATCGCCGTCCAGTATCCAGATTTTACCCTTCCCTTTCTCCCAGAAGGACGCTCCCTCGAACGTCTCCGGTGGAATTCCGAACCGGTCTTCCCACCAGTCGAGTACTTCCCTCCTGCTCGCGCGTCCCGAAACCTCGCGGTCGTCTTCGGTGTCCGGCAGACGGTCGAACCGCTGGCCGTCGTTCGTCGTCAGTTCGTCCCCACCGTTGTCGCCATCCTCGCTCATCGACCTACCTCCAGTTTCGCGCAGAAGAACCCGCCCGTGTCGTTGTGGTGCGGATAGAATCGCTTCGCTTTTCGAATGCTCTCGTCGAACTCGTCGCCCTTCCACTCGGTCAGTCCCGGTTCCGACTGAAGGCCGATGTCGTACTCGATTAGGCGGCAGTCCTCACGGGAGAGAACGTAATCGAGGACCGCCTCGTTCTCCTCCGGTGCGAACGTGCAGGTGGAGTACACCACGGTTCCACCGTCCCGCGTTGCCTGCACCGCGCGGCGAAGGATTCCCTTCTGAACGCCGGCGACGCCCTCGATGTGGTCCAAACCCCAATCGTCCAACGCGGTCGGGTTCTTCCGAATCGTCCCCTCACAGGAGCACGGCACGTCCACGAGCGCCGCGTCGAACGCGGAGAGACCGAACGGTTTGAGCGAGAAGTTCCGGGCGTCCTGATTCGTCACCGCGGCGCAGGTGATGCCCAGACGTTCCGTGTTGAACCGGAGCGCCGAGAGGCGACCGAGGTTGCTGTCGTTCGCCACGACGAGTCCCGTGTCGTCCATTAGCGCCGCAAGTTGCGTCGTCTTGCTCCCCGGCGCGGCACAGGCGTCCAACACGCGTTCGCCGGGTTCCGGGTCGAGCACGAACGCCGGAATCGAGGAAACCTCCTCCTGTCCGTGCGTCCACCCGTGAAACGAGGGCCACGTGTTGCCGGGTTTCCCCTCGATTTCCAGCACGTTCTCGTTCCACTCGCGCGGCGTCCACTCGACGTTCCCCTCGTCGAACGCCCGCGTCACCTGCTCTCGGGTCGCTTTGATGCGGTTTACCCTGACGACAGAGGGAAGCGGGCGCTCGCACGCCGCGAGAAACGCCTCGAAATCGTCGAGGATGGGTTCGTAACGCTCCAGTGCGTCCATTGCTCGAGTATGCGGGGGAGAGGTGTTTGTGGGTTTCGGAGCGCCGCCGAGGGTCGCCCTCGTTTTTAAGACGTATCCGTCCGAAACCGATGGTATGACCGACATCGCCGTGGTCGCGGATGACATCGAACTCGACGAACCGACGTTGGTCGAAGGGCTCCCCGGACTCGGGTTGGTCGGTAAAATCGCCACCGACCACCTCATCGAGCGATTCGACATGACCTACTACGCGGCGGTGGACTGCAAGGGCATCCCCCAAATCGCGGTGTACGAGGACGGCGACCGGGATTTGCTCCCGCCGGTTCGACTGTACGCTGACGAGGAGCGCGATTTGGTCGCGCTGCGAAGCGACGTTCCCATCTCGGCGGACGCCGCACCCCAGTTCGCGAACTGCGTCACCGCGTGGGTCGAATCGAACGACGCGACGCCGCTCTACCTCAGCGGCCTTCCCCACCAGAAACAGGCCGAGACCGTCCCCGAACTCTACGGCACTGCCACGGGCGACTTGGGACAACTGCTCGACGAGTACGACATCGACTCGCCAAGGGAAACGGGGGCGGTCAGCGGCCCGACCGGCGCGCTCCTCCACCGGGCCAGCAGAACCGGCGTTGGCGCTATCGGCCTCATCGTCCAGTCCGACCCGCAGTTTCCCGACCCCGCCGCGGCCAAGGTCCTCCTCGAAGACGGCATCGACCCCATCGCCGGTATCGACGTGAACACCGACGAGTTAGTCGAGAGTGCCGAGGAAATCCGCCAGCAGAAAGAGCAGTTCGCTCAGCGGATGCAGGAAACCGAAGAGGCGGAGAGTTCACAGGCGAAACCGCTCCGGATGTTCCAATAGCACCTTTTTCTGCACCAAAAACCTCCTCCCTCGCTTCGTTCCACTCCGCTCGGTCGTCGGCCCGGAAAATCGGAGATTTTCCGGCGAATGTGCTAGCGACCGACGATTGTATCGATTGCTCGTTTTTGCCAATCGTGTAACTGCACCGGTTCGACGGTTGCATCGGCGGGGAATAACCGATGTTTATATCGAGTCGAAGAGAACGGACGAAATACACGATTCGAATGAGTAACGTAATCCTGCGGTTGTACGGTCACGCGGCCCTGTTTGCAGGCGTCGTCGGGGTCGGATTTGCGGTGATGGTGCTGACGGTCAATCCGACCAAGCTTGTCACGTGGAGTGCCGGATTGGTCTGTCTCCTGCTAGTTGTTCTCGGTGTCCGGACGATACAGGCAGCTTAGACGCCACTGTCGGATTTTTGCTTTTGTCGTTTTCGGTATCGTAGCCGACGCCGGTTAGTTTCGAGGCAAAAATTCGTCGTTGGGGGACCGCCCGGGTGCGCTTCAGATTCCGCTGTAATCCTTCGGAATCGCGGTTCCGGCGGTGACGTTCTGGCCGTCGGCACCGGGAATCGACGCGTGGCCGCTACTGGTCTCGATTTCGAAGTGGAGGTGCGGGCCGGTCGAGTTCCCGTCCTCCCCCATGCCGCCGATATAGTCGCCCTGACTCACCGCCTGGCCGTCCGAGACGGCGGTGCTGTTGAGGTGGCCGTACTCGGACTGGTAGCCGCCGCCGTGGTTGATGTAGATGTACGTTCCGTAGCCGCCGGGGTCTTCGGCCGTATAGGCCGTCCCGCCGTGGGCGGCGTAAATCGGCTCTCCGATGTTACCGTTGGCCCCGATGTCCACGCCGTAGTGGTAGCCGCCGTCGCGCGGACCGTACGGCGACGTGATGTACCCCGTAATCGGCCACACGAAGTCCGAACCGCTGCCGCCACCGGACGTGGACTGGAGGTACCGCTCGACGGACCAGCCCCAGACGTTCCGGTCGAGCCAATGGACACCCCACCACGTGTAACCGCCCTTGTCCGTCGGTCCGTTCATGATTTCGCCGACCTCGCCGTCGTTCACGGTGGCGACGACGGGTTGGTCGGTTCCGGGTTGTTCGCGCGTGTTCAGCGCCGTGGTCGCTGCAACGCGCTCGCCGACCCGGTCAGTACCGCCGTTCCGGTGAGGGCCGTCGCGGTGGTACCGAGCGACTTCAGGACCGATCGCCGTCCAAATTTGCGTGACATAGCAGCTCTAGTAACCCTGTGCAGGGAATTAAATTTTACTAATTTCTATAAGAATAATATATTGTGCTATAGAGTCATGTGCATTCGAGCTTTAGAACCACCTTCACCGTCCCGTCGGTCGGTTCGGTCGATACGAAATGCAACCACGACGCTTTTGGGTGCGAACCGCTTTCCCCAAATCATGAGCGACACGGACGACGTTGATTTGGACCAGTTCTTCCGCGACGTGGACAAGGTGTACTCCGAGTACGACAACGGCTACATGGACGCCGACGCGGCACTTTCGGTCATCGACGACCACCTCGAAGCGCTCCGGGGACAGGTCGAGTAATCGAAGCGAAGAATTATCCTCCCCCGTTGCGTGCGTTCGGGCGTATGACCGGCTTTTCGGACAGGGTCGAACACGTATCGATAAGCGGCATTCGGAAAGTGTTCGAAGCCGCAGGTGAGGACGCTATCAATCTCGGACTCGGGCAACCGGACTTTCCGACACCGGACCACGCACGGGAAGCGGCGCTCGAAGCCATCGAATCGGGTGCGACGGACGCGTACACGTCGAACAAGGGAATTTCCCAACTTCGGGAGGCCATCAGCGCGAAGCACGACCGGGACAACGACCTCGTGGTCCCGTCGGAGAACATCATCGCCACGGCGGGCGGGAGCGAAGCCCTCCACATCGCCCTCGAAGCGCACGTCTGCGCGGGCGAGGAGGTCATCTTTCCCGACCCCGGGTTCGTCGCCTACGACGCCCTGACGCACCTCGCAGGCGGGACGCCGAAACCGGTTCCCCTCCGCGAGGACCTGACGCTCGACCCGGCGACTGTCGAGGAGAACATCACCGAGAACACTGCCGCCTTCGTCGTCAACAGCCCCGGGAACCCGACCGGCGCGGTGTCGGGCGAGGAGGACATGCGCGAGTTCGCTCGTATCGCCGACGAACACGACGTGCTCTGCATCTCCGACGAGGTGTACGAACACATCGTCTTCGAGGGGGAACACTACTCGCCGATGCAGTTCGCCGAGACGGACAACGTGGTCGTCGTCAACGCCTGCTCGAAGACGTACTCGATGACCGGCTGGCGACTCGGGTGGGTCGCCGGAAGCGAGCGCAGAATCGAGCGCATGCTCCGCGTCCACCAGTACGTGCAGGCCTGTGCGAGCGCCCCGGCGCAGTTCGCCGCGTTGGGTGCTCTCTCCGGCTCACAGGACCCCGTGGACGAGATGGTCGAATCGTTCGAGGAGCGCCGCGACGTGCTCCTCGACGGTCTCGCGGACATCGGTCTCGAAACGCCGACGCCACAGGGCGCGTTCTACGCCATGCCGAAGGTCCCTGAAGGGTTCGTGGACGAGGTTATCGAACGCGGCGTCGTCGTCGTCCCCGGCGAGGCATTCGGCGAACACGGTACAGGTTACGCTCGCATCTCCTACGCGACGAACATCGAGGAACTCGAAGCGGCGCTCGAAATCATGGGCGAGGCGGCCGACGCGGTTCGCTGAATTTTTCCGATTTTTCGCGGCCTGAGACTTTATCATGGGCGACGTTGTGGGTCGATTCGATGCCCATCGCACGCCGCGGTTCCGGCGTGGTCCCCGCAGCACGTGCAGTCACATCGCAAGTACATCCGGTGTTCATGCTCCCTCCCGTCGCCGCATCGTGGTTCGGGAGCATGTTGGCCGGACAGTTCTCGCTCGTGACGGGGCTACTCCACATGGTCGCCATCTTCGCCGCCGTCTACACGGCCCACGTCAAGGACGGGTACGTCGATTTCTACGTCCGAGGTGAGGACGACGACCACCCGCTCACCGAACGCGGGTGTAAACTCCTGCTCGTCGCCGCCGCCGCACTCTTCGCTGCCTGTCTCGCGGGACTGTGGCTCACCGTCGGTATCGGCGCGGTCCTCATCACCCTCCCGACGTGGTTCATCGGCTACCTGCACGCGCCGCAACTCGATACGAACCCCGTCAGCACGACCACCGGTTATCCGCTCGGTATCGCGCTCTCCATCCTCGGCGGTTACTACGTCCAGACGGGGACCCTCTCGCTCGTTTCCCTCGCGTTCGCGTTCGTCTTCCTCGTCCTCCTCTCGGGTGTGAAAGTCATCGACGACGCACAGGACTACGACTACGACCGCTCCATCTCGAAGCGGACCGTCGCCGTCGCGCTCGGCCAATCCCGCGCCCGGACGGCGGCCTACGGTCTCATTCTGACCGCGCTCCTCTGCGTGCTCGGACTTTCGGTGGCGCAGGTGTTTCCGCCGAGTTCCGCCGTCGCGGTTCTGGCGTTCGGCGTCGTTGCCGCAATCGCGTACCGAAGCGGGCCGGAACTCGCCACCATGTTGCTCATTCGCGGGTCCTACGTCTTCCTCGCGCTGTTGCTGACGGCGGTGTGGTTCCGGCCGCTGTCGTGATTAGTACCAACTCGGGCGACCAGCGGGCCGTATCCACGGCACCCGATACGTCCTACTGACTCACGAACGTCTCCATTTGCACCGTATCCATATCAGAAATGTCCATCTCCAAATCGGACATTTATCTGAAATAACGCTTACGCCCCCGCTCCCCGTTTTGTAATCGTATACGTGACTGACCGACCAGTAGCTGAAGACAAAGCCTACGCCTATATCACTCGCAGCGCCGCTCATACCCGACAACTCCTCGTGTTCGAACACGCCAATCAAGACGCAGGTGTGCAAGTACCGAAGGGAACCATCGAGGACGGAGAGGACCCCCACGATGCCGTCATCCGGGAGGTCAAGGAGGAGAGCGGCCTGACCGAATTCGAGGCCGTTCGACCGCTTTCTACCGACGTATGGAACCACCACGAAAAGCCGAAGGCGTATCGTCGCCACTTTTTCCACCTCGTGGCCGACGAGACGCGCGACGAGTGGCGACACACGGTCACCGGAAACGGCGATGACAACGGCGTCATCTACAGTTACTTTTGGGTCCCTCCTGGCTCGTGTTCGCTTGCACGAGACATGGACGACTACATCGGGCGGATTGTGGACTGATTCGGTCGAATCCGCGAGTGGTCACGAGTCGAGCGACTGGCACCGGTCAATCCACCGCGTTTTGAAAGCTTCATTTGTAATGACGTGTCCCACGAGGTCGGAGATCGCCGTGATACCCTCGTCTCGACACCACGAGACACATAGTTCGTATTTCGACACCGAAATCCCGTCAGTATCGCGGACGACGCGGAGTTCCTCCGCGCCGGAGAGGTGGGCGACGAAGGCGCGCGTGTGTCCGTCCGTGAGCGTCCACCTGTCGTCGAATTTCCGCACGGGAAGCGGGTCGTAGTTCGGCGCGTCGAAGTCGAACCACCCAGTCACGAGCGAGAGTTTCGCCCCATCGAGGTACAACTGACTGGGCTGGACCGCGGTCAGCGGGAGGGTGAAGGGTTCCGTCATGGACACATATCAACGCTTATCCACGAAAATACCGTGGGTGAAACCATGCCCGAACTGACCCACGACGATGCCGTCGTCAACGGTGTGCGTCTCCACTATGTCGAAAGCGGGAATGGCCCGCTCGTCCTCCTGCTTCACGGTTTCCCGGAGTTCTGGTACTCGTGGCGCGAACAGATTCCCGCACTCGCGGCGGAAGGATACCACGTCGTCGCACCCGACATGCGCGGCTACAACGCCTCCGAGAAACCACACGGCGTCGACGCCTACCGAACCGACGAGTTGGTCGCCGACGTGACCGGCCTTATCGACCACTTCGGCGAGGAGAACGCCCAAGTCGTCGGCCACGACTGGGGCGGTGCGGTCGCGTGGCAGGTCGGAATCGAACGCCCCGAGCGCGTCGACAAACTCGCAGTACTGAACGCACCCCATCCGGCACGATTCCGTGAGGAACTCCGAACGCCGTCGCAACTCAAACGCTCGTGGTACATGTTCTTCTTCCAACTGCCGTGGCTCCCCGAACGGTTCCTCTCTGCCCGCGGGTACGAGTCCATCGAGAACATTTTCAGGGACAGCGCGAAGAATCCGGAGGCGTTCGGCGAGGAAGACGTTCGGCGCTACGTCGAGGCGGCCGCACAACCCGGCGCGTTGACCGGTTCCATCAACTACTACCGGGCGTTGTTCCGGGAGAACGTCCCGGCGGAACTTCGGTCCGTCCTCCGTGGGGATGAGGGGTCCTTCGACGTGTCCGTCCCGACCATGCTGATTTGGGGAACGGAGGATTTCGCACTCGGCAACGAACTGACCGAGGGGTTGGACCGGTGGGTTCCAGACCTTCGAATCGAACGGCTGTCCGACGCTAGCCACTGGGTACAAAACGACAGACCGGAACGGGTGAACGAACTGTTGGCCGACTTCCTCGAAGAATAAGCACGTAGCTTTTTAGCGTCGTCGAACCGATACACCGCCGATGCTGCTCGTACTGGAAAACGAGGTGAACTCGGACTATCGCTATTTCGTCCGCTCGATGGAGTCGTTTCTCCCGGACCACGAGGTGTACGATTACGTCGCGGCGGACGAACCGCCGTCACTCTCGAACGTCGATGGCGTCATCGTCGCCGGGAGCACGGCGGGCGTGTACGAGCGGGACGAGAACCCGTGGATGGACGACGAGGCGGCGCTCGTTCGCGAACTCGTCGAGCGGGAGGTTCCGACGCTGGGCGTCTGCTTCGGTCATCAGTTGGTTAACTACGCGCTCGGTGGTTCCGTCGAACATCGCGGTCTGAGGAACGAACTCGTCCGCGCCGACTTGGCGAACGACCCGCTCTTCGACGGCGTTTCGCCGGTCGTTCCGGCGGTCCACGGCGACCACGTGGTCGAACTCGGCGACGGGATGGAACCCATCGGTTCGACGGCGTACAACGAGTACTTCGCCACCCGACACCGGGAGATGCCGCTGTGGACGACGCAGTTTCATCCCGAATTCACGGACGAACTGCACCCGCAAATCGCGGCGGACTTCGGGTGGGAGGAGAACGGACTGTCCTTCGATGACGTGAACGGGGAGCGGGTTTTCGAGAACTTCGTCGAACTCGTGGACGGGTCGTGACGAACGCTATTCTCACTCTTGTCGCTTTCTGGCCGCCGCGCGCGCCGCCGGTTCGTGGTCCTTGTGCCAAACCGGGACGTCGTTGATGTCCCAGTACCGAACGTCCTCGCCCTCGTGTGACACCCGGAGTTCGCCGCCCGTGACGGAACAGAGGTAGGAGTGCCGAACGAGACAATGTGGACCGTGTTCTCCGGGCGTTCTCGTGTAAATACCGGCCAACTCGTCCACTTCGACCGTCAGACCCATCTCCTCACGGGTTTCCCGCACGGCGGTTTCCGCCGGGGATTCGTTGGGGTCGGTGTACCCGCACGGAAAACACCACGTCCCGTCGTCGGTTCGTTTCTGGAGCAGGAGTCGTCCGTCGGAATCGAAGATAACGGCCTCCGCACACACCTTCGGGGTGACGTATCCGACCTCCTCGGCGAAGCGCCCTCGAACTTCCTCCGGCGGCAGGTCGTACGACCGGCCGTACCACTCGCTCACGAGGGTCTGGATTCGCTCGTAGCGCTCCTCGTCGTACGGGTCGTCGGCGTATTCGAGGCCGACCTGTGCCATGATTCGGAGTTCGTCGAGGAGGGCGGTGAAGTCGTCTTCCGCGGCGTTAGACATCGAACCCTCCGGCGCGAGCGCGATTTCGTGCCATACTCATCGTATGAAAGAAACCGGATCGATATCAATCAATGGGTGGCGAGCGGGGTCGAAACCGGAAACGGGGACGTGAGGAAGTGAGCAAGTGAGGAAATACAACGGGTAGACGAACGGCTCACTTCGCGGTGCTGACGATTTTTATCACGTCGCCCTCTTCGAGTTCGTAATCGTCGCTGATGTCGCGCTTCGATTTGGCGTTCACGGCGTGGAGGTAGCCGTCGCCGATGTCGCTGTGGACCGCGTAGGCGAGGTCACGCGGTGTGGAACCGCGTTGGAGGAGAAACGCGTCCGGAAGGACGTTTTCCTGCCCGTCCGTCCACTTCGATTCGTTCTGGACGGGGTAGGCCGTGATGCGGTCGAGGAGGTCGTAGGCTGCGGCGTCCAAGCTTTGCTGAACCCCGGTGCCGCCCCACTCCTGCATAACGTCCCGAATCCGTTCCAGTCCAGCCCGCTGTTGGTCGCTCAGGTCGTCGATTACCTCGAAGTCGTCGTCGCCGGGGTCGTAGTCCACCACGCCCGCCTCGACGCCCTGTCGGAGCGCGAGTTCCCCTTCCGCCGTCGCCGGGATGACCATCTTCCCCGTCTCGTGGAGTCGCTCGATGTTCTCCTCCGGCGCGACGTCGGCCTTGTTCGCCACGAGGATGATGGGCTTCGTCCGGGCGCGGATGTCGCGGGCCAACTCCTCGCGGTTCCCGTCCGTCCACTCCTGCGGGTTGCCCGGATAGTCGAGTCCGCGGAGGCTCGTCGTCACGTCGTGTTCCGTCGCGCCGAACCCCGTCAGCATGTCCGCGAGCGCCTCGTCGATGTCGAATCCGGGCGAGCGGGACTGGCGAACGATGCCCTCCCAGTTACGGTCGATGATGCCGGTCAGCCACTGGTCCATCTCCTCCTCGATGAAATCCACTTCCTCCACCGGGTCGTAGCTCCCGACTTCGACGGGTTCGCCCTCCTCGTTCGTCCCACCGGAGGCGTCCACGACGTTGACGATTGCGTCGGCGTTGGTCAGCGCGTCGAGGAACTGGTTGCCCAACCCCCTGCCCTCGTGTGCTCCCGGCACGAGTCCGGCCACGTCCAGCAGTTCGATGGGGACGTAGCGCTTCCCGTCGTGGCAGTTGTCGTTCCCGCAGCGCTCGTCGCGTTCGAGGCAGGGGCAGTCAGTGCGGACGTAGCTCACGCCGCGATTGGCGTCGATGGTCGTGAACGGGTAGTTCGCCACGTCAACGTCGGCCATCGTGGCGGCCTTGTAGAAGGTGGACTTCCCGGCGTTCGGTTTGCCCGCGAGCGCGATAGAAATCATGTTCGTCCATACCATGGAAACCCGGAATTGTCTTTCGGTTTTTCCGACGAGGATACGTGCTTTGAGTCGAGTGACGGGGTGGGACAGGAGTCGGATTTTGATTTTGGATGTTCTGTGGTAGCAGTGACAGAGGATCGAACTTCGAACGCTCCCGCTCGCTACGACGTGATACTGGCTTTTAGAACGTCGAAACTGCCGGGGTGTTGTCTTCGAAAGCCCTCGCCACGCTCGCGGTCTCCGGAAGACGTTCCGGCTCACATCCGTTCGCGGGCATGCGACTTCCGTGGTCACACTCACTCCCGTTCGCGTGACCGCCGGTGCAGGATATTCTGGACGCTCCGCAACGTCGGCCAGAATAGGTGCCTACACAGCAACCACGTGAACGCGAGCGGGCGACCCCTTTCGGTCCACCCACACACCGCACCGCGACAGCCACGCCCTCCCCAACCGATTCGCTTCGCTCATCCCTCGCGTGATAGCCAAACAGACCCTCGGCATGACGCCTCGGGCCTGCTGACGCACGCGCCGAGGACGTATGGTCAATTTCGATTAGACCAACTTTCGGCCGTGGCGTGCGCTGACGGTGGATGACCGGAGGAGCGAAACGGGGGAGGGTGTGGACGGTGCGGTCGTGTGCCGCCAGTATTCGCCCACGAAAATACCCCAGAGGTTCCAGTTCAGCGGAGACGAACGCACCGGAATGGAGTGACTTCTCCGACGAGAACGCCGACTTTCTGCTACTTTCCATCCGGCCGCAACAGGCTATATCGACCGTGGCGTAGGGCGCGTGCCATGCCAGCAGTGAAAGTCATCAAAGTGCTCGGAATCTCCGAGGAGTCGTGGGAGGACGCGGCCAAAGAGGCGTTCGGGAAGGCGAGCGAGACGGTCGAAGACATCTCGGGAATCGAAGTCGAAAGCTGGACGGCGAACGTCGAGGACGGGGAAATCAAGGAGTACCACGCGACGGTGGAGATGGCGTTCCCGGTTCACGGGATGGAGTAGATAGCAGAAGAAAGCGACTACTCGTCGGCGAACGCGCCCGCGACCAGCATGGGGACGACGAGGGTGGCTTCGGCCTCGACCTGCACGTAGTTTTTCGCTTCCTGCTTGATTTTGCCCCACGAGACGGCTTCGTGCGGCGGAGCACCGGAGAGCGACCCGTCGCCCTCCATGCCCGTCGAAACGTAGACGGCGTAGTCCGCACCGCCGCGGAAGAGGTTGGTCATGATGGCGTGGTGCTTGGGGACGCCGCCGCCGAGGACGATGAGGCCGGTCTTGTCCGCCAACAGGCCCTGCTCGATGAGGGTGTCGTAGTCGTCCACGATTTCGATGCCGATGTCCGAGTCGTAGCCCTGTCGGTAGTAATAGAGGAAGTTGCCGACCTCCGCGTCGGTCAGCGCGGGACAGAAGATGGGGATGTCGTTGTCCGCGGCGTTGGAGAGGATGGAATCCTCGTCGTCCAGCGTCTCGCCGAGTTCGCGCGAGAACTCCATCGGCGTGCGGACCTTCTCCTCGGCGAAGAAGTCCTCGAAGAAGTCGTTCAGGTAGGACTCCAACCAGACGTAGCGGTCGGAGGGAACGAAGATGTTGCCGAGGCGGTTGATGCCGCGCTCGCGCATCTCGGCTTCGTCCACGTCCCACTCGCCCATCTTGAACGGCTTTTCGGTCTTGATGACGTCCTCGGTTATCGACCCGGAGGTGGTGATCATCACGTCGACGAGGTCCTCGCGGGTGAGGTAGGCGAGCGTCTCCCGCAGACCGGACGAGACGATGTTCGAAGTGAAGGTGAGGTATATCTCCGCGCCCTCCTCGCGCATCGCCCGAATCAGTTCGACCGCCTCGTAGAGGTGGGTCGCCTGAAACCCGGTCGTCTCGTACGACGACAGCATGTCGAAGAAGTCGAAGTCGCCCCTGAAGTCGTAGCCGGCAACGTCCTCGGAACCGAGGGCTTCCTCGCTCCCGGGAACGACGTGGTCGTGGCTTTCGTCACTCATGGTCCGTTCTCATCACCGAGCGAAAATGAGTCTTCAGTTTCGTCCACCGATTTGCTAGGTGCTAGCAGACGCATTCACTACGTGTTTTCAGGTGACGTGCCGTCCGAGTGACGAGGACGGCGAAGGTTCGGGAACCATCGATAGTGACCCATCGAAAGCGCCTCTCGAAGACTGTTGAAAAAAGCAAGCGGCCGATGCTGTCCCGGTGTCTCTGAACCCCGCGATGACCGTCGTTCGTCGTCCCGCCTACAACTTGACGGCCATCATCACTTCGTCCACGTACTCGCCGTCTATCTTGTAGTGGTTCTTCCGCACGGCCTCGGTTTCCCAACCGTGTGCTTCGAGGAAGTCGATGGCGTTTCCGTTGGTCGACGGCGCGCTCTGGTACACCTTTTCGTAGCCGTTTGCGCCCGCCCACTCCAATCCGCGTTCGAGGAGGTGGCTGCCGATACCGTGGCCCTGATACTCGTCCAGCACGCCGACGGTCAACTCGGCGGTGTGGCTGAGTTTGTCGAGTTCGGGCGCGTTGAGGTGGACCCACCCGACCACTTCGTCGCCGACGGTTGCGACGAAGAACATCCGCGATTCGAGGTCGTTGTGGCGGAGCAGGGCGTCCTGATGGTCGATTTCGTCGGCGACGGTTTCCGCGACGATGTACGACCCCTCTTGGGCGACTTGCCGAATCGCACCGATGATTCCCGAGAGGTCTTCCTGTCGCGCGGGTCGGATGATGAACTCCACGTCGTCGACGTCGAATTCCTCCTCCGCGCCCGTTTCGAGCGCGACGGAGAGCGTCTCCTCGTCCTCCGAAAGGTAGCCATCCCGGCGGAGGATGGCGACGTGATGTCGGAACCCGCTGGGGTCGATGCGGAGCGAGTCCTGCACATCGTTTACGTTCGCTGTTCCATGGCGCTCGACGTACTCGTAGATTCGGCGGCGGTCGTCGTGGCCAAACTCCAGTTTCTCGGAGAACTCCATGCACTCTGTTACCATCTATCTGTACTTATTATTAACGATGGATTTGACACCCCGCTGGGAGTTTCCGATGCCGTCCGGCGAATCATCCGCCGAATTCGCCGCGCGATACTTGTAGCATGGTGTCGTGCTATCTCTCTGGGGGAATCATGGATTACAGCGATTTCATCGGACAGGTACAACACCGACTCCAGTTGGGCAAACAGGGGCAAGCGGTTCGAGCGATTCGCGCCACGCTGACCACGCTCGGGGAACGATTGCAGGAAGGGGAGGCGAAAGACCTCGCGGGGCCGCTCCCGATGGAAATCGACTGGTATCTCCTGCAGGCCGATTCGGGCCAGCGATTTCACTTCGACGAGTTCGTCTCCCGGGTGGCTGAACGTGAGAGCATCGACGGGGGGGACGCGCTCTTTCACGCGAAGGGTGTACTGTCGCTCGTCGCCGAGGTCATTCCGGAGGGCGAGTTCGAGCAGATACGCGGGCAACTCCCCGAGGAGTACGACCCGCTCTTCGAACTCGTCGGAAACGAAGACGCGTTCGGCTAGGACCCCGCCCGCCGCGTTTTCCGGTCGGGAACGCAGGTCAGCAACTGCACGGTGTCGTGCAGGTCGTGGGTCTTTATGACGAGTTCCGCGACTTCGCGCACCGTGAAGTCCGTCTCGATTTCGTAGCCGTAACAGCGCGCGTACAGCGCCAACCAGTCGTTGAGTGCCCGTTCCATCCGTTCCATCTCGTCCGCGTCGAACCGCACGAACTCGCCGGTTCGCCCGTCGATGTACACGGAAACGACGTCTCCCACACCCTCACGGAGGTACGACACCGCCATCTCCTCATCCGACGGGTCGGCGGGGGCGTCGAACGATTCGCGTTCGTCCCGCGCCCGCTCGGCGAGTTCCGCGATACGCTCGCGGTACTCGCTCATCCTTCGCGGAACTCGACACCCTTACCGCCGCGGGGATGCTCCCACTCCGTATCGGCGACGAGCGCACACGTCCCACACTCGACGCAGGGTTGCGTGTCGAGGCTGACGATTTTCTCCTCGTGGCTGTTCTCCTGTACCGTCTCCTCGCGGTAACAGCCGCCGCCGAAGTCCTTCGCGCTGACCGGGCAGGCCGTAACTGCTGCGCCGCTGGCCTCGTAGGAGTTGTCGCGCAGTCTGATGTGCGGGTTGCCCACGTCGGTATCGTAGGTCAGGTCGCCGATACGGTCGGCGAGGCTCTTGGGTTCGACCTCGTTTTCGTCCGTGATTTCGGTTCCCAACTCCTCCGCGATGACCGTCGGCAGCGTGACGTACGGCGTCCGCGTGTCTGGAATCATCGAGGAGAGGTACGGCGAACCGTACAGGCGTTCGAGTTGCCCCGACATCACGCCGGAACTGAGTACCGCTCGGCCGAGCGACGAGGAGAGGACGTTGTCCACGAGTTCGCTCATCCGGTCGTTCTCGGCGATGCCGCGAGTCGCGCGGTACTGGCTGGGACGGAGTTTGCCCATCACACCCTCGTCTTCGAGTTTCTTCTCGTAGAGTCGTCCCGCCTTCTCGGGGTCGCCGCGCATCCGCGCCTCCGCGAAGGCTTCGGCTGCCAGCGCTCCGGCGGTCACGGCGTGGTTCATTCCCTTGATGATGGGACCTTGTGCCTGCATCTGTCCACCGGCGTCGCCGACGAGGACGAGTCGCCCGCGGTGCGGTGCCGGGTGGGCGACTTTCTTCGAGTCGGGGACGAGCTTCGCGGAGTACTCCACCTCGTCGTAGTGGCCGTTCAACCACTGGGCGAGAAGCGGATGGGTGAGCAGGTTGTCGAGCAGTTTATGCGGTTCGGCTTCCTCCGCGACGAGGCTGTCGAGGTGGAAGACGGACCCGATGGAGAGCGTCCCGTCGTTCGTGTAGAGGAAGCCACCGCCGCGAACCTCGTCGAACAGGTCGCCCGAGAAGAGGTGTGCCGCACCCGTGTCCGGACCGACGTCGAATCGCTCGTCGATGACGTCCTCGGGCATGTCGATGACGGCCTTGACGCCTTGGAACCACTCCTCCGGTTCGTCCCAGTCCATCAGTCCGGCCTGGCGTGCGAGTTCGCTGTTCACGCCGTCTGCCGCGACGATGAAGTCGGCTTTTATTGGGTCGAGTTCGTCGCAAGTGACGCCGACTATCTTTCCGCGTTCGCGGAGCAGGCCGTTCACCCGAACGCCGGTCAGCAGGCCGCCGCCCGTCTCGTGGGTCATCTCGTGGACCTGCTCGGCCAGCCACGAATCCATCTCCCGTCGGAGAACCGCGTCACACCACTCCGTGTCGTGCTCGTGGAGTCGGGTGATGTCGAACGATTTCACCTTGTTGCCCGCCACGTTGTGGATGTTGTAGTCCGTAATCGGCCGTTCCGTCGCCTCCTCGCGGAAGTCGGGGAACAGCGAGTCGATGGTGTAGGGTGACGTCTCCTCGGCGTAGATGAGGCCGCCGGAGACGTTTTTCGACCCGGCCTCGACACCGCGTTCGAGGACGAGCGTTTCGATTCCGTTGCGTGCGAGCGTCGCGGCGGCGGCGGCCCCACCGGGTCCGGCACCGACCACGACGGCTTCGTAGTGTTCGTATTCCTCGCTCATCGTTCAGTCATCGTCCTCCGCTACGACCGCGTCCAGTTCGCCCGCCCGTACCGCGTCCGTCAGGCGGGGAAGCACGTCGAACATGTCCCCTTCGATGAAGAAGTCGCTGAAGTCACGGATGTCCGCGTCCGTGTCGGTGTTGATGGCGATGATGGTGTCCGACTCGTCCATCCCCACCTTGTGCTGAATCGCGCCGCTGATACCCGCCGCGATGTACAACGGTGGTGCGACCACCTGTCCCGTTTCGCCGATCTGACGCTCCTCGGAGACGTACCGCTCGACGTGTCCTTCGACGCTGTAGGAGGCCGTCACCACGCCGCGGGACAACCCGAGGTCGGCGTCCTCGAAGGCGTCCACGAGGTCCAGCGCGAGTTCGATTCCCTCCGTCGGGTCGTCGCCGATGCCGCGCCCGATTGAGACGATGACTTCCCGTCCGGTCAAATCGACGCCGGTGTCGAGCGTGTCCCACTCGGTGACTTCCACGCGAAACCAGTCGTCCGGGAGGTCGATGTCGTGGGAGACGACCTCGCCTTCGCGGTCCCCGTCGGGTTCCATCGCGTCGAAACTCCCCGGAATCACCGAACAGCCTTGCGGGTGGAACTCCCGGTCCGGGTTGTCGATACAGAGGATGGTCGAGTATTCGAACCCGGAGAAGTCCGGGCGTTGCATGTGCAGGATGCGCTCGAACTCGATTTTTTCGCCGGGTTCGCCGGTCTTCACCGGGTTCGAGATGAGTTCGTCCGTGATGGTCAGGCCGGAACAGTCGCTCGCCAGTCCCGAGTCGAGTTCGCCTTGTACCTGCGCGGAGAGGTCCCGCCCGTTGTTCGTCGCCGGGAAGAGGAAGTATCGCGGCTTGTCGTAGTCCTTCCAGTCGGACGTCGTTCGCGCCATGTCCGCCACGATTTCGGTGTACGGCTTGTGGCGGAACCGTTCTAATCGGTCGTCGTCGTGATAGACCGCCACGTCCGCGCCGAGGGTGATGCATTCCGCCGCGAGTTCTTCCATGTCGTCGCCGACGAGGACCGCGACGACCCGTTCGTCGTCGCCGTAGTCCTCGGCGTAGCCGTCCATCAACTCGCGGGCCTTGCCGAGCATCTCCTTCGATACGTCGAGAAGTTCGCCGTCCTGCGTCTCGCAGTACACCCACATGTCGCGGTAGACGCCGTTTTCGAGCGCCCGGACGTGCTTTTTATCCGCGGTTGCCTCCCCTTCGTCGGGGCTTTCCACGTCCTCTTCCGTCGCCTCGTACTCGCCTTCGGTTTCGGTGTCGTCGGTTGCTTCGTCGGACCCCTCCGCCACCTCGTCGATTCGTGCCTGAATCACCTCCTTGGCCGTCTTTCGGTCCTTCCCTTCCTCCTCCGCCGAAAGGAAGTCGGACAGTTCTCCGGGGTCCTCGATGGTTCGTACGTCGTCCTCTATCTCCTCGACGGTTCGGTCGCCGGGGTTTGTGTCCGTCATGGTCAGTCACCCGCCGCGAAAGGTCGCATCGTTTCGAGCACCTCGGTCATCGCTTCCTCGTCGTCCAACGTCGCCATCGTGGCTTCGCGCTCGGCCGGAGCCTTCGGAATCGGGTCAACCGAGGAGACGATGGTCGGCGACCCGTCCAGCCCGATGTACTCGGAGTCGAGGTTCAGGTCCTCGTGGTCCCACGTCGTGAGGAACTCCTCGTACTCTTCGGCGCGCTCTTCCGTCTCGGATTGCAGTTGTTTTCGCCGGAGTCGGTGTGAGGCCTTCCGATAACTCGCTTCGTACTCGGGGTCGGTGACGATGAACGCCGGGAGCGGGGATTCGACCGTCTCGATTTCGTCCACGTCGCCCTCCACCAATCGCTTGGCGCGGACCGTACCTTCGTCCTCGTCCACGTCCATGGCGATGACGTGCGTGATGACGGGGTAATCGAGACACCACGCCGTCTGCGGACCGGTCTGGCCAGTCTCGCCGTCCGCCGTTTTGAATCCCGCGAGCACGAGGTCCGGTCGACCTATCTTCTCGATACCGGCGGAGAGGGTTATCGCCGTCGCCCACGTGTCGGCGGCGGCCATCTCGCGGTCGGAGAGCAGGTAGAGGTCGTCGGTGTACGTCTCCATCGCCTCGCCCAATACGTCTGCGTAGCCGGGCGGTCCCATGCTCATCGCGCTCACCTGCCCGCCGTGTTTCACCTTCGTCTGGAGGGCGGCGTTCAGTGCGAACCGGTCGTTCGGGTTCATCACCGTCGGGGTTCTCCCACGTTCGAGGTGGCCGTCTTCGTCGAAGGACACCTGCCCCTCGCGGAAGTCCGGGACGCCCTTGGTCAACACGACCGAGTGCATCGGTACCTCCTCCCGTGAGTGTTTTTAGTTTGCATACGTCAATCGTTACCAATACCGTCTGTCGTTATTATACTGTCGGAGGTATAACAATTATCTGACATACGGCTTCGATTCAATCGGCTGTTGATGGCTATCGCTCGGCGGTCGTCTCCACGAAAAGGTATCATTACTCAGGCTTGTGGTGCGGGTCCGTCGGACCCGCTTCGGTCCCGATGGGTCGTCTCGACGGCCTCCGAGGCGTCCTCGTCGTCGCTTTCGTCTTCGTCCACTTCTTCATCGGTCGATTTCCGCGTGTCGGCACGTACCATCGTCATCTCGCCGCGGGCGCGCATGGTCCCGTCGGCGGTGGCGTTCTCGTGAAATTCGAGGTCGGTACAGGAAACGTCGCCGAGTACCTCCGCGCCGTCTTCGAGGACGACGGTACCGTTGCGCGTCGTCACGTCGCCGTGAATCCGCGTTCGGTCGCCGACCACGATGTCGCCGCGCGCACGGAGGCTTCCGAACAACTCGTCGTCCGCGCCGACGACTATCTCCTCCGCGCGGATGTTGCCGTGGAGCCGACAGCCGTCGCCCACCGTCGCGGGCGTCGAAACACGCCACGCGTCGTCGCTGACGTGGGCGCTCCGCGGAATCGTTACCGGTTCCGCCTCGCTCTCGTCAACCACCTCGTCGATGATTCCTTGGGCGGCCTCCTCCTCACCGAGTCGGAGGAGTTGCGACAGATAGACGAACAGGAACACGACGGTCGGCATGGGGTTGCGGATGACGATCCACCCGTTTGCCTCGAACCCCTTGTCGATCTGAACGTCGTCGCCGATGTCGAGGTCGCCGCTGACCATCAGTTGCCCCGTGACGTGGACGCGCTCGCCCAAATACGCGTCCTGTCCGACGAGTACGTCGCCGTCCACGTCACACCAGAGGTCGAGTCGGCAGTCCGCTTCGGCCTCGATGTGACCGCCGAAGGTCGCCCGTTCGCCCGCGATGACGTTGTTTCCGCGGACACCGAACTCGACGGTACTCTGTGCACCGACGATGATGTCCCCGTCGGTAACGAGGTCGTGTTCTTCGACGGTGGTCCCGTCGGGAATCGAGAGTTCATCGAGAGGGTCGGAACGGAGCGGCACACATCCTACCAGCAAGTCGCTCGTAATAAAACCTCCCGAGACCGTCAGACGTTCGTCTGTCACGTTTCAGATTCCCGGCGAAAAATTCGGACGAGACGTGACAGTGGAACGGTTTCACGTCCTTCGACGTCGCGGCGTTCTCCCCTCATCGTGTTCTGTAGCTTTTTTACCTGCCCACGGCGAACGCCGTGGTATGACCACGCTCTCGTTCGATGACGACGGTGTCGATGTCGTCTACGAAGGAACCGAATTTCGTCTCTCCAAGGACCTCATCGAGGAGGCGACCGAAAAATCCTACTACGACGTCACGGATCACCAAGTCCTCCACATCGTGGAGAAGGACCCGGCCACGGGCGGGCAGGCGCGGCGAATCGGCGACATTCTCCGATAACGGTCGAAACTCCAGTAGGGTTTAGACGAGGGAGAAAAAACGTGACGTATGAATCTCCCCGCCGATTTCGAACACCCCGCATGGATGACCGCTGCGAGTACGGTTGGCTCGTACCTCCTCGTCCTCGTTGCGATGACCGTCCTGCTGTTCGGCGTTCCCTACCTGATTTTCACCGTACTGGCGTGAGTCGTCGTTCCAACCGAACCGCGACCGACTGTTTCTCGCGTCGGGAAGTAGCGACGACGTCGCCGCTCGTTGCCGTAACTACACGCTGAACGAGAATACGACGAACGAAAGAAAACCGAACCGTGGTGGTTCACAGGAACCGCGCCGAGTTCGGGGTCCGGCCCCGAACGAATCAGGCGAACGTCTTCGAAACCTCGTCGTTCTCTTCTTCTTCTTGCTCTATCTTCTCCTGGGCGTCGACGAAGTCCTGCATCGTGATTTCGGTGCGGTCGTCGCGGATGGCGAACATCCCGGCCTCGGTACAGATGGCCTTGATGTCGGCACCGCTCGCGTCGCCCGCTTCGACGGCGAGGTGTTCGTAGTCCACGTCGTCCGCGATGTTCATGTCGCGGGTGTGGATACGGAATATCTGTTCGCGGCCTTCCTCGCCGGGGTTCGGGACTTCGATGAGGCGGTCGAAGCGACCGGGGCGGAGGATAGCCCGGTCGAGCATGTCGAAGCGGTTGGTCGCCGCGATGATGCGGATTTCGCCGCGGTCCTCGAAGCCGTCCATCTCCGAGAGCAGTTGCATCATCGTGCGCTGCACTTCGGCGTCACCCGACGTCTTCGAGTCGGTGCGCTTCGACGCGATGGCGTCGATCTCGTCGATGAAGAGGACGGCGGGTTCGTGCTGGCGTGCGACCTCGAACAGGTCGCGGACGAGTTTCGCACCCTCGCCGATGAACTTGTGGACGAGTTCGGACCCGGCCATCTTGATGAACGTGGCGTCGGTCTGGTTCGCGACGGCTTTTGCCAACATCGTCTTCCCGGTTCCGGGCGGGCCGTAGAGGAGGACGCCGCTCGGCGGTTCGATACCGACCTGTTCGAACATGTCGGGGTTTTCGAGCGGCATCTCGACCGTCTCGCGGACCTCGTTCATCTGTTCTTCCAAGCCACCGATGTCCGCGTAGGTGACTTCGGGGCTCCTCGTGACCTGCATCACGCGAGCGCGAACGTCGGTTTCGTCGTCCAGCGTCTTTACGATAGAGAGGGAGTTGTTCACGGCGACACGCGCGTCGGGGTCGAGTTCATCACGCATCTCCTCGGTCACTTCCGTAACCGCCTCCTGATTGTTGCCGTGCTGTTTGATGATGACGCCTTCCTCGGTTATCTCCTGAACCGTGGCGACGAACAGCGGCGACTGTTTCAGCTTCTTGTTCTCGTGGGTGAGCCGTTCGAGTTTCTGCTGATATTTGTTGTTCTCCGCGTTCGCATCGAGAAGTTTGTCCCGCATCTCCTCGTTCTGGGATTCGAGGACATCGAGACGCTCTTGGAGAGCTTCTATCTGTTCCTGTTGTGACGTACTCTCCTCGTCGTAGGGGAGTTCTACGTCATCCACAGTATCGGTCATCAACTCGGGGATAAGGGCCTGCATCTTAAGAGGCTTCGGGTGCCCGACCTGTTGGTACGAGCAAATATGCCGCGTATTTAATTCCCAACAGTAATACAAAAGAATGGGAAATATTATTACCCTGTATTCAAAATGTGGAGGTGATGAGTGCCCCAGAGCTTTCACGAACGACCGAAAATCGGCTCCAAGACGTGGATTCGACCGCGACCATCCGCGACTTGCCGCCGAGCGCGAAGCTAGTCGCAAAGGTATTGGAATACAACGAGACGATGACCCAAAGTCAACTCGCTGAAGAGACGCTGCTGCCGCCGCGAACCGTTCGCTACGCTCTGACGCGTCTCGAAGAGGAGGACCTCGTGGACTCGCGGTTTTCCTTCTCCGACGCGCGAAAGCGCCTCTACACGCTCGACCTCTGAATTCCGAGCATTTATATCTCATGCCGCGGCCAACAGCGGCAAACCGTGGTCGTTTCCCTTTCCCCCGTTTCGCAGTGTTCGCCCTCCCCCACATCCTTCCATCGCTATCTGTCGTGTTCCCTTCCACTGCGGTCAACGCATCACGTTGGGCGTGACCTCCGGGTAGTCACGGACGAAGGACACCATGCTCCCGAGGCAAGACAGCGGCGTGTTCTCCTTCGATTACTCACGCTCGGCCGTCCGTCGATATTTCGGTTGGACGAGACAGGTGACGGTTCGCCCGCGAGCGACCAACCGCTCCGTCAGCGCGGAGCCGAGAAATCCGGGGAATCCGGTGAGGAAGACGCCCATCTACCGAGCCTCCTCGATTCGTTTGAACAGTCGCATCACGCCGGTCATCGCACGGGCGTACCACTTCGTTGGAACCCGCCGAGGCGGTGCGAGCGAGGCGACCCGCTGTTCTGCGACCGTTTGCGATTCGGTGTATTTCCGAATACCCTCCCGTCCGTGACGACGGCCGATTCCCGAGTTCTTCATCCCGCCCATCGGCGCATCGACGGAGGCCCACGTCGCGTGGTACGGGTCGTTGATTCCCACCGTTCCGCAGTCGATTTGGCGGGCGATGCTCCACCCTCGGTCCGTGTCCGTCGTCCAGACGCTCGCGTTCAATCCCCGGTCGGAGTCGTTGGCGAGCGCGATTCCCTCCTCGTCGTCGGAAAACCGGGACAGAAAGACGACCGGCCCGAACGTCTCCTCGCGTGCCAGCGTCATCTCCTCCGTCACGTCCGTCAGAATCGTCGGTTCGAAGAAGTACGGCCCGATGTCGGGACGTGCGTTTCCACCGACGACGACCGTCGCACCCTTTTCCACCGCATCGTCCACGTGTTCCCGTACCTTCTCGAACTGCCGTTCCGAGACGAGCGACCCGACTTCCACGTCATAATCGAGCGATGGTGCCATCGAAAGTTCGCGAGTCCGTTCCGCGAATCGACGGCGAAACCGGTCATACAGGTCGTCCTGAACGTACAGCCGTTCGAACGAGAGACAGAGCTGTCCGGCGTTGGTGAAACAGCCCTGAATCGCGCCCTCGACCGCGGCGTTCACGTCCGCGCCATTCAGTACGAGCATGGGGTTCTTCCCCCCGAGTTCGAGCGAGCACCTCACGAGATTTTTGCCAGCGCGTTCCGCGACGGTTCGACCCGTTTCGGTGCTGCCGGTAAAACTCACGAAATCCACGGCGTCGATGAGCGCCGAACCGGCCTCGTCGCCTCGCCCGGTAACGACCTGAAAAACGTCCGTTGGCAGTCCCCCTTCCCGGAGGAGTTCCGCGACCAGCAGCGCGGTGAACGGCGTCTCCTCGGCGGGTTTCAGCACGACCGTGTTTCCGGCGAGGAGCGCTGGAATCGCGTCCGAGACGGCGAGCGTGAGCGGGTAGTTCCACGGTGCGATAACGCCGACGACACCCACTGGTCTCCGGTACTCCATCGTCTTCGTGGCGAGCGGAATCGCCCCGTCGCGCCGTCGTGGCCGGAGCAATTCTTCCGCACGTGTGGCGTAGTATCGGGCGTTGGTCGCCACGTCGAGGACCTCTTCGTAGCCGTCTCGTCGGGGCTTCCCGCTCTCCAGACTCATCACGTCGAGGAGTTCGCCCCGTCGGTCCAATACGAGGTCGTGAAATCGCAGGAGGACGTCCGCCCGTCGGTTCACCGACCACGACGACCAGTCGTCCTGTGCGGTTCGAGCGCGCGAAACCGCCGCCGTTAAGTCCGAAGGAGCGCAGACAGGGACTTCGCCGATTCGTTCCCCCGTGAACGGCGCGTCGACCGGGATCGACTCGTCGCGTTCGTCGGCGGAGACCTCGTGGGCGAGGTCGTCCAACGTGCCGGGAAGAATGTGAGTCGTCTGAAACGTCATGTGGATGTAAACGCGACAGTCACGGAAACAATTTATGAGGCTGGAACGTATCGCTGAATCAATGACACGGGTGATTCACACGGGCGACACTCATATCGGGTATCGTCAGTATCATTCGCCCGAGCGACGGGACGATTTTCTTGCCGCGTTCGACCGGGTCGTCGAGGACGCCATCGAGGACGAGATGGATGCGGTCGTCCACGCCGGCGACCTGTTCCACGACCGCCGACCCGGACTCGTGGACCTCCACGGGACGATTTCGGTCCTCCGGAAACTTCGTCGGGCGGACATCCCGTTTCTCGCGATCGTCGGGAACCACGAGAGCACGCACGGCCAACAGTGGCTCGACCTCTTCGAGACGCTGGGGCTCGCGACGCGACTCGGACCGTCCCCGGTGCTCGTCGGCGACACTGCTTTCTACGGATTGGACCACGTTCCGGTCTCGAAGCGCGACGACCTCGACTACGAGTTCGAGGCACACGACGCCGACGCCGCGGCGCTCGTCGCACACGGCCTGTTTCAGCCGTTCGACTTCGGGGACTGGGACGCCGAACACGTCCTGACCGAGGCGTCGGTCGATTTCGACGCGATGTTGCTCGGCGACAACCACAAACCCGACAAGGAGCGGGTCGCGAACGCGTGGGTGACGTACTGCGGTTCGACCGAGCGCGCGAGCGCGAGCGAGCGCGACGACCGGGGGTACAACATCGTCCACTTCGAGGAGGACGTGACCATCACCCGGCGTGGCATTCCAACCAGGGATTTCGAGTACGTCTCCGTCGCCCTCGCCGAGGAGGACGGCATCGACTTCGTTCGGGAGGCGATTCGTGAACACGACGTGGACGACTCGGTCGTCCTCGTCTCCATCGAGGGAGAGGGAACCGACGTGACGCCCGCACGAGTCGAGGAGTTCGCGCTGGACGAGGGCGCGCTCGTCGCCCGCGTGACCGACCGGCGCGAAATCGAAGCCGAAACCGAAGACCTCTCGGTTTCGTTCGCCGACCCCGACGACGCGGTTCGTGAGCGCGTCCGTGAGATGGGACTCAGCGAGACGGCCCACGCGGTGGACGAAATCGTCCGTGCGAGCAAGGTCGCGGACGCGAACGTCCGAGACGCGGTCGAAGAACGCGTCTCGACTCAGATATCGGAGGATATCACGGCGTTCGAACCGGCGGAAGGGGAGGAAAACGAATCCGACACGGACGACACCGAAGCGGTCGAGTCGGACGGAGAGACCCTCTCGGTTTCGGTGCGTTCGGACGGAGACGACACGGAGAGCGAGGACGAATCGACGGAGGAGTCGCCGTCCGAGGACGTTCCCACGGAAGAGCCAGCGCGGGGGGAAACGCCACCCGCGGAGGCCGTCGCGGATTCGGAGACAGCTACCGAAGAGGCCAGTGCCGCGGTGGACGACTCGGCCGCCGCTACCGACGAGGAGGCCGACACCGCAGACACCGACGACGCCGAGATTGACGGACAGATATCCATGGAGGACTACCTGTGAAGTTCGAGCGCGTTCGGCTGTCGAATTTCAAGTGCTACGAGGACGCGGACCTCTCGCTCGACTCGGGAGTCACCGTCATCCACGGACTCAACGGAAGCGGCAAATCCTCCCTCCTCGAAGCGTGTTTCTTCGCGCTGTACGGCGCACGGGCGCTCGACAGAACGCTCGAGGACATCGTCACCATCGGCGCGGAGGACGCGGAAGTCGAACTCTGGTTCACGCACGCGGGCGGAAGCTATCACATCCATCGCCGGGTTCGTGCGACGGGCGACTCGGCTCAAACCGCAAAATGCGTGCTCGAAACGCCCGACGGAACCCTCGACGGTGCCCGCGACGTGCGCGCCCACATCGTTAGCCTGTTTCGCATGGACGCGGAGGCGTTCGTCAACTGCGCCTACGTCCGACAAGGCGAGGTGAACAAACTCATCAACGCCACCCCGGCACAGCGCCAAGACATGATAGACGACCTCCTCCAACTCGGTAAATTAGAGGAGTATCGGGAACGCGCGAGCGACGCCCGCCTCGGCGTCAAAAGCGTCCTCGACGACCGACGGGGAAGCTACTCCGAACTCGAATCCCAAATCGAGAAAAAGGAGGAAAAGAACCTTCACGGCCTGTTGAACGACCTCGAATCGAAGCGAAACGACCTCGAATCGAAAGTCGGGAACTACGAGGACCAACGCGACAACGCCCGGAAAACCCTCGAAGACGCGGAAACGGTCCTCGAAACGTCCGAGGAGAAGCGGGAAGAGTTGAACTCCCTCGAAGCGGACATCGAGTCGCTTCAGGACGAGATAACCGAGACGGAAAGCGAACGCGAAACCTGTCGCAAACGGGCCAGCGACGTGCGGGAGACCATCGCGGAACTGGAGTCGAAGGTCGAAGAACTCCTCGCCGAAACGGACCTCGAAACCGCCGACGAGGAGGTTCTCGATTCACGGCTCGAAGCACTCGACGACGAGGACGAGTCGCTCGCGGGAAAACTCGAAGACCGGCGGATGAAGGCGAAGATGTTCGACAATCAGGCGTCGAACCTCGGCGAGCGCGTGGCCGACCTCGAATCACGGGCAACGGAGAAGCGAGAGCGGGCGAACAGA
The DNA here is from genome assembly GCF_056892285.1 of Haladaptatus sp. HS23. Classification (NCBI taxonomy): domain Archaea; kingdom Methanobacteriati; phylum Methanobacteriota; class Halobacteria; order Halobacteriales; family Haladaptataceae; genus Haladaptatus; species Haladaptatus sp. HS23. The sequence goes on along the minus strand of NZ_JBXGLH010000004.1, from coordinate 90,798 downwards.
CTCGACGACGAAGTCGAGGAGGCGACGGCGGAACTCGAAAACCGCCGCGAAAAGCTAACCGAAATCGACGACGAAATCGAGTCCTACCGCGAACGCTTCGCGGACGCACCGGTCGAGTTCGGGGAGACCGAGGAGCACCTCGAATCGCTCCGTTCGGACCTCGCGGACTGCCGCGAGGCGGAGACGAACGCCCGTGCAAGCCTTCGGACCGCGAAAGAGGGTGTCGAGGAAGCGGAGCGTCTCCTCGACGCCGGGAAGTGCCCGGAGTGTGGGCAATCCGTCGAGGAGTCGCCACACGTCGATACGATAGACGAGGACCGGGAACGAGTGTCGGAACTGCAGGACGAAGTCGAAACTCTTCGTGAGAAACGGACGCGTCTCGAAGCGGGAATCGAGGACGCAGAGGAACTCCTAACGGCTGAAAACCGCGTTCGAGAGCGTCGGAACAACCGGAAGAACGTCGAACAACTCGTCGAGGACCGGGAGAACGCGATTCGGGAAAAACGCGAGGAGGCCGAAACGCTCCGGGAAGAGGCGGAGACGCTCCAATCCGACGCGGCCGAGCGCAAGGAGTCGGCGGAGGAACTGGAAGCGAAAGCCGAAGCGCAGCGCGAGGAGGTCGAACGTTTGGAAGGGAAACGAGAGGAAGTGGATGCCCGTCGAACCCGAATCGAGCGGATACAGACGATACAGGAAAAGAAGGCGGACGCGGAGTCCGAACTCGACCGACTCGCCGAAAAACGAAGCCATTTGGAAGAGCTCAACGACCAGCGCCGCACGACACTCTCGGACAAACGCGCACGTCAGTCGGAACTCCGCGAAGCCTACGACGAATCCCGCGTCGAACAGGCGCGAAACGATAAGGAGCGGGCCGAGAACTACCTCGAACGGGTGACGGACGAACTCTCGTCGCTGCGTGAGCGGCGGGACGACCTCATCGACCGAATCGGCGGCGTCCGCGGCGAAATCGAGGAGTTGGAGGAACTTCGTGACCGTCGAGACGACATCGAAGAACGGGTTTCCGCGCTCGAATCGCTGTACGACGAGGCTGCCGACCTCCAGTCGATGTACGGCGATCTCAGGGCGGAACTTCGCCAGCGAAACGTCGTGAGTCTGGAGCGGATGTTGAACGAGGTGTTCGACCTCATCTACCAGAACGACTCGTACGCGCGCATCGCGCTCGACGGCGAGTACCGACTCACGATCTACCAGAAGGACGGTGAACCGCTCGACCCCGAACAGCTTTCGGGCGGGGAGCGAGCGCTGTTCAACTTGAGTTTGCGGTGTGCGATTTATCGTCTCCTCGCGGAAGGTATCGAGGGAAGCGCTCCCATGCCGCCGCTCATTCTGGATGAACCGACGGTATTCCTCGATTCGGGGCACGTCTCGCAGTTGGTGGAACTCGTCGAATCCATGCGCGAGTTGGGCGTCGAACAGATAATCGTGGTCAGCCACGACGACGAACTGGTCGGCGGTGCGGACAACCTCGTACGCGTGGAGAAGGATTCGACGACCAACCGGTCGCACGTCGAGGACAGGGAGTCACTCCTCGGCGTCGCCGACTAACGACGCTACTCCATCCGTTCCGATATCCGTCAAGCCGTAGCCGCGTTCGCCCGCAATTTTTCGCTCTTCGATGAGTCCCGCCGCACGGAACTCCGCGAGCAATCCGTGCAGGTCGCTTTCACAGAGGTCGTACGCCGAGACTATCGACCGCGCCGGAACGGGACCGCGGTCGTAAAACTCGACCAACAGGCCGAGTGCCCGGTCGTTCGGGACAGCAGTGAGAATTCGTCTGACCGGCGACGAAACCCGTCGTGCCGACGTTTCGAGCGGTGACTCGCCCGAAACCGAATCGAGGCGGTCGTTTTCGAGATAGCGTTCGTCCCCAGTACGCGGGTCACGGACGAGACTCGATTCGCCCGACTGCTTGACCAGCAAATACCGGCGTCCCGATTCGTCGCGGACAGTTCGCATGCCTCGGAGTAGCGCTGGCGAACGGTTAGTCCTTCTGGACGGAACGGTACCGGCGGTAGCCGCGTCCGAAGGTGAACAGGCCGACGATGAGGAGGCCGCCACCGAACGTCCACTGTCTCCGGAACACGAGGAGCATGATGCCGAGACTGAGACAGAAGAGGGCGATGTTGAAGAGGAGGACTTGCGACCAAAACTCCTTTTGGAGGTCCGGGTCGGCGTCCACCTCGCTGTAGTCACGGACGGAGGGGGCATCGACGCGAAGCCGTTCCGACGGATCTTCCACCGTCGGAATCATGTCGGCTTCCGGGGCGTCACCCGGGTCTTCGGACCCCTCATCGTCGTGACCGAATTTGTCGAACACCGTGGGTCGTCGTTCTACTGTAAAAGGGAAAAGCGTTCGGAGTCGATTCAGACGTGTTTTTCTAGCGTGACCGTGCTGGACGCCTTCAGCCATCCAAGGGGATTGTTAGCGTCGTAGAATACGACGCCGTCTTCCGTCTCATAGGCTTCAATCGAACTCATCGGTTCGTCGGGAACCGGAAGTTCGGTTTCTGCGCGGTCCAGCGTTCCGTCTTCTGTTGCACGGTCAGACATTGGCTTGACCTCATCCTGTGCTATGAGTTAACACATTAAATCTCTTTCCCTCCCCCGACTGGCGCAAACGGGAGGGTTTTTACCCAGAAGCGCCAAAAACAATCGACATGACTCAATCTGGGCTTGGTGACTTCGCGGGTGGAAACGAGCGTCCCGCGGCAGAAGCCCACGCCGTTGCGGGGAACGAATCGACGACGGCGAACGTCGTGGACGCCGACACGGATTGGCTCCCCGAATCACAGGGGACCATCGAGCTAGCGGTGACGCAGGTCGATTACACCATCGACGGCAGTGGTGACGAAGAGGAACCCATCATCCACGTGTTCGGGCGGACGCCGGACGACGAACAACAGCACGTTCGCGTCGTCGGGTTTCGGCCGTACTTCTACGTGCCGACGGAGACGCTGGACGACGGGAAACTGAACGACGGGCGAATCACCGGGTCCGAGGGGGGCTACGAGAGCATCCGTGGCGAGCGATTGACCAAAATATTCGGTCGGACGCCGCGGGACGTGGGGAACATCCGCGACGAGTTCGACCACTTCGAGGCGGACATCCTCTTTCCCAACCGCTTCCTCATCGACAAGGACATCAAAAGCGGGATTCGGCTTCCCGAACGCCGCCGCGAGGACGGGGCAATCGTCGTGCAGGAGGGCGAGGTCGAAGCGGCCGACGTACAGGCGAACCTCCGCGTCCACACCTTCGACATAGAGGTCGACGACCGTTCGGGATTCCCCGAGGACGGGGAAGAACCCATCATCTGTCTCACCAGTCACGACTCCTACCGCGACGAGTATATCGCATGGCTGTTCGACGCACCCGACGGCGATGGCGACCTGCCGACGGACCTCCCGGACTACGAACCGCTTCGGGACGGTTCGGACATCGACGTTCGGACGTTCGACGAGGAGGAAGCCATGCTCGATTCCTTCCTCGACTACATCGACGACACCGACCCGGACGTACTCACGGGCTGGAACTTCGAGGACTTCGACGCGCCGTACTTCCTCGACAGGCTCGAACGGTTGGAGGGACCACACCACGACTACGACCTGAATTACAATCGACTCTCTCGCGTGAACGAGGTCTGGCGGAGCGACTGGGGCGGCCCGACGGTGAAGGGCCGGGTCGTCTTCGACCTGCTCTATGCGTACAAACGAACCCAGTTCAGCGAACTCGATTCGTATCGCCTCGACGCGGTCGGAGAAGTCGAACTCGGCGTCGGGAAGGAACGCTATGCGGGAGACATCGGGGACCTCTGGGAGCAGAACCCGATGCGACTGTTGGAGTACAACGTTCGTGACGTGGAACTCTGTGTCGAACTCGATAGAAAGCAGGACATCGTCTCCTTCTGGCGGGAAGTCGCGTCGTTCGTCGGATGTAAACTCGAAGACGCGACGACGCCCGGCGACGCGGTGGACGTGTACGTCCTGCACAAGGCTCACGGACAGTTCGCGCTTCCGTCGAAGGGGCAGTTCGAGGCGGAGGATTACGAGGGCGGCGCGGTGTTCGAACCGATTACCGGCGTCAAGGAGAACGTCACGGTGCTCGACCTCAAATCGCTGTACCCGATGTGTATGGTGACGCTCAACCTGTCGCCGGAAACGTCGGTGAACCCCGACGAGTACGATGGTGACACGTACGTCGCGCCGAACGGGAGCCACTTCCGGAAGGAACCGGACGGAATCGTTCGGGAAATCATCAACGAGACGTTGAGCGAGCGCGAGGAGAAGAAGGCGCTCCGGAACGAACACGACCCGAACAGCGCCGAGTACGAGATTTACGACCAACAGCAACAGGCAGTGAAGGTCATCATGAACTCGCTCTACGGCGTGTTGGGGTGGGAACGATTCCGCCTCTACGACAAGGAGATGGGTGCGGCCATCACCGCCACCGGTCGGGAGGTCATCGAGTTCACCGAAACCGCGGCGAACGAAATCGACTACGAAGTGGCGTACGGGGACACCGATTCCGTCATGCTCGAACTCGGTGGGGACATCGAGAGGAAGGACGCTATCGACCAATCCTTCGAAATCGAGGACCACATCAACGCCCGCTACGACGAGTTCGCGCGCGAGGAGTTGAACGCGAACGAACATCGCTTCCAAATCGAGTTCGAGAAACTGTACCGACGCTTCTTCCAAGCGGGGAAGAAAAAACGCTATGCTGGCTACATCGTCTGGAAGGAGGGCAAGGACGTCGACGACATCGACATCACGGGCTTCGAGTACAAACGCTCGGACATCGCACCCATCACGAAGGAAGTCCAGCGAGAAGTCATCGAGATGATAGTCACGGGAGAGGACCTGGACGACGTAAAGGAGTACGTCCACGACATCATCGTGAACTTCCAAGGCGGAAACGTCGATTTGAACGAAGTCGCCATTCCGGGCGGCATCGGGAAGCGACTCGACAACTACGACACGGACACGGCACAGGTTCGCGGTGCGAAGTACGCGAACCTCCTCCTCGGAACCAACTTCCAGCGCGGGAGCAAGCCCAAACGCCTCTACCTGAAGAAGGTGCATCCGTCGTACTTCGAGAAAATCGAACGAGAAGGCGATTTCGACGCCCGTCCGGACACGCTGTACGGCGAGTTCAAACACGAACAGGACGTCATCTGTTTCGAGTATGCAGACCAGATTCCGGAGGAGTTCGAAATAGATTGGGACAAGATGCTCGATAAGACCCTCAAAGGTCCCATCGAACGGGTGCTGGAGGCGCTCGACATCTCGTGGGAGGAAGTGAAGACGGGCCAGCAACAGACCGGCCTCAGTAGTTTCATGTAAACGACAAGTACCGTTTTTACACCTATTAAAGGGGGAAATGAACTACTGTGCTTTCATACGGGAAAACAATTTTTTCCTTTCCGAAAACCGATTGCACAGGAATGCGAAACGGTTATGGGACAACCTACCCTTGCTCCAAATGACTTAGGTGAACCTAACAATGGCAACGCTCGAACTGAAAAATCTCCACGCAGAGGTCGTGGAAGAAGGCGAAAAGATCCTCAATGGCGTCGATCTCGAAGTCAAATCCGGAGAGATTCACGCATTGATGGGACCGAACGGTAGCGGCAAATCGACGACGTCGAAAGTCATCGCGGGCCATCCCGCGTACGAAGTCACCGAGGGTGAGGTTCTGCTTCACATCGAAGAAGGTGAGTTCGGAGACATCGAGATTCCCGAGGACATGCGCACGTGGAATCTCCTCGAACTGGAACCGAACGAGCGCGCGGCGCTCGGTGTCTTCCTCGCGTTCCAGTACCCCGCCGAAATCGAAGGGGTCACGATGTCCAACTTCCTCCGCACGGCGCTCAACGCGAAGCTCGAAGAGCGCGAAGACCTCTTCAGTGAGGAGGACGAAACTGAGGACGAGGAAGAAGAGTCGGGCTACGACACGAGTCCGATGGAAGGCCCAGCGGACGAGGGCGAAGTCGGCGTCGCCGAATTCCAGCAACTCCTCAAGGAGAAGATGGAGCTTCTCGACATGGACGAGAAGTTCGCGATGCGCTACCTCAACGCCGGCTTCTCCGGCGGTGAGAAAAAGCAGAACGAAGTGCTGCAGGCCGCCATCCTCGAACCGTCCATCGCGGTGTTGGACGAAATCGACTCCGGGCTGGACATCGACCGCCTGCAGGACGTATCGAAAGGAATCAACGCGCTCCGCGACGAGCAGGGAACTGGCATCCTCCAGATCACCCACTACCAGCGTATCCTCGACTACGTGGAACCCGACACGGTCCACATCATGCTCGACGGCGAAATCGTGAAGGAAGGCGGCCCGGAACTCGCCGAGGACCTCGAAGACAAGGGGTACGACTGGGTCCGCGACCAGGTCTACGAGACCGCATAAGGTGTTAGTATGAGTTCAGATCAGGATCACTTGAAAGAGACAGATACGGAAGAACGGTTCGAGTTCAAGAAAGAACAGCGGGCCGCGGTCAAGTCCGACAAGGGGCTGACCGAAGAGGTCGTCCGCCTCATCAGCGATGACAAGGACGAACCCGAATGGATGCTCCAGCGGCGTCTCCGCGCACTGGAACACTACCAGAACATGCCCATGCCGACGGACTGGCCCGGCCAGCCCGACCTCTCGGGACTGGACGTAGAGGAGATCGTTCCCTACATCCGCCCCGACGTGGACAAGCGCGGCGGCGCGGACGACTGGGACGACCTCCCGGACGACATCAAGGACACCTTCGACAAACTCGGTATCCCGGAGGCGGAGCGAAACGCGCTCTCCGGCGTCGGTGCCCAGTACGAGTCCGAGGTCGTCTACCAGAACATGCAGGAACAGTGGGAGGAAAAGGGCGTCATCTTCTGCAACATGGACCAAGCGGTCCAGGAGCACGAAGACCTCGTCCGAGAGTACTTCATGACGAAGTGCGTGCCGCCGAGCGACAACAAGTTCGCGGCGCTCCACGGTGCGGTCTGGTCCGGCGGGTCGTTCGTTTACGTCCCCGAGGACGTCACCGTGCAGATGCCGGTGCAGGCGTACTTCCGCATGAACTCCGAGGGGATGGGGCAGTTCGAGCACACGCTCATCATCGCGGAAGAGGGCAGCGAAGTCCACTACATCGAGGGCTGTTCCGCTCCCAAATACTCCGCGTTCAACCTCCACTCCGGCGGCGTCGAGGTGTTCGTCGGCGACGACGCTCACGTCCAGTACTCGACCGTGCAGAACTGGTCGAAGAACACGTACAACCTCAACACCAAGCGCGCCATCGTCGAGGCCGGTGGCCGCATGGAGTGGGTCTCGGGAAGCATGGGGTCGAAATCCACCATGCTCTACCCGTGTTCCATCCTCAAGGGTCGCGGGGCGTCCGCGAACCAGATATCCATCGCCTTCGCGGGCGAAGGACAGAACATCGACACCGGTGCGAAGGTCTACCACAACGCGCCGAACACCAACTCGACCATCGAGTCGAAGTCCATCAGCAAGGACGGCGGCCGCACGAACTACCGCGGCCTCGTCCACATCAGCGAAGGTGCGGTGGACTCGTCCACGTCGGTCGAGTGTGACGCGCTGATGTTCGACAACGAGTCCACGTCGGACACGATGCCGTACATGGAGATCAACGAGAACCGCGTCAACGTCGCCCACGAGGCGACCGTCGGGAAAATCGGTGACGAGGACGTCTTCTACCTCCAGAGCCGCGGCCTCGACGACGACGACGCAAAGCAGATGATCGTGAGCGGGTTCATCGAACCCATCACGGAGGAACTGCCCATCGAGTACGCGGTCGAACTCAACCGCCTCATCGAACTCGAAATGGAGGGCAGTCTCGGATGAGCACGCAGGTTCACAGCACCCTCTCGGAGGAGACCGTCCGCGAAATCTCGAGCGACCTCGACGAGCCCGACTGGCTGCTCGAAACGCGTCTCGACGCGCTCGATGCGCTTTCCGAACTCGACATGCCCGACGTCATCCGGACGCCGGGACGCGATTGGACGAACCTCGACGCGCTCGATTACGACAGCTTCGTCGACCCGCTGTCGGCCGCCGAGGAGAAAGAGCGCGTCGAACCCGAAGGCGTCTCCGTCCTCTCGCTGTCCGACGCGCTGGACGAACACGAGGACCTCGTCGAGGAGTACTTCGGCTCGGTCATCGACCCACAGGAGAACTACCTGACGGCGCTCTCGGCGGCGCTGTTCACGTCCGGCACGCTCGTCTACGTCCCCGAGGGCGTTGACGCGGAGGACGTGACGATTCGGACGACGATGCAGAGCCACTCGCTCTTCAACTACACGCTCGTCGTCACCGAGAAATCGAGTTCGGTGACGATTCTGGAGCGCCAGGAGAGCGAGGAACTGGACGGCGAGCGCTACTACAGCGGACTGGTCGAAATCGCGGCCGGCGAGAACAGCCACGTCCAGTACGGCTCCCTGCAGGACGTCGACGAGGAGACGTACACCTACACGCTGAAGCGCGGCACCGCCGCGGACCACGCCTCCGTCAACTGGATCGAGGGGAACATCGGGTCGCGTCTCACCAAGTCCTCCGTCGAGACGACCCTCGACGGCGAGGGCTCCGAGACGAAGACCGTCGGCGCGTTCTTCGGTCACGACGACCAGCACTTCGACGTCGCCGCTCGCGTCTGGCACAAGAACGAGCACACGACGGCCGACCTCGTGACGCGCGGCGTCCTCGACGACGAAGCGCGCTCGGTCTACGAGGGCGTTCAGGACGTCGGCAAGGAGGCATGGGACACGAGTTCCTACCAGCGTGAGAACACGCTGATGCTCTCCGACCGAAGCGAGGCCGACGCGTCACCGAAGCTCATCATCAACAACCACGACACCGAGGCCAGCCACTCCGCGACGGTCGGACAGGTCGACGAGGAGGACCTGTTCTACATGACCTCGCGCGGCGTGCCGGACTCGTTGGCGAAGAACATGCTCGTGGAAGGGTTCTTCGTCCCCGTCTTGGACGAGGTCGAAGTCGAGGAACTCCGCGAGGACCTCGAAGCGAAGATCGTCGAGCGACTCGACTACTGACGACGGCCTTTTCGTTCGAACTCACTTTCGGTCTTTTTCGCGCGGTCACATCAGGGAGTGTTAAGTTTCCCCACCTCCTTTCCCCAGCCATGAGTGTGAGTCAGCGCGTCTCGTCGGACCGCCAACTCGCGCGCTTGCTCCAGATCGGCGTCGTGTTGGAAGAAGTCGTCGAAGCACGGGCCGCGCGCCATTTCGAAACGCTCCCCTCCGAGGAGCGAAACGAACTCCACGAGGACGTGCGCGAACTGCTCGAGGAAGCACGCGAGGAATCGGCAGAGCACCGAGAACGTCTCGAATCGCTCATCGACGAACTCGATGCCGAAACGATCCCGTTCGAGGAGATAGAGTTGTTGGTGGGCGAGCAGTACGCCCAGACTGCGCCCGACGATTTCGACGGCGTGCTCTACGACCAACTGCACGGCGAGGAGACGGCGTACAAGTTCTACGACGACCTCATCGTCGCCATCAAAGCGAGCGAGACGAAGTTCGGGGTCGACAACGACCGACTGCTCGAGACCCTTTCTTCGATTCGAGCGGAAGAGGCAACGGGCGTCGAAGAAGTCGCGAACCTGATGGAGGCCAGCAAATGAACACAGCAGACCAATATCTGAAGGCGATATACCTCGTTCAACGTATCAACGACGGGCCGGCGGCAACCGGAGCCCTCGCGGATCGACTCGGGGTGAGTCCCGCCAGCGTCAACGAAATGGTCGGCAAACTCCAAGAGCGTGGGTTGGTCGAACACGAGAAGTATCGTGGTGCAACGCTCACCGAGGAAGGCGAAACGCGCGCCAGCGATGCCCTCCAGACCTACTGTATCTTGGAGCGCTTCCTCGCCAACGTCCTCGAAGTGGACGAGTTCCGTACCGAGGCGAAACAGCTCGAAAGCGTCATCGACGAGACGGTGGCGGCCCGACTCGACACCATCATCGACCGGGAACCCCAATGTCCCGAGTGTTTCCACGCCGACGCGGACATGTGTACATACTTGGTCGAAGACGGGCACGCGGACTGATTCGAGCGTCAAGTTGTGGATCCGAGTTCGAATACTATCCTACGAACAAAGAAGGTGTGTATTGTTCGGACTGTGTCCGGGAAATCAAAGGACTACTCCAGCCAATCCATCAGAGAAAGGCGAGCGAATCCGAACAGAACGTTTGTACTTGCCACCGTAATGTAGAAGACGGGAACGCTTCTCCCTCGAACTAACAAAGAGAAAAGCAACACACTTGTACGAGGAAGCAGTACCCGAAAATGCATAACTGCAGTCCCGTGGTGTAGCGGCCAATCATAATGGCCTTTGGACGTGACTGGTGTTCCAGTTGCGGAAGACAGCCATTGACGGCGGTTCGAATCCGCCCGGGACTATTCTGCGACGAACGTGAGGAGCGGATAGCCCGCGGATTCGATACCCAGAGGGCGAGCGGTGTTTTTTGGCCCAATTACTTGGTGCCACGCCGTTCTTCGAGCCAGCGACCGAAGCGGAGTTCGAGATCGTCGAATCGAACGAACCCAACGGTGGTGTAACTGGGATTGGGTGACGCTCCGGTCTTCCGTCCAAGTGTAGCAAAAACAAACTTCGAGTGGCCCAATCCGGCTACTACATTCTACTCAGTCGAAGAAAGGACTATACGAAGTCATTGACACGTTCTACAGAACAACCCATGGTTGAGAACAAACCGGGCGAAACACGGGGCATTCCGGACGAGCCAGTCTCTTCGGGGTCGAACTGGGGAACCCCGGCTTGGCCATCGATGACGGTATTGACGCGGATATAGTCACTTCGAATGAAATCACACACGTACTCATCGACGGTAAGGACACCGAACAGTTCCTCATCGTCACTTCCGCCTGATTCATGCAACCATTACTCAACTACCGGACGAATCGCGACCTGTTTTCGAACTCCCCCTCGGGACAGTGGTCTGGGGTGAAGCGGACGACGAGGAGTACAGATTCCCTGATTTGGTCGGCAATTCTCCACCGAGGAACCCGACACGACCATGAAGACGAACCTCACCGGAATGGCAAATGATTATTCGATTGTCGGGGGAAGGTATGAACAAGTCCGGAGAGAGCGAAGTGAAGGAAGTTATCAAATATATGGATAATGGCTGACGCAATGGAGTATCCACGTACGTTGGACGCCACACCGAAATCTAGTACTGCGGATGGTTACGGGTACGATTACCTCGTTGATGCGGGGTACTTTGAAGAACCGACATCGAACACGGTGACGTACGATTCTGACCACGATGTCAAATACCGCTTCAGTATCGAGGGGTCGGTTCGGATTGCGTACTTCGAATTCCAAATAGCGGATGTCCCAAGTGATATCCCGAAGAAAATCACGCAAGAGTTGAAACGGAGAACCCATCTGCAATACTTCTGGTTCTTCGACCCGGAGACGAACAGAGTTCAAGTATTCCGCTCTTCCCGCGGGAACTTCCAGTTCGTTTACAACCCCGAACTTCACACAGGAGCGACCGCGGGAAGCAAACGGGACAAGTTGGAACAGGTTCCAGAGGATATCAACGCGCTCTTCGATTACAAGGACGTTGTCGACCGTTTTTACCGAGAGTTGTGGGACCATCGCTCCGACCTCGCCAACTCGCTTACGACCAAGAGCGGATACACACTCGGTAAACGGGAAGAGCTCCTGTCCGCCCAACGGATCATCGATCGGCTAATCTTCCTCTACTTCCTCGTCGAGCGTGGTGTTGTCGTTCCCGTGAACGACGCAAAGGAGATGGTTCCAGGGAAGACAGACCGCGTGTTCGATACGCTCGTACGGGAGCACGATGACTTTTGGACGTTTCTCCGAACGGTCTTCTTCGACCGGTTGAACTCCCGAAGCACCGTGGATATCGAATTCACCGGGCCCTATTGGCTTCATGTCCCATATCTCAATGGTGGACTCTTCCAACCCGAAGACCTCACGACGACTGATGGGACAGTCGTCTCCGAAGACGAAGAACTCGTCGTAGAGGACTTCGACTGGGAAGACCTCATTAGCGAGCTCAACGAGTACAATTGGCTCTTAGATGGGTTCGAAGGAACGGATGAAGACGAAGCCAACACGGTCGGAAACCTTACCCCTGCGGTTCTCGGGTACATCTACGAAAAATTCATCATTTCAGTGAGTAAAGTCGGTGACGACGTTCGGCTTAGTGACTTGGACGCCGCTGAACGGAACGACTTGCTTTCGGAGGGCAACAGCGAGGTCGGTGCGTACTACACGGGGGAGGACATAACCGATTTCAAGGCCCGACGTGCGTTGTGGGAAGGCCTACTGGAAAAGGTCGACGAAGATTTCAGTGACGGGATAGAACCTAGTGAGCTGAATCAGGACGACTTGTACAGACCTGGTACGATTCAGTCCGACGAAATCGAGGCAAACCAGCGGGATGGATTCGATATTCTCTATGAGGAAACCAAGAACTTCCCGGATGTTCTGGAGTACTTGGATTCGAAGTTGAAGGAATTGAAGGTCTGTGACCCTGCTGTTGGCAGCGGCTCATTCGCCCTCGCGGTGGCAAACACGTTGTTCGAGTGGCGGTCGATGTGTAGGCCAGACACTGACGAGTACGTGCTCCGTCGGCAAATCATCGCACAGAACATCTTCGGTGTCGACATCTTGGAAGGAGCGACGGAGATTTGCAAGCTACGTCTCTGGCTGTGGCTGATTAGTGCGACTCCGGTGGACACGACTGAAGGGACGCCTGTAAACGCACGTGACGGGATTCCGCCGTTACCGGACATCACGTTCAATATCCGGACTGGAAATAGCCTCCTCGGGTTCACCGAAACCGCTGCTGTGGCTGGCAACCAACAAACACTGGAGTCCTCGACTTTGGAGGAGCGATTAGAACAGTACGGGAAAGACGTTCGTGACTACAGGGAGTCCACTAACCCGGAACAAGAAACGAAGCGCGAACTCCAGCGTCGACACGACGAACTGAAAGGGGACCTCGACGAGCGGTACGCGGCGCAAAGCGATTCGAGCAACAATTGTCTCACGATCGCTGACCACGTTGAGGATGTGGGTGCAGCATGGGATAGTATGAACGCCGCTCCGCAATCGTCTACCACGCTCAGCATCGAAATCCCAGACGGAATACCGGAATCGATTGACGAGTATTTAGAGCGGCAAGGGTTTACCACGTACAAGTACAAGGCTCGGTTAGATTCCCCGACACTTGATAAGCGGGGCGTTGAGGCAGTGTTCGAGCAACTTCGGCAACACTTTTCGAACTCGGATAATTGGGGTGTCATCATCGAGCGAGAATACGCCGGACAGGACTTCCGGAAGGACGAGTTAGACGCTTGTCACTGGCCGCTCGAATTTCCGCTCGTGTTTATGAACAACGACGGATTCGATGTCGTTATCAGCAACCCTCCATACGGCGCGTCCCTCGGTCCAGAAGAAGAGCCGTTGCTGAAGAACGAGGCTAATTACGAGTGTCAAGGGACGAACGATTCGTGTGAATGGTTCTACGAAAGAGCGCTGGACCTCGTGCATCAGCGGGGGGTAATCTCCTATATCGTCAGCAAGAGCATCGCCTTCTACAGTTCGTGGTCCGACATCAGAGAAAAATTGTTGGAGGAAACCGAATTTAAGCACATCTTCGATGTCGGTCTCGGATTCGTGGGAGTGAATCTGGAAACCGTTGCCATGATTAGCACTCTTGGTAGTGACGGCCATCGAAGTGTCCCGACAGTACACCGAAGTCGGGATCTTCGGAGTACGACCACGAACCAACCGGTCCACCTCGGTTGGGTCGACCAGGAGTTTATGCTGGATTCGAAAAACATCATCTTCCGTCCCGTGACTGACGGGCAGAGCGATGTCTTAGAGCGCCTTCTGACCCACGAACGGCGTCTCGGTGACGTGATGTCGACCGAAGACACGACGAGGCAGTTGTACATCCCGGATAGCAAAAAGAAGAACCTCGACGACGGGGACGACCACTACATCAATAAGAATCCGTGGGTTCAGGAATTCCACTTGGAGGACATCTGGCACAAGGATCTTAGCGATTACCGTGACTCCGTTGACAAATATGCGGTCCCTCGTGTCATGCTGAAAGTTCTTCGTGGAACTCGGCTTCGAGCTTGGATCGACGCGGATGGGGAAGTCGTGGGTACGGAGAAGCTCGTCAACGTCCCGCTTGAAAACAGTAGTCCGAAAGAGGTCGCGTTCATTTATGCAGCGCTAAATCACCCGTGTGCTTCTTACTACCTTCAGAAAGCGATTTTCTCGGAAACTACCGAGACCGCGCGGGTGATGGATGGGCAGTACTCCAAGCCGATTCCGATTCCAGACGTCTCTTCGGATGTAGAAACGGCAGTAGCACACCTCACTTGGACTCTCACCATGGTCAGACAACTGGATAACGACTCGAATCGCGACCTCAGGGAAAACGTAAACACGCTACAGTCCGGGCTCGATGCGATTCTAAGCGCTCTGTACTTAGATATACGGTCCGAGATGGTTTCCCAGTGGTGCGGCACGGAAGACTGGAAAAAGTCGGAGACTGAACGCGTTCGTGCGCTGTTTGGACGCTTCTACACCGAGCGGTTTGCTACTCGGAACGGGAGCCCGGACAGGTACTGGGATGAGATAGAGACAGTGACGGAAGAGGCTGTGAACACGGTTTCACGATGGGACACAGAACAAATCTCGAACTCACGTGAGATGGTAGTTGTCGAGGACGTTCTCTAAGGAGAGTCGGTGCTACTGAAAGGGTTTCGAGGGTCACTACCGCTCTCGCGGATGTTGTGGTGCATTAGCCGCACTTGCCCACGTGGCGAGAACGGACCATAGTGAGCCGACTACCTTCGCGAATGCAAGGAGTAGGCTATCAGCAGAACGCCGAGGAACTGAAACAGTCGCGTGACGAGCGTGAGCGGTTGTTGATACTGCAGACCGAGGTAGCCCTCGCGGAGGAGCAGCGAGCCGACGAAGGCGACGCCGAACGCGACGGCTGTGAGGAAAAACAAGCCCATGGAGAGTGCTCGCATCGTCCGGCTGTCGTGGCGGCGATACCCGCGGTAAGCCTGATATCCCACGTAGCTACCGACCAGCGTGGACCCGAGAGCGAGTGCGACGATAAGCCAGTCGATGATAGCGACCACGGGAGCCATCTCAGAGGTCCTCCCACATCTTCTTGAAGCGGTCGGCGGTGTCGCTCTCCCGTTCCCCGGGGAACGATTCCTCGGTGCGCGTCACGGCTGCTTCGAAGGACCCGGTGTCCAACTCGATAGAGACCTTCGATAACGTGGCCGTATAAACGCTGTAGTGATTGTTGCTGGTCCGAATCTTGGTCTGTTCTTCGAGGAGTCCGTGCGCTTGTAATCGTTCCACTCGGCGGTAGACCGTCGGTTGGGACATCTCGCATTCGTCGGCAAGCTGTTTTGCGGACATTGGTTTGATACTCGTTGCTGCGAGGATTTTCCGGGCATACTCGTCGCTGAGGACGTCGAGAAGCTCACCCAGCGCAGGATCCTCACTCACGTTTCAGTCGAATGACTATCGGTCGGACTAATAGGCCCATGGGTTTTGAACGCGGACGGTCGCGGCGACCGGTTCCGAGTGTGTGGAGGGGCTGTCGATGCAGTACAGCGCGATTGTGGAGGGCTGATGCGTCAACGGTGACCGCGATGGGGGGCATCGTGCTGTCAGAGGCCACATCACCATACTACCGGTGTGGGAGCACGTTGTCAGTTCGTCGGAGCCCATCGCATTTTAACGGAGGGTCCGTTGGATAATATAAAAAGGGGGCGAGTTTCTGACCCAGAAATTCGCAGGGTTTCAGGCTGGACAAGCCACCGACCGGCCGACTTCGATCAACCGGTCTATTTTGACGCCGGTTCCCCGAACAGTGTAGCCGTAGCCGTTGCAGTCCCACGAGAGCGAGACGGTCGGTCCGTGGTCGATGGTCGCCGGACGACCATTGATCGTCACGTCACGTTCGTCGGGGTCGATGTCCAAGGTGTAGTTGAACTTCGCAACCGTGAGTTCGCGTCCGTCGGCGGCGTAACGGAGTCCGACTCCGTTGATGCGGCCGGTCGTTCGTGTGGCGTAGACCAGTTCAAACGCGGGCGGTAGGGTCGGATTCGGCACCGAAATCGAACTCTGTGCTTCCAAGTCGGCTCTGCTCTGGTACCACTCCGTCTGTGGAGTGTCCGGCCGCCGAACTTTCGTGTTGGAACCTATTTCGGGTCGGAACGCGTCCCCCGACACTTGCACGTCGAACGTCATGTTCGTATACGTCGTCGTCACCGACCGTCGAGTGTCGTCAGCGGTCCATGCCGTCCGCTTGCGCAGCGGATAGAACCGTTCGGAGTCGACCCACAGCCGTTGTCTGTAGTGAGCCTCGCTCTGGTTGGTTGCGGTGATCTCGAGCACGTACGCGTCTCGTCCGCCGACAGTATCGGTCTCGACGAACTCGACGGCGTAGCTACGGTTCGCGTCCATTTGCGGGGCGGCGCCGGTGTGCCGCGGCAAGACGGGTAACGGCGACACGCCGACGGATTTGGGCCGCCCCGCGTCGTCGGTCAGCCCCGCGGCCGCGACGAGTCCTTGGAGCCTGACGCCCGCTTCCGAATCGGTCGGTGGTCCCGTTAACTCGACAGCGGTAACGGTGTTCCCGTCGATATCGTGGAGCCAGAGCGTGGACCCGTTCGAGACCTGCAATTCGTACCGCCGGTCCGACGCGTTCTGGAAGCGGATCCGCTTCCGGTTGGTACCCGGAACGAGCGTGACGGTGGCGACGTTTCGAGATATGACGGTGCCGTTAGTCCGCATCGTGACCGTCTGCGTGCCGGTGAACGCGTCGATGGAGCGGTAGCGTTCGGTCACGTTGGCGTTGACCGAGGGACTCGCGTCCCCTATCGTACCTCCCGCGGCCCAGAGGACGGCGGAAAGCGCGACGCCGAGGAGCAAGAGCGCAGCGAGTGTGCGTCGATTAAATCGGAATCGTGGGCGGCTCATACTAATAGCAAGCTGAGTGAAGGTTTAATTGTGTATCGGAAAACTGGCCGGAAAACACGTCCGAACGTTCGACGTCCTGATTCGGCCGGAACTTTACGACGAAAGTGCCAGTGAGAACCGCTCCGTGCGTGGACTTCTTACGGACCACTAAAAATCACAATACCAACGGGCGACTGTCGTCACTTCGAACTGTACTTGACCGTCCCGGTCCATTTACCGTAGATGTCGTCGTGTTGGTGGTCCTCGTCGAGCATGTAGACGGTCACGGTGAGCGTCCCGTCGTTGAACTGCTCGAAGGCACCTTCCTCGATTTCGACGGAGTAGGTCCCCTCGTCGTGCTGGAAACGGACGCCGGTACGCCCGACGTTCTTGCCGTTGATCTGGACGAGGAAGTACGGGTCGCCGTCCACCAGCGGTTCGGGGTCGACGTTGGGCAGGCTTGTGTTGGCCACGACTTCGACGTTGAAGTTGGAGTAGCCGTTTCCGTTCTTGGCTTTGACCTTGTCCACGAGCGTGACCTTCTTCAAGCGGCCCATTTTACCGCCCTTCCGCTTGTCGTCGAGCGGCGTGTTCGGCGACTTCGGCGGCGACCAAGATTCCGCCGTCGTCGTAGTCGTGGTTTCCGTGCTCGTCGTCGTCGTAGTCGTCTCCGTGGTCGTCGTTCCACCGTCCGACGACGTCGTTGTCGTCGTTGCTGACGTACTCGTTGCCGTGGGTGCGTCCGTGGTGGTTGTCGTCGTAGTCGTGGTCGTATCCGTTCCACCGAGTCCGGCGCAACCGGCGAGGAGAACGGAGAGAACGAGGACGACCGCGATGGATCGATGGCGATTCATACGTAGTGCGTTACTATTGGTGCGAGAAGACATAAATATCCTTTTACTGGTTTCAAGACCCTATTACCTCGTATCAAGCCGCCCCACATCGAGGGTAACGCGAGAATACTACCACGAATAGTCGAGGCAGGGGAGTATGTTCAATGACGTTCTAGCGGTCCCTCGATTTCTTCGAGGAAGTTTCGAATCGGTTGATTACTTCGCGGGGTAGGAGAACCGTCCGTCGAGAAGGAAGAACATTCCGAGGACGATGACGGCGCTGTACGTTCGCTCACAGCAATAATAGATAGGATGGCGAAAACGGTAAAAGTCAGAGACGGTCGCGGCCGTTACCGCGAGAGGTGAAACGGGTCACGTCGATCCGCTGAACCCCTCGTGCGACCGACTGGAGATACCGACGAATGTCGAACCCCGTTTGCCGGTTCGTTCGGCGTCCGCGGGAGCGCGAGCGGGTCGACTCCGAACGACTCACCAACCGTTTCACCTTCCGTTGGATTTCAGGTGAGATGAGTGGGTCGTCCGGCGAAATCAGTCGCGACAGCACTACGCAAATGGCGGCGATGACGACCGAGTAGTAACCGAACGTGGTCAGTATACTCGACGAAAAGAACGCCACGTAAATGCCGTTTATGAAGAAAAACAGTCCCACTAGTTGCAATCCCCTATTGAGATAGGAGAACGACGAATTCGTCGCCGTCGTTGTTGTTCCGATTCCTTGGAAGCTTCTCGTACTCATCCTCGTCCATCGTTTCGACGTGCGACGTAATGAAAGTCAGTCAGACACGTGTGTTTGACATGACGTGACTGAAATCGGAACGTTTGCCGAGAGCTATATAGACTATGGTATTAGATATATAAATTCGTGGTTAGACTTATAGTCGTTGGAGGAGTCTACACACGTGATGATCGAAGACGGGATACAGGCAGGATTTCAGAACGAATCCCACCCGGCCGAGGCCGTCAGCGAATCACCGACCGAGAACGCCACTGCAGGTCCCCTTTTCGCTCGGTTTTCCCATCCGCGAAGCGAGACACGGACGACTATCGCCGTCGTCTCCGACATCCACGTTTCGACCGAAAAACGTGGCACGTGGAAGGTGTTCCATCGAACCCGCGAACGCCTTCGGACCGTAATCGCCGACGCGAACGCCCGCGACGTGGATGCGGTCGTGTTCGCGGGCGACCTCACCGAGGACGGTTCGGTCGAGGATTTCGGAACCGTCCGGTCCGTTCTGGCCGACCTCGACGTACCGTACGTCGCCGTTCCGGGCAACCACGACGTTCCGAAGTCATTCGACAGCCACGAGACGCCGTCGCTCTCGTCGTTCGAATCGGAGTTCACCCCCGGTGGATTCCCGTTCCACGAACGTGCCGGTGGCGTAGATATCATCGGTTTGAACAGTGCCTCGACACCCGACGGAACGCTTTCCGACTGCCACGACGGTTGTATCTCCGACGACCAACTCGCGTGGCTCGAGGAAACGCTCCCGAAGACCGACGCACCCATCGTCGTCTCACACCACAACCTTCCGGGACTGTCCGATGGAAAAGACCCCCACTCGTGGCGCTCGTCGTTTCCGATGCGCAACGCGACGGAATTGGCGGATATCCTCTCCGAGCACGACGTTCCGTTGCACGTCTCCGGCCACCTGCACGTCCCCGCAGTCGCGGAGACGATGGGTGTGCGCGAATTAGTCATGCCGTCGCTGTGTTCGTTCCCGCAGGCCTACCTCCTGTTCGAGACCGGGCCGCTCGGAACCGCCGTTCGATTCGTTCCGACCGCCGACGAAGCGGGCACGATGGAAGCGTACATGCACGCGAAAAAGGACTCCGCTCGAAGCGACGCGCTCGCGGAGATGACGCTCGACAGAATAGACACCTTCCCGCTCGAAGACGAGCAGTTGCTCGTTCCGAACAAACCCGCTTAGTAGGAGCTATCCAGGTCGCTCGTTCCGTCCGCTCGGCCTCATTCGAGGACGAATTTCAGACGCTCCTCGTCGCTTCCCTTCGTCTCCCGACCGGTGATTCGGAACTCCCCGAGTTCGTCGGTTCGTTCGACGTGGGTGCCAGCACAAGCGGTTCTATCCGTTCCCTCGATCTCCACGATGCGGATTTCGCGGATGCTTTCGGGAAGTAGGTGAATTCGGGTTCGTTCCGGGTCGAGAGACGATTCCGCCTCGTCGCGGTCCATCTCGTACCAACTGACCGTCAATCCCGCGTCGATGCGGTCGTTCATCACCGACTCGATGTGACCGAACTCCTCGTCGGTGAACCGCTCGTAGCCACAGTCGATTCGCGCGCGGTCGGCGTACAACTGGTTGCCCGTCGTCTCCGCGTCGTACTCCTCCAACAGCACCGCCGAGAGGAGGTGTTGGGCCGTGTGGTATCGCATGTGGGCGTACCGTCGGTCCCAGTCGATTCGCCCGGTGACGGTCGTTCCCTCCTCGGGCGGCGTCCCGTCGAGCGTGTGGTAGACGGTGTCTTTCTTCTGTACGTCCGTGACGTTCAACGATTCATCCTCGAATTCGAGAATGCCGGTGTCGTACGGTTGGCCGCCGCCTTCGGGGTAGAACAGGGTTCGGTCGAGTACGACGCGGTCACCCGCGACGCGTTCGACCGTGGCCTCGAACTCCCGTTCGTCCGTCGCGTCGAGATACAGCGTCTCCGTCATACACGTGGAGAAGAGCACCCGTCACTTAATGACCTCGTCGTAACGCTAAAGAGCGAATCGTGCGTTTGTATCAGTAATGAGTACGAACGCTGAACAACGGAGGGAGTTCTGTGGGTGTCGAGATTAAGGGGTCTCCCGTCTCTGAATCGGAATTCGAGGACATGAAGACGTTTGTGTACGAGTATCTCGCGGCAAGCGTAAAGAACGAGGAGAGCGGGGGACGCATGCGGTGGTATCCGTGGCACTCCGCCGATTACCGGTTCAATCACATCCTCAACGTCGTGAACCTCGCCGAGACCATCGCGGAACGGGAGGGTGCCGACGTGGACGTCGCCCGGGTCGCCGCGCTGTTCCACGACATCGCCAAACTCGACGCGGACCAGGAAGTCCACGCCGAGGAGGGCGCGCGCGTCGCTCGAGAGTATCTGGAATCACACGGCGAGTTCCCCGAATCGTTCGTGGACCAAGTGTGCAAAGCCGTCGAGGACCATTCCTATCAGGGCGACCTGTCGCGCCTCTCGAAGGAGGCACAGAGTCTCATCGAGGCGGACATGCTGGACAAGGTCGGCGCGAACGGAACCGCCCTGATGTTGCTGCGGATGGGCTACGAGGCACGGACGCACATGGCCGCCGCCGAGATGGTGGACCGGGTGTTACAACGCGGAAAGGACGCATCCTCCCGCGTCCAGAGCGATACGGCACAGGACATCGCCCACCGTCGGCTCAAACGCGTGAAATGGTTCCGCGAATGGCTCGAAGAGGAGGTTCCGGAGATGGACGCCGAACCGTCGGGGTCGCCCCGCGGCGGCGAACGCTGACCGACGACCGTCGAGTATCCGATCATAGAAGCGTCGTCGCGGCGTCGTAGACGAAGGAAACTCCGGCGAGCGCGAGGACGCCCGCGCTCACGTACGCGACGGCGGGCGCGAACGAATCGACGCGTTTTCCGGCCGCCGACAGCGCCGCCGGAAAGCCGGTTATCCAGCAGGCGATTCCCGCGAAGAAGCCGACGATGATTATCGGCCCGCCGGTCGAAACCGTGAGACTGCCCGGCAGTCCGGAGAGGACGTCCAACCGTCCGGGGTCGAGCAGGCCGACGCCCGCGGTGAGCCACCAGATTATCTGATACGGGTTCGTGATGGCGAGTGCAAACGCCTTTCTGAACCCTCTAGCTTCCTCGTCCACCGTGTCGGCGGTGAACGTCGAGGTCGCGTCCTGTGCCGTGCCGTAGGCGAAATACAGCATCAGCAGACCGCCGACGCCGACCATGAGGCCGCGCACTATCTGCGCTTCCCTGACGACGGCGACGACGCCCGCGAGCGCGAGGACGAAAAAGCAGGCGTCCGCCGTCATCGCGCCGAGACCGGCGAAGAACCCCGACCGCCATCCGCGGAGAACGCTCTCCTCGGCGATGACGGCGTTCATCGGTCCGGGAGGTGCGGCGAGCGAGAGACCGAGGAGGACGCCCGCGAACGCCGAGACGAGTGACTCTAGCATCTGCCGTTCGTTTTGCCCGGAACCAGTAAAAGAGCGCGGTTAGAGCAAACCCTGCCATTCGGCGAACACCAACGCGCCGAAGGCGAGGAAGACGAATGCAGCGACGAGTTCGAGCCACTTCGTGGGCAGGACGCGCTCGAACCGTTCGCCGATGACGGCGTCGAGGCCGGTCCTGAGGCCGAGCGCCGCGATGACGCCGACGAATATCGAGAGCGGCGAGTTCGGAAACGTCGTCGCGAGGTTGATGGTCAGCAGTTGGGTCTTGTCCCCGAACTCCGCGAACAGGATGAACACGAACGTCGTCAGGACGCCGCCGTAGGCACCCATCCGAGTCAGCAGACCGTCGGGAATCACCGCGCCGGTCAAGCCGACGTCCATCCCGCCGCCGGTCAACAGCGGTCGGTCGTCGGACTCCTCAGTGAACTTCGCAACTGCACTCCGTAGCGTCCAGAGGCCGAAGACGACGAACAGGCCACCGGTCAGGACCGTGATGACGGTTCCGGGCAGGACGGTGACGATGACGTGACCGAAGACGATTTCGACGGTACTCCAGAGGGAGAATGCTGCCATCGCGCCGACGAACACCCGCTTTGCGTCGTAGCGCGAGGCCAACGTGACGACGACGAGTTGTCCCTTATCTCCGAACGTGGCGAGGAGGTTGGCGAGGAACGCGGCCGCTACCGGACCGTAGCCGTCGTACCGATGGATGACGTGCTGTAGACCGGCCGCTAACGGGGTGGCTGTTCCCACCATCTCACGCGAGTTCTTCGACGACCGCCCGGACGCGAATCGATCGGGCGATGGTTTCCGGAAGGCTCTGTTCTCCGCCGGTCACCGCGACCGTCACCATCCCGAACGGGGCCACGTCCACGATTTCCATCTCCGTTCCGGGCGTGATACCCGCGTCGGCCAGATAGCGCAGCTCCTCGTCGTCGCGGTCGCTCACGCGTGCGACGACGACACGCTGTCCCTCCTCGTGTTCGGTCAGGGGCGTCGTGTCGTCCTCGTCGATGGGAGAGAGGTTCGCGTCGGGGATGGGGTCGCCGTGCGGGTCGACCGTCGGGTTCCCGAGCGCGTCGGCCACGCGTTGCTCGAACTCCTCGCTGATGTGGTGTTCCAGACGGTCGGCCTCCTCGTGGACTTCGCTCCACGAGTAGTCCAGGTGTTCGGTCAGGTAGGACTCGAGCAGTCGATGGTGCCGAAGCACTTCGAGGGCGACCGTCTCGCCCTCGGGCGTGAGTTCCACGCCTTTGTACTTCTCGCGGTCGAGGAGTCCGCGGTCCGTCAGCTTCTCCACCATGCTGGTGACCGTGGGCGGCGTCACCCCGAGATACTCCGCGATTTCGGAGGTCGCAACCGGTCCCCCATCCTCCTTCTGAAGCGTATAGATGGCTTTCAAGTAGTCTTCCATCACGTCGCTTAGCATCACTAGGCGGAATTAGACAGTTCTAAACCTTCAATTTGTCGTGTGCTTAGGCCGGTTCGGTGACCGCACTACCGTCGGTCGGACTCCACCAACGGGAGGAGTACGTCCGCGAGTTCGGTCATGTCGACGGCCGAGACGGGGGCGTTCGGTCGGGCTTCGTCGCCGACGTACACCGTCCGGAACCCCTGTTCGCGGGCGGGGACGATGTCCTCCTCGAACGTGTCGCCGATGTACATGAAACCGTCCGCGTCGAGCCGTCGTTTCGCTTCCTCGAAAATCGCGGGGTCGGGTTTCCGTGCGCCGACTTCGTTCGAGACGACGACCGTATCCACGAGGGATTCGAGGCCGTGTGCGTCGATTTTCCGACGCTGTGCCCGCCCGTCCCCGTTCGTGAGGACGCCGGTCGGACACCGAGCGGAGACGGCTTCCACGAGCCGTCTCACGGGTCGCCGAACGCGCGTGGCTTCGGCCTCGTTTTCGATGTGCGTGGCCGCCAGCGCAACCGGGTCCGCTTCGAGGTCGTATCTCTCACAGACCGCAGTGAAAGCTCGTTCGTACGGCTTCTCCCGTAGTTCGGTAATTCCTTCCAGCACGGTTTCGGAGTACGTCACTAGCATCTCTTCGGTCGGCTCTCCGGGAAGCGACCGCGTAGCAATCTCGTCGAACGAAGCGGTGTATTCGAGGAGGGTATTGTCGAGGTCGAAATAAATCGCGGTTGTCATACGTAAAAATGTGATTCGATTGAAAAATATGCTTCGGGAAAGGGAACTCCCGTTCGTGATGACGTTCGAGAAACCCGTTTGAATCCGACAGAAGCCAATGTTCGGAAGCCAATTCGTGAGAGGTCGATTCTGCGTTCAGGGCCAGTTGCCGCTCTCGGTGTAGGCGTCGATGACGCGCTGAAGGGAGACGACGTAGGCCGCCGTACGGAAACTCGGCAGGTCGTGTTCCTCGTAGGCGCTCGTGAGGTCGTCGAACGCGGAGACGATGATGTCTTCGAGTTCCTCGTTGACGCGGTCTTCGGACCAGTAGAAGCGCTGGCGGTTCTGTACCCATTCGAAGTACGAGACCGTGACGCCGCCCGCGTTGGCGAGGATGTCGGGGAAGACGTGCACGTCGCGCTCCGTGAGGACGTCGTCCGCATCCGGCGTGAGCGGCCCGTTCGCGGCTTCGACGATGACGTCGGCCTGCACGTCCCGTGCGAGGTTGCCGTCGATGGCGTTTTCGAGCGCGGCGGGAACGAGGAGGTCCACGTCCAGCGTGAGGAGGTCCTCGTTGCTGATTTCCTCTTCGGTGCCCGCGTAGCCGACGACGCTTCCCGTCTCGTTCTTGTGGTCTTTCACGTCGCGGGCGTGGAGGCCGTCGGAGTTGTAGATGCCGCCGCTGGAGTCTGACACGGCAACGATTTTCGCGCCGAGGTTTTCGAGGAGCTTCGCGGAAATCCATCCGGCGTTCCCGTAGCCCTGCACGGCGACGGTCGCGCCCTCCATCTCCTTGCCGAGGTAGTCGAACGCCTCGCGGGCGGTGAGCATGGTCGAGCGGCCCGTCGCCTCGACGCGGCCCTCGCTGCCGCCGCTTTCGAGCGCTTTACCGGTGATGACTCCCGGCTCCGTGGTGTTTTCGAGCTTCTCGTAGGTGTCCTTTATCCAGTTCATCTCGCGCTGCCCAGTGTTCACGTCGGGTGCAGGAATGTCCTGGTCCACGCCGATAAACGGTCGGAGTTCCTTTGCGAACGACCGCGTCACGCGCTCCAGTTCCGCTTCGCTGTACTGATCGGGGTCGATGATGATGCCGCCTTTCCCGCCACCGTAGGGGATGTCCACCACGGCGGTTTTGTACACCATCCACCCGGAGAGGGCCTTCACTTCGTCGCGGCTGACGTTGGGGTGGTAGCGGATTCCACCTTTGTACGGGCCGCGGTCGCCGTTGAACTGCGAACGGAAGGCTTTGAACGTCTCGATCGAACCGTCGTCCATCTCGACGGAGAGGTTCGTTTCGAGTATCCGCTGGGGGTGCTTGAGCCGTTCGAGAACGTCAGGGGACGCGTCGAGGTACTCCGCCGCGTCGTCGATCTGTTCCTGTAAGCTCTCGAACGGATTGGCTTGTTCGGACATCGTCTGTCAATGACACCCACCCACTGTTAAGCATGACGAAATAAGGATGAGCTATTACCCCTAAATGTGATATAATGTCACGGATCAGTCATCAGCGCGAGCGTATTCCATCACTCGTTTTGCTTGTGCGATAAGCGGTGCATCTATCATCTCACCGTCAACATTGAACACTCCCCGTCCCTCCTCGTCAGCTTTCGCTTTGGCTTCGAGTACCGACTCGGCCCATTCGACCCGTTCCGGGTCGGGCGTGAACGCCTCGTTGATGGGCGTCACCTGCGCGGGATGAATCGCCATCTTCCCGTCGTACCCGAGCCGAATAGCGAACTCGGTCTCCTCGGCCAATCCGTCCGTGTCACCGAAATCGGTGTACACCGTGTCGATGGCGTCCACGCCCTCCGCGCTCGCCGCGATGACGACGTGTTCCCGCGCGTAGAGGACCTCCGTCCCCTCGTCGGTCCGCGCCGCCCCGATGTCGGCGGAGAGGTCTTCAGCGCCGAACACGAGCGCGTCCGTCTCGTCCACGGCGGCGATTTCGGCGGCGTTGAGGACGCCGCTCGCGGTTTCGATTAGTGCGAGGACGGGTACCAGACAGTCGTGTTCGTCGAGGAGTCGGGCCAACGTCTCCGCGTCGGTCGCGGACCCCGTCTTCGGGAGCATGACGGAGTCGATAGTCTCCGCGCCGTCCGCGATTCCGCGGAGGTCGTCGTCCGCCGCGATTCCCGTCGGGTTGACGCGAACGCACACCTCACAGTCCGGGTCGAACGCCGGGTCCGTGAGTACCTCACGAACCGCTGTTCGCGCTTCAGCCTTCCGCTCGGGGGAAACGGCGTCCTCCAGGTCGAACACTATCACGTCGGCCCCCGCTCCGGGCGCTTTCCGCATCATCTCGGGTCGGTCGCCCGGCGTGAACATGACGCTTCGTCGTGGCATAGACGAGGCGACGGGTGGCGTCGATTTCAAGCCACCGGAGAGGCAGACCGCCAGTTCTCCCAGATATCTTTATCTCGTCCCCCATCAGTGAGTTGGCATGGCTCCAACGAAAGAAGTCGAGGCGAACTCGGAAACCGGTTCGGACTCCAACATGGGACTGGGTATCGGCCTCGGTGTCGCTCTCGGTGCCGCACTCGGCGTCGTCATGGACAACATCGCGCTCGGAGTGGGAATCGGAATGGCAATCGGGGTCGCAATCGGGGCCGGACTGTCCAACCGGTAGCCGTCACTGCTTTCGAATCCCATCCGTACATGCGTCAGTGGAACGGTTGTCTTCGACCCGAAAAGATGACTGCCCGTTTTCGGTCCGTCTCGTTCGTTTCGTGTATTCGACTCGATTCGACTGCCGACCCCGAGTTAGGGCCAGAGTCCGCGGGCCTTGTGGGCTTCCGCGATACGCGAGAGGCCGACGATGTACGCGGCGTCACGCCACGTCACGCCGCGCTCCTCGACTTCGCTGCGCACGCTGCTCCACGCGTTCAGCATCTCGGATTCGAGTTCCTGGTTGACGCGTTCGAGCGACCACTGACGGCGGTTGATGTCCTGCAACCATTCGAAGTACGAGACCGTGACGCCGCCCGCGTTGGCGAGGATGTCGGGGATGACGTGGATGTCGCGGTTCTCGAATATCTCGTCCGCGGTAGTCGTCGTCGGGCCGTTCGCACCCTCGACGATGATGTCCGCCTGTACGTCGCTGGCGTTCGACTTGGTGAGGACGTTGCCGATCGCGGCGGGGATGAGGACGTCCACGTCGAGTTCGAGGAGGTCCTCGTTGGGAATCGGGTCGTGGCCGTCGAACGTCGTGACGGCTTCCGGCTTCTCCTCGTGGGTCGGTATTCGGTCGATGTCGAGGCCGTCCTCGTCGTAAATCGCGCCGTTCACGTCGGAGACGGCGACGACGTTCGCGCCCCATTCGTGAAGCGAGAGCGCCGCGTTCGCGCCGACGCTCCCGAACCCTTGAATCGCGATGCTCGTGTCCTCCAGCGGGTAGTCGTAGTACTCACACGCCTCGCGGGCGATGATGGCCACCGAGCGACCCGGCGACTCCTCGCGGCCGTACGAACCGCCGATAACCGGCGGTTTGCCGGTGACGACGCCGGGTTGGGTTTCGCCCTCTTGCATCGAGTAAGCGTCCATGAACCACGCCATCGCCTGCGCGTCGGTTCCCATGTCGGGGGCGGGAATGTCGCGCATCGGTCCGATGAAGTCGCGCAGTTCCTCGGCGAACCGGCGGGTGAGTCGTTCCTTCTCCTTCGTGCTGAGTTCCTTGGGATTGACGACGATACCGCCTTTCGCTCCCCCGAACGGGAGGTCCATGACGGCGCACTTCCACGTCATCCACATCGAGAGACCGATGCACTCCTCCTCGGTGACGCCGGGGTGGTAGCGCATGCCGCCCTTGAACGGCCCGCGCACGCTGTCGTGCTGTGCTCGGTAGCCCGTGAATATCTCCGTGTCGCCGTCGTCTCGCTGCAGCGGAACCGAGACGCGGTGCACTTGGTCGGGGTGCTGCAAGCGCGCGATGACGCCGGGGTCGACGTCGAGGTGCGCCGCGGCGCGCTCGAGTTGTCGTCGTGCCGTTTCAACTGCCGTTTCCGGTTCGTCCGTGGTCTGCTTCCCAGTAGATGCCATGGTGTGGACGCCTCCGACAGGCTTGCCCGTTTAGTCGGGAGCGCCGTGAGAAAGACCTTACCATCCGTCACCGCGTCGCCATGCAATACCACGGCACGATTTTAGCGAAAGAACATGATGAACGAGAGGGTTGACGTGGTGCATGCGAGCGACGAGAGTAAGCGGGAGGACGAAGGGAGGCCAAGAAACGAAGGGTACAGGGGAATGGAAAAGGACGAAGAAAGGAGAGGCGGGGAGTCGACCGAGGAAGGATTACAGGGGGAGTGCGTACACCGTCCCGGCCACGTCGCCGACGTAGACGGTGTCGCTGCCGACGGCCGGCGACCCGACCAGCGAATCCCGTGCGCGGAAATACCACTGAACGTCGCCGTCGGAGCGGTCGAGTGCGACGAGCAGTCCGTCGTCGTTGCAGGCGTACACTACTTCGTCCGTGACGGCGAGCGACCCCCAGACGTGCGCACCGGTTTCGACGCGCCAGCGTTCGGTCCCGTCCGCCGCGTCGAGTGCTAAAACGTCCCCGTTCGCACAGCCGACGTAGACGGTTCCGCCGACGACGGTGGGAGACGACCAAATCCCGGCGTCGGCCTCGTATCGCCATTCCGTCTCGCCCGTTTCGGCGTCGAGCGCATAGATTCGGTCCCCGTCCACAGTCCCGACGTACACCGTATCACCGACGACAGCGGGCGCACCCGCGATGGCGAGGGAGGGGGCAAAGCGGAAGCGTTCGTCCCCGTCGGTCAAGCGGTGGGCGAACAGACCACCGTCGAGACCGGTCGTATAGAGTGTTCCCCCGGCGATATGTATCGACGTGAGCGCCCGTGTCGGGGTTCTGAACGACGACGTTTCAGCGCCGGTTGCGGCGTCGAGCGCGGACACCCGTCCGTTCCGCGCCGCGACGTAGAGCGAATCGCCGAGGAGTATCGGCGACTCTTCGACGCCCGCATCGGTTTGGAAGGTCCACTCCCGCGTTCCGGTCGCCCCGTCCAGTGCGAACAGGTTCCCGCTTCGGTCGCCGACGTAGGTGAACTCCGCACCCGGAACCGGCGAGCCGACCGCGTTCGGTGCCTGAAACAGCCAGTTACTCACGCCGTCCAACCGGTCGATACTACAGACGAAGCCGTTCTCCGTCCCGACGTACACCGAGCGATTCCTGATGACGGGGGCGGTTTCGACCGGTCCACCGACGTAAGCGAACCACTGTGCGTGGGCACGTCTGCCCTCGCCCATCGGCATCGTCGGGGCGGCCGGTTCCTCCTCGACACCGGGTTCGCCGGCTCCGGTTCGGACGTTCGGCCCGGAATCGATACCGCCGTCGGCGATGAACGTGACGTCGGGCGTTACCACTTGTTCGAACTCGCCCGTCGTATCCGTATCGACCCTGCCATTTCGTGTCCGCTCTGCTCCGTCACGACGCTCCTCCCTTGCCTGTCGCGTGTTTCGTTCTTTCATATTTTTCCTGACCTGACTTTGGCCTGAGTATCACCTCGTTCGAATACTACCCTCTTTGTTATGAACTGCTTACGCCCCGGTATCGCACGTACAACGGTCGAAAGCCGTTGCAACAATCGCCGCCAGACCGACAGGATTTTTCCCTCGCTCGACGCAGACGTTCGCATGACGGGGCTGTACTACGAGGAATTCGAAGTGGGTGAAACCATCGAACACGAAAAGCGACGAACCATCAGCGAAAGCGACAATCAGCGGTTCTGTGATATGACGATGAACCAACAGCCGCTCCATTTGGACGCCGACTTCGCGGCGGACACCCAGTTCGGCGAGCGGTTGGTCAACGGACTGTACACCATGAGCGTCGCCGTGGGTGTGTCGATACCAGACACGACTGATGGCACCATCATCGCCAACCTCTCTTACGACGACGTCTCCCATCCGGAACCGGTGTTTCACGGAGATACGGTTCGCGCCCAGTCCACCGTTACGGACAAGCGCGAGACGAGTGACGGCGAACGCGGCGTCGTCACGATGAAAGTCGAGGTCTTCAAAGTCGATGGCGACGACGAGACGCTCGTGTGCGAGTTCGAGCGGACGGTTCTCTCGCTCAAAAAACCCTAAGGCAGGAACACGGAGACGTTCACGACCACGGCGAATACCCACGGGGCGGCGAGGCCGACCGGAACGAACGCGACGTATTCCCGCGGGACGAGGGTCCGGCCGACGAATCCGACGGTCAGTGCGAACGCCTTCAGTCCGACGAGAGAGAGGAAGCCGTATCGGCCGAGCGCGTGGCGCGCGACCGGATTCGATTCGACGAGTCCCGCACGTAACCCGACGTACGTCGTGAGCAGATCGCCCACGAGCGCGAGGAGAACGACGGCCCAGAGCAGTCGCTCGATGTCGCCGAAATCGAACCAATCCGTGCGCTGATACCGAAACGAAAAGGGCTGGTGACTCATGGATGGTGGCGCGGATATTCCACGTCATCCACGGAGACGCCCGAACGGGGCTTTATTATGAACCGGCTTACCCGGCTTAGACAGGGGCTAAGACGCCGCTTCCCGTCTCTATAGAATCGTGCCGTGTTTCTTGTCGGGGAGGTCCTTCTCCAAGCCCGCGTAGAAATCGTAGCGTTGGACGAGTTCCTCGCGGAGGGTACTCGGCGGAACGATGTCGTCGATGACCATCTCGCTCGCCATGCGGTGGACGTCGATGTCCTCGCGGTACTCCTCGCGGAGTTCCCGTTCGCGCTGGGCGCGTTCCTCCTCGTCTTCGATGTCGTTCAACTTGTTCGCGTAGACGGCGTTGATGGCCGCTTCCGGTCCCATGATTCCGATTTCACCCGACGGAAGCGCGATGATGCTCTGTGGGTCGTAGGCCGGTCCGGACATGGCGTAGATTCCCGCGCCGTAGGCCTTTCGCACGACGACGGAGAGTTTCGGAACGGTGGAGGAGGACGTGGCGTAAATCATCTTCTTCCCCTTCTCCAGAATCGCGTCCTTCTCGACCTGCGACCCGGCCATGAAACCCGGCGTGTCACAGAGGTAGAGGAGTGGAATCTCGAACGCGTCGCACTTCCAGATGAACTCGGCGGCCTTCTCGGCGGCGTCCGGGAAGATGGCCCCGGAGCGCTGTGCCGGTTGGTTGGCGACGATACCGACGGGTCGCCCGTCGATTCGCGCGAAAGCGGTGATGATTTCGCCGCCGAAGTCCGGCCTGAGTTCGAAGTAGGAGTCCGCGTCCACCACGCGCTCTATCAGGTCGGTCATGTCGTAGGCGCGGTTCGGACTGTTCGGGATGACGCCGTCGATGCCCTCGGGGGACCGTTCGGGCGCTTTCGGTTCGCTCCGCGGCGGTTTCTCGTGGGCCTTGTCGGGCAGATACGTGATGAGGTCGGCGACGAGTTCTCGGGCGTGTTCCTCGTCGCGGGCCACGAGGTCCGCGCTTCCCGAGTGTTCGGCGTGCATGTGTGCGCCGCCGAGGTCCTGCATACTGATGTCCTCGCCCGTCACCATCTGCACCATCCGTGGGGAGGCGATGGCCATCGCCGACATCCCTTCGACCATGATGGTGAAATCCGCGAAGACCGGGGTGTAAGCGGCCCCGGCGATACACGGCCCGTAGAGGACGCAAATCTGTGGGACGCGTCCCGACAGCATCGAGTGGTTGTAGTAGTACTTTCCGATGCCCTCGCGGTTGGCGAAGAAACCGGACTGCTGGTCGATGCGGCCACCCGAGGAGTCCATCAGGTAGAGGACGGGTTTCCCGTTCTGGAGCGCACGCTGTTGCATGCGGAGGAACTTCTCGACGCCCTTCGCGGCCATGCTTCCGGCTTTGACCGTGAAGTCGTTCGCCATGAAGTGCAGGTCTCGGTCCTCGAACTCCGCCGCGCCGGTGATGAGACCGTCGGCGGGCAGTCGGTCGTCCGCATCGAACTCGGCGAATCGGCCGTCCTCGAACTTCAGACCTTCCTCCCCGAACCAGAGGTCGAGTCGGTTACGGACGAACAGTTTGCCCTTCTCCGAGAGGCGTTCTTTGTACTTCTCCTTCCCGCCCGACTCGATGTCCTCGATTTCCTGCCAGAGGAGTTCCTCGCGTTCCGTCGGTCCGAGGTCGTCTTCCGGCGGTTCGCCGGGGTCGTTCCACGTGGCCGTCGGTTCGTCCGCGTCGCCGACGAACACCTCCACCTCGCTTCCGACGTGTTTTGCGAGCGCGCTGGCGATTGCCGAGGCTTCCTCCTCGGTTGCCTCCGTTCCGATACGAACTTTCATGAATGAGAATCCGTGAGGAGATTTCAAACCGTTTTCCCTTTCTATCGCGGCAACATTTCCTCGGCGATTCGGCGAAAAAGCGGGAAGATAAAACGTGAGAGGGAGGGTCAGAAGCGTCTGCGGGGGTGGCAGTGCGGAGTGAACTCGAGACGCGGTTACTGGTCGGGAAGTTCCATGGCCGCGACGTGCTCCGCATACTCTTCGAGTACGGGTTGACCCCAGTACCGAAGTGATTCGCTCCGTGGGTCGTAATCGATGATGTTCGCGTCAGCGAGTTTCGGGAGGTGTGTGTGGTGAAGCGATGCCTCGACACGTCGTCGGTAGTCGTCCGGGACATCGTTGGCCGACGTTTCGGTTTCCCACGTGACGACCTGGTCGACGAGATCAGAAAGCGTCGCTACGCCGTCTGCCGTGGTCGAAAGATAGTGGATGGCGTATCGCCGTCGCTTGTTCGACAGCAGTTCGAAGATGTCATCGAACGACGGTCTGCTCACTGCCGGTTCGGCGCGAAGTACGTGGGAGGGTTGTCCCGATGGGCGGTTCCCCGTGTCATCACGGTATGGTGACTCGTTGCTCATGCGACGCTCAACAGCAGTTGACCAGCATGGATAAAGAAGGGTGAATCTAGACACCTAGAAAACTGGCAGTGAAAGTGAAATCATCGGCCCCAAGAGTTTTATTTCCTATAATTGAGACACCGATTATATTCGGGTCGGTGTGCAAACAATCCCGGCCGCTCGAAACATGGATTTCCCTGTCGATTCGCTTTCACTACTCTCGGTATTGGTCGTTTCGGATTCAGCAATCGAGGCCGGAATAGGCCGGTGGTTCCGAGAACGGAATTAACGATGGCCGTAGTTAACGTGTGATATTCTCGTGTGAGTCGTATCCGATGACTCGATTCGCACGGGCCACACTCGCCCTCTTCCTCGTACTCCTCGTCAGCACCGTGAGCGTTGGCGTCGTTTCGGTTTCGAACCCGACCGACTCGGCTTCCGCCGCGTCCGCCGAACCGCCAGCATCGAACGCCAAGCTTCCGCTGTTGCCGGCGAGCGAGGGGAGCAGCGAGTTCCTCCAGCAGACGGAAACGAACCAGTCGGCCCGTGAACAGGCCGCCACGCTCGGTGCCGTGCAGGGTGCGTCGTTGGCACAGAGACAAGGTGTCACGATCACCCAACAGCAGCGTCAAGCTGCCGTACAGGGCGCAGCACAGGCCGTCTCCCAGAACCAGCAGGCGACCGTCACGCAGATTCAGGCGGCGGCGCGCGGCGCGGCGCACGGGACCCTCCTCCAGAGTCAGGACGTGAACGTCACGCAGATTCAGACGGCGACGCAGGGTGCGACCACCGGTGCGACCACACAGGTCCAGCAGGCCACGGTAACGCAGATACAGTCCGCCGCGTTCGGCGCTGCACACGGCGCGACGGCGGGGAGTCAACGAGCGACCGTCTCGCAGGTGCAGGCCGCCGCGAGAGGCGGTGCACAGGGCGCAGCAACCGGCGCGACACAGAACCAGCAAGCGAGCGTCTCACAGATTCAGGAGGCAGGACAGGGGGCCGCGTTCGGTGCGCTCGACCAAAGTCAGAGCGTCTCGGTTGCGCAGATACAGGCCGCGACGCGAGGGGCCGCGAGCGGGGCGGTCCAAGCGCAGCGTGCGAACGCGAAACAGGTCCAAGTCGCCGCAATGGGAGCAGCGCGCGGCGGCGTCACGCAAGTGCAGCAAGCGACCGTCCAGCAAGTGCAAGCGGCGTGCCACGGTGCCGCAGCGGGTGCCGTCTCGCAGGTACAGCAAGTGTCCGTAACGCAGATTCAGGTGGCGGCACAGGGTGCCGTGACGGGCGGACTCACGCAAGTCCAGCAGGCGACGATCAAGCAAATTCAGGCGGCGTGCCGCGGCGCGGCCGCCGGCGCGTTGAGCGTCACCCAGATTCAAGTCGTGAACATCGTCCAGATTCAGGTCGTCACACAGGGGTCGGCACAGGGTGCGGTGCAGGGTGCCGTCCAAAAGCAGGTCGTGAACGTCGAACAGATTCAGGCGGCCGCGAAAGGGGCGTCACAAGGTGGCATCACGCAGGTTCAGACCGTCCGAATCACACAGATTCAGTCGGCCTGCGTCGGGGCGGCGACGGGTGCCGTCACACAAAGCCAGCAAGTGAGCGTCACACAGGTCCAAGCCGCCGCCCGAGGGGCGTGTGCGGGTGGCGTCGTGGCGAGCCAACGCCAGCAAGTCTCCGTTAAACAGGTGCAGGCGGCCACGCAGGGTGCGTCGAGTGGTGCTGTCTCACAGAGCCAGCAGGCGACGGTGACGCAGTTGCAGGCCGCCGCGCGGGGGGCGGCACTCGGCGGAATCACGCAGGTCCAACAAGCGACCGTCCAGCAAGTGCAGGCGATATCGTTCGGCGCGGCCGCCGGTGCGACGCAGGGAGCGACCGCGGGAAGCGTAACCGACCCGGACCAGATTCGACAGGCAGCCCTCTCGGGGACGTCACAGGCGGCGGACGAGGTACAGCCCGGAACGACCGTCCCGCCCGATACGCTTCAGTCGATCGCCCAAAACGAGTCGAGCGGCGGGGGGCAACCGACGCAGACGGCGCAACCGTCGACATCGACGACTCCACCAGAGACCACTTCACAGGGTCCGACGACGACACCGTTGCCGACGTCCACGGAAGCACCGCCACCGACCACCACGCCGAATCCGGTCACTACGACCCCGGCACCGCCCACTGCGACCACGACGAACGCCACGGCCCCAACTACGACGCCGAACGGGACGACTACCACCGTTGCGCCGCCGACGACTACGACGAACGCCACCACGACTACGACCACCGCACCGCCCGCTGCACCGGCCACCGTGAACCTGACTTGCACGCGAATTACGGTGAACGCGACGCAACCGGCCGACTATCGGATGCAAGCGGTGTTGGTGGACGCCTCGAATCCACAGTCGGGCGTGTTAGTGACACAGGACATCTCGGCGGCGGACTTCGAGCAGCAACCGGACGGAACCGTCTCGTGGACGAACACGACCGACGATTTCGACACACCGGGATACGTCTTCGTCAACGCGACGGTCTTCGACGCGAACGGTCAACAGGTCGCGACGACACAGCAGGGTGACTTGCAGGCATGTATCCGGCAAGTCGGCGGCCCCGGCCAGACCACGGTGCCGCAGACGACCGTCGGCGGTCCGACCGCGACATCCGGTCCCACGACGGGGGGACCGCAAGCGACACCGGCAACCTCCGGTTCGACGACAATCGTGACGACGGGACCGCAGACGGTGCCAGCCACGTCAGCGACGAGCGTGACGGTTGGAACGGGCGCACCGGTTGAAACGAATCCGTCGGTCAGAACGTAGTCCGTCGTCTGCGAGTGGAAACGTGAAACTCGTCCGAAGCGTCGAAAGAAAAACGAACGGTCCGAATCGCTACAGCGTCGATTCGAGGCGGTCGATGAGTTCCGCGTTACCGATGTGTAGCGGCACTCGCTGGTGGAGGTCCTCGGGCGTCACGTCGAGAATCGACGTCTCGCCGTCCGAGGAACGGCCGCCCGCGGACTCGATGATGTACGCCATCGGGTTCCCCTCGAACTGGAGTCGGAGTTTGCCTTCGGGGCGCGATTCGAGGCCCGGGTAGGCGAACACGCCGCCGTAGGTCAGTACTTGGTTCACGTCGCCGATCATCGCGCCGCCGTAGCGCAGTTTGAGTTCGTCCTCTATCTGGCGTGCGTAGGCCGTGAACGTCTCCGGCCAGTCCGGGACGCGGCCGCCGAATCCGTAGACGGTGGGGTCGTCCGGGAGCGTCACGTCCTCGGTGACGACTCTTCGTTCCCCGTCTCGCGGCGCGGAACTCGCGGTGCCTTGCACCGCGCTGTCCTCCACGACGTATTCGGTCACCGACCCGTCACGGGCGACCATCATCGTCGTGATGGGGCCGAAGAGGACGAACGCCGCCGCGACGAGGTCGGTTCCCTTCGCCGGGAGCGGCGCGTCGTAGACGCCGACGATGGTCCCCATCGAGTTGTTCGACTTGAGGTTCGACGACCCGTCGAGGGGGTCGATGGCGACCGACAGTCCGTCGCCACACTCGACGACGTGTTCCCGTTCTTCGCTTGCGAACTCGCCGACGCCCTCGATGGCGGTCAACTCGGTTTCGAGGTGCTCGTCGGCCCACACGTCCGCCGCCATCTGGACTTCCCCGCTGGGATTCTCCTCGTCCGCCGTTCGACGGCGGCCGGTGAGACCGCCGCGGATTTCGGGCGCGGCGGCGGCGACGGTCGAGATGATTTGGTCAACCGTATCCATCGTTAGAGCGCTTCGTCGGCAGTTGCACCCTCGAAGATGACCTTTTCGAGGGCGTCGAGGATTCGCTCGGGGTCCTCGCGTTGCCAGACGTTGCGGCCGACGGCGAGTCCGGCACCGCCCGCGTCCATCACGGCTTCGACGCTGGAGAGGAAATCGTAGTCGCTGGTCTTCGAGCCACCGCTCATGACGACGGGCATGTCCGCGGCGGACTTGACCGCCCACTCCATGGATTCGCGGGAGCCGGAATACTTCACCTTCGCCATGTCAGCGCCGATTTCGAGGGCGATTCGGGTCGCGTAGGCGATGGTGCTCTCCTTCGTGTCGTTCTTGAGGCCCTGTCCACGCGGGTACGACCACATGACGACTGGCATGTCGTATTCGCGGTGTGCTCGCTCCTGCACGTCGCGGAAGTCCTCGTACATCTTCGTCTCGTGGTTCGACCCGGAGTAGACGGTGTAGCCGACCGCATCCGCGCCGATTTCGGCGGCGTAGTCGACCGTCCAGTTCTGCGGCGAGTACGGTTCGCCCATCCAGAGGTTGCTCGTCCCGTTGAGTTTGGCGAGCAGGTTCACGTCGTCGTCGTAGGAGGGGTAGTACGTCTCGGCGATACCTTTCTGAACCGCGAGGCAGGTCACCGCGTCGTGGGTCGCGGTTTCGAAGATCTCCTCCGGATTCAGGGTGTCCGGTACGGAGCTAAAGTCGGCGGACGGTCCGTGTTCCAGACCGTGGTCCATTGCGAGGATAAGTGCTTTGCCGTCTCGCGTCACTTGCGAGTCAGTCAGCGGAATCATCATCCCGAACTGCGCCGAGGACGTATATGAGTGTACTGGTAACCAGTGAAGCAAACACCCGTTTTCGGCCATCTCGGTAGTTCTATTGTGGGAATTGAAAACTATGATAGTAGTAAATTCACAGTAGTTCGTGGGCGGAATCACGCCACGTCGTGACACGATTTTGGTCGAGCGCGAGCGAGTCAGCGACGCGTTCCGGGTTCGCGATAGCTAAACTCCGAACCGAGGTGATACCCGCCTCCGCGAGTTCCTCGGCCAGTCGCTCGTCGATTTCCGGTACGTCGGTCACCGGGTCGGGACTGCTTCGGTCGCGCCACGCCGCTTCCTCCGCCTTCGCGTCTCCGCTCCCGTCGGTCGTCGCCGTTCCCGGCGTTTCGTTCTCCCAATCGCCGGAACTGGCCGCGATCCACGCACGTTCCTCGTCCCGAAGACCGCGGACTTGCGTGGACCGGTCCCGAAGGTCGTTGCCCGATTCGAACGACCACGAAAGGGAGTGTTCGCGCCGCAGACGCCCCGCGACGCCCGGATTGACGCCCGCTTCGCGGAGCATCTCGTAGGAGACGGTTCGGTTCCGGATATCTTCGACGCCGAACGACGCGTCGTCGAGAACCGCCGCGGTCGCTGGCCCGACGTATTTCACGTCCGTCAGTTCGGTCCCGTCCTCTTCGCCTGTCTCGTGTTCCCTCACGACCCTCACCGATTCGTTTCTTTCTCCCACTCACTCATCTTGAATGTTTCGCCATTCGACCTGTTCGAATAGTTACTGTGTCAACAGATTTCGTTCGGCACTTCCGTTCCGCTATCCTTACAACCGCTCCCGAAGCAGTCGCCACTATGCGGACGATTTCCGAAATCGACAGCATCGGCGTAATCGGGGCAGGCACCATGGGCAGCGGTATCGCGCAAGTCGCCGCTACGAACGGTTTCGACGTGGTCATGCGTGACATCAAAACCGAGTTCGTGGAAAACGGGTTCGACACCATCGAGGACAGTCTCGACCGGTTCGTCGGCAAGGAGAAGATGAGTCGGGAGGAGGCCGACGAGGTACTCTCGAATATTACGGGCACGACCGAACTCGACGACCTCGCAGACTGTGACTTCGTCGTCGAGGCCGCCGTCGAGAACATGGACATCAAACAGGACATCTTCGCGGAGTTGGACGACGTACTTCCCGAGAACGTCGTCCTCGCCACGAACACCAGCACGCTCTCGATAACGACCATCGCCAGCGTGACCGACCGCGAGTCCCAAATCGTCGGCCTGCACTTCATGAACCCCGTCCCCATCATGAAGGGCGTCGAGTTAGTCGTCGGCGAGAAGACGGACGAGGACGTCGTCACCCTCGCCCACGACCTCGCGGAGGAACTCGGCAAGGAGACGTGGGAGTCCGACGACAAACCCGGGTTCGTCACCAATCGCATCCTCATGCCGTGGATAAACGAAGGCATCCGCGCCTACGACGAGGGCGTCGCCGACAAGGAGGACATCGACAAGGGAATGACGCTCGGAACGAACGTCCCCATGGGTCCGCTCACGCTCGCCGACCACATCGGATTAGACATCTGCCTCGACGCCAGCCAAACCCTCTTCGAGGAACTCGGCGACCGATACAAACCCGCCTACCTGCTGAAGCGCAAAGTGGACGCCGGTGACCTCGGCAAGAAGACGGGCAAGGGCTTCTACGAGTACTGAGACGACTTCGGATTCCTATTTTTCCATCGTTTCCGTCGGCGTCGGCGGCGATCTTCGCGAGAGCGAGGACGATTCCTTGAGGTGATTTGATGATGCCACTTCGTTTCGGTCGGTCGATAGATTGACCGCCGCCGATTCGGTCGTCTCTCCGGTACGGCATTGGTTTAGGCTCGCCTAAAATTCGGAACAGTTATCTCGATTTAGGCGAGCCTAAAGTCATG
Source organism: Haladaptatus sp. HS23 (assembly GCF_056892285.1). Classification (NCBI taxonomy): domain Archaea; kingdom Methanobacteriati; phylum Methanobacteriota; class Halobacteria; order Halobacteriales; family Haladaptataceae; genus Haladaptatus; species Haladaptatus sp. HS23. Next base: position 51,332 of record NZ_JBXGLH010000004.1, on the reverse strand, counting down.
ACTCGTGATACGCAGACAGCACAGTCGCGTCGACGGTTCATCAAAATCGGCTCGGGCGTCGCCGCTACCCTCCTCGCTGGGTGTACCGACACGAGCGGCGATAACGGCGACCCGGAATCGAACGACTCGTCAACGACGCCGACCGAGACGGCCGGCCAGAACGCCGGGACTACGTCTGAAACGACCGAATCAGCGGGCGGAAACTATTCGGTGTCGATGGCACCGATGGGCGAAGTGACGTTCGAAGCCGTACCGGAGAACGTCTTCACCGTCCTCACCCATCATACCGGGATGGTCGTCGCGCTCGGCAACGGTGACGGCGTCAACGCCCTCCACGCGCCGGACTACTACGACACCGTGATGAACCTCTACTACGAGCGCCTCGACGGCGTCTCGGTCGATTGGTCGGACTGCTTCTCGTCGTGGGGCGCACCGAAGGAGAAAGTGTACGAACTCGACAGCGACGTTCACCTCGCGGACCCCGCGATGATGGCGTCGACGGATGGCTGGTCGCGCCCGGACGTGACAGAAATCGAGGAGAACGTCGGTCCGTGGTTCGGTAACAGTTACAGCGATTCCCACCGGAAGCCGCCGAAGAAGTGGCGTGACGGCTACGAGTACTACTCCCTCTGGGACATCTTCGGCAAAGTTGCGAAGGTGTTCAAGGAGGAAAAGCGGTACGAGGCGCTCGCCGCGGTCCATTCTGACCTCCTCTCGACCATCGAGTCGAACCTCCCACCCGAAGACGAGCGACCGACGGCCATCATGGTCACGGGAACTGCCGACCTCTCGGACATCTGGGCCTACAACCTAAACACGCCCGGCTTCCTCACGGCTCACGTCCGGCCGCTCGGCGTGACCGATGCGTTCGGCAGCAGTATCACCTCCGGGGCACAAGTCGACTTCGAAGCGATGTTGGAGGCCGACCCGGACGTGATACTCGACCTCGGTGGGATGGCACCGGGCTACGAGATGTCGAAGGCGCGCGAGATACTCGAGGATGACCCCGTCGCCGCGGAGATATCGGCGGTGAAAAACGACCGCGTGTTCGTACAGGGGATGCGGTATCAGGGGCCGCTCATCAACCTCTTCCAACTCGAGATGACGGCCAAACAGCTCTATCCTGACGCCTTCGGCGAGTGGCCGCGGTTCACGAAGAGTCGGCCATATCCGGAGTTCTCGAAGGAAGAGGAGCTGTTCGACAAGCAACGGGTCGCGGATATCGTCACCGGCAGAGCCGACGACGTCTGACCCGAATATCAGGACAGGTGGAACGGCCGTTCCGAAATCGTGCGCCGCAACTCGCCGAGCGTTTCGCGTTCGACGCCGCCCGCGAGCGAGGTGATGAGGGCGTGGACTTCCTCGCGGGACACCTTGACTCCGGCGCGGCGAAGCGCGTCCTCCGGACGTTTTCGGACTTCACGGAGCGTGCCGACGGCGAGGAGGTACGGAATCGTCCACGCGACGAGGCGGTTGCCGCGTTCGCGCGGCATGCTCTCCAGATACGTTTGGGCGTCGTCGGTGAAGCTGTGGGCGTGGTCCGCGGTTCGAGCGACGACGTCCGCGACGTCGTCGCTGTGTTCGGGGTCACAGAGGTCGTCCTGTGGTACGTTGGCGTCTTCGAGCCACGTCTCCGGAAGGTAGACGTTGTTCTCGTCGTGGTAATCGACGTACACGTCCTTGGTGACGTTGACGAGTTGCAGGAGGAGCGCGAACGATTCGGACGTTTCGCGGAGGCGGTTCGCCTGCGCCGAGTCCGCGTCCCGACAGACGAGGTTCGTGATGAGTTCGCCGACGGTTCCGGCGACGTAGTAGCAGTACTCCTCCAGTTCGGCCCGCGTCCCGATTCGGAGGCCGCCCTCGTCGGCGTGTCGTTCGACGAACATCGCCATTCCGCCGACGAGTTCGCGGACGGGCGGTCGAACCGCTTCCCGGACGGACGGCGAGCACGTGTCGAACGTTTCGACGATTCGTGGCGCGTTCGCGACCACGGACCAGTCGGCATCGTCGTCGCCGTCGTCCGGTATCCATTCGTCTACCGCCTCGCGGAACTCGTGTATTGTCGTCGAATCAGTCGGATCGAGGACGGCGTCGTACTGATAAAGGAGACGCGTCTGTTCGGCGGGCGGAATGTGGCCCGCGTCCTCGATGGTGTCGGCGACACGACAGAGGAGGTATCCGACGCAGATGGCATCGGCCATCGGCGCATCGAGGAGGTCGATGGTGATGGCAAACGTTCGGGAAACACCCTGAACGGCCTGATGGCACCATTCGAGGTCATCCTCGGAGGGGTCGTCGGAGGTCGCGGAGGTCGGTGGGTGGCTGTCCATTCTGTTACTGAACCTTTCGGCCCTTCGTGTTGAGACGGCAAAACCGCTTGGGCTTACCTCTCCGGTGTCACTGGAACGGCTAATCAGTTCCGACTCCCGTCGGGACCCGCAGTCGCCCGAATCGCGAGTCGCAAGCGCCAAGTCTCGCGGCCGCACACCCGAACACGAGCAATGTACGAGGGCGTTCACGCCGTCCCCGATGGGGATAGCACCGTCGCACGGTTCGCCGCCACCGCCGCCGACTACGGGTTCGACGGCATCGTCGTCCGTAATCACGGCGACTCACGCACCGACTTCGACGCGGAGCGAATCAGCGGCACCTACGACGTGGACGTGGTGGACGGCCTCGAAATCCGAGCGGACAACCCATCGCAGGCGAGCGGTCACGTCGGCAACTTCCGCCCGAAGACGACGATGCTCCTGTTTCACGGGGGGACGGCCAAACTCAACCGCTTCGCCGTCGAGGAGGAACGAATCGACGTGTTGGCCCACCCGATGCGCGGCCGCGGCGATTTCAACCACGTGCTGGCGAAGGCCGCCGCCGAACACGGTGTCCGGGTCGAGTTCAACCTCTCGCGTATCCTTCGCGCCGACGGCGGTCCGCGGGTGCAGGCGATACAGGACCTCCGCAAACTCCGTGAACTGGTGGTTCACTACGACGCGCCGTTCGTCGTCAGCGGCGACCCCTCTTCTCATCTCCACCTTCGCGGCCCCCGCGAACTGAAAGCCGTCGGCGAGGTCATCGGCTTTTCCCCCGAGCAAATCGAGGACGGACTCCGGGAATGGGGCCGTCTCGCCGAGCGAAACCGGACGATTCGCTCCGACGATTTCATTGCCCCCGGCGTGAAACGTGGGCGGTATGAAGAAGACGATTGAGGAACACGCCGACCGCTTTTCCGACATCGCGGGCGACTACGACGATTCACAGGACAGCGAGGAGTACCGCGCCTGCGTCTCGCTCGTGGTGGACCACGCTGACCCGGACGATGACGACACCGTCCTCGATTTGGGGACCGGAACGGGCGCAATCGCACTCGCGCTCGCCCCTCACGCGAAGCGCGTCATCGGTCGTGACATCAGCGAGGGGATGATGGACGAGGCGCGAACGAAGGCCGAGGCGAACGGCATCGAGAACGTCGAGTTCGGTGAAGGGCGGTTTCGGAACCCGAACGTGAACGAGGAAATCGACATCGTCGTCTCCAACTTCGCCATGCACCACCTCTCCGATGACGAAAAGCGCGAAGCAATCGAGGCCATCGCGGAACTCGGCCCGGGGAAGTTCGTCCTCGGCGACGTGATGTTCTTCGGCCTGCCCGACCCCGACGAACCGTTCTACAGTCCGGAGGTCGATGATCCGTCCACGGTCGGGCATCTGGCCGACGTGCTAACGGACAACGGTTACTCGTTGACCGCCGTGGAACGGGTTCACGAACAGGTCGGCGTGCTGGTCGCGGAACGCGCCTGAGGCACCCGAAAACTGCGTCGCTCCCTCGACGGGAGAGCAAGCCATTCAAATCCACCGCAACCCAAACTACGCCAGAACGCCGAATGAAGCATCTCCCGAAACACATCAGGCCCCACTGGCGGTATCTCGTGGTCGGACTCGAAGCGTGGCCCGACGCGGACATCGACCGGCGGTCGTTCCAGCGAAGCATCTGGTTCGCCGCACAGAACCTCCTCGGGGACGCCGGAAGCGCGGATGCGGACCTGACGGTGTTCTCCTTCGAGTTCGAAGACGGGGAGGGTGAGGCGTTGGTTCGGGTTCGTCGGGGGCACACTGACGAGGGGCGCGCGGTACTGGCCTGCATCGCCGACGTACACGGCGATTCCGTCGGCGTGTTCGTTCGTGGTATAAGCGGGACGGTGCGAGGTTGTGAAGAAAAGTATTTAGGTCGCCAAAGGGAAGTTTTGGGCGAGAGAAGCGTCGTGTTCGCGGACGAAAATCGTCCCGCCGTCATCCGTGATGGCGTATTCGACATTCAGGTCGATGACTCGTTCGTAGGCGCGACGGAACTCGATTTCGAGTGATACTATGCAGGGACAAGCCCAACAGCAGGCGTACGACCGCGGGATTACCATCTTCTCCCCGGACGGCCGTCTCTATCAAGTCGAATATGCACGAGAGGCCGTCAAACGGGGTAGCGCCAGCATCGGTGTCCGAACCGAAGGCGGCGTCGTCCTCGCGGTGGACAAGCACACGCGGTCGCCGCTCATGGAGCAGACCAGCGTCGAAAAGCTCCACAAGACGGACGACCACATCGGTATCGCCAGCGCGGGCCACGTCGCCGACGCCCGTCAACTCATCGACTTCGCGCGTCGCCAGTCCCAGATCAACCGACTGCGCTACGGCGAACCCATCGGTGTCGAGACGCTGACGAAGGAAGTCACCGACCACATTCAACAGTACACGCAGGTCGGTGGCGCGCGACCGTTCGGCGTCGCACTCATCATCGGCGGCATCGAGAAGGGCGAACCGCGCCTCTACGAGACGGACCCGTCCGGGACGCCGTACGAGTGGAAGGCCCTCGCCGTCGGCGCTGACCGCGGCGAAATCCAGGATTATCTCGAATCGAACTACAGCGAGGAGATGGACTTGGACGGCGGTATCGACCTCGCCCTGAGCGCGCTTGGAACGGTCAACGACGACCAGCTTTCGGCGGGCGGCGTCGGTCTCGCCACCGTCGATGTCGAAACCGAACAGTTCCGCATGCTCGACGACGACGAGGTAGAGGGCTACCTCGAAGAACTCGACCTCCTCGAATCCGAGGACGACGACGAGCCGGAAGAGTAACTTCGACGACTTTCTCGGGAAACATCTTTTAGGTGTGCGCGTTTACTTCCGGGTATGATATCACTTGACGAGGCGGTGACGGCGCGTCTCGAATCGCACGGTGCTCGCTTTGAAGTGCTTGTAGACCCGGACGCGGCGCTCGCCATGAAACGCGGCGACTTCGACGGCGACATCGAGGACGTCATCGCCGCCGAGGACGTGTTCGAGAACGCGAGTCGGGGGGACCGACCGGCCGAGGAGGATTTGGAGACCGTCTTCGAGACGACGGACCCGCTCGAAATCATCCCCGAGGTCATCGAGCGCGGGGAGATACAGATAACGGCCGAACAGCGTAAGGAGATGCAAGACCAGAAGCACAAGCAGTTGGTCAACCGCATCACGCGCAACGCGGTCAACCCGCAGATGGACAACGCGCCCCACCCGCCGGAGCGCATCGAGAACGCACTGGAGCAGGCGGGCTTTTCCGTGGACCCGATGGAACCCGTGGACCAGCAGGTGGACGACGCGCTCGACGCCCTTCGACCGGTCATCCCGATTCGATTCGACGAGGTGACTATCGCAGTGCAGGTACCCGCGAGTTACGCCGGGAGCGCACAGTCGCGGATTCGACAGTTCGGCGATTTGGAGCGCGAGGAGTGGCAAAACGACGGCTCGTGGGTCGGCGTCATGACGTTCCCCGCCGGGATGCAAAACGAGTTCTACGACCTCGTGAACGAACACACGAGCGGCGAGGCGGAGACCCGTATCGTCAAGGACGAAGACGACCTTCAGACGCGATAACGCGTTCATAACGGTCGCTTTTTTTAGGATACGGACGGTTCGGCGGACACATCCTTTTGGGGACCGGTCGTGTATCGAAGACGATGGGGGGTTCCGAACGGCGGTCACGGTTGGGGTGGTGGGCACTCGCGCTCGCGTTGGCGCTGGCCCTCGCGTTCGTCGCCTACGCCTTCGTCGGCACGCTCGTCCTCGGGTTGTTCGTGTACTACGGGTCGCGCCCGGTGTACCGGCGGGTGGCTGGGCAATTCGAATCGAAGACGCTCTCGGCGGCGGGCACGCTGTTCTTGCTCTCACTTCCGGCGCTGTTCCTCGTCGGCTACACCGTCGCCGTCGGGATTCGGGAACTCAGCGCGTTCACGGGGACGGGCATCGAGGCCTACTACTCGCGGTTGATTCCCGGTTCGACCGACGTTCCGGGGATGCTCTCCCATCCGCAACGAATCGTCGGGTCCGACTTGGGGACCGCATGGGGCGAGTTCATGACTGCGGTCAAATCGCTCGGAATCGTCTCCAGAAGCCTTCTCACACTGTTTCTCTCCATCTCGTTCGCCTTCTTTGCCCTCCGCGATGGCGACCGCTTGGCGTCGTGGTTCCGGGGCGAAATGGGCGAGGAGAGTGCCGTCGTCGCCTACCTCACGGCGGTGGACGAGGACCTCGCAATCGTGTACTTCGGAAACGTACTCACCGTCCTGCTCGTCGGTGTGGCGGCGACGATTCTGTACAACGGGTTCGCCACGATTGCCCCAGTGGGCGTGGCCTTTCCACTGCCCACCGTCTTCGCCCTGCTGACGGGGCTTGCGACGTTCGTCCCCCTCGTCGTCGGAAAGTTGGTGTACGTTCCCCTCACGGTCTACTTCGGCTGGCAGGCGCTTCAGGTGAACACCCGTCTCATCTGGTTCCCGGTGGTCTTCTTCGTCGTCTCGTTGCTGTTGTTGGACCTCCTGCCACAGACCGTCATCAGACCGTACATCTCGGGGCGAACGACGCACACGGGGTTGGTGATGTTCGCTTACATCCTCGGCGGCGTCCTCTTCGGCTGGTACGGCATCTTTCTCGGACCGTTGGTCCTCGTTCTCGTCGTGCAGTTCGCCGGCATCGTGTTCGGCGACTTGGTACACGGCAAGCGCGTCACGCCGACCTCATCGCTCTCCATCGGGTCGAATCCGCCGGAAGAAAAGTGAGCCAGTTGTGGGAAGCGACTACGCTTGCAGTCGAATCTCGTCGTCAGTGACCGACGAAATCATTTCCTCTTGGAGCGGGTAAGTGTCCTCGTCCCTGTCCCCCCACCCGAGTTTCGATTTTACCTTGTCGGTGATACCCGGGTTCGGGTCGATGTGCGCGGTGCCGTGGTTCACATTCGAGACGATGCCGACTTCGTCTCCCGATTCGTCCACGACTTTCTTCCCCTCGTCGTCTTCCGTGATCTGTGTTGTTGCCATTGCGTTCCTACATCGTCGGTTCCGCGGGTACCGCCGGTGGTTGCCCATGCAGGGGCTTTATCAGAATCACTCGTCGTTAGGAAGCAACGGATGGTCGTCCGGCGCGCGAGCGAGTTGCCGCTGTGCGGCGTCCCACTCCTCGAAGTAGCCGTAGTCGGTCATCGTGGACATGCCCGCGAGGGCGGCCCGGAGGCTCAATCCGACGAGCGGGACGTCCGCGATGGTGATAATGACGTCCGCCTGTAGGATGACGCCGTCCCTGAGGATTACGTCGAGCAAGTCCACGACAGCGTGGTCGTCTTTCGTCGGTTTCATGCGTCCAACTCCGGTGCGAACGAGTAGGGCGGCCACGGCCCCGTGAACCTGATTTCGACGCCCGGTTCCGCCGCCACGTCGTCCAATACGCGACCGATTTCCTCCTCGCGGTCCTCGTGTGCGAGAAACGACACCTGTACGACCTCCTCCGTTTCGCCCGATTCGAGGATACCTCCTTTCGAATCGACCACGTCGAACTCCGCGACGAGCGGGTCCAGTTCGTCCCGAAGGCGCGTCGTCAATCCGTCCTTCCGCACCGTTCTGAGGTCACGAAGGCGGTTGTCGTACTGCTTTTCGAGGAGGAACGCGGTTCCTTCGCTCGCGTCGTCGATTCGTTCACGGAGGTCGGCCAACTCCTCGTCTTCGGACCGCAGTTCGTCCCGAACGCGTTCTTCGTCCCACGCCACGCCGGCACGGTACTCCCAGTGCCCGGCCAACTCGTCCAAATGGGATTCGAGCATCCCTGACTGGTCTACGAGCCACTCGCGAACCGCGTCGTCGTCCCCCTTTAGAATCGTATCGAAGCGGAACGGAAGCGGGGTCCCGAACGCTTCTCCCGCGGCGTCGATGACCGACTGATGGGTCACTAACCACTCACGAACCGTCGCGAGGTTGTCGGAATCGTAGGGCGAATCACAGGGTTGAACGACCGCACCGAGGCCGTTCTGTACGAGGACGGAAATCGGTTCACCGTCGATGCCGTCCTCCGATAGCTCCGTGTCGTCATCGCTTTCGACGACGCAGTAGAGATAACGGCCCTCGTCGAAGGTCGGGTCAGCCATCGAATCCCTCCACGCCGGGTTCGCGGTCGGCCATATCGATTAGCGCGTCCGAGATCAGGTCGTCCAAATCACCACGGAGGTTTTCGACCCCCTCCTCGATACCCTCCGATTCCTTCAGGCGCTCTAACTCGTCCTCGATGGCCGCTAATTGCGCCCCGAGTCGCTCGATTTCGTCGGGCGACAGGTTGCCGCTTTCCATCCGTCGAATCGCCTCACGCTCCATGGCCTCGACGAGCAGTTCGACCACCGTGATGACGAGCGCGACAAGTCCCTTTCCGGCGTCGTCGCCGTCGACTTCAATCGCCGTCATGTTCGGCCTCCGCCGTCTGGGCGTCTTCCTCGGCCTCCGATTCTGTCGCTTCGTCGTCGGCCGATTCCGCTTCGGATTCCTCCTCGTCCTCCTCTTCCGGTTCTACGCCGACGGTCACGGTTTCCGATTCCGGGAGTTCCTCGACGCCGGCCGCCTCTTGGACGCGCTTCATGTCGGTCCCCTCCGGGAACTCCAAGCCGTACTGTGCGGCCGTTTCGAACGAGGCGAGGGCGGCCCGGAGTTTCACGCCGAGGAGTTCCGTCTCGCCGACCGTCACCACGATGTCGGCGTTGATGACGACGCCCTTGTCGAGGAGGAGTTCCAACATCTCCGCGAGGTCGGACTGGCTTCGGGTTGGGCCGGTTTCACCCATCGTCTTCCTCCTCGAATCGGTTGCCGTAGATTCGTTTGGAACCGCCACCCGACGAATGCCACCCGCTCTTCGGAATCGTCGAGTGTCGGCCGACGCTTCCCACGTCCGACCGCGACCCCGCCGCCGTCGAGTACGCGGACGGATTGTCGGACGACGGCTGTCCCGTGCCGCCCATCGATTCGTTCTCCTCTTTGACCTCCTTCAGGTCGTTTCGGGTGTCCATGAGCTGTTCGCGGAACTCGTCGACGCTCTCCTGCAGTTGGGCCTGTAGCTTCGACTCGTACAGTTCGGACTGCACCTCGTTTTTGAGGTCGCTCCCCATCATGTCGTTTCCGCCGTCTCCGTCCTCGTCCGAATCGACCATGCCGGTCGATTCGAGCGCGTCGGTGAACTCGTCGCTCTCGGTCCACAGGCTCCGAACGTCCGTGGACGACCACAACTCCCGGAACTCGATGGCGCGTATCAGGCTTCGAACGTCGATGAGTTCGCCGGGGTCGCCTTCGTCCACCGCGTCCGGGGTGTCCTCCAACTCGATGATGTCCGGGAGTTCGGAGAGGTCGACGACCTCGGGAACGTCGGTGAGGTCGAGTTCGTCGAGAACGTCCTCGCCTTCGTCCAGCACGTTCCAGAGTTTCTGGGCTTCGCCCGATACGTCCTCGAACGACTCGGCCGATTCGAACGCCTCGGTGAGTCCGTCGAGTCCCGACTGTACCTCGTCGGTGAACGCTTTGATTTGGTTGCTATCCATCTGGCAACTCCCGTCCGATTCGTAGTTCGAGCACGTGGTTGTTGTACGATGCGTTCGTTATGGTCGCGTCCTTCCATTCGAGTCCGAGTCGTTTTATCGGCCGCTCGCCGTCCCGGATTTCGACCATCCCCGTCTCGGCGTCGAACGTGACCTCGACGTCCTCCTTCGAAACGCCGAGGAGGTCGATCGTGACGACAAGTTCGCCGTCCTCCGTTCGAGTGTTCGTCAGGTATTCCTGTCGGCGCTGACGGGACTGGCTCCGTTGTTTCTTCGGCCGTCCCGAATCGATGGGGCCGACGGAAATCCCGTAGTTGATTCTGCTTCGTGGCGTCTCGCGCTCGCCGGCGTACGTTCGCCCCGCGTCGTCGTCCGAGAGTTCGTTCGCCAATCTGACCAATCGTTCGATGAGTCCCATTATCGTTTCACCTCGACTTTTCCGCTTCGCAGTCGTTCGTGGGCCGTCTCCGCGACGTCGAGTCGTGTTTCGAGGGTCGTTTTCCGTTCCTCGTACTCCTCGTCCGACAACTCCCCGAGTTCGTACAGCATGTGTGTCTCCTTGAGTTCGTCCTGAATGCCCGCGATGTCGTACATCTCCTCCACCGCCAGCGAGTGAAGCACGTCCACCATCGACACCAGCGGTTTGAACAACAGGTCGTCGACGATGATCATCGCTGGGCCCCGACGTGGATATCCACGAAGTTGTACGGTGCCCACGGTCCCGTAAACTGGACGGTCAACTCGTCGTACTCGTCGCGTATCTCCCCCACCAGTTCCGCGAACGTCTCGCGGTCCTCGGTCGCAACGAGATACGACCGGTTGAGGACGAGGCGGTCGCTGAACAGGTCGTCTTCCGTCTCGCTCTCGGCGACGGCCGCCAGTCGCTCGCCGACGTCCTCCCGAATCTCCTCGCGTGGCAACTCGTCGTCTTCACCGGCGACTATCTTGACGCCGAGTTCGACGCGGCCCTCGACCTCGTTGAGCGCCTTCGTGAACGCGCGGCGTGCGCCCCTGAGGACGGTCTTCAGGGTTCTGTTGTCCTTGAACGCCATGCCGAACTGCATCGGCACTACGGCGTCGACGTCGTCGCGTTCGAGGACCTCCCGAAGTACCTCGTCGTGTATCTTGCTATCCTCGTCGGTTCGTTCGGGGTCTGTCGTGTCGATATCCGAGACGACGGCGGAGAGCGACCGGTACGTTACCGTGTACACCTCGTCCGTGTCACCTACTGTGTCCGTATCGAACTCGAAATCGTTCTTTTCGACGACCCCATAGACGTATCGGTTCGAACTCATCGTTTCATGGAGACAGTGCTCCTACGACTGGAAACCGACGTGATGTGCGTTAATAAGTCGTGTGGCGGAGAGCGCAAGCAAACGCCGCGTTCGGGGCGTATCGGTGGTCGTTCCCGGCCTCTATCGTCCCCTCAAAGACTCCGAGAGAGGAGTCCGAGTTTCGTCACTGTGCAGCTTTTCGTTGGTCCAATTCGTCCATCAGGTCGTTCGCCAACGTTTCGAGGTCGTCGTTCGAGAGTTGGTTGAGTTCGATTTCCGAGTCGTCCTCGGAGTCCGTCTCTCCCTCATCTTCGGTTTCGCTTTCCGACTGCTCGTTTTCGGATTCTTCGTCTTCCGACGACTGCTCGTCTTCGGCTTCGCTTTCCGACTGCTCGTTTTCGTCTTCACCACCGTCAGCGGACTGTTCCGCTTCATCCTCGTCTTCGTGTTCGCCTTCGCCGATGCTGCTCGCGGTGGCGATTATCTCCTTTGCCTCCTCCTTGCTCACTTCGAAGGCGTCTTGGACTCGTTCGCGGACGAGTTGTTCGCGCGTTTTCTCCCCTTCCGCGTCGTCCGTTTCCTCGTTTTCCTCGATTTCTCGTTTGGCTTCGAAACGGGATTCGAGGCGGTTTCCGACCGACTCACCGACCCTCCGACCGACGAGCATCCCGAGCCCACAGCCGACGAGGCGTCCCAGGTCCCGACCGACCGTTTTCCCATTCTCCGCTTCCATTTCGGTGAGTTCGTCCACCAATCCTTCGAGGGTCACGTCCTCGCCTACGTTCTGTTCCACCAGCGTTCGTACCGTTCCTGTTTCGTCTTCGGTCATATCGTCCCCCATTTACCGCTCCGCGACGTCGAAAATCTCGTTCTGTGTTTCGACGCGGCCGCGTCGGTATCGACCGGCGCGACCGTAGCCTTGGACGGAGCCGTCCGGCCCGAGGCTGATAACGTACCGTCCGAGGATGTCCTGTGTGTCCGGAATCGAGTTTCGTTCGACGACTTCGGCGACGACCCGCCACCCGTCTTCGTCCTGTTCCTCGACTTCGACGATGCTGTCGAGCGGCGACCCGATAAGGTCTCCGGCGATGGCTCGCCCGACGTCCCTCGCGTCGTAGAGGTCGAGTTCGCCCTCGCTATCGACGACTTCCTCCGCATCGACCGATTCCTCCGACTCTGCGTCGTCCGACGAATCGTCTTCCTTCTGCCCCTCGACCGCAGAGGACAGTCGACCGAGCACGTCGTCGAGTTCGCCCGTTTCGGAACTGCTCGTTTGTTCGGTCATCGTTCCCCCGAAAGCGAATCGTGACCGAGTGACATAATATGTGTGCCTGCAAACCGGCTTCCGATTCGGTGCCGTTCCCGGCGGAAACCGCTGCCCGATTCCCGGTCAGTTAAAAGGAACTTGCAGTGTCGGCCCTAAGCGTGAAATATCGTCCACCTACACTTCACATCCTAGGGATTCGGTTCCCGTGAACAACCATGGTACAAGCAGATCCAAACTCATCGAGTCTTGCGGACGTTCTCGACCGCATCCTCGACAAAGGTGTCGTCATCGACGTATGGGCGCGCATCTCCGTCGTGGGCATCGAAGTGCTGACCGTCGAGGCGCGTGTCGTGGTCGCCTCGGTCGACACGTTCCTCCACTACGCAAAGGAGATGGCGAAGTTAGAAAGAGCCTCCTCGGACGACGAGGTCGACTTCGAGCAGGTCGAAGTCGCGTCGCCCGAGGCCAGTACGTCATAAGCACGGCCTGAGAGATCATGTCCGAAGCTGATCAGTGCCGGGCACTCACGGAGGGCGGAAAGCGATGCTCCCGTCCGGCACAGAACGACGGTTTTTGCCACCAGCACGGTCCGGATGACGAGACGATAGACGATGCTGGAGATGGAAACAGATCGGAAACGAACGGCGAGAGTAATCAAGGGGAAAACGTGAGTGAAGACGAGACCGAACGCGAAGATGGCAACGAGAACGCCGACGGAAACGGCGAATACGACGTAATGGACGTCCGCGAGACGGTCGAAAACGTCGCCGACGATTTGGTCGGGCATCCGCTCGACGGGATTATCGAAATAGCGGACGACGGCGACGGCTGGGAAGTCGTGGTCGAAATGGTAGAACGGAGCGCGATTCCGGACACCCAGGACATCCTCGGGCAGTACGAAATATCGCTCTCCGAGTCGGGTGACGTAAGCGGCTACCGTCTCCGGGAACGATACCGCCGGGGTGACAGTCAGGAGTGGTGAGCTATCCCTTTCGGAATCCGATCATGAAACCGCCGACGAATCCGGCGCTCACCGAGAGCGTCGAGAGGAGGGTAGTAATCCACGACGGCGGCGTGCCGTTCCCGGCCGCTTGACCGGTTTTTAGCAGTCCAGCGGAGAGCTTTTCCCAGTCCACCGACAGTATTCCGCGCGATTCGAGGAACTTGAACAGGGCGAGTTCGAGGCCAACGATGACCGCGACGAGCTTCGCGATTTTCTTCGCGGCGAACCCGATGATACCGCCGATGACGGCACCGCTTCCCAGTTGTAGTCCGAGTTGTTGAGGGTCTATCCCGACTTGCATCGTCCCACTCAGTACGCTGATAGGTTAAGTTTCTTGTGTTTTTCACCCGGTTCCAAACGTAAAACCGATAGAAAGAGCGGCCTGAGGCGGGTACAGCTGTTGTGACAGAGAATTTGTCTTTCTTCGACAGTCTCGACGAAACGACACCACGCAACGCGCTCCCGATGGTTTTAAACAGATGAACGACCCGATATAACACATCAATGGCTTTCGAGGACCTGTTAAGCGACCCGGTGATTCAGAAATATCTTCACGAACTGGTCGGGCCGAAGGGAATGCCGGTGGCCGCCGCGCCGCCGGACGGCGAAGTGACCGACGAGGAACTCGCCGAAGAACTCGACCTCGAACTCAACGACGTTCGACGGGCGCTGTTCATCCTGTACGAGAACGACTTGGCGACGTATCGACGCCTCCGTGACGAGGATTCGGGCTGGCTCACCTACCTCTGGACCTTCGAGTACGACAAGATACCGGAGAACTTGGAGGACGAGATGTACCGCCTGCTCGACGCGCTGAATCAGCGCCAGGAGTACGAACGAAATCACGAGTTCTATCTCTGTGAAATCTGCTCGCTTCGGTTCGAGTTCGGCGAAGCGATGGACTTCGGCTTCGAGTGTCCGGAATGCGGGTCCCCGCTCGAATCCATGGAGAACTCGATGCTCGTCGAGTCCATGGAGGACCGAATCGACGACCTCAAAGACGAACTCAACGTCGAGACGCTCGGTGCATAATGGTCGTTCTCGCAACCAAAGTGTACGTCAGCGGCGACGCGAAGCGACGCGCACTCGACGGTCTCCAGTCCCTCATCCACAACACGCTCGGCGACCTCGACGTCGAGTACGACATCGGCGTCCGTCACGACGACTTCGTCTCGGTGACGGTCGAAGGCGAGGACGAGGTCATCGCTCGAAACCTCCTCTCCGAGGAGTGGGGCGAAATCACGCCGAACCTCCGCGACGGCGAGACCTACGTCGGCACGCTCGAAGCGTGGGACGACGACGGCTTCGTCCTCGACGCCGGACAGGAGGTTCGGATTCCGGCGGCCGAACTCGGTCTCGGCCCCGGCAAACCGGAACAGGTGGTCGAACGCTTCGGACTCGTTCAGCACTTGGCGATGGAGTTCGTCTACGATGAGGACGGTACGTCGCGCCTCTCGGACGACGAGCGTGACCGACTGTTCGACTGGACGCGCGGAAACGGTCGCGTGAACGTCAACAGCGCGACGCGGGGCGAGGTCCGGGCGACGGTCAACCGCGCCGGACACGCACAGGACATCGTGACCGTCGAGCGACTCGGCGTGTTGGAACAGAGCATCGTCTGTACGGAGAACACGGACCCACCGGGACTGCTCGCCAGCATCGGCGGCTACATCCCGGCGGAAATTCGTTGTGTAATTCCATGAGGAAACGGTTCGCCCTCGCGATTGGTCTACTCCTCCTCCTCGCGGCCAGCGCCGGTTGTACCTCGATGTTCGGCCCGGGCGAAATCAGCCAACAGAAACTCTCGAAGAACGCGACGTACGACTGGGACACGTCACAGAACGTGACGTACAACGTCACGAGTCACCAGTATCAGGCGATATACGAACTGAACAAGAAGGGGACCCTCGAAATCCATCAAGAGGAATCCTTCGGCGAGGAGGCACCCGTCGAGATTTCCGCCGTGCAGTTCCGATATCCGAATGGAACGGTCGTCGGGGCCGATAAAATCACGGTGAAGAAGACGAAATCCTCGACCATCATCAAGCCGCCACAGGGACAGGGGACGCTCGCGTACACGGCGTCGAGACAGGGAAAGACGTTCTACGTCCCGACCTACCTGAAGGACAAGACGTACGAGGTCACCATTCCGCGCGGCATGCGGGTCGATACGTTCCTGCTGAGCGACGTTCGACCCGGCAACTACGAAACGACGATGGAAGACGGACGGGAACACATCGTCTGGTCATCTCCGGTGTCGTCGGACGGCATCTCGGTCCGCTACTACCTCGGCCGCGACAAGTGGATATTCGCGGGCATCGTGGGACTGGCACTCCTCATCGGCGTCATCGGTTTGGCCTACTACCGCTATCAGATTCGACAACTCGAACGCGAACGGGAGGAGATGGGCCTGAACATGGACATCTCCGACGACGACATGGGCGACGGTCCGCCGCCCGGAATGTGAGAGTACTTTTCTTCATCGCGGCCAACGGGTTCGTATGAACGTTGCGCTGGTAACAGTCGGAGACGAGATTCTCTCCGGGGATACCGTCAACTCGAACGCCTCGTGGTTGGGCGAACGACTGACCGAACGCGGTGTGGCCGTGGAACGGGTCTTCGTCGTCCCGGACCGAGTGGCCGATATCGCTCGCGTCGTGAACGAGGCTCGCGCCGAGTACGACGCCGTCCTCGTCACCGGTGGCCTCGGTCCGACCCACGATGATTTGACGATGGAGGGTATCGCGGCGGCCGTCGGCGTTCCCGTCGAGGAACACGAGGAAGCCGTCGAATGGATAGAGGAGCATTCGGACTACTCGCACGCCGACCTGACGAGCGGAACGACCCACCTCCCGAAGGGGTCGCGCATGCTTCCGAACGAGGTGGGCGTCGCTCCCGGCGCGGAAATCGAGGACATCTACGTCCTGCCGGGCGTGCCGAGCGAGATGCACGCCATGTTCGAGCGGGTCGCCGACGAGTTCGACGGCGACCCGTACTACACGGGGACGGTTGCGGCCGGTGAACCCGAGAGCGCGCTCCTCGACCGATTCGAGACGCTCCGCGAGCGGTTCGACGTGAAAGTCGGGAGCTATCCGGGCGACTACGTGCGCGTCAAAATCGAGGGGACGGACGAGGGGACCGTCCGAGAGGCGGCCGAATGGCTACGCGAGCGGGTCGAAGCGCCGGACGAGGACGCCTAACGGTAGAAGTAGGCGAGCCACGCCACGGTGAACGCGAGTCCGGCCACGAGAACGACGATACCTGCCGCGTTTGCGGGAACGGTTTCGAGTGGAATCATACTCGGCGGTTGTCGGCGCTCTCTCTTAAGGTTTGAGAACTACACCCAGTGGCTGGTGTCCGACGCGAGTCGTTTTCTGGAGCAGCCTCCACCCCGCCAATACCCACACGCCTTTCGTCCGCGCTCACAAAGGCCCACCCATGCGAATCGGCGTGGTCGTCAACCCAATCGCGGGGATGGGCGGGCGAGTCGGCCTGAAGGGCACCGACGGAAAAGTAGCGGAGGCGCTGGACCGAGGAGCCGAACGACGCGCACCAGGGAGGGCCGTGGACGCCCTTTCGGCGCTGTACGACCGTTCGCCCGACTCCGAACTGCTGACCTACGGCGGAGAGATGGGGGCAGAAGAGGCACACGCCGCGGGATTCGACCCCGAAATCGTCGGCGAACCGGGCGAGAGGGAAACGAGCGCGGCGGACACCCGTGAGGCGGTCCGCAGACTAATCGCCGAAGGCGTCGACCTGCTTTTGTTCGTCGGCGGGGACGGAACCGCCGTGGACGTAGCCGAGACGCTGGGCGAGTCCGGGGCTGACATCCCGATGCTCGGCGTCCCTGCCGGGGTGAAGATTTACTCCTCGGTGTTCGCGGTGACGCCAAAAGCGGCGGGACGGGTCGCGGCGTCGTTCGACCGCGTGGAGGAGCGCGAGGTGAACGACATCGACGAGGAGGCCTATCGCGCGGGCGAGGTGCGTGCCGAACTGAAGGCCATCGCTACCGTTCCGGTGGCGGAGTCGCTCCAGTCGAGCAAGCAAATAGGGGGCGGGACCGTCGAAAGCCTCGCGGCCGGCGTCGCGGACGACGCGAAACCCGGCGTCACTTACGTCCTCGGACCGGGAAGCACCGTCGGAGCGATCAAGTCCGAGTTGGGATTCGACGGGTCACCGCTCGGGGTGGACGTGTGGCGCGACGGTGAGGTCATCGCCCGCGACGCGAACGAGGAGGAACTCCTCGCCGCGCTCGGCGACGAAAACGTCATCGTCGTCTCGCCCATCGGCGGACAGGGGTTCGTCTTCGGGCGCGGAAACCACCAGATTTCGCCGGACGTGATTCGCCGCTCGGACGTGGAAGTGGTCGCCTCGAAGACGAAACTGGACGGAATCGGCGTGCTTCGGGCCGACACCGGGGCCGAGGACGTGGACGAGTCCCTCCGCGGCTGGTGGAAAGTACGCGTCGGGCGGTTCGAACGGAGAATGTTGAAACTATCGTGAGGCATTTAGTGGCATACGGTGAAGTTTAAGGCTTCCGACGCGGATGAAAGGATATGGAAACACGGAAGGTTCAACGACTGGGGCCATCGACGTTGGCGATGACCCTCCCGGCGGAGTGGGCACAACAACACGGGGTGGAGAAGGGTGACGAGGTGTCCCTTCGTATCAGCGGGAAGGGGACGCTCACCGTCCTCCCCGAGTCGGCCCACGACGAGGAGTCGGAGGCGACGATTCACACCGAGCAGTTGGACGCGGACGCGGTCGAACGCGCCATCGTCGCACAGTACGTTTTGGGACGGCGCGTCATTCACGTCGTGAGCGACGAGACGCTCGAAAGCAGCCACATCAACGCCGTCTACAACGCGGAGACGCAGTTGATGGGTCTCGGCGTCATCGAGGAGACGCCGGAGAGCATCGCCATTCGATGCTCGGTGGACCCCGAGGACTTCGACTTGGACAATCTGCTCGAACGGTTGGAGAACACGGGCAGCACCATGCGCGGCGAGGCCGTGAAGGCGCTCGCCCACGGCAACCCGGACCTCGCACAGCGGGCACTCAACCGGGAACGACAGGCGAACAAGATCTTCGTCCTCCTCCTGCGCCTCATCTTCACGGCACACGAAAACCCCGCCATCGCCCGCGCCATCGGGTTGGACAGCGGTTTCCCGCTCATCGGCTACCGCTCCATCGCGAAGAACCTCGAACTCACGGCGGACAACGCGGAGGACATCGCGGATATCGTCCTCGAAGCGGAGGGACATTCGCTCGAAGTCGATAGTTCGACCATGCGTCGAATCCGTGAATTCACGGACCAAGTGGACGAGATGACCGCGCTGGCGGTGCAGGCGGGCGTCGAACGGGATTACGACCTGACGCTCGAAGTGAGACACAAGTTCCACGAACTCGGCGACCGGGAATCCGATATCCTGTCCGACCTGCCCGAGATGTCGAACGACGACCTCCTCGAAGTCCGTGACGTACTCGTCAGCCTCCAACATACCGCCCAGTACGCGATGCGGAACGCGGAAATCGCGGCGAATCTGGCGCTCAACGAGGAGAGCGAGCACACGACCATCAACTAATCCCACCGACTATCCCGATTATTTCTCCCATTTCCGACCCGTAGTCGGAAGAATCAATACCCGCGACAGACACGGTGGGAACACGATAGAGCGTAGTCGAGACAATGATAGAGCGAACGTATTCTGACGACATCACGGAAGAACAGGACGGCGAGACGGTATCGATTGCGGGACACGTCCACGACATTCGGGACCTCGGTGGACTCTCCTTCGTCATCGTCCGGGACCGGGAAGGACAGACGCAGGTCGTATTCAAGGAGGGAAACGACGAGGACCTCTTCGAGGCGTCGAACGACCTCGGCAAGGAAGACGTCGTGCGCATCACGGGGTCGGTGAAGGCGAGCGACCAAGCACCCGGCGGCGTCGAACTCATGCCGTCCGCGCTGGAGGTCATCAGCGAGGCCGAATCCCCCCTTCCGATGGAAGTGGCGAAGGACATCGAGTCGGACCTCTCCACGCGACTCGACAACCGGAGCATCGACCTCCGAAAGTCCGAAGCGTACGCGGTGTTCTCGCTCCGCTCGAAACTCGTCAACGCGATGGAGGAGTGGTTCGACGGCGAGGGATTCCGCAACGTCGATACGCCCCTCCTCTCGCAGGAAGGTGCGGAAGGCGGCGCGGAACTGTTCCCCGTCGTCTACTACGGCGAGGAAGTCTTCCTCTCCCAGAGCCCCCAGCTGTACAAGCAGATGCTCATGGCGGCCGGGTTCGACAAAATCTACGAGACGGGTACCGCGTTCCGCGCGGAAGCGTTCGCCACCTCCCGTCACGTCTCCGAAATCTCGATGTTCGACGTCGAGTTGGCGTACATCGACGACCACCACGACGTGATGGACGTTCAGGAGGAGTCGCTTCGCTACACGCTCGAACGGGTCAGCGAGAACGCTGCGGACGAGTTGGAGACGCTGGGCGTCGAACTCACCGTCCCGGCCGAGCCGTTCCCCCGCGTCACGTTCGAGGAGGCCCGCGACATCCTCGCCGCCGAGTTCGACCACGTCCCGGAGGACGAGACCGACCTCGATACGAAGGGCGAGAAACTGCTCGGCCAGTACTTCGAGGAGCAGGGCCATCCCGCCTTCTTCGTCGTCGGCTACCCGGACGAGAAGTTCTACTACAAACAGGACGTGCCAGCGGACGACATCGCCTCCCGGAAGTTCGACCTCATCTACAAGGGCCAGGAACTCTCCTCGGGCGGCCAGCGTGAACACGACATCGAGACGATGAGCCAGTACATGGAAGACCAAGGGGCCGACCCCGAGAACTTCCACTTCTATCTGGAAGCGTTCCGGTTCGGCATCCCGCCGCACGGCGGCTACGGTCTGGGCATCGACCGACTCGTCCAGAAGGTCGGCGAACTGGACAACATCAAAGAAGCCATCCTCTTCCCGCGCGACCCCGACCGCGTGACGCCGTAGACGGGACTCGCGTCGTTTTTGTTTTTCGTCCGTTTTTCACACGTTCGAGCCGTGCCGCGCCGTCGTCTCAGTCGGCGCCGACCTCCGTTTTGCCCACCGCGACGGCCGTCTCCTCCTCTTTCTCCGCGGTCAGCGGATTCCGCGAGGAGATTCGGCACGGGAAGTCGGGGTGCTCCCCGAAGTGTCGGACGAGCAGGTGACGGCGCGACCCGGTGATTCCGGTCCGACCGACGTCCTCCGCGGTGAACGTCTCGGGGAGGCGGTCGAACAGGCGGGCCATCGCGTCGAACGTTCGGAACACCTTGGCGTTGCCCGCGGAGTCGGCGCTCCGACGGGAGACCTCGTAGCTGCCGTCCTCGCGGAAGGTCCCCGCGGTGCGGAAGAACTCGCGGCGCTCGGTCAGCGCGTCGCCGACCGCGTCCTGCAGGTCCGTGGCAGTTTCGCGCGATAGCTCGAAGGTTTCGCCATCGATGTCCACTCGAATCGATTCACCGTCCCGCGTTGCGGTTACGGTATTCTCATTACGGGAGAAGAACTCGACCAGGAGAGTGAGTACTCCGTGTCATACACCCATCTGCTCGGGCCGGAATAAAAACTCTATCGGTGGTGGTGATTTCTACGTCAGTCGAAACGCCTCTCGCTTGCGAGGAGGTCGCCGAGTATGCCACCGTCGTCCGTGGCCGCATCAGTGTCCGTCGTGGCTGTCGCGTCGGTACTCGTCGCGGCTGTCGAAGTCGTACTGTCATCCGCCGCCGACGTCCCGGCGTTCCCCGAGGTAGTCGTCATCGATGTCGCGGTTTCACCGTCTGCGGGACCTCCCGACGCGTTTCCGGTCGCTTCGAGGGCACCTTCCGCCGAATCGTTCTCGAAGATGTGGGTCTCTATCCGTTTTTCGTAGGTGAGTTTCCGAAGCGGGATGCGAATCGTCCCGCCGTTCGGGAGTTCGATGTTCGCGTAAAACGAGATTTTCAGGTCCGTCTTCTGCCCGTTCTTGAGGTGACTGACCCACCAGTCGTCGAGGTTGTCGTTCCGAATGATGGTCCGCATTCGGAGCGTCTTCTCCGATTTTCCGGGAATCGTGTACGGACGGTCGGTCGTTCCGTTGCCGACGGCGATGCCGTTCATCGTCACGTCGTAGCCGATTTCGCTCACGGTGTAAGCCACCGATTTCGGGTTGTACACTCTCATTCGCATCCGTATCGGGGTTTCTTCTCGCGTCACGCTCCCCCAGTTCGCGCTCGTCTCGTTCACGTAGAGAACGGGGTCGGAAACGAACGGCGCGTTCGCGTTCACGGGGCGCGTCTCCGTGGAATTGAACTCGCTGATGATGTCCGTCTCTATCGGTTGACTGTACGGGACGCGAACCAACCTGCCCACCAGCGAGGAGTGAACCGTCGATTGAAGTCGGAGTGTGGTCCGCTCGCCGTTACGGATGTGTGTTACCCACCACTCGGGTATCTTGTCGTTTTGCATCCGCGTCGAGAATCGAAGCGTCGTGTTGCCCTTGTCGAGGGCGAGGCTTCCCCTGCTCCCGTTCGCCATCGTCACGTTGTTCATCTCGACCGCGTAGTCTACCGACGTGTTACCGGCGCCGATGCCGATGGGATTCGGGTTGTCGACCACGAGCGCGGTTTCGATGCCAGTCGTTTGATTTGTTACTTTTCCAAACTCGTTGTCGACCCCCGTGACGCTCGGAACGCCGAGAACGCCGTACAGGACGCCTGCACCGACGAGCGCGGCGACGAGTACGATGACGAGAAATCCTCGCTTTCCGAGACGTAAGAGTACCTTACTGCTTCCCAGACCCATACGCCGTTCCTAGAGAGCGGAGTCAAAAAGCTCCCGAATCGACGGCGTAACGGGGAGACCACTGTAGTGAGTAGAATGAACTAAGTCACCGCTCTAGAAAAGGGGACGTATGGCAGGAACACAGACGGTGACGACGGATATGGGAATGGGACTTTCCGTCCTGTTCGTCCTCCTCGCATTCGTCGGCGCAGCGGTAATGTTTGTTACACCGGGAACGGAAACGGCCGCGTGGGGCTTTGCAACAGCGATAGTTTCGGGTGTCCTCGCAGTCGCCGCGAGTCATCTCTACCAGAACTGACTCGAAATCGATACTTGTTGCACGGAGGATAATGGTTAAGGCCGTCAGGCGCGTAGTGGGGCTGAGGATGACAGATTTCAGCAACGAGGAACAGCGTATCCTCGAGTTCCTGCGCGAGAGCGTGGCAGGTGGTGAGCGCTATTTCCGCGCAAAGAACATCGCCAAGCACCTCGGACTCTCATCGAAGCAAGTCGGGTCACGGCTTCCCCGACTGGCGGAAAAGTCCGAAGACGTGGATATCGAGAAGTGGGGACGCGCCCGTTCGACGACGTGGAAGGTAAGTCCGAGCTAAGTGGTTGGCTTTTTACCGCTACAGCCTAATCTAGTCGTATGACTGTCCGGGTAGAGCGGACTTTCGACCTTCCGGTTCCGCCGGAAGAGGTCTGGGAGTTCATCGCCGACCCAAAACGACGAGCGGAGGCCATCAGCGTGGTTGCGGACTACGACGCCGAGGCCGGTGGGAGGGAAGCGACGTGGCACATCGAGCTACCGATTCCGTTCGTGAGCAGAACGATTCCGGTCAAAACCGAGGACGTGACCCGGGAGGAGCCGCGATACGTGAAGTTCGTGGGTCGCTCCTCGGCGATGCGCGTCACGGGAGAACACAAAATAGAGGAGACGGAAACCGGGTGCAAACTTCACAACCGGTTCATCGTCGAGGGAAGCGTACCGGGCATCGAACGCTACTTCAAAAAACATCTCGACGAGGAGCTAACGAACATGGAGTCCGCGCTGCGTGAAGAGGTCGGTGTCGTCTCGTGAAGCTCGCACTCGCACAGATCGCCATCGAGGGGGGCGACGTAGCGGAGAACGTTCGCCGCGCGACCGAGGCCATCGAATCGGCGGCGGAACGCGGTGCGGACCTCGTTGCACTTCCGGAAATATTCAACGTCGGCTACTTCGCCTTCGAGACGTATCAGCGAAACGCGGAACCGCTCGACGGTCCGACGCTCACGCGCATCTCCGAACTCGCGGACGAACACGACATCGGTGTCCTCGCGGGAAGCATCGTGGAAGACCTCTCCGAAACGGCAGGCGAGACCCCAGCCGAGGAGGGACTCGCCAACACGTCCGCCTTCTTCGATCGTGATGGAAATCGGAAGGCCGTGTATCGAAAACACCACTTGTTCGGCTACGAGTCGGCCGAAGCGGAGATGCTCGTTCCCGGCGAATCGCTCGGCATCGCCGAGTTCGAAGACGTGACCGTCGGGATGACGACCTGTTATGACCTTCGATTTCCCGAACTATACCGCTCCATCGCGGAGGCCGGCGCGACGCTGGTACTCGTCCCGAGCGCGTGGCCGTATCCGCGCGTCGAACACTGGCGGGTACTCACACGAGCGCGCGCCATCGAGAACCAGTGTTTCGTCGCGGCGATCAACGGCTCCGGGTCGTACGAGGATGCAACTCTCCTCGGCCGGTCATCGGTGTACGACCCGTGGGGGACATTGCTCGCCGGGACGGGTGACGAACCGGAAATCGTGATACGTGACATCGACCCGGCGCAGGTATCGCGGGTCCGCGAGGAGTTCCCTGCGTGGCACGATAGGCGACGCTAACCCGGCAAAAAAACTGACAAAGGGATGTGGTTATAGCGCGATTGCGTGGCTGTCCGACAGCGTTTCGGGGACGCTGTGGTGGTACGTCACCGCACCTGCGTTCGTGACTATCTTCAGGGTGAACTCCTCACGTTCCTGGAGACCGTCGGTCATCTTCCCTGTGTCGAGAACGATGCGGAATCGGTCGGCCCGATTGACGAGGACGGGAAGCGTGTCGTCGTTGTCACGAACCGCTTCGATGGTGAAATTCTCGCTGTTCGGCGTGCTTCCGTTCACCAAAATCAGTCCGTTGTCCGGTCCAAGCCATTCGATGGTCGCCGTTGAAAGGTTGATGTCGCCCGAACCGGATCCTTTCATCACCGTGAGGTTGACGTAATCAACCACGTGCTGGTTCCTCGAAGAGTTATACGTCACGTTCCCGGTCGTGCTGATCACGTGGACACGATTCGTGACTTGTGCGGTACTCTGCGTTCCTGTTCGCTCGGATTTCGACTGCAGGAAGCCTGCCGTGTTGATGAGGACACCGGCCGCGATGGCAGCGACTAATACCATCGCGATGAACACGATGAGCGTCCCGATACCGACTTGACCTCGCTCCGAACGAAAAATCTCTATCTTTTTACTAGTCATGTTTGTTGTCTTTCGGGTTTTGTTTGATATTTGTCAGTCCACTACTGGACGAGTACGGTCAGGAAGCTATTATAACCCACAGACTGTTATCATGTTTGAGAATCCTACAGAGACGGAAAATTGTCACTTCCCGTTCGGTGTTCCTCCGAGTAAAAACGTCCTCACTAGGAGCTCAATTATCGTCGAGAATCGGCAGTCCGCCGCTTAGTCTGCTTGAGGTGCGACCGCTTCGCGTTCGGTCGCACGCATGCCGGACGTGATAGCCTCGGACAGCGCAAAAACAGCCGCTTTGTGGTCTGTTTTTGATTTATGAATGGACGTCGGTCGTACTCCGAGAGAGTCATAATCGTCCAGCGTAATCTGTTTCCCGTCCTGTTCTTCGAAATGATTGCCAACTTCCGCAAGCAGGCCGTGAAGGTGGATGAGCTCCTGCTTCTTCATAAGCACACGAACGTAACGGTTGCAGGGTTATATTATTATCTTGAGTCCCGTTAGCACGCCGTATAGTCAGTGATTCGGTGGTTTCCAGCCGGTATCGAAAATGACTCCGGCATCGTCCACTCCTCGACGACGTTTTCCTCGCTACGGGCGGAAGGAGGGGGACGGGTAAAAGCGGCTTATCGTTCTAAATCGATCCGTTGGTCGAAGATAACCTCTGCTTACTGGAGCTGTTTGAGGGTTTCGAGGTCGCGCTCGGTTCTCGTGAACTCCGACGTTCGTCGGGTCGCATGACAGTTCGGACAGTGAAACTGTCGCTGCGGTTCTGGCAGCTCTTTGGGGCTGGACTCCCAGTGTTTTCCGCATTCTGGACAGAGCAACCGAACGTAGGTTTCCACCATACCCCTATATCGGTCGGATAGAAGAAAAATCTTGTTGGCACTCCTCTTGAATAGAGCATCCGCTGTGCGTCGTTCGTCGCCGGACGAAATCCGCTTAGAGCCGTTCGAGATTCGTGGCTCGCGGTCCTTTGTCTGCCTGTTCGATGTCGAATTCGACTTCCTGTCCCTCCTCTAAGTCCGGGCCGCCGACATCCTCCATGTGGAAGAACACGTCGTCGTCCGCGTCGTCAGTCTCGATGAAACCGTAGCCGCCGGTGTCGTTAAAGAAGGTGACCGTACCTTTCACCATTGCACGTAGACAGAACGGGGTGACGAACATAAAAATTGCGGCTATTGGTATCATATACCACGAATCACATCCCTTCCTCCACTATTAGTAGAGGCAAAGGTATATACCGAAGTAGTCAAAACTCTATTTTAGAGATGTCTAAAAGGTCTGTATTTCTGGTTGTGAAGGTGTAGTATCCATGAACGAGTTGATAGAGATATTCCTCGCATCCGTGCGGGACGGCTACGTGCAAGTGAGCGCGTTCGTCGCGGTCACGGTTCTCCTCTTCGGCCTCGTCCAGTACCGGACGAACGGCGCGCTGGTCGAACGGCTCTCCGAACACGAACGCCTCCAGCCGCTGTTCGGCGCGCTCATGGGGCTCACGCCGGGCTGTGGTGGCGCTATCGTGATGATGCCGTTGTACGTTCGTGGCACGGTCAGCTTCGGTACCGTCGTCGCGACGCTCATCGCAACCGCCGGTGATTCGGCGTTCGTCATCCTCGCCCTCGCCCCGAAAGCGGGGCTGTACGCCTACGCCGTCGCGTTCGTCACGGCCATCCTGTCCGGCTACGCCATCGACCGCTTCGGAATGGGCGTGGGCCGAATCGACCGCGCCGTCGCGTCCTTCGGACGAACGGCGACCGACGGCGGATTCGCCGCGGACAATCCCGGCGGCAATCCGACACACGACTACGAACCCGGTTGCGAAACCGGGGTCGCACGAACCTCGTCCGTCCTGACGCCGCTGAGCCACGCGCTTCACGCAGTGTGGTGGGTTTCCGCTGCTGCCGCGCTCGTCTTGGGAGTCATGTACCTCCTCGAGAGCGCGCCGGACGTTCCGCTCGCGTTGGGTCCCACATACGCCGGAGCGTTCACCGTCGTCGGCGTGACGGGAACGGCGCTTTCGTTCTACCTCTACTTCATCGGGCGACACTACCTCGGCGACGGACACGTCGGGCGTGCTCCCGAATCGTTCGCCGACGGCTACGAGACGCTCACGCACGCCGCGATGGAAACCAGTTTCGTCACCGTCTGGGTACTCGCCGCGTACCTCCTCTACGAGTACGGTATCCTCGTCTTCGGCATCGACGTGGGTGCCCTCGCCACGGCGGCGGGCCTCCTCGCACCGATTGCCGGGGCCGTCGTCGGACTGATTCCCGGCTGTGGCCCGCAAATCGTGTTGGCCAGCGTGTACGCCGAGGGTGCGATTCCGTTCTCCGCGCTCACCGCGAACGCCATCAGCCAGGACGGCGACGCGCTCTTTCCCCTCATCGCCATCGACAAGAAAGCCGCGGTCGTCGCGTCCATCTACACGACGGTTCCTGCACTCATCGTCGGCGTCCTGCTCCACGTCCTCTTCGGACCGATGACCGGTTTCGGCGTTCTCGGGTAAACCGCTCGCCGATTCAGAACTCTTTTATGAGTCCGTGGTACCACTGAGTTATAGAATGGATTCGAATCGGAGGCGGAGATGACGATACCCACTGCACAAGCGCTTGCGGTCACGGCGGGAACGCTCGCGTTGTCCGCGGTGCTCGGAGGGTGGTACAGTCGCGGAAAAATCTCGTCCGCCGAAGCGTTCGTCACCGCGCGGAACACGACCAGTCACGGGGCGACGACGGCAACGCTCGTCGCGTCGAGCATGGGCGCGTGGATACTGTTCAGTCCGGCGGAAGCGGGCGCGGCCTTCGGCGGCATCACGGCCGTCGCCGGGTACGCCCTCGGAAGCGCCGTCCCGATGGTCGTTTTCGTCCGTCTCGGACCTCGTATCCGTCGTCTCATCCCGGACGGGCACACGCTCACCGAGTACGCCTATGCCCGATACGGGTCAGCGAT
The DNA here is from genome assembly GCF_056892285.1 of Haladaptatus sp. HS23. Classification (NCBI taxonomy): domain Archaea; kingdom Methanobacteriati; phylum Methanobacteriota; class Halobacteria; order Halobacteriales; family Haladaptataceae; genus Haladaptatus; species Haladaptatus sp. HS23. The sequence continues at coordinate 23,684 of NZ_JBXGLH010000004.1, read as the reverse complement.
GTACGCCTACGTCCTGCTGGTCAGCGTGTCCTATATGTTCGTCTTCCTCGCCGCCGAGATGACTGGAATCGCGGGAGCGTTGTCGTTTCTCGCCGCCGTTCCCGAGTGGCAAACCGCGGGACTCGTCGGGTTCGGGGTCCTCGTGTACGCCGGATACGGCGGCCTGCGCGCCAGCATCTTCACCGACACTATACAGACGTTGCTCGTTCTGCCGCTGCTGGCGGTCTGTTTCGGCGGCGCGGTCCTCTCGCTCGGCGGAACGAGCGTGCTCTACGAAACCATCACGGCGACGAATCCGACGCTCCTCGACCCCGGATTCCTCCCCGGACTCCAGTTCGGGGCGTACATCGTCATCGCGGTACTCGGTGCGGAGATGCTGAATCAGACGTGGTGGCAGCGAATCTACGCCGCTCGGGACGAGGCGACGGTTCGCCGGTCGTTTGGAGTGGCTGCCGTCGCCGTCCTTCCCATGCTCACGCTGGCGGGCGTCTTCGGCATCGCCGCCTCCGGCATGAACCTCGTCGTCGCGGATTCGACCGCCCCCGGATACAACGCCGACGTGGCTCTGTTCGTCCTCGTCGCGAACGCGCTCCCCGACTGGGTCGCGCTCGTGGTCGTCCTCCTCGCCGTGCTGCTCGTCGCCAGCACGGTCGATACCCTGTTCAACGCGCTGTCGAGCGTCGTCACCGCCGACCTGCCGTTGCTCCTCGACGACCCCGAAGAACGGACGTTGACCCGAACTGCGCGACTCAGTACCGTTCTCGTCGCGCTCGCCGCGACCATTATCGGCGCACAGGGATACAGCGTCCTCCAACTGTTCCTCACCGCCGACCTCCTCGCGGCGGCGACCTTCGTCCCGCTCCTCGCCGGGTTGTACTCGCCCGGACTCACGGAGCGCGGCGCGCTCGCGGCGAGCCTCTCCGGTCTGACGCTCGGGGCCGCGTTCATGCCGACGCTTCGTGGACTCCTTCGGTTTCCGTTTCTGCCGAAGCCATCGTTCCTCGCCGCCTTCGGCATCGCGGCGCTCGTCTCGACGGGCATAGCGCTCTGCGCCGCCAAACTCTCCGACGAGTCGTACGATTTACGCGACCTCTCGACGCGTATCCGCCGGTTAGACGAGCGAGTCAGTGACGGCGATGAGCGACGATGACGCTCGCCATTCCTCCCGTCGTCCCGTTGACCGTCGAATCGACGGCGTTCGCCGTCCTCGTTTGGGGGTCGATACTGCTCGTGCTGGTGACTGCACTCTACGTCTTGACCGCAACGCTCGCCGAAGAATAAAGGGAAAATCGAACGCGTCGTGTCGATTATTGAACGATGAACTGTCCAGCGATTTCCTTCACTTCCTCCATCGACTTCGCCTCGTCGAATGCGTTCGGGTACGGCGAGATGCCGTTGAGCGCGTTGAACGATGCCGCGTGGCGCGCTTCGACGCTGTGAATCGAGAGCGCCGCCGACAGGAGGTCGCCGTTCTGAATGGACGGGGCCGCACCCGCGTAGGCGGCGACGCCCGTGTTTTCGAGCGCCTTCGCGACGCCGAGGAACTCGGCGGGCGTCTCGTAGCCGAAGTCGTACTCGGCCGCTTCGACGGGGTCGCCGCCGAGCTGCTCGATGACCTTCGTGAGCTGTTCGACGTGTGCCGCTTCGTGTTCGCCGACGACCTTCACTTGGTCGGGAATCTTCATGCGGACGTCGTCACAGACCCCACACCCGAGGTCCGCGTTCATGAAGTCGTCGTCCGAGAAATCCTCCAAGCCCTTCGCGTAAAACGTCGCTTCGAGGTGTTCGAGGGTGAGTGCGTAGTTCAGGATGTCTACGTCGGTCGTCTCGTCTTTCGTACCGTCTCCGTTGCTCATGGAATCATCATCTCCTTTGCCGCTGTCTTCGTCTTCCGCTCCGACGACGCTGATACCTGCCCCGGTCAGCCCCACCGCCCCGATGGCCGCCGACCCCGCGAGGAATCCACGCCGTGACGTGAGTTGTTCCCGCGCCGTTTCACCGATGGTTCCGACCGCTTTTTGGCTATCATCTGGCATAATTGGACGTGCGGTTCGACGCACGCTTTCACCGAGGGGAAGTCATTTAAAGAAAATTTTCCGGACTGTCACCCAAATTCATCTCATATTGGCTCACGCCCCCCTATTTCTGCACAAATGCGTATTGGCCCCGGGCGAATTTCGCACTCACGACGGACCCCCGTCGTTACGATACCGTTCGAATGATCCGTTCCACTTCGTCCCAGTTCCGCTCCGTTTTCGCCGATGGTGCATACCGCGACCCGTATTCCTCCCGCTCGATTTCGACCAGTTCGTGTTTGACGAGGACGTCGAGGTGGTGTCTGACGGTGCTGTAGTCGATGTCGAGGTCCGTCGCCAACTGGTTCGGGTTGCGCGGTTTCTCGGCGAGTTCCGCCAGCAGGGTCGCCCGTCGAGCGCCGCCACGACTGCCCGAGAGGACGTACCACAGTTTTCCGCTGTCGCTCATCGCGGATACTCCGCTTCACGTGGGGCATGGCGCGTTCGAAGTGTCACGGGAGATCGCTATGCACGCCATGGCCCTTGCTATGGAGTGGCTAAACTCGCAGAAACGGTCAACTCGTCCGAGAGGAAGCGGTCGATACGGGGAAAATCAGTCCCAAGTGACCCACGTGAGAAACACTAACGCGAAGAGTTCGAGGACGTGGAGCGCAAGCATCGCTTTCCACGCGGGGGCGGGTACCTTGGTGGCGAACCAAACGGATAGCAAGTCGTCCCACGAGTAGACGTAAAACGCGAGCGCGTTCTGTGCGAGGAGCAGGACGGAGAACACCGACAGGCCGAGCGTGTGCTTGGACTTGAACTGGCGATAGTTGTCGAGCCACACGTAGCTCAAGCCGAGGAGTAACACCACGTTGAGCGCCGTGGAAACCCGCGCGACGTCTATCCAGATTCCCATCCGTCGTACCTCCCTTGTAATCGCTCTCGCATATATGCTTTCCCAGATTCGACCATACTCATTCCACCTGTTCGATGATTTCTTCGACCGTTTCCCAATTTCGCCGCGTTCGGTCGGTCAACAGGTACACCGCACCGTAATCGTCGCCGCTGTTTTCGACGATACCGTTGTCCATGAGAACGTCGAGGTGATGCCGGACCGTCTTGTAATCGAGATCCAACCCCTCGGCGAGTTGGTTGGCGTTCCGTGGTCGCTCGTCGATGGCCCGAACCAACCGAACGCGATTGGCTCCGCCACGGGTGCCGGTGAGCACGTACCAGAGGACGCCCTCCATCACCCCCAACCGAAACACCCCGCCCACCTAAGCGCATCGCCCTACTGATTCAACGAACGGGCTATACCGTGAACAGGTGTCCCTCGCGGGGAACGTCGAACACGCCGATACGCGCCCCGGCGTCGAGCCACGCGTGCCCGTAGGAAAACGACGCGAGCGCGTTGACGAAATCGTCATCCTCCTTGAAGTGCCGCCCGTCATCCAGATACGACTGGGCCATCTCCCGACAGTCCACCGCCGCCTCGCCCATCGGCGTGTCGGTCGGCGCGGAGATTTCGGCGGCGTCGAGGGCCTCGGACAACAGGCGTTCGTAGCGGTTCGTCTTCTCGACCAAATCTGCAGGCATATGGCCGAATCGTGGCGGAGCGGAGGTAAGCGCTTCGAGCCATCCCGACCGTGAAACCGGAAAGCACGGGAGACAGCGCAAGGTAAATACACGACGACGAGTGATATTGCACCATGAGCGAAGAGCCTCGCGTCGAGATGTATACAAAGGAGAACTGTTCGTATTGCGAGAAGGCAAAAGACCTCCTCGACGAGAAGGGAATCGAGTACGAGACGTACAACGTAACCGGCGACGAGGAACTGTTCGACGAGATGGTCGAACGCGCCGAAGGGCGCAAGACGGCGCCGGAAGTGTTCATCGACGACGAACTCATCGGCGGGTGGGACGAAACCAGCGCGCTCGAACGGGACGGGAAACTGGACGAGAAGTTGGGGTTGGCCGTCGCTGACGGCGGCGAAGCGGACGTCGAACACCGCAAACTCATCGTCTCGGGGAGCGGAATCGCGGGATTGACCGCCGCCATCTACTCCGCGCGGTCGAACAACGACCCGCTCGTCCTCCAGGGCGACGAACCCGGCGGACAGTTGACGCTGACGACGGACGTGGAGAACTACCCCGGGTTCCCCGACGGCATCAGCGGGCCGGAACTCATCAACGACATGCAGGAACAGGCCGAGCGCTTCGGTGCCGAGGTGAAGACGGGAATCATCGAGGACGTCGACGACACCTCGCGTCCGTTCCGCGTCGAACTCACGAACGGCGACGTGTACACGACCGACGCGCTCATCGCGGCCAGCGGCGCGAGCGCCCGAACCCTGTCGATTCCCGGCGAGGACGAACTGATGGGCTACGGCGTCTCGACCTGTGCGACCTGTGACGGCGCGTTCTTCCGCGACGAGGAGATGATAGTCATCGGCGGCGGTGACGCCGCCTTCGAGGAGGCGACCTTCCTGACGAAGTTCGCAAAGAAGGTGTACCTCGTCCACCGCCGCGAGGAGTTCCGCGCGGAGGATTACTGGCAGGACCGCCTGCAGGAGAAGGTGGAGGACGGCGACATCGAAATCATGAAGAACACCGAAGTGACCGAGATTCACGGGTCGCCGGAGGAAGGCGTGGACCACGTCACGATGGTCTCGAATCCCGAAGGGAAACCGTCCCAGAAGCTCGACGACCCCGAAACCGAGGAGTCACACTTCGACGTGGGTGCGGTGTTTCTCGCAATCGGCCACACGCCGAACACGACCTACCTCGAAGACACGGACGTCGAATTAGACGAGGAAGGCTACATCCGTACCGAAGGTGGCAAGGGCGGTGGCCAAACGAAGACGGACGTATCCGGCATCTTCGGCGCGGGCGACGTGGTGGATTTCCACTACCAGCAGGCCGTGACCGCCGCCGGAATGGGCTGTAAGGCCGCCCTCGACGCGGACGACTATCTGGAGACGGCAGAACTCGGCGAGGCGAGCGCGGTCCAAGAGGGCGCGGCGGCCTCCGACGACTGATTCGAAGGGAGACCGTTTTTCGAGCAGAAGTGTCAGCCACAGCACTTAGTGTATCGACGCGAGTAGTGGGCCGCATGGATTTCGACCTTCGCGTTTCCGAATTGGACCCGTTTCACGGACGACTCGAAAAAGCGCAGGAACGGGTGTTCGAACTACAGGCGGGAACGAGGGTCGACTCGGACGAGTTCTTTTCGGAGGAGTTCATGCGAAGTCACACGCAGTTCGACTCGTTTCACGCCTTCTACCGGGAGAGTCCATGGACCCTCGACGAGAAGAGTTCCATAGACGAACTCCCCAACGAGCGTCTCGACGCCTACGTCGCGGGGACGACCGAGTTCGAAACGTGGGAGGAGATGAAAACGCGGGCCGCACAGGAGGAAATATTCGACCAACTGCGTACGTGACCGAAGACGGTCACGTGAAGCCGGGAATCATCGTCAGCACGCGATACAGGCCGAAACTGATGAGTCCGGCACCGACCATCGAGACCACCCACGCGCCGAGCGTGTAGCCCGCTTTCGACGCCGAAACGCCGCCGCCGGAACCCGAGGAGCGGACCACCAACCCGGCACCGACGATGCTCGAAATCATCACCTTGTTGAACGAGATGGGAATCCCGAGGACGATGGCGAGTTGCGCGATGAGGAACGCGGGAATGAGCGCGGCGATGGACCGGCGCGGACCGAGGGACGCATACTCCTGCGAGACGGCCTGAATCAGGCGCGGTGCGCGGGTCCACGCGCCGACGAGGATTCCGAGGCCGCCGAGCGCGAGGAGGTACACCGCCGACAGGTGGAGGTCGGTTTCGAAGATGGCTTCGAGCGGTCCGGTCGCCAGTCCGACCTGCGTCCCGCCGCTCGTGAACACGACCATGAGGCCGAGGACGACCAAAAATCGGTTGATTCCCTTCTCCTCGTCGTCCACGAGCGCCCATCGGGTGACGAGTACCGAGAGCAATCCGACCGTGACGCTGATGACGACCATCCCGAGAGTGTAGCTCCCGAAGACGTGGTCGGGAAGCAGATGCCAATCGGTCGAGAGCGCGCGGGCGATGGACCCCGGCGCGCCGTTCGCCTTCGGCGTCACTGTCAGTTGGATGTTGGCGACGGCGTAGCCGACCAACCCGGCCAACAGGGGAATGCCGATGGATTCGGGCATCGATTCACTTCGGAGCGTCCGAGCGACGCTGTAGGCGATGATGGCGTTCGCGACCGGAATCGTGAACCAGAAGGCGAGGATTCTGACGTACTCGTCCGTCGCGAATCCGCCGCCGAGGGAGATACCCGCGCCGACCATCGCCCCGGTGACGGCGAACGCCGAGGGAATCGGATAGCCGCGCGTGTTCCCGATGGTGATGAGCGTCGCGGCCGTTAGCAGTGCGGCCGCCGCTGCGACGGGCGTTATCGTCACGCCGGTCACGAGGTCCTTGCCGATGGTTTCGGAGATGCTTCCCCCTTGGACGATGGCACCGAGTCCGGCGACGAGACCCACTAAAAGCGCAGCGCGGAGAACCGACAGCGCGTTCGCTCCGACTGCCGGTGCGACGGGGGCGGAGTTGCTGTTCGCACCGACCGTCCACGACATGAACAGAGAAGCCGTCAGTGCGACGGCGACCACGAGTATCAGTGACGCCATTATGACTGTCGGGTCTGTCCGATGACTGTTTTCATCACGATATTGACATAGTGATTTCTCTCGCTCGAATTCATCGCTATTCCCTACCGATTACAGCGTTAAGTGGCCTTTGGTACGAATTCCGTCGAATTGGTTCGACAAAAGTTATGGATGGCTTGTACTGATACGGACACAAATTTGAATCCGCGGTCGCCGTGCAGGCGGCATCCACAGACCCTTAATGCTTCACATCAAAGCGAAGGTATGGTAGATACCGACTCCGTCGAAACGGAAACGTACACCATCGAAGGACCGGACGGAAACAGCGACGAAATCGAACTCCCGCCGGGACTCATCGACCTCCTCCGCGAGGAGGACGAGTCCCGAGAGACCGTCGTCGGTGACATGGCGATCGTCTCGTTCGTCCAGCAGGCCCACGCGGCGGTACACCACACGCAGGGCGAACCCAGCGAGGACGTCGCCGCCATCGAGGAGAAAGCACGGGAACTGTTCGAGGAGCGAATCGGCATCACGTTCGAGCAGGCGACGGGTCACTCGCACTAACCTACCGACGACTCGACGGTTCGCGGTTTTTCGCGCGTTGCAGGGAAGAGCAGCAGCCTCGAAAACGATACGCCGAAACGGAGCGGCTTACGTCAGGTCGACGCGGTCGCCGATTTCCACGATTTCGAGTGATTCGGGGTAGTCGTAGCTCCGCGCGTGGTCGAAGAGCGCGGTCGGGTCCGCCGTCAGTCCCTTCCACATGTCCCAGTGGGTCGGGAGCAGGCAGTCCAGTTGCAGGGAGTCCGCCGCGGCGACGACTTCGTTCTCGTCGCTGTACCACTTCGTGTACTTCGGTTCGCCGGTCTCCTTGTCGGGAATCCAACCGTCCGAGCCGAAAGCCAACACGCCGAGGTCGATGTCGTACTTCTCGCCGATGGGGTCGAGTTCGTCGCCGGGTTTGGTGTCGCCGCCGTGGAAGAACGTGGTCGACCCGTGTTCGATGACGTAGGAGACGGGGTGTGTCGCGTCGGCGTCGTGGGCGGCCTCGACGTGAACGGTGAACTCGCCGACCTCGAAGGTGTCGTCTTCTTCGACCTCCACGAGTTGGTCGTCCGACACGTCCCAGTCGTCCAACCATCGCTGGTCGTCGTACGCGACGGCAAGGCTGTCGTCGGGTGCGTAAAACGACGCTCCCGTCGATTCGAGAATCGGCGCCTGACTTTCCCCATCGACGTGGTCGGAATGTTCGTGGGTCGCCAACACTGCGTCCGCTTCCGCCACGTCGTCCGGGTCGAACGGAACGGGAACCATGCGGACGGTTCGCGGCGGGTCGCCGGTTCCAAGGTAGGGGTCGATGAACAGCGTCGTTCCGTCACTCCCTTTCAACACGAACCCGTTACAGCCGAGATACCAGAGCGAGATGCCTTCCGGTGTCGCGTCTTCGACCGCACGTGGAAGCCAGTCTCCCCAGTCGCTGTGAGTCGCCATACGAACACTGCTCGGTAAACGCGCCTAAACCTTGCGTTCGTTTCCCCCGTGAGAGCAATGATATGTTCAAATCGATACAGGATTAATCGACGACATGGAGTTATTAACCAAAGACATATGTCCTACCAGTCACATTCCGAGAACGCCTGCGGACGGTGTTTCACTGTCATAGCAGGCAGTCGGTACTGCAATGTGTCTCTGACGGGTGCGGCCTCTACCGCCGCATCTCACATTCACACGCTCGAATCAGTGGCACGTTCGAAGAGGTTTCGTAATTCGCGGTCGTCGAATACCTGTTCTACGGTGTTCGTTTCGACGTCGTACCTGAGGCACCCGTAGTCCGCGAGTCGTGGCAGGTGATTGTGATGGAGTTCGACGGACAACCGTCGTCGGTCGTCCGCCGAGACGTCTTCGTGTTCTATGAGGTACGTAGCGATTGCGTCCAACGAAACTGGACAGTTGTGGTCGAGGAGATACCGGAGGGCGAGACGCCGATGCTACTGTTCGAGGAGCGAAAACAGTTTTGACGGTGACGGTACGTGCGTATCGTCGGTGTCGTCGATAGGGCGTGTATTGGAAACCATGTTTCTCCCATCACGGTCGTTCGGCGCACAGCGGAGAGTGTCGGGCCTGCGCGTAGCGGGACGTTCGAACCGAAGTCCGAACACGTGTATCATCGGACGACTGCATTATTACTTTAGTTAACCGAACGCAGTTCGAAACGGGACGCCGTCTCGAACACAAAACAACACATATAATTGTTGCTGTTTTTTAAATCACCTTTATAAAGGACGGGGAGAAATTGACAGGTAGTGTATGACTGACGCGGGAGACCATCCGGACGCCCTGATTTCGACGGTCGTCAAGCGTGCCGGGCTGCTGACCGCCCTCTCGTCAGGACCGATACCGAAGCGCCGTCTCGGGGACGAACTCGGCGTGTCCCGCTCGACGGTTTACAAGGCGGTTCGAGAACTCCGCGAGTACGAACTCGTCGAACGAACCGAGGAGGGTCTCGCGCTTACCCTCGCCGGTCGGATACTCGAATCCGAGTACCGCTCGTTTCGAACCGTCGCCGAGGACGTTCGTCGAACGCGCGACCTCCTCTCGATTCTGCCCGCCGAGTCGGAGATATCCACCGTGCTCATCGAAGACGCCACGGTCGTCTTCGCCGAACGACACGCACCGAACCATCCCCTTCGGTATTTCGAGGAGATGGTCGAAAACGCGGACCGAGTGCACGGCATATCACCCGTCGCACTCCCGCAGTACGTCGAACTGTTCCACGACCGCGCGACCACGGACGGGATGACGGCGGAACTGGTGCTCGAACGCGCCGTCGTCGAGTACCTCGTCACCGATTACGGCGAACAGTTGGACGAGGCGCTAGCGTCGGAACGCATCTCGATTTGGGAATCGGACGACACGCTCCCGTTCGGACTCATCGTCGTCGAAGGCGGCGTCGATAGCGTCGGCGTCGTCGTCTACGATGACCGCGGCGAACTCCGCGGTCTCATCACGAACGACACCCCTGCCGCGGTGGCATGGGGAAAAGACGTGTTCGACGCCTACCACGAGCGCTCGACCCTCGTCGGCGGGCGTCCTTAGCGGTCCTGCCACTCGGGGTCGCGGTCCTCGAGGAAGGCGTCGATACCCTCGTTTTTGTCCGCCGAGGCGAACAGCAGGGCGAACAGTTCGGCCTCGTACTCGATTCCGGATTCGAGGTCTATCCGACTGCTCGCTTTGACGGCCTTCTTCGCCAGTTCGAGCGCCGTCGGGCTTTTATCCGCCATGCGTCCCGCGAGTTCGTACACGCGGTCCTCGAACTCGTCGTCGGCACACACTTCGTCCACGAGGCCGATGTCACGAGCCTCCTCGGCGTCGATGATTTCCCCCGAGAGAATCAACCGCATGGCCTGCCCTTCGCCGACCAGTCGGGCTAGACGTTGCGTGCCGCCGCCGCCCGGCATGATGCCGAGGTTGATTTCGGGTTGCCCCAGTTTCGCGCGTTCGTGTGCGATGCGCACGTCACACCCCTGTGCGAGTTCGCACCCGCCGCCGAGCGCGTGGCCGTTGATGGCCGCGATGACGGGTTTTTCGAGGTCATCCACGTACTCGTACACGCGCGGTCGCTTGCTCGCTTCGCGCTGTTCGAGCGCGTCGCGCTCCCGGAGTTCCTTCACGTCGGCCCCGGCGACGAACGCCTTCGCCTCCGGCGCACCGGTGAGTACGACGACGCGCACGTCCGAGGACGCCTCGGCGGCGTCGAGAACTTCCTTCAGTTCGGCGCGCAGTTGCGCGTTCAGCGCGTTGCGGGCGTCGGGGCGGTTCAGCGTGACCGTTCCGACGTACCCCTCGACGTCGAAATCAACAGTCTCACACCCACGTGCGACCTGTTCGGGGCTGCCGGGCGTCTCGTCGCTCATCGGGGGACCTCGCTGTTTCCGTCAGTGACGTCGTCGGAATCGGTCCGACGAGCCGTTCGGTCTTCGCCCGAAACCCCCACGATTTTCCCGTCCTCCCACACGTAGAACCCTTCGCCGGTCTTCTTGCCGAGTTTCCCGGCGCGCACCTTCTGGCGGAGAATCTGCGGCGGGCGGAACCGCTCGCCGAGTTCCTCGCGGAGGTGTTCGAGGATGCCGAGGCGAACGTCCAATCCGACCACGTCACCGAGTTCGATTGGACCCATCGGGTGGTTGTAGCCCAGTTCCATCGCCGTGTCGATGTCCTGGGGACTCGCCACGCCTTCCTGCAGCATGCGGATGGCTTCGACGCCGAGCGCGACGCCCAGGCGCGAGGAGGCGAAGCCGGGAGAGTCGTTGACTTCGACACCCACCTTGTCGATACCGTCCACGAACTCCGCCGCGAAATCGACCGTCTCGCGGCTCGCCTGTTCGGGAATCACGATTTCGACCAACTTCATGATGTGGACCGGGTTGAAAAAGTGCAGTCCGACCGCCCGCGTGGGGTCCTCTAACGCGCTGGCGATTTCGGTAAGCGACAGCGAGGAGGTGTTGGACGCGATGATGGTGTCGTCCGGAACGAACTCCTCCACGTCCTCGAACGTGCTGCGTTTGATTTCCATCTTCTCGGGAACCGCTTCGACCACCACGTCGGCATCGCCGACGGCGGCTTCGAGGTCGGTGGTGCCGGAAATCCGGTCGAGCGTCTCCGTTTTTTCGGCCTCCGAAACCTTGTCGCGCTCGACGCCGCCTTGGAGGTTTGCCTCGATGCTCTCGATACCGTCCTCGACGAACTCCCGTTCGATGTCGCGCAGAGTCACGTCGTGGCCCGCCATCGCCGTCACCTGTGCGATTCCGTGCCCCATCGTCCCTGCTCCGAGTACGCCTACTTTCATCGTGAGAAACCGCGTGCGGACGCACGAAAAGCGTTTTTCTCCGCCCTCGAATCGGAACGTCGCAACGATGGGTCGATTTGGTTCGAGTCCAGATAGATTCGAAAACATATCCTCGTTCCGACCGTTTGCAGAAAGCTTTTATCGTGCCCGCGAAATCGGTTAATTGTCTCGGGTAGGGGTACACGAGACAGACTTTCTTTCGAAGCTACAGACGAGCAGTACGTGCGCTCGAGGTGCGGAATCGGATTTCCAAAGTCAGTAGTGTGACAAACGTAGTGCCAACCACATGTCGGTACGATCCACACTAAAACAGGAGGAGACGTATCTCCGTGTTAGTATTTCATTCTATCGGTCGAATATGACTCTCCGTCGATAGCGGAGCTATTCACACGGTTACGATCCGAATGCCGGGCGAATTTTGAACTACGGTCGGAACGCAGTTCCAACCTACTTCACGGTTCAGCCAGCGGCTGAACCGTGAACCACTGCCAGAGGAAAGCTCTGGCATGATTCAAGATTCGACCGCTCGCGGTCGAATCTTGAACCCATACCTCGTCACGCCCTCCTGCGTATAGATTCGGCGCATCGTCGTCGCCACCGCGTCGCCGATTTCGAGGGTCCCGGGTTCGGTACCCGCCACCTGTGCGGGAACGCTCGCCTCGCCGCCGTCGGATCCGGAGAGGGAGACGACTGCCACGTCGAAGTCGCCCGACTTGGCCTGCTGCTCCGCGAACTCCGGCGGCGCACCGCCCTGCGAGATGGTCGTCACGGCTTCGACGGTTCCCTCGCCGGTGAGTTTCACCGACTCGTACTCGACCAGCGAGTTACAGCCGTTGCACGCGCCCTCCGGCGGGAAGTTCAGCGCGCCACAGTCGGGGCACCGTCCGGCGAGGAGTCGGTGCCGTTGGTCGAGCGTGCGCCGCCAGGACGGCACGCTGACGTAGGCGCCGCCGCCGCTCGGCGGACCTGACGTGAGGTCGCCGCGCAGTCGGAGATACTCGGGGTAGGAAACCGGGTCGTCGCCGTCGAGTTCCAACGAGACGGGAACGTCGTCGTTTCGAGAAACGAGAAGGGCGTCCGCGCCCGCACCGCTTCCGAACGAAGTGGCGAGGATTCGCTCGTGGCCGTCCGCGAGGGATTTGGCGAGACTCAACGGGACGCTCGCCGCGCCCGTGTCGCCGAGTTCGTGAACGAGCGCACCTGCTCGGATTTCGTCGACGCCCACGCCGAGCGCACCCGCGGCCCGGTAGGGCAACTTTCCGTCGGGGGCTTGCACCGCCGCGGCGTCCACCGTCCCGACGTCCGCTTCGAGTCCTCCGACCGCTCCGGCGAGCGTCTCGGAGAACGTTTCTCTATCGTAGCTGGTGACGCCCAATCCTTCGACGGTCGAATCGCCCGTTTCTCGGAATCGCGTGCCGGGGAATTCGACCGCGTATTCGGATTGCCCGTCGATGCTCACTGGGCCGTCGTCGGAGAGGACGAAGGCCGCCGCGCCAGCACCCGCCGCGTGGTCCTCGGAGGAGTCGGGTTCACCGCGCGGGCAGTCGGCGGCGACGACCAATCCGACACCGTCGTTCCACGGCCCCGCTGTGAATCCGGCGACGAGCGCTCGCGTTCCGGCGCGGGTGCTTCCGGTGAAGACGTGTCGTGTCGCGTCGTCCGGGACGTCGAGCATTCCGCCGAGTCGGGTGGTCACGTCCTCCTCGGCCATCGGCGGGGTAGTCGAAGCGAACGCGAGGAAGGCGACGTCGGGGTTTCCGGCGGCCTCAAGCGCCCGCGTTGCGGCCTCGTAGGCCATCGTCAGTGCGTCCTCGTCGGCGTCGGGAACCGCCTTCCCGTTCACCCCGGCAGCGTGGAACTGTCCCCACGCCTCGGTAAACGCCTCGGCCGAGATTCGGAATCGGGGGGCGTAGGCACCGACGGCGGCGATGTTCGGCGTGCGTTCGTCCCCCGTCATGTCTCCACCTCCGATTCCCTCTCCAGCACGTGGACGACCGCGGCACCGCCGCTTCCGCCGACGTTGTGGGTCAGGCCGCGCGTCGCTCCCTCGACCTGTCGTTCGCCCGCAGTTCCGGAGAGCTGTTTGTACGCTTCGACCATCTGTCCCGCCCCGGTCGCGCCGATGGGGTGGCCCTTCGATTTGAGGCCGCCGGAGGTGTTGACGGGGCGCTCACCGCCGAGTTCCGTCGTTCCGGAAGAGACCAGTTCTCCCGCTCCGCCCGGTTCACAGAAGCCGAGGTCCTCGTAGGCCAGCAGTTCCGCGATGGCGAAACAGTCGTGAACCTCGGCGAAGTCGATGTCCTCGGGCCTCACACCGGCCATCTCGTAGGCGGACTGGGCGGCCTCGCGGGACGCCGGGACGGAGGTGTAAGTGTCACGCTGGAAGAGGCCGACCCGGTCGCTCGCCGCGCCGACGCCCGCGATTCGGATGGGGTCGTCGGTGTACTCGTCCACCACGTCCTCGCTCACGACGACGGCGCACGCCGCGCCGTCGGTCGTCGGACAGCAGTGATAGAGCGTGAGGGGGTCCGCGACGACTTGAGCGTTCGTCGCGTCCTCCAAGGAGCATTCGAACCCGAGGTGTGCGTGCGGGTTCTTCGCGCCGTTGGCGTGGTTTTTCACGGCCACGCGGGAGAGGTCTTCGACCGTCGTCCCGTACTTCTCCATGTGCGCGTCGGCCATCTGGGCGTAGACGCCCGCGAAGGTGGTTCCCGACAGCCGCTCCCATTCGGTTTCCCCGGAAACGCCGAGCCAGTACTTCGTCGCGTCGCTCGACGTGTCGGTCATGATTTCGACGCCGCCCGCGAGGACGACGTCCGCCATGCCGCTCTTGACGGCTTGTACGGCCTGCCGTACCGCGTAGCCGCTCGCCGCACACGCGTTCTCGACTCGGGTGCACGGGATTCCGTCGAGTCCGACGTGTTCCGTCACCGCCGGGCCGGACAGACCCAACTGACGGCCGCCGACGCCGAGCGTGCCGACGGCCGCCTCGTCCACGTCGTCCGGGTCGATGCCCGCCGGAACGCTGTCGCAGGCCGCCTCGAAGGCGGTGCGAAACAGGGACCGATAGCTTTCGTCGGGGAACGACCCGAAATCCGTCTGGGCCGCGCTGACTAGATACGCATCTCGCATGTCTCGAACTGGCGTTCGCGGGGAGAAATAACTGCCGTCACTCCCACGCTGTGGATGGGGGATTTTCGCCGTCGAAGCGAGGGTGAATCTCGGCGGGAGATTCAAGAGCCTCGGCGGCTTACGGGCGCATGTGCACGGAAACGAGGCACGAATCAAGGTGAAGGGCCGGCACGGCTGACGTGGTGGGCATCGACATCAGCGGTCGCCACGAGGAGGAAGGCGAATACCTGATGGTCGCCGCCGCCATCCACGCGATGGTCGGGACGACACGGCTTCACAGCGTCGAGGGGATGGGGTTCGCGGTCAGCCACGACGAACCGACGCTTTCGGCGACGACGGGGGTCGTCACGGATGCGGTTTGTGACCTCCCGGACCCGTCCGCGGAACCGGTAGTCGCCGAACGGGGCGAATTCTACGAGGAACCGCGGTGGATGGTCGAACAGTATCTCGAACCTGATTTTAAGTACGTCGAGAGCATAGCCGAACGTGAAACCGTGCAGGCCGCACATCACGCCGCGTACGCCGCCCGAAAACTACTCCTATGAAAGCGATACTTGCAAAACGGGTAGACGACGGAACCGCCTCGATGGACGAACTGACCGAGTTGGCTCGCGCCGCGGGCTACGACGTCGCCGCGACGGTCACACAATCCAGAGAGGAAGACGCCGCGTTCCAATTCGGCGAGGGGAAAGTCGCCGAGCTGACGGCCGCCGTCACGGAACGGGATGCCGGGGTGGTCGTCTTCGACAACCAACTCGGTCCGTACCAGACGTATAATTTGGGTCAGCGACTGCCCGACGGGACGAAGGTCATCGACCGGTTCAGGCTGATTCTCGAAATCTTCGGCCAGCGCGCTCAAACTCGGAAAGCACAGCTGCAGGTCGAATTAGCGGAACTGCGCTACGAACTACCCCGCGTCGAGGCGAAGACGAGTCTCGCAAAGCGCGACGAGCGACCGGGGTTCATGGGTCTCGGTGAATACGACGAGAGCCACGAACAGGACATCAAAGACCAGATAAGCCGCATCAAGGACGAACTCGACGCCATCGCCGACAAGGAGGCGGACCGACGACAGAAACGACGCGAGTCGGGGTTCGACCTCGTGGCGCTTGCGGGATACACGAACGCGGGGAAATCGACGCTCCTCCAGCGACTGGCGGAGGAGTTGGAAATCGGCGCGAACGACGAGTTACATCCCGACTTGGACCCGACGGCGGAGGCCGAAGACCGCCTGTTTACGACGCTCGGGACCACGACGCGGAAGGCCGACATCGAGCGGCGGGACGTGCTGTTGACCGACACGGTCGGGTTCATCAGCGACCTCCCGCACTGGTTGGTGGAATCGTTCAAATCGACGTTGGACGCGGTGTACTACGCCGACCTCGTCCTGTTGGTCGTGGACGTGAGCGAACCGATAGACGACATTCGCGAGAAACTCGTCACCTGCCACGACACGCTGTACGAACGTAATCAAGCGCCCATCGTTACGGTGTTGAACAAAATCGACACCGTTAGCGACGAGGAAATCGAGGAAAAGCGCAAGGCGCTCTCGGCACTCGCGCCGAATCCGGTCGCTATCAGTGGCAAGGAGGATATGAACGTCGAAGAACTGAAACGGCGTATCGATATCGAACTGCCGGATTGGGAGTTCGAACGATTGGTGATGCCGATGACGGACGAAACGATGAGCGTGGTTTCGTGGGTACACGACCACGCCCGCGTGGAGGACGTGACCTACACCGACGACGAGGTGGTCGTCGAGTTCGAAGCACGCTCCGCCATCATCCAGCAGTCACGGTCGAAAGCGAGTGACTTGACTGCCGTACCATCGGCTTAAAGCATCGAATATAACGATACTGCCCCGTTCGAACGAATCCACGCGGTGTGGTTTTTCAGGTCGTAAATGAGGACTGCGTCGTCCTGCACTTCGAGTTCGGCGTATCGGTCGTCGTCCCGGTTTCGTCGGGAATCGTCTGCTTCGTGCGTGCTCGTAGTCATGCGATTCGGTTGGTTGTCGGCTTTCTCTCCACTATCGGGTAGCAACCCCTATGTGATAAGTGTTACCCAATACCATGATTCCTCACTGTTCGATAGGCGACGGGCGAACGAGAACCTTTCGGTTATTCGTACATTCTATCTGTGAAACCGTTGTGTGAGAGGAATCTATCTCCGATGCTCACACAAGCACTTTTTCCCTGCGAAAAAGCCGTCAAACGGTTACTATCGGTAAGTTGATTTCGTGATGTAACTTTTTATCGTCGGCCACCCTACTCCGTTCTATGACAGAGAAACCGGAACGACTGACCATGTGGTGTTCGGGCGAGGAGTGGTGTCCCATCACCGCCACGGCGACGCTCGTCGGGAAGAAGTGGCACCCCGTCATCGTACATCGACTGCTCGTGAGCGGTCCGCTCGGGTTCAACGCGCTCAAGGAGGAAGTGGACGGCATTTCGAGCAAGGTTCTGTCGGACAGTTTGGACGACTTGGGCGAAAAGCAATTGGTGAACCGCGAAATCGTGAGTGACAAACCGGTTCGAGTGGAGTACTCGCTGACGTCGACCGGCGAGTCGCTCGAACCCGTCATCCTCTCGATGCGCGATTGGGGAATGGAATACATCTCCCCCGCTGAGGACCCGGATTCGGCTACCGTGTGAGTTCGCGTTTCTCCTTATCGACCACCCGAACGTCCCGAATAGCAGTGTCGGGATACCCGCCTTCTTCGTCCTTTTCGACCGCTTTCACCATGTCCCAGACGACGTTCAAACCCGTCGTCACGCCCTCCAAGGCCTCCATCTCGCATCCGGTCTTGCCCGTCGTCTCGACGGCGACGGACAGGCGTACCCGGTCATCACGAACGTCGAAGTCGGTATCGACGTTCGTGATAGGTATCTGATGGCACATCGGAATCGTCTCCCACGTGTGTTTCACCGCCTGAATCGCCCCGATTCGAGCGGTCGCTAACACGTCGCCCTTCTTCAGGTCGTTCGCCCGAATCGCCTCGATGGTCGACGGTCGAAGGTGAATCTTCCCCCTCGCAACCGCGCGGCGGGCCGTATCGGGCTTTTCGCCGACGTTTACCATCTGCACTTCACCGGATTCGTCCGTGTGAGTCAACCCCTCGTCGTTCGTCTCGCCGTCCCGTTTCGTCCCGTCCGTTGCTCGCGTTCCGTCATCGTCCGGTCCCGTTTCAGGCATCGTCGTCACCCCATATCGCGGCCGGAATCGTTTCGAGCATGTCGGACGCGAGGAGCCCCTCGTATCGCTCGTCGTACACCAAGTCGCCCGCGCGTCCGTTGACGAACGACCCGACGCACGCGGCGTCGAAGGCGTCTGTCGTGCCGAACAGTCCCGCCACGATTCCGGCGAGCAGGTCCCCCGTGCCGCCCACTTTCATTCCCGTGTTGCCCGTCCGGACGACGCGTGTCCGTTCGCCGTCCGAAATCACGTCGGTCGCTCCCTTCGCCAACACGACGTGGCCGATGTCGCTCGCGAGGGCCTCGATTTCGTCCGTCGCCTCGCGCAGGTCGTCCACGTCCGGGCCGCCCATCTCCGCTAATTCCTTGCGGTTCGGCGTACAGACTACCGTCGCGTCCGTGTCGAGGTCGGGAATCGCCGGGAGCGCGTCCGCGTCGACGACCGCCCGCCCATCGAACGATTCGAGGAAGTCGGTCGCCGCGTCGATGGTCTCGTCGGCGTTGCCGAGTCCCGGCCCGATGACGACCGTGTCGTCGTACGATTCGGCCGTTTCGACCAACCCATCCACCTGTTCGGGCGTCAACCTGTCGCCGTCGTAGGGTTGGACGATGAGGTCCTCCGCGTAGCCCTGGATCTCCCCCGAGACGGCCTTCGGCGCGGCGACGAACGAGAGTTCGGCACCCGTCCGCAGGGCCGACTGGGCGGCAAGCGCCGGAGCGCCGGTGAACGGCCCGCCGCCGATGACGAACACGCGGCCCCCGACGTTCCCGCGAACGCTCCCGAGGTCGCCCGGCCCGACGAACCGCTCCGCGGCGGCGGGGATGCCGATGTCGGCGACGGTCACGTCCCCGTCGTAGTCGGCGAGGCCGGGTTTCATGTCGTGGAACGTGACGACCGAATCGGCTTCGACGGCCACCCCCTCCCCGTCTCCTCCGACTTCTCCCGTGTCGGCGTTCACACCCGAGGGAACGTCCACGGCGAGGACGGCGACGTCGGCGTCGTTTATCGCCCGCGCCGCCGTCGCGGCGGGGTCCCGAAGCGCTCCCGTCACGCCGGTTCCGAGCATTGCGTCGACCACGAGGTCACAGTCCGGCAGTTCGAACGCGCGTGAGTCCTTCACCTCCGTCGTGTCGTACTCGGCGCGTTGGAGCGCGTCCCAGTTCTCCCGCGCGATGTCGGTGCCGATGGTTTCGGCTCGTCCGAGTAGACGAACCGAGACGTCGTACTCGTCTAAAAATCGCGCGGCGACGAAGGCGTCGCCGCCGTTGTTCCCCCGTCCGGCGACGACGCAGACACGCGCACCCGGCGACACCATCTCGCGCACGCGTCGGGCGATGGCGTTCCCGCTCGATTCCATCAACTGCTTGCGAGGGACGCCGAGATACTCCGCGTTCTCGTCCACGGCGGCCATCCGCTCTGCGGTTATCATACACGGGCGTTCGGTCGGATTCCGGGTTAACGTTGTGGGCTAGGCCGTGGAGAAAGTCCGGTGAGTCGCGGAAGCGGGACGTGTGGCAGAGTGAAGCGTGGTGGACGGTTTTCGCGGAATGTGGTAGCGAGTGTAGTGTGAATCAATGCGAGGACTTCGATATGAACCGTCATCGATTCGCGCGACTCCGTCCCGCCCAAACGGCGACGATTCCGATGAACAGGGCAATCGCGCCCGTAACCGTCCATTGCGTCGATTTTCCCGTAATCGGTTTGCAGTCTGTGACGCACAAAACGGGACCGATTTGGACGAGTCCGAGACCTTGGACGAGCCACAATATTCCGAGAAGTGCGACGATGGCACCGAGAATCGCCAATGCGGTGGCTTTCGCGTTCACGTTTCAGCCCGACTCCTGCAATCTATCATCGCTTCGGCCGTCGGTCTCGGTTGGACTCTCCGGCGTGGCAGTTCCGCGCACGAAGGGTCTGGATGGGCTAACGCCGATACGTAGGGTTTCGATTTCATCGAGAGCGAACGGACCGGCCGCGATCCACTCGTCCGTTCGTCGGTCGAGATGGCAGCCGGCGTCGATCCGTTTCCAGAGTGGTGTCACGGCGTCTTGGACGTAGCCACGGGGACCGTCGGACCGGACGTGTTCGAGAAAGCGGAACTCGCCATCCGGCTTCAGAACACGGTGGACCTCCTCAAAGGCTAAAAACGGATCTTGTACCGTACAGAACACCGCGGAGGCGATAAACACGTCGAACGTATCATCCGCGTAGGGCAGGGATTCGGCCCGTCCTGCTTGTACGTTTATATCTAAGCCGTGTGCGCTGGCTGTCCGCTTCGCCCGTCTCCGTCTGCCGGGATTCGGTTCGATTGCATGTAGGTCGAGAGATGGCTCACGCTGAACTGCCGTTTGCAGGTACGGGACCAACGCACCGCTCCCCGCGCCGAGGTCCAGTATCGTCCCTTCGAGGTCGCGTGCGAGATATCGCCGATGTTCCGCAAGGTCGAAGCGCTCGGAGAGTGCAGCGACGATTGACTGACCGGGAGTCGATAGTTTCCGTTCCGTACTGTTCGTGGTGCCCGTTTCAGTTTTTCTGTTCGGCATGCGTCGGTGATACGGACGACTCACCTATACATGCGAATAGCGCCGTACATCTGAGGTGGGTTTATATCCGTTTGCGGCATATTCATCCACTGATGCGGTACGGCCAGCGACAGAGACAGCCCGAGCAAATCGATACTTCACAGACCGACCGGATTCAGTCGTTCTGGGCGCTCTGGGCGCAAAGAGCCGGTCGATAGTATGAGATATATTACGTTCGTCATTCGGCAGGTCGACGATGAACGCTGTCCTAATGGCGAGTGCGACACCGATTCAGCAGTGAAGGGTGAAGCGATCCACTACATCAACCTCTTGGACGACGGAACCGGCGTCGGGCTGTATCAACTCCGTGGTGACTTCGAACAGGCCACGGAAGTGCTGGAGGCGAACCCGGACGTGCTGACTTGTGAAAAGTCTGCAGCATCTGACGGACTCGTCTACCTCCATTTTCGAGCGAACTCCCTCATGACCGACCTCCTCGGTATCTTCCGACGGTACGAAATCGTCGTGGATTGGCCGATGGAATACACCGACCGGGGTGACCTTCGAGTAACCATGCTTGGAGAGGACGAGAAAATCAGAGAGGCTATCGGGGAAATCCCCGGCGGAATTCGGATTAAGCTCGAAGGGATGGGCGAGTATCGCCCGGATATGCGCCAACTCGCGTCGCTGCTGACGGATCGCCAGCGAGAACTGTTGGAACTGGCGATAGACGAGGGCTATTACGAGATACCACGGCGTGCGACCCTTCGAGACCTTGCGGACCGAGCGGATATCTCTGCGGGGACGGTCGGTGAACACCTTCGGAAAATAGAAACCAAAGTCATCATGGAACTCGTTTGAATTCGATACCGTTCGATGGGACAGTCGTTTCGCCTCGTGGGCGGACCCGCGCAAATCGTGTGCCCACGAGTAATTCGCGGTACAATCATGATTCGGGACAGATTCGAACTTTGTGGAGACGTTCCTGCTCGTTCACTCCGCGGGCATGCGACTCCCCAAGTTCGAACTGCCGGACCATTTCGACGCCGCAGACTCCTCGCTACGCTCGTCGTGTAGCGTCGTCAGAAATGGGTCGGGGCAGGATTCGGAAGCTGCCTCTCGGTCGTGTAATTCTGCAACCCTGACCAACCATGACTAAGGAACCGCAGAATCTCGAACCGATTGCACCGAAAGAAGCCGTCTCGCACTATCTGGATAGTCGTGCAAACGACGCTTCCCGTTCGACAATCCAGAACCATCGCTACAGGTTGAAGCAATTCCTGAAGTGGTGTGACACTCAAGGAATCGAGAACCTTAACGAGATGACTGGACGGCTTTGTGAAGCCTACAAGAACTGGAGAATAGCCGATGGTGGTGTCTCAACGGTCACACTTGAGAACCAGCTACGGACGTTCCGGGTATTTCTCCGGTATGCCGAAAGCATCGAAGCAGTTGAACAAGGACTTCCCGAGAAAATCATCGTTCCGAAGATTAGCAAGGGAGAGGGAGTACGTGATACGTCGATTACCCACGAAGAAGCTGAAGCGATAATAGACCATCTTCAGCGATTCCGGTACGCCTCGAAGGAACACGTACTGTTTCACCTCTTGTACCACACTGGAATGAGGAGAGGCACTTGCGTAAGCCTTGATTTGTCGTCTTACGAGAGGCAGGAAGGTTTCTTGAAAATCCGCCATCGACCGAACGCGGCTAACCCTACTCCGTTGAAGCTACAGGACGAAGCAGAACGGAATATCAGCCTCGTAGACGACTCTTTGGTCACAGCCTTGAATGACTACATCGACCGGAATAGAATCGCTCAAGAGGAGTCTGATGGACGAGAACCGTTGTTCACAAGCCAGCAAGGGAGATTGTCGGGAAATTCCATGCAACGGATTGTGTATATGGTTACTCGACCGTGCTTCTACGCCGACAAGTGTCCTCATGATAAGACTATCGAGGATTGCGAAGCAGTGACTGACTCGACTCGATACTCTCGGTGTCCTTCGAGCGTATCGCCTCACGCTATCCGACGTTCTGCGATAACCAATCATCTCGATAAGAATGTCTCGAAGGAGATAGCCAGCGAGAGGATGAATGTGAGTGTAGATACCTTGTCGGAACACTACGACGTAAGAGATAGAGAACAGAAACGGATGAATCGAAGGAGAGAACTGGATAATTTGAGTCTATAGACTTTGGAGACGAAGCAACACACGGCGCGTGATTTCCTAAGGAAATTTATTCCTCTTTGGTAACTTCAAGAGAAAAGGGCCTTCTACCTACGAAGGTGATTAAAGCTGTTTTTATCCATAGAGAAGTCGTCTGTCGCCGAAACCATTCTTTTTCTGTCAATTACCTTGATTCCCGTGCCTTAAGTGTCGAATCTGTGGATGAATCCCCACCAAGATGATAATTTTCACTCTCAAAAGACTGTAATTAAGGAAGACGTCTTCCCCTCGTTTTCGAGAGGTACAGACGTTGTATGTAAAGAATCCAATATCTCCTTGGGGATAGTTTTTAAGAATCGGGATACGTCACATTTTTTGAATGTCGTCCCGTCGATTCCGAAGAAACCCCACCATGTATTGTGCGTGATAGGGAAATCACCTCCCTTCCTACGACACCACAGGAGGACGATATTTGCCTCCTGCGAGGTTTCTTCCTCTTGCGAATGGTAGACATCAGAAAAACATACATTCGTCTCACAAGCGATTCTGTGCTGTCTCACAGCACTATCTCATAGTCGTGCATGAATTTATGTGCGTAGAATAATTAATCTCGTTGGTAAGGAGATACAAGAATGGCTTCTGGACTTGTTGGCGTCTTAGTTGGTGGTTTCCTCACGCTTAGTGGCACATTCTTTATCAGTGCATATCGACGGCATATTGAGCGAAAGCGATTCTGCCGTGCATTGAAAGTGGAAATCGAACTGATGGAGAGGTGGTTTGATACTATAGAGTCAATTGACTACATAAAGTCAGATAATACTCCTGAAGAAAACGCAAAACTACGTCTTGAGGAGTACGGAGAAGAGCAGATTAATAAGTGGTATAGACAAATAGTTCGTGATTCCGAAGCATCCCTTCAGTTTGACATTTACATGGAAAACCAAGATAAGCTTGGACTCCTAAATGTTGAACAAGCAACAAGTGTGATTCTATACTATAGAGAAATCCAAATGTGGAAGCGGAGCCTTGAGAAGCCAGTTGACCACTCACCAGAAACAAAAGCTGAGATAATATAGTAGCCGTTAGAAATTTCTGCCCGGATAACGTTGAGTGTTCTAATGGACCATCTTGACGATATTTCCGTCGAG